>DASXOQ010000104.1:0-74829 GCA_036494165.1 Steroidobacteraceae bacterium
ATTCGCGACCAGCCTGGCTGTCGCGAGCCCAGGGCAGGCGGCGAATGGTGAGGATGCCAATCAGGCGCTCCTGGCGTTCTTCGATTCCCAGCCGACGTTGCCCGGCGCAGATGGATTCTTTCCCATTTGGGCCGGCGGAACGATCAATCAGATAACCACGGCCTACAACTCCGCGGATGGAAGTCTGAACACCATGACGCCGATCCTTGCGCACGGCGGCACCGAGCTCAACTTCGGCGGCGGCGACATCGCGGACGATCACGTGGCCTCTGCCCTTTGCGGCATCTCGGTATGCACGACCTGGACGCCGGCGGTCTCGCCGGAACTGATGCCGGAACTTTCGCCGGGCGCCATGGGCACGGCGCTCGTGATTCTGTTCGCGGGCCTTGCCATTCTCAAGGGACGCCGCAGCCTTACAGCGCCGGCTTAAGCCGTAGCCGTCCGACTGTCAAGTCCCACACGAACTTCGCCAGCCGGGCGACCATTGGTATCCCTGGGCGGAGCACAGCGAGCTTCTTGAAGGGCTCCTCGATCGTCCAGGTGATCATGTCGCCTTTCTCGAAGAAGATCACATCGCCTGCCTGAGCCGAGTAGTGCTCCCGCCGGCGCATGTCGTAGAACGTTGCGCGGCCCTCGAGGACCTGGACGTCCTCGTCGCACCCGTAGAACCAGTTGAACCGCCCCGGCGTGCAATGCCAGAGATACGCCTTCGTATCGTCCTGGTCCGATGCGTGGATCACCTCGCAATGTGTCTGGATCGGTGAGACCTCCGACTCTGCCAGGATGTCCTTTCGGGGGATCGATGCCACTCGGCCGATCGGCGCGGCCGCGATGCTCTTGATGACTTTCATGCCAAATTCTCCGTGTCAGTTTCTGTGCGTACACGAAGACCAACCTGCGAATAAATCCGGACAAAACCGGCATTCGCCAAGTCGGAGAGATCAGCTAAGTATTTGAATTAGGTGGGAGTTGTAGGTGACCCCTGGATTCATAACGCCGGGGTCGAGGGTTCGATTCCCTCCTTCACCACCATAAATTCAAGTACTTAGGCGGCTTTTCGACTGACTCTAGTTTTTCGGTGCCGCTATTGTGCGAACCAGTCGATACTTTCTCCGCCGCCTCGGCTAAATGGTCGTCATAGGCTCTGCTTTCCTACAAAGCTGAGTCAGAAGAACGCCGGCTCTCGCCGTTCTCCTCGCTGACTATTTGAACGATCCGCTTAACGCTCCCGATTGCGCCGAACTTAGTGCGCAGCTCTTTATGAGGTTACCCGCCCCTCTTTCGCGAGTACTTCGGCGCACGTGACTCGCACTTGCTCGTCCGTTAGAACTTGGGCCGGTACTGAAATACGTGTTTGCCGTCCGGGAACGTCTGGCGCAAGCGAGAGATCCGCCAACTGGCATAGCCTTGGTTACGTTGATGGTCAAACACGAGGAATTGCAGGGCCTACGCCCTGAGATCGTTTCGATTCGAAATCACCGCCAATCGAAAGTCTGACCATCGCGTCTTCTTGACCATCCACCGCATGGCTTGGGCTTGCACGCCTACCGCCGTGGCCATCAATATCGGCCAAATCACAGACATGATTAGAAACGTGTGGCGCATGTTCTCGGGCACCATTGGTGCGCTGTGCTCCGCGGGCAAGGTCACTGTCGCAGGCATATTGCCGGGCATGATGACGAATAAAACAATCATCTGAACCGGAAACAAGATGATAACCATCAGTACCCACGCCCGCCACGCAAAGCTCCACCAGACCTTTAGCGCTCTGAACCAAGTAAATTCTATTTCTTCCATAACAAGAGGTCCCTCCTCCAATTCTTGATAGTCGAATTGCGCTTCTAACAGTTTACCGCGGGCGAATGTCTATATACCCGTCAGGCGGGAAAGCTGTCTGATGAATCGACTACAATCAATTCGATGCCTGTGGCCTTCAGCATCTTTTGCCCGCTCTCTTGCACCATCAGGTCGCGAGCAAACCGGTTAGCCGTCTCAACCAGCACTGTGCGGGCACCGTTGCCCAACATGTAGCCAAGCATGTCCGTGAACCCTTGCCGGGTTTGGACCGAGTCTGCGCCGCCTGCCGCGGCATCTTGGTACTCTTGGACAAACTCTACGCCTATCCTCGAGGCGTACTCAGTGACTGCCCGCTGTTGGCGGGGGAGGCTGTCCTTGTCCTGGCCAACATTGGTCTGCTAGCTGCGGTCGGTCCCTTGGGCTCAGTCATCGCGCGCCAGGTTTACCTTGGCGTGGATCGGTCCGAACTCGGCCCTGGCACGAGCGATGCCGGAGAGCAAGCCGCCTGTCGCCGTCAGCTGAAACTTAAGCGGGATGCCGCCATCCAGCATGATCGAAAAGCTCGCGGTTTCGCCTTGGATCCGCCCCTGCCGCACCGGCGTCTGTCGAGCCGCCGAAAAGCCGATGCTTCAGAAGAGCGCATTGCCGGATTGGCGAAACACCGCCACCGCGGGGTGCGAGGTAATCTGGCCGTACTCCGAGGTGATTTCCATGCTGCCCAAATAGTGGCCGCTCAGGTCCGCCGCCGCTTTGCCGAAGGCGGCCTTCATCGGCAGAAACATTAGAAAGGTCATAATGACGGACAGAAATGCCGCCAAAACGCGCAAAGATACTTCGTTCGCATGCATGTTCACGATGGTCTCCACTGGTTTAAAAGTTTCCGGCGTGAGAGCACCGCAGAGAGGCGGTCAGTTGCCAAAGCCAAGTCGAACCGGTCCCTCAAACCTGGGTTTTCGTCCCGATGATCGGCGCGAGAGGCGAGCGGGGCGGGAGTAATCGCACGTGAACGACGATCGACGGAAATTTCTACAATGCTCGATCGGCGCATTGGGCCCGCTCGGCGTCCGCGCGCGAGGCGCAGATGGCGGGGAGCCGCTCGCCGAGGCGGCTCATCGATTGCTCCGCGCGCTTCGCTCGCCGCTGCTGGACACGTTCCTCGCCGCCTGGCCCATGTCAGGCGCAGAGCGCCGCCCGATCGAACCGTCGAGCCTGCCGGTGCTTCGCTATCTTCCCGGTCTCGCCTCGGGTGCGAGGCCCTTTTGCGCCGAGTTCGCGGGCAAGCTGCAAAACTCCGCCTCGCGACTTGCGTGGCGGCGAAGCTATACCTCCGCCCAGGTCGGGGAGAGCTTCCTCGACAATTACGGCTGGGCCGAATTGGTCGGCCTGTCGGGCGAGACCGCCAGCGAGCACCTGGCCTGTGGGGTGCTGCTATTGGGACCCGATACCACCTATCCGCCTCATCGGCACGAAGCCGAAGAAGTTTACGTGCCCCTCGCCGGCCGCGCTTTGTGGCAGAGAGGAGATGGGCTTTTTGCGGCAGAGGCCGAAAGCGCCGTCATCCACCATGCCCCCTTCGAACCTCACGCCATGCGAACCGAGGCATCCCCGCTCCTCGCCCTCTACCTGTGGCGCAGCCAAAACCTCGCGCAAAAATCCCAGTTGATGCCCGCCGCCCGGTAAGTCCCGCGTCAGGGTGTGAATTCTGAGAAAGCCGTTGCATACGGGGCTGTTAGGTAACGTGTTAAATTTGGTATATCAAGGAGTTCGGCCGCTCCCAGACTTTACGTCCCAGAGGAGATCGAAGCGCAATGTCCACGAAGATGGAGCCCATCCCAGCTCCCCCGCAGTCAAGTGAGGAACTGCAGGCCGCCATTGGCCTGGTTCGGACGCTCAGCGGCAAACTCGGCACGATCGGTCTCGACGCGCACGACGCTGCCAGCCACCTCACCGACGTCGCCAAGCAGTTCGAACGTCAGGAGCAGCAGTTCAAGCGTCTGCGCGACAGCGCCGAGGCGATGGTGGAGGCCAACAAGCAGATAGACCGCGCTTCCGAAACCGCCCATACCACCGCCGAGTCCGCGCAGAACGCGCTCAATACCTCGCGCCAGACCATCGCTCAAGCCATCTCACGCGTGACCACGCTGGTGGATGCCGTCGAGCGCATGGAGAAACGCCTTGGCGAGATCAGCGCATCACTGGACGAAGTGGCGGGCGCTTCCGGCACCATCGACGCAATAGCGCGGCGCACGAACTTGCTGGCGCTCAATGCCACCATCGAGGCCGCCCACGCCGGGGCCGCGGGCCGCAGTTTCGCTGTGGTCGCCTCCGAGGTGAAGATGCTGGCCGCCGAAACGCGCACCGTGACCACCACGATCGGCAAGACCATCGGCACGCTCTCCGGACAGATTGCCACCCTGATGCAGGAGTCGACGGGTGCGGCCGCGGATGCCGTCGCGACCCGCGACGGCACCAAGCACATCGAGGAAGCGGTGGCGAGTGTGGGAAAGAGCGTCGAGACGTTGACGAGCTTGAGCGGCACGGTCGCCGCAACGGCCCGCGGCAATCTCGCACAGTGCGACAGCCTGATCGGCGAGCTCGACACCCTCGACGGCGGTGTCGCTGATGCTTCGAAGAACTTGCGCGCCGCCGACGGCGAAGTCACCAAGCTTCTGGACAAGCTCGAGGATCTGGTCGACACCGTCGCCACCGACGTGGTGCACACACCCGATACTCCGTATCTCGAGGCCATCCGCAACATCGCCAAGGAAGTCGGCGCCGCTTTCGAGGCCGCGATAGAGCGCGGCGAAGTGTCGTTCGAGGACTTGTTCAGCGACAAGTACACCGAAGTGCCGAGAACCGACCCCCAGCAATTCCTGTCTCGCTATGCGGAAGCCGCGGACAGCGTGTTGACGCCCATTCAAGAACGGGCCTTAAAGCAGTTGCCCAACGTGCAGTTCTGCCGCTGCATAGATCGCAACTGTTACGTGGCGACCCACAATCTGTATTGCTCCAA
This sequence comes from Steroidobacteraceae bacterium, assembly GCA_036494165.1. Lineage (GTDB taxonomy): Bacteria > Pseudomonadota > Gammaproteobacteria > Steroidobacterales > Steroidobacteraceae > Bog-1198. The sequence continues at coordinate 4,811 of DASXOQ010000104.1, forward strand.
GCCGCAGGGTCCGGATCCGAAGTGGAACGACGCCAACAGCCGCAACCGGCGCTTCTTCAAGCACCGCGCCATGCTGGTGGCGGCTCGCAGCCAGAAGCCCGTGCAGCTTCAGACCATGCGGCGCGAGGTCGGCGGAAAATTCGTGATGATGAAGACCGCGGGTGCGCCCGTGTTCATCCGCGGCCGCCACTGGGGCGCAGCATCCATTGCCTACATCCTCTCCTGACGAGAGAACGGGCGTCCGACGGAGTCGCGGTTCTCAAACCGCAATTCGGCGAAGATAGGCCAGTTGTTCGTGACGTGTGTCGACTCCGACGTGAGCCTGTGCCATGCGCATGTCGCGCAGCACCTCCAACGATCGCAGCAGCACCGGTAGCGGCGGCCCACTGGCGGTGAGTCCGCTTTGTTGCTCGGCTGGCATGCTCTTGGCCGGCAGCTCGATGAATCGCCGCACCAGTTGGTCGTGGTGTTGTTCGGCGCTGCGCGCGAACAGGTCGCAGACCCGCAGAAACGACTTTACGCTCGCCTTGAACCAGGGCTGATGCTGTCGTTCTGATGCGATGTCCAGCAACTCATCGAGCAGACTTCGGTAGGTGAGGCACTCGCGCAGCTTCGCCTGATCCTCGGGCAGCATGAACAGCATCTTGTCGGCAAGCAGCTGTGAATAGTAGGTGTCGCTCGCCCGACAGAGTCCAAGCAACAGATCGAGCTGGTTGATGCCGGAGAAGTCGCCGGCGTTGGCGCCCCGATACTCAAGCCGGCCGACGCGATAAGGCTTGTAGTAGGGGCGCACCGAGTAGAAGAACCGTTCGACGTCGAGCATGGTAAAGAGCCGCTCGTTGATGACCAGAACGGCCTCCAGGGCCTGGGCCGCGGCCTCGAACAGCACATCCGCCGCCGGGCTCGTGACGCCGAGGTGCACGATGCCGGTCAGGGCGTCGGCCGCTCGCTGGAAGCAAAGAATGCCCCGCGTATTTTCATCGATGAACAGAAACTCGTCGGGAAGCGAGGTGAAACTCTTGCGGATGCCGGCCAGCGCCTTGTTGCGGGTGGCGAGGTGACTTGTGGCGAAGCGCGGCGCCATCCCGAGTGAAGCGCCGACATGCAGAGCCAGCGATGAAGCTTCCGGAAACGGCGACTTTTCTTCGCGCGCAGGATTGGTGAGCTCATGGCGGCGCAATGCCGCCAGATACATGCCCACATTACCGAGCACGTTGAATGCGCTGCTGAAGCCGTCGCCGGTGTTGCCTTCGGCCAGGAGCGCCACCACGTGCACGTGCCCCTCTGCCCGCAGCCGCTGTTTGAGCTCCACGCCAAGCGGCAGCACGTTAACCCGGTCGGGCTGCGAAAAATACAAGTTCTCGAGTTCCGTGTTGATAGCGCAGAACGATCCGCGGATCCAGCCATCGAACGCGTCGGCGTTCGCAGTCATTTACCACTCCTCGCGCGCGGCCACATCTGCGCCACGCTCACTGCATCGTCGAGACTGTTGCAGACATGAAAAGACATGCGTATCACCTTTCCCCGGGTGTCGAAGCGCGCGCCGAGATCCTTGAGAGCCGTCACCGTCGCTTCAAATTGCTCCCCGAGCGCAAGACACAGGGTGCCGCCCGCGCGTTCAAGTGCAGCCCTCGGGTGCATCGACTGCGGCAGCTGTTCTAGAAAGGCGCGCGCCAGGATCCTATTGTGCCCCAGGATGGATTCGACACTCAGCTTCTTGACGAGACGCAGTCCTTCAGTCGCGAGGACGAAGGGTGCGATGGAGGGCGTGCCGCCCCAAAAGCGCCGCGCATCGGCCGCAAAGCGGAAATTGCGAATGTCCATTTCGAACGGGTTTTCATGGGAGAACCAGCCGACATCGACCGGCTCGAGCGCCTCGAGCAGCGACGGGCGAACCCATAGAAATCCCGCGCCCGGGCCGCCGCACAGCCATTTGACGCAGCTGCCGATGATGATGTCGCTGGCGAACTTATCGACCCGCACCGGCAGAATGCCCGCCGATTGGGCGACATCCACGACCGAGTAAATGCCGCGCGAGGAACACAGGCGCGTGATCTCCTCGACGCGGGTGGCCAGCCCCGTATTCGAGTGAACGTGGGTCAGGAGCGCTGCAAATACGCGCTCATCGAGAAGCGGCTCCCAGGTCGAGGCGATGCCAGGATCCAATGCTTTGGGAATGAGCTTCACTTCAAACCCCAGCCGCTCGCTAAGTTTCAGTACGTAGCCGAGCGAGGGAAAGGCGTCCTCCGCAGCGAGCAGCACGTTACGTTTCGGATCGGAGCGCGGCAGCGCCGGCAGGACTTTGGTGAGCGCCGATGATACGTTGCTCTGTGGGCAATATTCCCTCGATTGTCCACCGAAGAGAGCCGCGAGCGCCTCGCGGAAATGCCCGATAGCCTGGAGCCAGCTCGGCCAGGCATCGCCGCCGCCCTGACTCCAGGGATGAATGTAGCCGGACAACAACGCTTCGCGCGCGCTGGCGGGAAGGCAACCCACCGAGTGTGTCAATAAATAGGGGCCGCCGGCCGGCACCTCGAGAAGGCGCGCGGCATCAAAATTCATAGGGCGTCCCGCGGGCGATCGCCGGCTGACTGGGGGCAAGATCCTGGGTGCTGGGCGAGGCCAGTGTTTCGAAATCAATGTCCTGTCGTGGCTTGACCATCGTATCGCCAAATCCGCCTGTGGTTGCCCTAACGCGCAGTTGCCGGTCCGCGATTCAGGCGCGGGTGGCATTTTACCGAATCTGAAGATGCGTCAGGTCCGAATGAGCAGCGCACTTGCCCAGAGGATGACGCCGCTCGCCAGCGATGCGGCACTGGGGCGCCAGAGTCTTGGGAGGGCAAGACTCGCCGCGTCCGCGAGGACCATGGCCGCCCCGGTCAGATAGTAGGACGGATAGCCGAGGATCGGTGCGAGAAATAAAAAATGGATGCCGACGACCGCCGAGATGCCGGGCAGGATGAGATCCGGGCGCCGTTGCCGGCGTCCGGCAATAACCACCGCCGCGATCGCGAAATATTGCGCGATATTCACGGCGATGAATGGATTCTTGACCCCCGCCCACCACCGATCCGACTCGGCAGCCGTGTGCGCAACGGAAGTGGGAGCTGCAGCCAGAAGGAGCGCTGCACACACGATGACGCCCAAACAGGTTGCTGCCCGCACCGCGCGGTGCGTCGGCATGGTGAGAGTTCCGAGTGCGAGCCAAACGCTGCCGAAACCAATCAGGATGAGAAAGGCTACGCTCAAGCGACGTCCTTTGTCGTTGTGCGGTTATTCTAGCGCAGGGCGCCGCTGGTCACCTCATTGCGGGTCGCGACGCGGCACCATGTCCGTAAACAGGCGTCGGAACGCTGCAACCACGGCGGGCTGTGGAAGCCGGATCGACGGGATCGACTGATAGTTCTCCCAACCGCCGCCCAGGCTCTTATAAAGAGCCACGAACTGCTCGCCCTCGTTGACCTGCGCTGCCGTGTATTGCTCCTGCAGGTCGTAGAACTGCCGTTCCGCATCCACCACGTTCAAGAAATCCGTGAGGCCGCGCTCATAGCGCTGGTTGGCCAGATCCACGGCGCGTTGACCGGCAACGAGCGCGTTGCCCAGCGAATCCAACCGCGTCCGCTCGGCGTCATATGCATCTAGGGAGGTATCTACCTGCTGGACGGCTTGAAGGATGACCTTGCGATAGTTGTCGAGGCTCGCGCGCGCCTTGAGATCTGCGACGTCGACCTCCGCATCGAGCGAGCCGAAGTCGAGCAGCGGCCAAACGGCCCCGGGGCCGAAAGACCAGATGTGCTTGCCGATGCCAGGCAGGCCGAGACCCTGAGCCTGCGCGCCGATGGCGCCGCTCAGGACCACGCTCGGATACAGATTGGCCGTGGCGACGCCGATCCGCGCAGTCGCCGCGGCCAGTTCGCGTTCCGATTGCTGCACGTCGGGCCGCCGCTTGAGGAGTTCCAACGGAGTTCCGGCAGCGGTGGCCGCGGGCATTGTAGGCACGATATCCGGAGCGGCCAACTCCTGCGCCATCTGTTCCGGATACTCGCCAAGCAACACCGCGAGCGCATATTGCGCGGCCCTGGCCTGCGCCTCGACCGGCGCGATTTCAGCCTCGACGCTGTCCAGTTCACGCGTGGCCAGGGCCACGTCGAGTTCGTTGGTGATGCCGCGCTGATAACGTATGTTCACGATGCGCAGCGACTCGCGCAGCACATCGCTTGCCTGATGCAGAATGCGCGCGCGTACCTGGAAACCGCGCATGTCAATGTAGGCGCGTACCACGTCCGCCACCACGGTTGTGAGCACGTCGTTGCGTGCGGCGTAGGCCGCCTGGGCATCCGCGCGCGCCGCCTCGAACTCGCGGCGGAATTTTCCGAACAGATCGATCTCCCACGCGGCGTCGAATCCGCCGATCGAATTTATGCGCTCGAGACCCGCGCCGGTATCGGCGGAGCGCAGCAGCGTATCGGCTCTTCCCTTGGTCAGATCGCTGCCGGTGCCCTTGCCGACCGCGCCGCTCGCCTCGGCCGCCGGCAACGAGCGGCCGACGATCACCGCCTCGTAGGTGCGCGCCTGCTGCAGCCGGTCGAGTGCCATCTTAAGATCGAGATTGGATTTGACCGCCCGCTCGACCAGAGCGTCGAGTTTCGGATCGTTCAGGGCATGCCACCAGGCGGCAAGATCCGTGGGCGCCGCCGGCGTCGCGCCGGGCTCCTGCGGGGGATTGGCGGCGGGTTTCGCAGCAAATGCGGCCGGCACGTGCGGATCAGGCTGATAGTAGTGCGGGCCGACCGCGCAGGCGGACAGTGAAGCCAGCGCCGAAATCATCAACACCTGCAAGGCTCGCATGGCTCCTCCTAGTGCGTGGCCGCAGGCGGCTTGTCAATAAGATGAGCGGTCACCGGCTCCCCGGACGCGATCTGGCTGGAAATGTTGAGGACCAAATGGTCGCCGGGGTTCGCGCCGGAGGCGAGTTCCACCAACGTGCCGTTGTCGCGCGCGATGGTGACGTTTTTGAAGACGACCCTGCCATCCGGACCGACCTGCGCGACCTGGGTGCTCCCCGCGCGGAATAGCAGGGCTGCCGCCGGCACTTCGACGCTGCCGCGCGCGGGCAGCCGGAAGCCGACCGTGACGTACATGCCGGGAACCAGAGCGTGTTTGTCGTTCGGCATGTCGACTTCCACCCGCATCGTGCGGGCCTGCGCATTGATGGACTCGGCGGAGCGCGCGATCTTGCCCTCGAAGACCCCGCCGATCGCGCCGGTGGCGCGGATCTCGGCGGGCACTCCCGCGTTCATGAGCTCCCCCGCGGCGCTTTGCGGCACATCGACGAAGATGCGCAGCGGCGTAGTCTGCGCCATGCGGTAAAGCGGAGTGGTCGTGGCGCCGCTGCCTGCGGTCACAAGGTTGCCGACATCGATTTTGCGTTCGGTGATGACCCCGTCGAAAGGCGCGCGTACCTCGCGAAATTCGGTCATTGCCGTGTACTGATCCACCTTGGATTTGTCGAGCGCAACCTGCGCGATCGCTGAGTCCAGCTTGGCCTCGGCGCCCTCGTAGTCGGCTTTCTTCGATTCCCGTTCCTGCTCGGAAACCACGCCCTTCGGCGAATCGCGCCAGCGCTCATTGGTGGTCTTGGCAAATTCCACTTCGGCCTTGCGCGCGCCAACCTGCGCCTCGGAGGACTTGAGCTGCGCCTGCGCTGCGCTCAGTTCGGCGTTGAGCTCGGGCGTCTCGATGGTGGCAAGGATCTGGCCTTTCTTGACACCATCTCCGATGTCCACGCCCCAACGGGCCACGTAACCGTTGACCCTCGCATAGATGGTGGCGTCGTACCAGGCGGCTGTTTCGCCCGGCAGAGACAGCTCTTGCCCATCGACGGCGGCATGCACGGTGATCACGTCCACCGGCGGCGCGCGCGAGAAGTCCTCCTCGCCGGCGCTTGCGACCGAATGCGAATGCACGATCTTCACCACGCTCACGATGACGAAGCCCACCGCGAGCACGATGGCCGCGATCACCACGGTGCGCCGAGTTTTCGGCCCGGTGTCGGCGGCGAACTCGGTGGAAACCGGTGCATGCTCGTGCCTCGAGATCTCGTCCGGGAAGTTGGCTTTGACGGCGCCTTCCTTATCCTTGCGCTCGTTGGAATCAGGCGGAAGCATGGACGGTTCCTTCATGGGACTGGGCGATCGGTGCAGGTTTTTTGCGCAGCAGGGCGTACATGGTCGGGACGAAGACCAGCGTAGCGAGCGTGGCGAACAGCAAGCCGCCTATCACGGCCCGCCCGAGCGGCGCATTCTGTTCGCCGCCTTCGCCGATGCCCAACGCCATGGGCACCATGCCGACGATCATGGCGCCGGCGGTCATCAGCACGGGGCGCAAGCGGGTGTATCCTGCGGTGATGGCCGCGAGCAGCGGACGATCGCCGGCCTCCATGCGCTGGTTGGCGAAACTCACCACCAGGATGCTGTTGGCCGTCGTTAGGCCGATGCACATGAGAGTGCCCATCAGGGCCGGCACGCTCATGGGCGTCTGCGACAGGTACAGCATCCACATGACCCCGGCGAGCGCAAAGGGCACCGCCATCAAAACGATCAGTGGGTCTATCCAGCTCTGGAAGTTCATGACCAGAAACAGGTAGACCAGAACGATTGCCAGCGCGATGCCGGTGAACAACCCGGAATAGCTCTCCCGCATGGTCTCGACCTGGCCGCTGAGCGTCGTGGTGATGCCGGTCGAGGCATCGGGCCTGTGCGCGGCCATCAGCTTCTCGATGTCCTGCGAGACCGAATACAGGTCGCGCCCCTGCACGTCGGCGTGCACGTCGAATACCGGCCGGATGTTCAGCTGTGAGGTCACGATGGGCAGCGATTTGCGCCCGAAGGAGGCCAGATTGAGGAGCAGCTGGTTGGAATTCGCCGAGCCTTGCGACGTGACGGGCAGCGCTTCCAGATCCTGCGACGAGCCGATCTTGTAGCCGGGGACCTGCACCGCGAGCGGGTAGCTCACATTGTTTCGCGGGTCGATCCAGAAATTCGGGGCGGACTGCGCGCTCGAATTGGTGGCCACCAACACGTTGTTCGCGGCTTCCTGCTGGGTGATGCCGGTCTGCGTCGCCATGGTCCGATCCAAGTCGACGGTCAGCGCGGGGGCGTTCGGCACCTGAAATACGTGGGAGTCGACGACGCCGGCGATTCCGCCAAGATCGTGAGCCATTTTCGAGGCGAGGTCGAAGACCTTGTCCTGATCCGGTCCTGAAATGCGCAAGTCGATCGGCGCCGGCTGGCCGAAGTTCAGCACCTGATCGACGATGTCCGCCGGCTGGAAGAAAAACTGCAGCTGCGAGAAGTGACGCGGCAGCTCGCGCCGCAGTTTCGCCATCAGCTCGGCCGTAGCCGCGTGCTTCTTGGCGAGCGAGACGAGGATTTCTCCGTCCATCGGACCCACGGTGGCCGAATCGCTCAATGCCATGTTTATGCCGCTGTAAGGCAAGCCGATGTTGTCCAGCATCACGTCTATCTGGTTTGCGCCGACTTCCTTGCGAATCTCATCCTCCACCTGCGCGAAGTACTGCTGGGTCTTCTCGAGCCGCGTGCCGGGTGGCGCGCGCACGTGGAGGCGCATCTGGCCGGCATCGACCTCAGGGAAGAAGTCGCGACCGAGGAACGGGAACAGCAGCAGGGAGACCAGCATTAGAGCAATGAATGCGCCGACCGTGACCTTCGCCTGCGACAGCGCCCAGGAAAGGGTGCCGCGGTAGAACTCGCGGAATCGCTCGAAGCGCCGCTCGAATCCGGCCTGGAACCGCATGAAGCCGCCCTTGGGTTTCGGCGCAGGACCTGAGCTCGCGTCGAAGGCGTGCACGTCCTTGCGCATCAGATAAGTAAACAGCACAGGCACCATGGTGAACGAAAGCGCCAGGCTCGCTAGCAGCGAGCCGATCACCGACAACGACAGCGGCGAGAAAAGGTACTTTGCCGTTCCCTGCAGCAGGAACACCGGCACGAACACGATGCAAATGCAGAGTGTCGAGAGAAAGGTCGGGACGCCGACCTCGTTGGCACCGGTGACGACCGCCTTGTAGAGCGGCTCGCGCATGGCCACATGCCTTTCGATGTTCTCGATCACCACCGTGCCGTTGTCGACCAGGATGCCGATGGCCAGTGCGAATCCGCCCAGCGTCATGGTGTTCAAGGTCTGTCCGGCGAACTTCATGAACAACACCGCGGTGATGATCGACAGCGGGATGGCGGCAAGGATGATCACCGAGAGGCGGATGTTCCCCAGGAACATGATGATGACCATCGCCGTGAGAGCCGCCGCCATGCCTGCGGAGAGCAGCACGCTGTTGAGCGAGGCGCGCACGAAGACCGATTGATCGAAGAGCGGCTTGATCTGCACGTCCTTGGGAAGAATCGCCTGGATCTCCTTGAGCGCGGAGCGAACGCCGTCGATCACCGCGAGCGTCGACACGCCACCGGTCTTGCGGATGGTCATGAGGGCGCCCGGCGTGCCGTTGACCGCAACGGAGTTGGTCTGGACCTGAAATCCGTCGTGCACATGCGCCACATCGCGCATGAACACCATGTGTCCGCCCACCTCCTTGATCGGGAACGAGTTGATTGCATCGATGACGTTCGGCGAATTGTTCATGGTCAAGGTGTAATCCTTGTCCCCGATCTTGACGTCGCCTGACGGCAGAATGACGTTCTGGTGCTGAAGCGCGGTGCTCACGTCGGAGGCGGACAGCCCGCGGGCCGAGAGCGCATTCAGATCGAGGTCCGCCATGATCACGCGGGGCTTGCCGCCGTACGGATAGGGCACCTCGGCGCCGTGTACCACGGCGAGCGCGGGTCTGATGATGTTCTGTCCAAGATCGTTGAGCTTGGAGTCGGTCAGCGATTTGCTCGAGAGGCTTAGTTGGATGATCGGTACGTCGGTTGCACCGTAGCGCAGCACCAGCGGCGGGGTGATGTTCGGCGGCATGTACTTGAGGACGACGAGCGCGCTGCTGGCCAGCTGGGAGACGGCACGAGATACATCTGCGCCCTCGTGCAGATACACCCGCTCCACCCCCACGCCCTGGTAGCTGGTGGCCTCGATGCGCGAGATGTCGTCGACCAGGGAGGCGAGCTGGCGCTCGTGCAGCGTGAGGATGCGATTCTGAATGTCCTGCGCGCTCATGCCGTTGTAGGTCCAAACGACGGCAACAACCGGGATGTCCATTTCCGGGAAGATGTCGACGGGCATGCGCAGCGCTGCACCGATCCCCATCAACGCGATCAGGATCAGTACTGCGACCACCGTGTAGGGTCGTTTCAGTGCATTCTCTACGACGGACATTAGGCTGCCTTTCCGATCTTTACGGCCAAACTACGGAAAAGAGCGCTCGAAATCAGGTGCCGACAGGCCCTTTGTGAAAGTGACGAAAGTCATCTTTTATCGTCGCGCTGTTCCGCGCGGGATGTCGCGCCCCGGCTCGACGGCTCTCCCGGGCCTCGAAACGCATGGTCCAAATCGGAATTTACGTGCAGCTTCTCCATGATGCGGCTTAAGGTGGACTTCGATGCGCTTTCCGAGCAGCCGAGCGCCTCGGAGGCATGAACCTCGCTCTTGCCGTCCGCGAGCAGCGTCAGCAGGCGCGCCTCGTGGCTAGTCAAACTCTTCCTATGGGGGGGATCGAACTCTGGAGCGGCCGCATCCTTAGACCCCGGTGCTCGGGATTGGGGCTTGCGCGCTTCGTCCTGGAATTTATCGAGGATCCGTTGCGCGAGCGGTGGGGTCAGCGCGGCCTCGTGCCGGTGCAGAGCGCGGATCGAGTCGAGCAACTCCTGGTCGCCCACATCCTTCAGCAGGTACCCGTGTGCGCCCGCGAGAAGAGCTTCGAAGACAGTGTCATCGTCGCTGAGCGTGGTGAGCACCAGCACTTGGATGTTCGGGTCCCGCAGACGAATCTCCCGGGTTGCCGCTACGCCTCCCTTGATGGGCATGTGCAGGTCCATCAAAACGATGTCGGGATTCAATGCGGCCGCGAGCCTCACGGCTTCATCGCCGTTTCGCGCCTCGCCCACACACGCGATGTCGCCGGCCAATGCCAGTGAGATGGCGATTCCACGCCGAACCAGGTCTTGATCCTCGGCGATGATGAGAGAAATTCTTTGCGGGCTTTCCATGTGCAGGCCGGGCTATGACTCGAGGCCAGTCTGGTCGTAAGGGCCGCCGTCGCGATAGTGACGAAGGTCACTACCCTCGCATGTCCATGGTCACGATTTCTCGAGCTGAAACGGCAATGCCGCGCTCTTCGCACCCAATGCCTCCGCGGCTTGTTGGAGAGCCACAACCGCCGCCGCCGAGGATGGCATGGGAATGACCGCCGCGCGCTTCGCCCACAATCGCCATGACTCGAGCTTCAGTTCGTGTTTGCCGCTGTCGGTGTGTAGCTCCAGAGCGTGAACCTTTACCTTCAAGACGAGTTCTTTCGCGGCGCTGCCGGAGCCGGCAAGAGCGTTCTTGCTGGCCTCGATACGCTTTAGGAGCTCTCGCGCCGCAGATCCGAGAGGGCTGACGCCTTCGGCCTGCGCCGCACACAGCAAGGCCGGAAACAGCCGTCGGTGCACGAAGGTGTCCTTGCGGAACAAAAGTTTGCACACGAGCACATCGGGATGATCGGCCAGTTCGCTCATCACTCGAAAAAGAAGGCGACTCTGCGGATGCGACCACCATGAATGATCGAGATCCTCTCCCGTCAGAATGCTGACTATGCTTGGCAATCCCTTGTGCTGCTTCATGAGCAGCGGACTCATCTCGAGCCGATCGAGGATCTTTCGTGTTTCTTGCAGCACCGGCACGCCTTTGCCTGATTGGTGAGGAAATCCCTTAACGCGCTGCATCAATGCTACCGAAACGATGAGGGGATTTGCTGAATTTCCGGCGTCTCAGCATCCTTCAATCAGGAAACGCGATCTCCTTCGCACCGCATTCTGTCAGATCTGGGCACGCTCGCCGTCTGTATGAATTGAAGGATGCGTGCTTGGTGGATCGTTCCGGGCCCGATCGGCGAGCGGCACTGCAAAAGCGCTTGAAAATCACCGCCATCGCGCTGGCGGTGTCACTGCTGTGGTTCGCCGCCGCGGCTTTTCAGCTGGCGCGCGAAACCCGCTTCGTGCGCGCAAGCAGCGAGCAGCAACAGCAGCTCAATGAGTGGCAGTCGCGCCTTCAATACGTACTCATATCCTTGAGTGATGCGGAAACCGGGCAGCGCGGTTACTTGCTCACCGGCCGCGACCGGTATCTGCAGCCCTACCGAGCCGCGGTCGCGCAGTTGCCCAAAGTACTTGCCAGCCTGTACGACATCGCGCAGGCGGACCCTCCCTCGTACGGGCTCATAGCGGAGATTCAAGCCAAGGCCGCCAGCAAATTGGAGGAGTTGGCCGAAACCATCAAGCTCGCCGACGCTCACGACTATGCCGCCGCCATGGCCGTGGTGAAGACCGACGAAGGCGAGGCCCTGATGGAACGCCTGCGTGTTGCAATCGCCGCCGCCTCCAATACGCTTTCGGAACAACATCACAAGCTCGGCGACGAGGTGGTCCAGACCCTGGCGCATCGCCAGCTATGGGCGGTACTCGCATCGCTCGCGTTGCTGCTTTCCATTGCCATTGCCGCATACCAGGTGCTTTCGCTCCTCGCCGCACAGCGCGATTTCGCCGCGACCCTCGCGGCAAGCGAGCAGAAGCATCGGGCGCTGATCGAAGAGCAGACCGAGATCATCGCCGTGGTCCGCACCGACGGCACGCTCATGTATGCAAATCCGGCTTTCGGACGCTTCTTCAATATTGCGCCTTCGGAACTCAACGATCGAAGTCTTCTCGAGAGCCTGCTGCCCGGCGACCGGGCGCTGATGCAAGCCGCCATCAACGAGGCGGGGGTTGCCTCCGAGTCCGTGTCGGCCGAGGCCCGCGTCTTTGCGGGCAACGGTCGTGAGCGCTGGATCTCCTGGCGCCTGGGTGCGCGCGGGCAGGCCGGAGGGCAGTCGCTGGTGCATGTTGTGGGTCGCGATGTGACGCAACGCAAGACCGCGGAACTGGCACTGCGCGCGAGCGAAGACTTTCTGCGTCGTACGGGAAGGGTGGCCGGTATCGGCGGTTGGGAACTCGATCTCGGCACCGGGCAGATCGTCTGGTCGAGCCAGGTTCGGCGCATCCACGAGGTGCGGGACGACTATGTGCCCACGCTCGAGAGCTTCATGGCGTTCTATCCGGACGAGGTGCGCGACCGACTGCGTCAAGCCATGGACGATGCCCGCTTCCGCGGCAAACCCTGGGATTTGGAAGTCGCGATGATTCCGGCCTCGGGGCACCGCCTTTTCGTGCGCAGCGTCGGGGAGGCGGAGTTCAATGAGCAGGGTGTACCGGTCCGCCTGGTCGGCACGGTACAGGATGTCACCGACCGAAAGCGGTTGGAGCACAAGGTCGAAGCCAATGAGCGCTTTATCCGCAACATCGCCGACAACATCCCCGTGCGTCTCGCCTACGTGAACCGTGACAAGCGCTTCCAATTCGTCAACCGTGCATTGTTCGACCGCATGCAGACGACCCGCGAGGCGTTGATGGGCAGAAGCCTCGGCGAGTTCGCATCGCCGAAACATCGCGAGGCCGGGTCGCGGCGGGTCGCAGCGGTGCTCGAGGGGCTGGCGCAGCGTTACGAATACGACGACCACGTCGAGGGAGAGTTCAGGCGCATCGAAACGCAGCTGATCCCGGACCGGGGCGAGGTCGGCGAGGTGCGGGGATTCTTCGCCATCGGCATCGACATCACCCATTTGAAGGACGTGGAGCGCAAGCTGCGCGAACTGACTGAGGTCTTCGACAATACCAGTGATTTCGTTTCGCAGACCGATTCCCAAGGGAACGTTCTCTACGTAAATCGTTCGGGTCGGCGCGCCCTCGATCTGGAGGAAGATGAAGCGGTGGAGGGCCGTGACTTCCGCGACTTCACCACCAAAGACACCGTGCGACAGTTCGCCCGCGACATCATCCCAACCGTCAAGGAATGCGGCGTCTGGGTGGGCGAAAGCGAGATCCTTCTCAATGGCGGGCGGGTGCTCCCTGTGAGCCATATAGCCATCGGGCACTTCGACGCGGAAGGACGGATTTCGCGATATTCATCGCTGATGCGCGACATCTCAGTGGAAGTGGCCGCCCGAGGCGAGCTGTCGCGGCAAACCGCAACGTTGAACACGGTGTTGGAGGCAATACCCGCGATGGTCGCGGTATTCGATCGCGACATGCGCTACATGCTGGTGAATCGGGCTTTCGAGCGCTGGCGTGGATCTCGCCGCGAGGATCTCATTGGGCGGCACGCCAAGGAAACCATGGACAGCGCGGAATTGGCGGTGAGCGAACCCTGGATGCAGCGAGCACTCGCGGGCGAGACGGTGTCCTACGAGAAGGACTATCCGGGCGCCTCGCAGTCCAAGCACATGTCGGTCGCATACATGCCGCTGCGCCTCAACGACGGCTCGATCGCCGGACTCATCGCCGTCGCGCATGACATCACCCGGCATCGGGAGGAAAACATTCGCCTGCTATTGCTCAGCGAACGTGACCCTCTGACCGGGCTTTTGAACCGAGCGGGGTTCGAACACTACATGGATGCCAAGATCCGCCAAGGCGACGGCGGCTCGGTGTCGGTCATCTACGCGGATCTCGATCATTTCAAGCCGGTGAATGACACCCTCGGCCACGCGGCGGGCGATCAGTTGCTGCGCGAGTTCGCGTCCCGCCTGCAGCATCTGGTCCGCCCCACCGATGCAGTGGCCCGTCTCGGCGGGGATGAATTCGTGATCGTATTGAGCGGTGTTCGCGACGTCGGTGCCGCGGCGCGGGTCGCGGAGAAAGTGGTGGCGCAGGCGAAAGAGCCGATGCACCTCGATGGTCATTCCGTGGCGGTGAGCGCCAGCGTGGGGGTGGCATTCGATGCGGAGGCGGCCGGCGGTTGGAAGGCGCTGGTCGATCGGGCCGATCAGATGGTTTATCGCGCGAAGGCGCAGGGAAGAGGACGCGCGGTAATTGCTGCCGAGCCGGACGCGCTGCCGGTTCGGCAGGCCAATTCGAGCTGAAGCATGGCCGCGCAAACCTCGGCTCGATAGGTGCGTCATCCAATTTGAAGCCAATTTCCGCAGGTTTAAGAGCCATAAACGGCTCATTTCCTGTAGGACAGCTCTGCTGCAATGCGATTTTGCGCGCTAGTCGATTTATCTTATAGCGGATTCTGTCGATATTGCGGTGATTGAGGCTTAGAGAGTGGTTGGACCCATGTCGAAGAATTCCGGGCCATTTGGCCACGTGCACAATCATCGGGAAACCATGGTTTTCGAATTGATCGAGGAGTTGGCCCTCGGAAGCGACTCCTTGAGGTCGAATCCACAGCTGCGCGCCGATATCGCGTGCATCGCGCTCAACGCGCTGAAGCCGCGCTACATCTGCCGCGCTGTGAACATGGACAAATTCATGACCCTGCAGGAGCGCGAGGCGAACGAAGCCGAAGTCCGCAGCGCCGTGCAGTCGGCATTCGAGTTCGTGGTTCTAAATTCCACGGCCGACAACGCCGAACCGGCGATGACCCGCGATCTATAGAGGATCGCGCGCCGCTCCACGCCTCCCGCTTCACGGCACCTGGCGCATAAAACGTTCACAACGAGGCGCTTTGCCCACGTAGAACGCAAGGAAACTGCGCGTTCCGGTCACTAAAATCATCCTTCATCGACCGGAACCAAGTTAGTGAGCCACTTCTTGAGGTCCATCAATGACTCTTTCGAGGTCAAGCTTACGCGAGCAATCGCATGAGAATAATTCGTTCTTGGCGATCCGCCGTCATTCGACCGCAATTTTCATGTGTCAATCGACGCTTGGCACAGAAAATTTTTGCAGATCCTCAGATCCGAACCGGTGTTCCGACTCCCTCAGTCAGCGCCCTCCGGTACACGAATTGGGCGGCCGCCAAGTCCTGTGCCGCAATTCCCAAGGACTTGTAGATAGTCACTTCCTCCGACGATTCACGGCCCGCGGCGCCGTTCAGTACCTCACCGATTTCCGACTGAATTCGTTTTGTCATGGCGACCGGATTGGCGTCGCAGGCATGAGAGAGTTCGCCGGCCTGCGCCATCGCCGAGCCGCGAAAATCGACGAAGAATTTTCCGCGAAGGACCAGCGCATCGTCCGCCTCTCGCGCATCGATCGAGCTTGCGCCGACGAGATTCACATGGGTGCCGGGCTTAACCCACTCGCCGCGGAGAATCGGCTCGGTGGACGAGGTCACCGTGCAGATCACATCGGCGCCGGCGACCGCTTCTTCGGCACACTCGCAAGCCTTGAGCGAGGCACCAAGCTCCGCGGTGAGCCGGCTGACCAGCGCGGCCGTGCGCTCCGGGGAACGCCCCCAGATAAAGATCGACCGAAACGATCTGACCAGCATTAGGTAGCGAATATGGGCCTCCGCCTGCTCGCCGGTGCCGAGGATCGCAAGATGAGGTGTCTCAACGCGCGCCAACGCCCGACTCGCTACAGCGCTGGCGGCCGCCGTGCGCTGCAGAGTCACGGCGTGTGCGTCCAATATGGCTACCGGCTTGCCCGTCTGAACATCGAAAAGCACCACGACGCCCTGGTGCGAAGGCACGCCGGGGGGTTGGCCGAAGATGACGGAAATCAGCTTACCCCCGAAACTCAGGGGGTCATCGAGATACCCGGGCATGGATGCGACTAGCGCATGCCGGCCTGGAACGCGTGCCCCGATCCTGAGCGGCAGGGCGGCTCCGCCGCGCGAAACGCTACTCATTGCCTTTGCGATCACCTCGATGCAATCGGCAGCGGGCAGCAGAGCGCGAATTTCTTCGCCGCTCAATATTAGAGTCGTCTGGCTCATGCGGGGCTCGGTCATGCGGGGCGTGATGAGACTCAATGTTAGCTCATGGGGAGTGGGGCGGTTGGCGGGCTATCGCGTTCCTGCGCAATGCCTTCAACTTGCACGGCATCATCTATGCCCGGAATCGCAACGGCACCAGCGCGGCTTCCGTGGGGTTTTGCAGCCGCGCACGGTCGGTGTGACCGTGTCGAAGCAATTCCGCAAGCAGTAGCGCGCTAGCCTTCTTCGTCGCGCTGCCAAAGCGCGCGTATCTGCTTGATTAGCCGGCGCCGCGTTGCTTCGGGCAGCGCGCCGAACAGCCGTTCTTCGTGAACGCGGGCGGCCGCGTTCGCCTGCCGGCAGGCGCCGAGGCCCAAGCTGGTGAGATTCAGCGCCTGCGAGCGCCCGTCGATCGTTTCCCGCTCGATGAAACCGCGCTGCACCAACGTGCCTATCAACGGTGCCATGTTCGCGCGCAGAATGCCGAGCTGCTTGCCCACATCGCTTTGAGTTATCCCCGGTCTCGAATTGATCACGAAGAGAATCGAAGCGTCCGCGGGATTTAACTCCAATGGCTTGAGGGCAGCGGACAGATCCGCCATCACTTTGACGGACAGGCGGCGCAGGTGATAACCCAGTAGATCGTCGAACGGGTCGCGGATGGCAGGGCTTTCGGCGGATTTCGCAGCGCGCATGATTGCTATTGAGTATACCAATCTGGAAAGCTATGATCTATAGCATTAACGGTGGGGGTGAGTACATGGCATCCGAAGTCAGCTTGATGATCGGCGGCAAGCCGCATCCCGCGGCGAGCCGGTTCGAGCGCCTGGACCCGATGAGCGGTGAAGTGGCAACCCTGGCGGCCGCCGCAAACAAGGCGGATGCGCTCGCGGCTGCGGATGCCGCGGCCGCGGCATTTCCGGCCTGGAGCGAGCGCGGGCCCAATGAGCGACGCGCGCTGTTGATGCGCGCTGCAACTGCGCTGGAATCAAAGGCCAACGATTTCGTGGCCGCGATGCTGGCGGAAACCGGTTCCACCGAGGGCTGGGCGCGCTTCAATCTAATGCTCGCAGCCGGGATGATCCGCGAAGCGGCCGCCATGACCACCCAGATCTCGGGCGAGGTGATCCCGTCTGACAAGCCGGGTTGCATTGCCATGGCGGTGCGGCAGGCTGCCGGAGTGGTATTGGGAATCGCTCCTTGGAATGCACCCATCATTCTCGGTGTGCGTGCGATCGCGATGCCCTTGGCCTGCGGCAACACGGTCATCCTCAAAGGTTCGGAAGTTTGCCCGCGGACTCACGCGCTCATCGTCGAGGCCTTCATCGAGGCGGGATTTGCCGGCGGAATCGTCAATTTCATCGCCAACGCGCCGAAGGATGCCGCCGACATCGTCGGCGTGCTCATCGATCATCCGGCGGTCAAGCGCGTCAATTTCACGGGATCGACCGCCGTCGGACGCATCGTGGCGGTGCGCGCGGCCCAGAATCTCAAGCCGGTGTTGCTCGAACTCGGCGGCAAGGCGCCGTTCCTGGTTCTGGAGGACGCCGATCTAAACGAGGCGGTGAAGGCGGCCGCCTTCGGCGCCTTCATGAATCAAGGCCAGATCTGCATGTCCACCGAACGCATCATCGTCGTGGACAGCATCGCCGATGAGTTTGTCGCGAAGTTCAAGGCCAAGGCCGACACCATGAAGACCGGGAATCCGCGCGAGGGCAAGGCCCCGCTCGGCGCGGTCATCGACGCCAATACCGTAAAGCGCGTCGAGAGCCTGGTGTCGGAAGCAGTCTCGCAGGGGGCGAAGCAAGTGTCCGGGGGGCCATCGGACGGTGTCCTCATGGTTGCAACCGTCATTGACCGAGTGACTGCATCGATGAAGTTGTTCCGCGAGGAAAGCTTCGGTCCGGTGGTGGCGGTGACCCGCGCCCGCGACGAAGCCGATGCCATTCGGCTTGCCAATGACACGGAATATGGATTGTCCGCCGCGGTCTTCACCAAAGACGCGGCACGCGGCCTGCGAGTCGCCAAGCAAATCCGCTCCGGCATCTGCCACATCAACGGGCCGACCGTGCATGACGAGGCGCAGATGCCGTTCGGCGGCGTGAATGCTTCGGGTTATGGACGGTTCGGCGGCAAGGCGGGCGTCGAGGCGTTCACCGATCTTCGCTGGATAACAATCGAAACTCTGCCGGGCCATTACCCCATTTGAAGGAAATAGCGAGGATCATATGAGTACGCGAAACGAGGCAGACACGGTTTCCTTCTCCGTAGAGAACCGGATCGCCTGGGTGAAATTCAACCGACCCGAAAAACGCAACGCCATGAGTCCGTCGCTCAATCGTCGCATGATGGAGGTCATCGACGAACTCGAATTTCGCGACGACGTGGGGGTGCTGGTGCTCACCGGCGAGGGCAGCGCGTGGACTGCGGGCATGGATCTCAAGGAATATTTTCGCGAGACCGAGGCAAAGGGCCTCGTCGGAACGCGTAAAGCGCAACGCGAAAGTTACGGCTGGTGGCGCCGCCTGCGCTGGTATCAAAAGCCCACCATCGCCATGATAAACGGCTGGTGCTTCGGCGGCGGCTATGGTCCTCTATTTGCCTGTGACCTGGCGTTTGCCGCCGAAGACGCGCAGTTCGGTCTCTCCGAAATCAACTGGGGCATCCTGCCGGGCGGCGGTGCCACCAAGATCGCCGTGGAGCTCATGAGCTTTCGCGATGCCATGTATCACGCCATGACCGGCGAGGCGATCGACGGCAAGACGGCAGCCAGCTGGCGGCTCGTGAACGAGGCGCTGCCCGCTTCAAGGCTCAAAGAGCGGGTGCTCCAAGTGGCCGAGATGCTGCTCAAGAAAAACCCCGTGGCGCTCAAGGCGACGAAGGACGCAATCCGCCGGGTGCGCGAAATGACTTACGACAATGCTGAGGACTATTTGGTGCGCGCGCAGGAAGCTGCCAACAGCTACGATAACGAGGGGCGCAAAGAGGGCATCAGGCAGTTCATCGACGAAAAGAGCTTCAAACCGGGCGTAGGTACTTACGACGTATCGCGCCAACAACGATAGCAGCCTGCGTTCTGGCAAACGCCCGGCTTCCGAACGTCCGAGAAGATCGCGGTGAAATCGTGACAAAGAGAGAGCCGATCGAGCGCTTGCTTCGTCCGCGATCCGTCGCGGTGGTCGGCGCCTCGGCAACGCCGGGTGCCCTCGGCGCGTCCGTCATCGACAATTTGGATCGCCTGCGGTTCGCAGGCGACATCCACCTAATCAATCCAAAGCGCGACAGCATCGGCTCCCGCCGCTGCCTGAGTTCCGTGGCGGAGATCCCGCTTGGCGTTGACGTCGCGGTGCTCGCAATTCCCAAGGCCGCCGTGCTTGAGTGCTTCAAGGCGCTCATTGGGCGC
Organism: Steroidobacteraceae bacterium; assembly: GCA_036494165.1. GTDB lineage: Bacteria > Pseudomonadota > Gammaproteobacteria > Steroidobacterales > Steroidobacteraceae > Bog-1198. Next base: position 24,120 of record DASXOQ010000104.1, read on the forward strand.
GAGATCGGCGCAGCGGTGATATTTTCGGCGGGATTTGCCGAAGGCGGCGAGGGCGGCCTTGCCGAGCAGCGCGAGCTGGCGCGGCTCGCCCGCGAGCACCGGGTCATGATCGAGGGTCCGAATTGCCTTGGTCTGGTCAATTACGTCGATCGGGTCGCGCTGACCTTCGTCGAAACGCCGGCAATCGAAATTGAGGGCCGGAAAGGCGTCGCCATCATCTCGCAGAGCGGGGCGATGGCCTGTGTCCTCGGCGTTACGCTCGCAAGTCGGGACATCGCACTTTCCTACTCGATTTCGACGGGCAATGAAGCGGCGAGCGGGGTGGAGGATTACCTCGAGTATCTTGTGGACGATCCGCACACCGCGGTCATCGCGCTCATCGTCGAGCAGTTCCGAAGTCCCAAGCGTTTTCTTGAACTGGCGGCACGGGCCGTGAGTCAGGGCAAACCCATCGTGCTCTTACATCCCGGCCGCAGCAGCGCCGCCCAGGAATCGGCCGCAACGCACACCGGTGCGATGGCCGGCGACTATCAGGTGATGCGCACGCAGGTTAGTCATCGCGGCGTGATCGTAACGGACAACCTGCAGGAGTTCGGGGATGTACTGGAACTCGCCTACCGGCTCGGTTTTCCGAAGGCTTCCGGCGCTGCGGTTCTCACCGAGTCAGGAGCCTTCAAGGCGCTCACCCTCGATCTTTGCGAAGAGCTGGGGCTCGAGCTGCCTACGCTCAGGGACGCAGACGCGCCGGCTCTGCGCAAGGCCATTCCCGATTTCGTTCCCGTGAGCAATCCTGTGGATCTGACGGCCCAGGGGCTGGTCGATCCCGGAATCTATCGGCGCGCGCTCGCGGCGCTCATGAGCGACGATCGATTCGGGACGATCGTACTCGGTATCATTCAAACCGACGAAAAGACCTCGGCGGCAAAATTCCCGACCATTCTTCAGGCGTTGCGCGAGCTGCCGAGGGCGAAGTCCGTGGTGTTCGCCGGACTCGATGAAGGGGCCGTGGTTCCGCGGACCTATGTCGACGAGCTGCGGGCGCTGGGTGTGCCGTACTTTCCGGCGCCAGACCGGGCATTCCGCGCGCTGTCGCGCATGGCGGGAGTTTCGATGCGCGCGTGCGCGCATAGCGTGCCGTTGCGCCTCAAGCAGCGTCCCCCGCCAGGAATCGTGCCGGAGTATTTGGCGAAGCAGTTGCTGGCGCCGCTTGGTTTCCCATTCCCCCGCGGTCAGATGGTTCGTTCTCTGGATGAAGCGCGGGAAGCGGCGAAACGGCAGGGCTATCCCGTCGCCCTTAAAGCGCAGGCGGCGGCGCTGCCCCACAAGAGCCACGCGGGCGGCGTTGTCCTCAACCTGAAGTCACCGGAGCAATTGGCCGCGGGATGGGCGCGGCTGCAGGAGAGCATCGCGCGGAACCGGCCGGAACTGACACTGGACGGGGTGCTGCTCGAGAGCATGGGTGAATCTGGGGTGGAACTTATCGTCGGCGGCCGGCATGACAAGGAGTGGGGCGCGACGGTGCTGGTCGGATTTGGCGGCGTTCAGGCGGAAATCCTCAAGGATGTTGCGCTTCTGTCCGCAGAGGCGGACCGCAATACGTTGATAAGCGCCCTCTACTCTTTGAAGAGCGGCGCGCTATTTCGCGGCTTTCGGGGGCTGCCCGCCCTCGACGTCGAGGGCGTCGCTGCCCTCGTGGAGAAGTTGGGCGCCCTTCTGATCGGCGAACCCTCCATTGCGGAAGTCGATCTGAATCCTGTTATGGTTTATCCACGCGGACGCGGCGTGATGGCCCTCGATGCATCGCTGCAAGTGAGGTAGGCTCGTTGCGCGTCGAATCGCATTCCGCAGGCAGACTGCAACATAACAACATGGATTGACCATGGCTAATTCGAGCTCGAGCAAGGTGGGTATCGGCATCGCCTTCTGCGCCTTGTGCGCGCTATGCGAAGGGATCGATCTGCAGGCAGCCGGTGTGGCGGCACCCGGCATCGTTGCCGAACTGCATCCCACGGCCAATCTGATGGGCCCCTTCTTCAGCTCGAGCACGATCGGGCTGTTCCTGGGGGCGCTGATCGGCGGCCGCATTTCCGACAGTCTCGGCAGGCGGGGGGTACTGATTCTTTCGGTGGCACTCTTCGGAGTCTGCTCGCTCCTCAACGCGATTGCCTGGGACATGCCGTCGCTGATCGCCTTTCGGCTCCTCACCGGACTCGGTCTAGGCGGCGCCCTCCCCATGGTGCTCGCCTACGTCTCAGAGACTGCGAGTCCCCGCTGGCAGCGAGCGACGCTCACTGCGATCTACGCCCTCATGCCTTTCGGCGGCGCCATCATCAGCCTCATCAGCTTCATGGTGCCGGCGAGCGGGTGGCGCACCCTGTTTGTCGTCGGCGGGATAATTCCTCTGGTGCTGGCGCCGCTGATGTGGTGGCGGCTGCCGGAATCGAGCGGCTTTCGGCAGTCGCAAGTCGAGTCCGGCATGCCGAGGCGGGGCAGCTTCGCGGCGGTATTCGCCGACGGGCGCGCCACCCGAACCACGCTTCTGTGGATGAGTTTTTTCCTCGAGTTACTGTTGCTATACGCATTGCTCAACTGGCTGCCGACATTGTTGCTGGCGCGCGGCGCGACGCGAGCCCAGGCGGGGATCGCACAGATCGGCTTCAATCTCGGCGGCGTGGTTGCAGCTCCGGCCATGGGCTTGGCGCTTGGAGGGCGTTTGAAAAACCCTGCGATCGTGGCCATGTTCGTAGCTATCCCGGTGCTCCTGGTGCTGCTCGCCAAAGGCAACGCTGACCCCGGCATGACCACGCTCACCGTGTTCTTGCTCGGGTGCGCAATCCTTGCGGCGCAGGCCTACCTTTATGCTTCCGCTCCGAGCATCTATCCGGTCACGATTCGCGGTGTGGGCGTTGGCGCCGCGGTAGCCGCGGGACGGCTGGGCTCCATTGTCGGTCCCCAGTTGGCCGGCATGCTCAAAGCCGCCGGCCACGACACGCCGCACCTTCTCATGGATCTTCTGCCCATCGTGATCATCGGCAGCATCGCCGCGCTCTCCTTTGCTTGGATTGCTCGTGATGGTTCCCGGAAGTCTCATTAGTCGGTGAGCGAATCAAAACTCCCCGCAAGACAGCCAAATATAGTACCGATGAATGACTTAACGAAAACCATATTGGAAGGGCATCGCTCCTTCGTACTGAATCAATGGTACGTCGCGTGTTGGGACTCAGAGCTCGATCGGACGCCCCTGGCCCGGACCCTCTGCGGAGAACCGGTGGTCCTCTACCGTCGCTTGAATCGAGATCCCGTTGCGCTGCGCGATGCGTGTCCGCATAGACTGTTGCCGCTGTCCTTGGGATTCAAGGAAGGCGATAGCATACGCTGCCGCTATCACGGGCTTCTGGTGAATCATGAAGGCCTCGCGACTGAGATGCCGGTGCGTTCCGAGCGCACCCACAAGTCGATCTGCACGCAGAGTTATCCGGTGATCGAACGGCATCGCTTCATCTGGATCTGGCTTGGAGAGAAATCCAAGGCGGACGAAAAACTCATTCCGGACTTCTGGCCGTGTTCGCATCCGGCATGGACCTTCGACGGCGGCTACTATCCGATCAAGTGCGACTATCGGCTGGTGATCGACAATTTGATGGATTTGACGCACGAGACCTACGTGCATCAAGGTTCGATCGGCCAGCCTGAAATTCTCGATGCGCCCATCGAGACCACGGCCGAAGGCGATCGGGTCACAGTGACACGATGGATGCCCTCGATCGATGCGCCTCCCTTCTGGCGTAACGCCTTGAAGAAGGACGGTCCGGTCGACCGCTGGCAGATTTGCCAATTCCTGGCGCCATCCTCGGTGATCATCGATGTCGGCGTGGCCCCCGTCGGAGCAGGCGCCACGATCGAGCACCACGATCAGGGCGTACGGGGCTTCGTGATCGATGCGCTGACGCCGGAAACTGCTCATAGCAGCCACTATTTCTGGGGCATGGCGCGAAACTTTGACATCGCGGACCTGGGCTTCACGGCCCGATTCAAGAAGCAACAGGGCGGGGTCTTCATGGAAGACGTGGCGGTTCTCGAGGCGCAGCAGAGATCGATTCTCGCGAATCCGCATCTGTCGCTCAAAGCTTTCAGTATCGACAGCGGCGGAGTACGTGCCCGGCATGTAATAGACCGGATGCTGCGTGCCCAGGCTCAGTCCCCCGAAGGTTGAAAGCGGACTCCGGCCGCGCCGCTATTGAGCCGCCCTCCTTTCCCGACCTCATCGAAGGTACGCTCGACAATCGCCCGCGCGATGGGCATGGAAGCTGTCGCCGCCGGCGAGGGTGCATTGATGACGTGCACCATGCGCTTGGTTTCGGAAAACATGAAGTCGTGCACCAAGGTGCCGTCGGCAAGCACCACCTGGGCGCGAATGCCCGCAGGATGAGGCCTAAGATCCTCAAGCGTGAGTTCGGGGCAGTATTTGCGGCACTCTTTTAGATAGTCTGCTTTGAACAGCGATCCGCGCAGTTCCTTGATTGCCGAACGCCAGTGTTTTCTTACGAGACGTCGAAAGCCAGGGAACAGCAGGCTGTCGGCCGAATCCCGAAAGTTGAACGAGAAGCGAGGATACCCCTCGCGCGCGAATCCCAAGACTGCATTCGGACCGACGGTGACGAATCCCCCGATCATCAAGGTGAGGTGCACGCCGAGGAACGGCAGGTCGGGATTCGGAACCGGATAAATCAAGTGTTTGACAATAGTGGATTTCTGGTCGGGGAGTCGGAAGTACTCACCGCGAAAAGGGATAACCCGAAAATCAACATCCAATCCCGCCAGACGCGCGAGCCGGTCGGATTGCAACCCGGCGCAGACGATCAGCCGGGTGCAGTGAATCGACTCACCGTTGCTCAATTTGAGTTCGACTTCGTCGGCGCGCTCGATGATCCCGACCACGTGACCGCCAAAGCGGATCGAGCCCCCGGACGCGGACGTTTCGGCAGCAAGTGCTTCGCCGACCTGGCGATAATCGACGATGCCCGTACTAGGCACCCGCAGCGCCGCCGAGCCGGCGATATGCGGCTCCAGCTTCGACAAATCGCCGCCGTCGAGTTCATCGACGGCGATTTCGTTGACCCTGCAGCGCTCGCGAAGCTCCCCGAGCCTCGCGACCTCCAACTCGTTGGTGGCAACGATGAGCTTGCCGCAGACCTTGACCGGAATCCCGTGTTCCGTGCAGAACTGCTTGGTCTCTTCGTTGCCCAAGCGGCACAGGCGCGCCTTGAGAGATCCGGGTGTGTAATAGACTCCGGCATGGATGACCCCGCTGTTGTGCCCAGTCTGATGAGCGGCAAGCCGGGATTCCTTTTCAAGCAACAGCACGCTGGAACCTGGGCGGCGCCGTAGAATCTCGCGGGAGGTGGCAATTCCCACGATGCCGCCGCCGACAATGCAGAAGTCGTAACGCACGCTGAAGGGGTTTCCAGATGGCCTTGTCTCGAATCGTATTTTAGATCCGCACGCGCTATCCAAGTGGCACTATTGATCTCAAAGCCATTACGATCGTAAGGCCCCTCCAGCGGGGGTCTGGACTTTTTGGACCGGACTTTCGGCACCGATTCATTGCACTGAGACCGTGACTGGATATCAACATGATTTACGTCGTCGCCACCGTAACAGTTCACCCCAACCGCCGAGAGGCATTCCTTGCGGAGGTCCGGAAGGTTTGCCCGGAGGTCTCCGCTGAACACGGATGCTTGGAGTACTCTCCGGCCATCGACGTACAGACCGGTCACCCACGTCAGGTTGCGTTGCGTCCGAATGTAGTGACCATCGTCGAGCGTTGGGTGGATGCCGAAGCGCTCAAAGCACACGCTGCGGCGCCTCATATGCTTGCGTTTAGAACACGATGCGCTGATATGGTGGCGGCAACCGACCTGCAGGTGTTGGAGCCTGCGTAACCAGGCGCCGCGGCCGATGGCCGGCGCTCATCACTCAACAAGAGCATCGCACTCGAGATCGGCTTTTCAGCCGGCGGATGAGCCCTGACGCGCCTTGAGCAGCGCCTGCTTGCAGGTTTCGGATGCTTCGCTCTTGTGTTCGCTGAGGCACTGCATGATGCGGCCGCTGCCGGGTTGAACGCCCGGACAGAGTTTTTGCACGTCAGCGGCACATGCCGCGCGGAGCTCTTTCATGGCATTCGGCGAGGGGCGGGTGGGCTGAGAAGGCGGCACGGGCTCGTCCGCCCATAGCTGAGCGGCGATCAAAAAAGTGGCGCCGACAAAACATGCTGATCGAAACACGGGCTTTTTCTCCTTCAGGCGGACCTAAACCGTCGATTCGAGCTGGGGCGGAGTCTTGGTGCGCGGCCAGTTTATCGGGAGTGATGGCAGTTTAGGAAGCGGCAACCCATGCGCCCCACCCCTCCCTCGTACGTAGTGGAAAATCTTTCACAAGCGGGTTACTGTCCCCCGCTCACGCGCGTACTCAAGGGAGTGGTATGCAGTATCTTCCGCTGATCTGGTCCAATCTGTGGCGCAAGAAGACGCGCACAATCTTTACCTTGCTGTCCATCGTCATTGCCTTCTTGCTGTTCGGTGTCCTAGAGACGGTCGATCAGGCCTTCGCTCATCCGAGCACCGGCGTCAGTGGTGCCGACAAGCTGATCAGCACCAACAAGTACTCCATCACGCTGACTCTGCCGTTCTCGCACGTGCAGCAGGTTCGCTCCGTTCCCGGGATCGAGGCAGTGACATGGATAACGTGGTTCGGCGGCTACTATCAAGAGCAAAAGAACTTCGTCTTCGCCCTGCCGATCGATACGCAATCCTATTTCGATGTCCACAAGGGTGAGTTCGTCGTGGATCGCGACCAAATGCGCGCCTTCGAGAACAACCGCAGCGGCGCGCTGGTGAACATCGCACTGCTCAAGAAGTTCGGCTGGAAGATCGGCGACAAGCTGCCGATCCATTCAACCATCTGGGCCAAGAAGAGCGACGGTTCGCTGGACTGGACCTTCGACATCGTCGGAACGTTCGACGTCAAGGATTCGACGCAGGCCAGTGCGCAGGCCTACAGCGTGCTGTTTCACTATGAGATGTTCGACGAGGGACGGAGCTTCGGCAACGGAACCGTTGGCTGGTTGGAGGAACGGGTGACGGATCCTTCCCAGGCGCCGGAGATCGCGAAACACATCGATGCCCTGTTTGCCAATTCGCCGAATGAAACGAAGACGCAGCCCGCCAACGAGTTCGCCACCTCGTTCATGAAGCAATTGGGGGACATCGGATTCGTCCTGAGGATGATCCTCGCGGCCGTGTTCTTCGCGCTGCTGTTTCTTACCGGCAACACCAGCATGCAGTCGGTGCGCGATCGCATTCCGGAGTTCGCGGTGCTGAAGACCATCGGGTTCTCCGATCTCCGGGTGCTCGGCCTGGTGCTCGCAGAGGCGTTGACGCTTTGCGTTGTGCCGGCCATCGTGGGCCTCGCGCTCAGTTTTGCGCTGCTGCCGGTCATCAAACGGGGTCTGCAGGGGGTGGAGCTTTCAGCCTCCTCGCTGCTGCCGGGAATCGGTGTCGCGATCTTGCTCGGTGTGCTGATCGGCCTGCCGCCGGCGCTTCGGGCCATGCGACTCAGTATCGTGGATGCGCTGGCGAATCGTCGCTAGCGGCAAGGAGAGGCGATGTTCAAACAATTGATTGCGGTGGTCTCGCTCAGTATCCGTACCCTGCCGCAGCGTCTCGGCGCTTCGAGCGTCATCGTCATTGGCATCGCCTCGGTGGTCGCGGTGCTGGTGTCGGTGCTGGCGATGAGCACCGGCTTCAAACACACCCTGGCGGATGCCGGCCGCAAAGATCGGGTCATCGTGCTGCGCGGCGGGTCGGACAACGAACTGTCGAGCAACCTCTCGGCCAATGACTATGCCGTCATCGCGGATGCCCCTGGTCTTGCCAAGAGCGCGGACGGGCACGCGGCGCTCTCCGGCGAAATCGTCACCGTGGTCAACATTCCGAAGATCGACACCGGTACCGATGCCAATGTCACCCTGCGCGGCGTGAGCCTGAGCGTCGGTCAGGTGCGGCCCGAACTCAAGGTGGTCGAAGGGCGCATGTTCAGGCCGGCAGTACGCGAATTGATCGCCGGAATGGGCGCCGCCAAGCAGTTCCGGGGCCTTGGCGTCGGACAAGTCGTCAAGTTGCGGAACTCGGAGTGGACGGTCACGGGCCGCTTTACCAGCAATGGCGATGCGCACGAGTCGGAACTCATGGCGGACGTCGACGCCGTGCGCTCCGCGATTGAATATTCGGGCTACAGTTCCGCAATCGGCTTGCTGTCCAGCGCAGACAGTTTCACCGTCTTGAAAGACGCGCTCACCACCAATCCCCAGTTGAAGGTCGAGGTCACGGACGAGCATGCCTACTACGCCAAGCAATCGCAGCAACTCGCACAAGTGATCGATGTCGTCGGCAATGTCGTGGCCGCCATCATGGCGATCGGCGCCACCTTCGGTGCCTTGAACACAATGTATTCTTCGGTGGCCACCCGCTCCATGGAGATCGCCACCCTGCGGGCCATCGGATTCAGCGCCTTCCCGGTGCTGCTCTCGGTGATGTTTGAATCATTGCTTTTGGCACTCATCGGCGGAATGGCCGGCGGCGCATTGGCGTGGGTATTTTTCAACGGGCACAGTGTCAGCACCCTCGGCGGTGCGTTTGCCCAGGTGGTCTTCAGCCTCACCGTCACGGGCCGGCTGCTCGTTACGGGCATCGTGTGGGCATGTTTCATCGGCGTTCTCGGTGGATTGTTTCCGGCGCTGCGGGCTGCGCGGGTTCCCGTGGCCGAAGCGCTGCGCGCCGGCTGAACGCAGCAGGTCATGGACGCACTCGAGAGCCTCAGGGCGAACCCACTGCCGTTCGCCAAGCTGCTCGGCATCGAGTTGATCTCTGCCTCGGCGGAACTGGTCGTGGGCGAGTTGCCGGTGCGGGATGAGCTTTGCACCCTGCCGGCCACCGCCCACGGCGGCGCCATCATGACTTTGGCCGACACGCTGGGCGCCATCGGGGCGTGGATGAACCTCGCCGAGGGTAGCCGCACCACCACGCTCGAGAGCAAAACCAATTTTCTGGGCGCGGCCGCCGTCGGCAGCAGACTCAGAGGTGAGGCAATCCCGATCTATCGCGGCCGTCGCACATCGGTCTGGCAGACGCGGATTACCACCACGGACGGTAAGCTCGTGGCGCTGACCACGCAGACTCAGTTGACCCTTTAGCCGCCTCGGGTCACCTCTATCGAGCCTGCCGCGTGCAGCTCAAGCGGCGTATATTCGAGGTCCCGATCCTGTCCGACCGTTTGGAGGGTGCCATGGATTTGTCGATCAACGGGCAGACCGTCAGCGTCACTGCCGCGCCAGATACCGCCTTGCTCTGGGTCTTGCGCGACCACCTCGGCATGACCGGCACGAAATTCGGCTGCGGCATGGCCCTGTGCGGCGCGTGCACGGTGCACATCGACGGTCAGGCGGTGCGCTCATGCGTCCTGCCGGTTTCGAGCGTCGCGGGGAAGAAGATCACCACCATCGAGGGCGTTTCCGAAACGGCCACCGGCAAGGCCGTGCAGAGCGCATGGCAGGCGATCAACGTGCCGCAATGTGGCTACTGTCAGGCGGGACAGATCATGTCGGCCGCGGCGCTGTTGCAGGCGATTCCTTCGCCCTCCGACGCCGACATCGATGCCGCAATGTCCGGGAACATCTGCCGCTGCGGCACCTATACGCGCATTCGCGCCGCAATCAAGCAGGCTGCCGGCGGCGCGGGAGCACGCTCATGAGCGCGGAACCCCTGGAGACTGCCATCGGCTTGAGCCGCCGGGATTTTCTCGCGCAACTGCGCGCCCTTGGAGGTCTGGTACTCGTCGCCGGCGTCGCCGGCGTAACGAAGGCAGACGATGCCCCGAAATACGGTGCCGACGGCATGCCACACGGCACCAAGGACAATCCACTGGTGTTTGTTTCCATTGCCGACGATGGCCTGGTGACCATCGTGGTGCATCGCTCGGAGATGGGTCAGGGGGTGAGGACCGGCATGCCGCTCATCGTTGCCGAGGAACTCGAAGCGGACTGGAGCCGCGTGCGGGTGACGCAGGCACCCGCCGATGAGGAGAAGTTCGGCAACCAGGACACGGATGGCTCGCGCAGCACCCGGCATTTCGTCGATCCCATGCGCCGCTGTGGCGCGACCGCCCGCACCATGCTGGAGATGGCGGCGGCCGCCCGCTGGCACGTTCCCTTAGACGAAGTCCACGCAAGCAATCACGAGGTGATACACGAGAAGAGCGGGCGAAAGCTTGCTTACGGGGAACTGGCCAAGGCCGCCGCCAAAATGCCCGTGCCCGCGCGCGAGTCGCTGCGTTTGAAGACTCCGGAACAATTTCGTTACCTCGGCAAGGGCGGGGTGCCTCTCGCCGACGGCGAGGTCATATGCACCGGCAAGGCCCAATATGGAATCGATCCCTGGTTCGAAGGCATGGCCTTTGCGGTCATCGCCCGAACTCCGGTGCTGGGCGGTAAGGTGACAAAGTTCGATGATGCCGCGGCCGGCCGCGTGCCGGGCGTGATCAAGATCATGCAGATGCCGACCATCGAGGCAAACGCGGTGTTCAAGCCGCTTGCCGGGGTCGCGGTCATCGCCATCGATACCGGCACCGCGCTCAAGGCGCGCAAGCTTCTCCAGGTGGAATGGGAAGACGGCGTTCATGGCGGGTACGACTCCGTCAAATACCGCGCGACGCTCGAAAACGCGGCCCGTAGTCCCGGGCAGGTGATCCGCCAGAGCGGAGACTTCGATGCGGGCTTCGCGAAGGCGGCCAAAACCGTCGAAGCCGAGTACTACCTGCCGCACATAGCCCACGCGACTATGGAACCGCCGAGCGCGGTGGCACGAATCGTGGGCGGCAAGTGCGAAGTCTGGGCGCCCACGCAGGCGCCGCAGGTAACGCGCGAGGATGTGGCCAAGTGTTTGGGCATGCCGTTCGAGAACGTCACCGTGCATGTGACCCTCCTCGGCGGCGGGTTCGGCCGCAAATCCAAGCCCGACTATGCGTGCGAAGCGGCATTGCTCTCGCAGGCGCTCGACGGCCGGCCCGTGAAGGTGGTGTGGAGCCGTGAGGATGATCTGCACCACGATTTTCTGCACACGGTCTCGGTGGAGCACCTCAAAGGCGGTCTGGATGCCAACGGCAAGGTGACTGCATGGCTGCATCGGAGCGTGGCGCCGACGCTCGCGACCATATTCGGCCCGGATCCCAAGCACGAGATTCCGGTGGAGACCGGCATGGGATTCGTGAACCTGCCGTTCGATATCCCCAACCTGCGGCTGGAGAATCCGGAGGCGGCCGGTCACTGTCGGATCGGCTGGTTCCGCTCGGTCTCCAACATTCCGCATGCTTTTGCGGTGCAGACCTTTGTCGCGGAGCTTGCGCATGCGGCGGGCAAAGACCACCGCGAGTTCCTCCTGGATCTGATCGGCGAGCCGCGGCTCATCGATCCCAAGAGTCAGCAGGATGGATGGAATTACGGCGAGTCTCCGGAGCGCTATCCGGTCAATACCGCTCGCCTGCGGCGCGTGATCGAAACCGCCGCCAAGGAGGGCGGGTGGGGCAGAAAGCTCGAGCCGGGCCACGGGCTGGGCCTGGCGGCCCACTACAGCTTCGTGAGTTACGCGGCCTGCGTCATGGAGGCCGCGGTGGATGATCAGGGGGCCGTGCGGGTGCCGCGCGTCGACATCGCGTTTGATTGCGGCCCGCAAGTGAATCCCGAACGGATTCGCTCGCAACTCGAAGGCGCCGTGGTCATGGGCATCGCGCTTGCCATGTTCGGCGAGATCACTTTCAAGAACGGCCGCGCACAGCAGGACAACTTTCACCAATATCGGGTGACGCGGATGAACGAAGCGCCAGGCGAAATCCGCGTGCATCTCATTCCGCCGGACAACTGGAACATGCCGCTCGGCGGCGTCGGCGAACCGGGCGTGCCGCCGGTGGCGCCGGCACTCTGCAACGCGCTGTTTGCCGCGACGGGCAAGCGGCTGCGGCAGCTGCCGGTCCGCGACCAGCTGAAGCGCGCCTAAGCCCTGGTTTCCATAATCCGCCAACAGCGCTTGCATTCGCGCGGCACCCTATGTAGACTTTCTACTATGGGTAAGAAAGACGGCGATGTACGCATTTCTCTTCAGACCTTGAAGGTCCTGGAAGCGTTTCTCGAGAATCCGAGCGAGCAACTCTCCGGGGCCGATGTGCATCAGCGCTGCGGGATCGCCTCGGGGACCCTATATCCCATTCTTCTTAGACTCGAATCGGCAGGTTGGTTCGTTAGTCAATGGGAGGCGATTGATCCTTCGAGCGCCGGGCGACCGCGCCGCCGACTCTATCGGCTGACCTCGACGGGATTGAAACGCGCCAGTGAAGTGTTCGGGAGCTTTAATCGAGGTGTACTCGCATGACTTCGCGCAAGCTGGATTTCGACTCTGAAGCCCTCAAGGGACAAGAACTGTTGAACGATTGGCTGCTGCGGCACGCGGCGCGCAAGGCGCCCGCGGATCTGGCCGCACGTCTGGAGGAGGAGTGGCGTGCCGACATGTCAGGCCGCACCTCCTTTCTGTCGCGCCTGCGCTTTGCGCTCGGTTGTTGCTGGGCGATTCAGGTGATCGCCTACGAGCACCGGCCTTCCGCCGCGGCTGCCACGGCCACCACGGGTGGAAACGCGTTGCTCGCCTTTGCTGAATCACACGACGCGAGTTTCTACTCGCGCCGCGGCAGCAGCTTCGTCGTGGTGCTCGCCCTGCACCTCGCGGTGTTCTACGCGCTGTTCACCTGGGTTACCCATCTTCACGTGCCGGCCGCGGTTCAAGCCTTGGTGCCCACGTTCATCAAGCACGACCCGCCCCGCGACACGCCGAAGCCTATGCCGCCGAACCTCGGCCAGATCACCCATACGCTGGACCTGCCGCCAATTGAGTTTCCGCCCATCGATCCCGGTGTGCCGGAGGTGACCACGCAGGTACTTCGGGATCCGCCCATTGTTGAAAAACTGCCGCCGTCGCCACATGTGGTGACGCGCGTCATGGGCGGCACCCGCGCGGGGTTTCCCAATGTGGAGGAGTTCTATCCGTCCCCGGAAATCCGCCTTTTGCATCAGGGCGCCGTCACCGTCACCGTCTGCGTGAATCCCGACGGCAAGCTCAGCTCCAAGCCGACGGTCGCGACGGGATCGGGTTTTGACCGTCTCGATCAGGCGGCAGTGAGCCTGGCGCAAGCAGGCTCAGGTCACTACCGTGCGACCACCGAAGACGGCCAGCCGGTCAGTTCCTGCTATCCCTTGAGGATCCGCTTCCAGCTGAGAAACTAGGCTTTCCATCGGGGCGCGCCACACGGAGGTGGCGCATCTAGATGGCGCGCTCGAGACTCTCACCATCCTGCCGGCCTGATTCCAACGGGAATCCTTCGTCCAGCCAGCCGGTGATGCCGCCTGCCATAATTTTCACCGCATAGCCCAACGCCGCGAGTCTGGCAGCGCCGCGCGCTGCGCCGTTGCAGTGGGGCCCGGCGCAATAGGTGACGAACAGCGTGTCCTTGGAATAAATGGCCATTTTCGAGGCGACGATCTTGCCGTGCGGCAGGCTTACCGCACGGGGAACGTGCCCGCGCTCGTAGAGTGCGTGGCTGCGCACGTCAAGGAGTACGAAACCGGGATCGGGCTCGCGCATCGCCTCGTGGGTGTCCCAGCAATCGGTCTCGAATGCGAACTGCGATTCGAAATGCTCGAGGGCCATCGAAGCGGCAGCAGGCGGAATCTGGGTGACGGCGTTCGGCATGAGGTGCTCGCAATCTTTTTGGTGACAAGGCGAATTGTGTCGACCTTGAAGGGCGCGCACAATTGGCGGATCTGCCGCTAAACGATCAAATCATGCCAAAACCAAAATCATCCCGCGGCGCCTTCAATCCGTTGGTGGTCGCGCTCGCTTATGACGGGCTCTGTGCGTTCGAGTTCTCCTGCGCCGCCGAGATCTTCGGGCTGTCGCGGCCGGAACTTGGGGCGCGATGGTACCGCTTCGAGACCTGCGCCCTCGCCGGGCGCAGCGTGCGCGGCCAGTATGGAATCAAGATGCAGGTCGATGCGGGCCTCGAGCGGCTGGCAGAGGCCGGTACCGTGGTGATTCCGGGCTGGCAGGGCATCGATGCGCGAGTCCCCGAGGAAATCCTCGCGGCGCTGCGCGCCGCGCATGCGCGCGGTGCACGCCTGATCTCCATCTGTTCCGGCGCATTCGTCCTGGCCGCCACCGGATTGCTGGATGGCAGGCGCGCCACCACTCATTGGCGCTATGCAGCCGAACTAGCCCGACGCTTTCCGAAGCTTAGAGTGGACGCCGAGGTGCTCTATGTCGATGAGGGGCAGCTGTTGAGCTCGGCGGGCAGTGCCGCGGGTCTCGATCTGTGTCTGCATCTGGTGCGCCGGGACTTTGGCCCGGGGATTGCCAACCAGGTTGCGCGCCGGCTGGTGATTGCGCCGCATCGTGACGGCGGACAGGCACAATTTCTGGAGCGGCCCGTCGATTCGACGGAGCGCAGCGCGCTCAGCAAGCTTCTGGACACGGTTCGCAGGCGCCTGCACGAGCCGTTGCGTATCCGGCAGCTTGCCCGCTGGGCGGCAATGAGCGAACGCACTTTCATGCGCCGTTTCCGGGCCGCCACCGGCGTGTCGCCTGCGACCTGGATCACCGGATTGAGACTTGACCGAGCTCGCGAGTTGCTCGAAAGCACCCAGCTGTCCATCGACAGGGTTGCCGCGCAGGCAGGCCTCGGATCCGCCATCACCATGCGGCATCATTTCCGACGCCGGGTGGGATTGAGTCCCTTGGAGTATCGCAGGCGCTTTTCGCAGTCGCAGTCGCAGTCGTCGTAGGCGAAGAGTCGGGCATGGGCGACATGGAGCCGCCCACACCCGTCGGCGCGGTCATTCCATGAGACCGGCATTGTCCAGAACCATGCGCACGCCGGGAACGCCTTCCGCCAGGCGTTCGGCGTCGGATTTCGCGAGGTCCGTGGTGGCCGCGCCGCCGAGAAATACGACGCCATTGTGGGTCTGCACGGTGAACAGCGATCCCAAATCAGCACGCTGCGAGATCAGCAGCTCCACCCGATGCGTTATTTCATGATCGGTGAGCGGGGTGACATCGCTCGCAGCCGCGACGTTGGCGAGGCCGAGCAGCATCAGCGAAAGGGCAGCACCGTTGAGCAAACGAACCATGATTCTCTCCATAAGCAATTGTGGGTTGTGACGCTGATATAGACTCGTTGGGCGCCGGGTTTATTCCGTGCGCGGAATGCAAGGGGCGCCGGCGAAAGGGCGTTCCGCAGCTGTGGATTTTAGTTAAATTCGATAAGGGCGCAGGCGCCGCTATCTTTAGGTCCAGCATGAGCACGCCGAGTCTTTCCGCTCTACCAGACGCACAGCGCGTGCCGCTGCAGCGACGCAGCTTTTTCGGCGCTTGTCTTGCGCACCTGATGCACGACGGCTATACGGACCAGCTCTATGTGTTGTTGCCGCTCTGGCAGTCCGAGTTCGGGCTGGGCTACGCAGGACTCGCGGTGGTGCGTTTCCTGTACTACGGCACTATGGGCACGTTGCAGGTGCCGGGGGATCGCTGGATCAGTCGTCTTCATCCGCGTGCCAGCCTGACGCTGGCCACGGCTGTGGCGGCTTGCGGATATTTTCTCATGGCGTTGCCGTTGGGGCTCTCCGGTCTTTGCGCGGGGCTGATCGTGGCGGGCATGGGATCGAGCATTCAACACCCGCGCGCCTCCTTGCTGGTGACCGCCGCTTATCCTGCCGAGTCGCGCGGACCGCTCGGTGTCTACAATTTCTCGGGCGATCTCGGCAAGGCCATCTTCCCCCTCGCCGCCGCCGCGATGCTGCCGGTCCTCTCATGGCGATCGGTCACGGGGGTCATGGGGGGCGTGGGCATGCTCGCCGCCGTGATCCTCTGGAGCCTGATCCCGAAGGCGGCATCGACGCGCGCACCGGTGGACGAGCACGCGGCATCGCGCGGCGGCCGCGGATTCTGGTTGCTTGCGGGCATCGGTGTGCTCGACACCGCGCCGCGCATGGGGTACCTGCTTTTCCTGCCGTTCCTCATCCGCGCCAGGGGCGGATCCGAGGCGACGTTGGGATTGGGGCTGGCGCTGGTGTTCATCGGCGGCGCCTTCGGCAAGGCGCTGTGCGGCTGGCTCGGCCGCAGCATCGGCGTCGTCGCAAGCGTCATCGCCACCGAGGCGGCGACTGCATTGCTCATCGTGGCCACGCTCTTCGTGCCGCTGGTTCCCGTTCTGCTGTTGCTGCCGGTTCTCGGTGTGGCGCTCAACGGCACTTCGTCCGTGCTTTACGGTACGGTTCCCGAGCTTGCGCCGCGCGGCGACGTCGGCCGGGCCTTCGCGATCTTCTACACCGGCACGATCGGTTCGGGCGCTCTGGCACCCATCGTGTATGGCTTCATTGCCGACCACAGTTCACGCGATATCGGCACCATAGCCGCGGCGCTGACCGCGGCCTGCATCGTGCCCTTGATCCTCGCGCTGCGGCCCGCGCTTAGGAAGGTCTGAAAGGTTTCAGTGCGGCGCGGAGTTGCCGCCAGCTGTCGCCGTGGACTTAAGCTCCCAGGCTTGATCGATGAGCCAGGCGTGAATCGCCTGCACGTCCTGATTGGACAGGACATCGCTGAAATTGCCCATGCCCTTGGATGCATAGGCGCCGTTCAGCACGATGGAGTCGAAGATCTGATGAGTGCCGGACGACAGCCGGCGCAGGTCCGGCAAGTTGCCGCGGCCCATGACGTGGCAGCGGGAGCAGAATCGATTGTAGAGAATGGCGCCGGCGGCAATCTGCGCCTTGTCGCCGGACCGCGGCGGCGGCTCGGACATGGGCGAATCGGTGCGAACCGGCGGCAGAGCAGGAGTTGAGCCGCCAAGCTTGAGCGCGATGATCCGGCCGTCGTTGCCGTACTTGTAGGCGGCGGACTCCGGGTCGAGCGGTGCACCGAGAATCACTCCGCCCCCGCCGTAGCCGGCAACGATGGCGATGTACTGCGTGCCGTTCACCCGATAGGTCATGGGGGCGGCCATCATCGAAGAACCCAACGGGATGGCGACCAGCCGTTCGCCCTTGTCGGCCGAATAAAACACGAGATTGCCGTTGGCATCGCCCTGCACCACGAGGTTGCCGCCCGTGGCCAAAACGCCTCCGTCCCAGCTGGTGGCGGTGGCGGCTTCCCACAACACACGGTGATCCGTGACGCTGAACGCCCGTACGAATCCGCGCGAGGCGATATTCGTCTTGATCCCGTCCTTCAGTTTCTCGATGCTGGGAAGGCTTCCGTACAGCGACTGCAGTGCTTTGGGATCGTAGAGTTCCGGTGGCAAGGCGGGCGTGGTGAACTGGCCTTCGACCAGACCCGCGGGACGCTGACTCGTCTCGATCATGATGTTGCCTGCCTCGATCACCGGCAGATAGGTCACGTGCAACTCCGGGTTGTATGCCATCGGTTGCCAGCTGTGCGCGCCGGCCTCCGATGGAAACACCAGCGCCGGCGCGCGCTCATAATCGGCCTTGGCATCGACCAGCGGTCTGCCGGTCTTCAGATCGACTCCATGAGCCCAACTGGTATAGGCAAAGTTGCTGGCGGAGAGCAGTTCGCCGCTTTGCCGGTCTAGCACGTAGTAGAAGCCGTTCTTGGCGGCCTGCATGATCACCGTGCGCGGTTTGCCTGAAAGTTCCAGATCCGCGAGCACGAATTTTTGCGTGCTGTCGAAATCCCAACGGTCCCCGGGCGTGGTCTGGTAGTACCAGGCCATGGAGCCGCTGTCGGCATGAATGGCGATGATCGAGGCAGCGTAGAGTTCATCGCCGCCGTGACGGCCGTCGCGCCGCATGTTGTAGGGCGCCGCATTGCCGGTGCCCACGTAGACAAGATTCAAGCGGGCATCATAGGCCATGCCGTCCCAAACCGTCCCTCCGCTGCCCTCGGCCCAGGGATGGCGGGGATCCCAGGTCTTGAGCGCCGTCTCCAGACGTTTTTCTTCCTGCGGCCCGTCCTTGGGATCATGCGGTACGGTGAAGAAGCGCCACTTCAGCTCGCCGTTGTTGCGATCGAAGGCGCTGACGAAGCCGCGCGCGCGGGCGAAGTCACCGCCGGCGCCACCCATGATGACGAGATCCCCCGCGAGCAAGGGAACGCCGGTCTGGGTATAGGGGCGGCGTTCCTGACGTCCAAGGACGGTGTCGGACTTCCAGACTACCTCGCCCGTGCGAGCATCCAGGGAATACAGCCATCCATCGAGAGATGCCACGTACAGCCGGCCGGCGAAGGCGGCGAGGCCGCGGTTGACGGTGTCGCAACAGGCATAGCGCGCCCATTCGCCGTTGACGTGCGGATCGAACTTCCACAACTCCTTGCCGTTGCTTGCATCGAGCGCATATACGCGGCCGAGATTGCTGGTGGCATACATGACGCCATCGATCACCAGTGGCGTGGATTCCTGGCCGCGATTGGTACCGAGCTTGTAGTCCCAGGCGAACCCCAATGTCTTGGCGTTGCCGGCGTTGATGTCACTGAGCGGCGAGAAGTAGCTGCCATTCGCGTCGCGTCCGGTGCTCACCCAATCATCGGGCGCAGGATTAGCGAGACGCGCGGCGTCCACTTCCGCCGCTTTCATGGGCTTGGCCTCTGGCGCAGGAACGCTCGGCGGGGGCTCGCGATGACAGCCAAATGCAGTGGCTGCCAGGATCGCTTGCAGGCACCACCACCCTCGACGTTCAGCGCGCTTCATCCGGCAACTCCCATTCGCCCTCTAGGCTTCCCCGGATCTTAGCGGGGCGGACGGTGGAAATGCCATTCGCCGCGCTCCGGCGCGCGCCTATGATGAAAGGCGACCGCGCTGGTTCAAAAAGCGACCGGGGGTGAGCCGCGCGCATGGACAATGACAGCTCGACCGCTATTCTCGATGCATGTTCTCGGAAGGGGGTATAGGAATGAGTTCGGCGAAACCCAATTTCGTCATTTTCATGCTGGATCAGCTGGCGCCGCAGTTCTTGCCGGCCTACGGCCACGAGGTCGTGAAGACCCCGGCGTTGTCCGCCTTTGCGCAGCAGTCCGTGATCTTCGACGCGGCCTACTGCAACTCGCCGCTGTGCGCCCCTTCCCGGTATGTTTTCATGTCGGGACGCCTGCCCACGGCCATCGGCGCCTGGGATAACGCCGCCGAATTCGCTGCCGAGACCCCGACATTCGCGCATCACCTGAGCGCACTCGGCTACGACACGACCCTGTCCGGGAAAATGCATTTCTGCGGGCCCGATCAGCTGCATGGGTTTCACCGCCGGCTGACCACGGATGTCTATCCAGCCGATTTCGCATGGGTGCCCGACTGGGATGAGCCGGAAAAGCGGCTCGACTGGTTTCACAACATGGACGTGGTGCGCCAGGCCGGGATCTGCACCCGTTCGGCGTACTTGGACTACGACGACGACGTGGTTTTCCAGGCCAAGCGCCACCTTTTCGATCTGGCGCGGCAGCGCGAGGTCAACCGAAGTGCGCAGCCCTTCTGCCTGGTGGTGTCGCTGATCAGCCCCCACGATCCGTATCTTGCACGCCGCGAGCATTGGGACCGTTACCGGCACGAGGATATCGACATGCCGAAGGTGCGCGCCGCCGACGTGTCGCCCGATCCGCAGAGCCTACGGCTCAGCAAGGGAATCGGCATGCAGGATCCGCCGCCGTCGGACGAGGAGGTGCGTAATGCCCGCCATGCCTACTATGGCTCGGTGAGCTACATCGACGAGCGCTTCGCCGACCTCATGCAGGCGCTCGAGGAGTCGGGCATGGCGCAAGACACCATCACCATCGTCACCGGCGATCATGGCGACATGCTGGGCGAGCGCGGCCTGTGGTTCAAAATGAATTGGTTCGAGAACTCGGCGCGGGTTCCGTTGCTGGTGCACGCGCCGGAGCGCTTCAAGCCGCGGCGCGTGACGGCTGCGGTTTCTCTGGTCGACATTTTGCCGACGCTCGTCGATCTCGCATCGGGCGGCGCCGTAAGTAACCCGGAAGTAAGGACCGACGGCCGTTCGCTTAAGGGCCATCTATCGGGCGCGGGCGGTCATGACGAAGTGATCGGCGAGTACACCGCCGAAGGGGCGCGTGCGCCGCTGCTGATGATCCGCCGCGGCGCCTTGAAGTTCGTGCATTCCCCGCACGATCCCGATCAGCTCTACGATGTCGGCCAGGACCCCTTGGAATTGCGCAATCTGGCCGCCGACCCGGCGCAAGCGCAGCTGGTCGACTCGCTGCGCAAGGAGTGCGCGCAACGCTGGCCGCTGGAGGAGCTTCGCGAACGGGTGGTTTTGAGCCAGCGTCGCCGCCGATATCTCAACGAGATACTGCGTGCGCAGAATGTTTCCTGGGACTATCAGGCCGCCCCCGACGCCCGGCATCTCTATATTCGAAACACGGTGCCCATCTTCGAACTCGAGATGCGCTCGCGCTTTCCGCGTCCAAAATAGAAGCAGGACGATACAGATCGTAACATATTGAATATCATGCAATTATTACAGGTGTCCCTGCTCCGACCCGCATTGCGGCTAGACATAATCCGGGTACTTGCTGGTGCAAAGCAGCGGGCACGACGGCAGAAAGCTGCCGTCCATTTCGCCGGAAAATCCCTCGGCCGGCGGCTGCGAAACGCGTAACATCCGGCTGAAGTGCAGTCGGCTGGGCCGGTTTTTTATGGGTGTCGGGTCACCCAGAAAGGCGCCTGGGGGTCACCGCGGCTGCGTGTGCCCTGCAACGCTTTAAAAACGACACGATTCATATGGCTAAGCCGGCAGGAAGAAGCAATCGCACGCCAGCGCATGGGCAAGGCCCCGGCGTCCATCACACGGGTCCGCTCCTGACGCGCAGGCGATTCGCCATGTGCGGCCGGACGGACGACTGAAAAATAGACCTCTAAGAAGTTTGCCATCACGGCAGCCGGTGAATCCCATGCTCACAGCCAAGACCATTCAAGATGACCACTCGCGCTGCTTCAGGTATCTGCGTGGCGATCTGAACGCGAGCGCTACGGCCTGTCATGTGCCGAACGAGGCCCAAAAACAAGACCTCGTTCTGGTGAGCCACCCCGATCAACTGAGCGAGGCGATCCGCCGCGAAGCTTCGATCATCATCGTCCAGGAGAAACTAGCTCCTTTGGTGCTCGGCCAGGAGAGTCCCGGCTGCTTTTTCGCGGTCGCCGTCATTCCGCTGGCCATGGCGATCCTCTTCAAGTACTTCGATCGCAAGACCGAGCGCTTCACCCAGTGGGGAACGCGTCATCCGACAGCCCTCGTGCATCCCGAGGCGGTTGTTGCGGATGGCGTGACGTTGGGCCCGTACTGCGTGATCGGCGCCCGCGCCTCGATCGGCTCGGGCTGCCTGATCGGCAGTCATGCGGTGGTTGAAAACGATGTAAGCATCGGGGCAGGATCCATCCTGCATGCGCACGTGTTTGTCGGCGCCAATTGTGAAGTCGGCGAGGGCTGCGAGATCCATCCGCACACCACCATCGGCTCCGACGGATTTGGCTATGCGCGAGACGCGGGACAACATCAGAAGATTCCGCACTTGGGCGTGGTCAAGATCGGCGATCGCGTGGAAATCGGCGGCAATTGCTCCATCGATCGCGCCACGCTCACCGCGACCTACATCCGCTCGGGAGCGAAGCTCGACAATATCTGCCACATCGCGCACAACTGCGATTTGGGTGAAAACGGCCTTTACACCGCGGGCTTCATGACCGCGGGCTCGGCAACCATCGGCAAGGATTTCGTGACCGGCGGCAATTCGGTTATCGGCCCCCACCTGACGGTCACCGACGGCGTGGCGCTCGCGGCTCGATCCACCGTCCACAATAATGTCACCAAGCCCGGCCAATACGGCGGCTATCCGCTGCAGCCGCTTCGCGAGTCACGCAAGACGCTGGTGAACATGGGACAGCTGAATGAGATGCGCAAGGAGTTGAGTGAACTGAGCAAGGCGGTACAGTCTCCCCGCCATGCGGGCGCAGACTCTGCAGCGGATTTGCATGTGCTGCACACCTGCGCCGATGCCCCGGCAGCGGCCAATTCTTCCGAAGCGGCGCTCGCCAACGGTGCCAAAGCAGAAGTGACCTGAGCGTCATTCTTCGGCGCCGCGCGCGATCTTCTCGACGGCCTGCAGGGCCTCATAGACCGAACCGTCACGGCGCGCCAGGGTCCGGCGCGTCAAGCCGATTGCGCGAAGCAACTTCGGCTTATCGCCCTCGAAGTTCGAGATCGATCGCGAACAGCTGAGCGTCCGGACCACCCAGAGCGCCGGGTGGTCGCTCTCAGTCCCCGCACGCGCAACCACCATGTGAAATTTGAGAACGGGTGCCAGACGCCTGAGGCGGGTCAGGCAGCGCGCGAGCTCCTCGCCGGATTCCTGGTCGGTCGACTGCAGCGAGCGGTCAAAAGCGGCGAGCGTATCGGCAAACACCCGGCGTGCGTAACTGCGGGTGGAAAGCGGCAGCAGGAGCCAGGCAGCGGCAACGGCGCACAGGGCTCCTACCAATATCGCCAGAAGCCGCAGATTCAGATCGCCGTTCGACACACCGGCAACGGCCTGCAACATCGCCATCGTGAGGGTCATGCATGCGGCCCAGAAAGCGTAGTTGTATTCGCGCAGCCACACGCCGGCGAACAGCGAGGCGAAGATCGCGACGGCAGCGTCCGCGCCCTGTGGTGCGAGGAACTTCTGCACAACTGCCGCCAGCACGGTGCCCGCCAGCGCGCCCAGCAAGCGCAACAGTCCCTTGTAAACCACTTCGCCGCGGCTGGGACTCCCGGCGCAGACGATGTAGGCCGTCAGAACGCACCAACTCCAGTGAGCCGCAAACACCGGATAGCCGATGGCGAAGGCGGCAAGGACGGCCGCCGCCATTTGCAGGGACATGCGCAGATACCCCGAGATCTTTCCCGGCTTGGACCGATCACCCGCCTGAGGCCCCGGCGCGGGAAGGTCATTGAATCCCATCCGCGCAGCGAGCATTTGCGCGAGTCTTGCGTAAAGCTGCGCGAGCCACGCAGCCGTCACGATCAACAGCAGGTCGATGAGGATACCGCCCGGCGCGTGCGGCGAGGCTGGAGCGATAAGCATCGCGATGAGGGGCAACCTGGCGGCGGCCCCAAACGCCCGGCCGCGCGCGCCGAGCGATGGGAGCCATGTGGCGATGCTGATCAGTGCGGTGAAGAGAACCGCACCAAGGACAATATGGCGGTGCAAAAGCACCGCCACCGCAGCGGCCAGCGCCGCGATGAGCGGCAGCCGCAACAGATCCCGCAGCCACCCGTGGGTCTCGGAGTCGTCGGCCGGGCGGCGCGCGCGGGTGAGCGTCAGGACCGCGGCAAGTACTGCGACGCCCGATCCGGCACCGAAATATCTTGTCGCGAGCAACATGGTGCCGAAGGCAGCCGCGGTGGCGCCGACGGTCAGGAGGGACAAGGTGAATCCACGTCGCCACGAGCCTGCGGCCATCGTCTACATACCGGGTTACGGACCAGACCGAGATGGGCTCAATGCGGATCGGCGCGCCAGACTCTGGAATTCACAATGAAGCACAACGGTTGCGCGCCCGCTCATCGCTTCAGCGTCACCCAGATCAAATCGATGGGACTCTTGCCTATGTTGCCGGATTCATGGCCCACACTTAAGTCCACCGGCTCCATCCAGCCGACGCTGCCGTCCGCCGAGACATGCGGATAGGGATGCTCGGGCTCGGTCTTGGTTCGGGCGGCCCACTGTCCACCCTTGATGTGGATCCACAGCATGTTCGGATGATGGGCATGCACTCCCTCCCACTGCCCGGGATTCACCGTGAATCGCTGCACGATGACCGAATCGTTTTCCAGGATGTCTTCGCCCGGGATGTTGGGATAATTCAAGTGCCGGTATGCCGGCTTGCCGCCGGAAACGGCCGGTTTGATGCCGACGCAGATCATTTCGATGTCGGTGCTTCCCGCATTGGTTTGCGAGGGGTCATCGTTTGCGGACGCGCCGCGCCACAAAACGCGTCCGTCTCGCCACAGCGTCGAGCGTCCGGATCCCGACCTCAACACGCCGCCCTTGGTGAACACCAACAGCTGATCGCCGGAATGCCTGAACGCGCCCGTAGATTGCCCTGGACGAAGAGTGTACTTCTCGACGTGTACCCGCGGATTGTCAAGAACCGTCTCGCCTTGAACATCGGCGAACGCATCGCTCGAAGCAGGCGCTGACGCTGCGCTGGCGCTAGCGCCCGCCGTCAACGCCCAGCCGAGCGTGGCCGCATGGAGAAAAATCTTGGATCTATACACAGGTGCTCCTGCTCACGCGGCGCTTGCAGTGCGCGGCGCCGATGCGCGCCGACGTTTATGTTGCGTGATTCGGTGAATAGTAGCCGATTTGGCTCGGCTCCAAGAACGGGGCGGCCCAGATCCGGTCAAGCTGGACGATCGATGGTCCAGGTGACGGTACGTGATTGAACCGAGCCGAAACGCGCGTGACCCCTCAGGTGTGGAACCCGCCAATAGAGCTCACTGCCGCGGCGCATGAGATGGCCGCGAACATGGTGCAGGCGAGGCGCCCGCCGCCAGGCCGGTCCAAGATCGCTCGCCGGCGAAAAGCTCTCGCGGGGGAGGGGACTCGTAACCTCGATATGTTCCAGCAGCGGTCGCTTGCCATCCCGCACTCGAGACTTGTTCAATCGCTCCAAGGAGGAGGGCCGGCGCGGCAAGCCGGTGCGCGTCGAGAGCAGTAGAAAGAAGGCGAGCAACATGGGAATGTCCGGCGCGATGGTTCCGAGTGCGTGGCGGGCGACAAGCTGCTCGGTGGTCGAGGAGAGGGATCCTCTCTTATAGTAGTCATGCCAGCTGCGCTCGAAGCGAAACCTGAAATGTTGCCGCAGGATGTCGGCATCGCCGCTCTCGGCGTCGGAGACTCGAAATACGGCGCGGTCCTCATCATTCGGTGCTGCCGGGCCGGCGTAGTCGTCGGCGTCCAGGTCGAAGTAGGCCTCCATGCTGCTTGCGAGCAGATCCGCCTCGCGATCGCCCACGGTCCAGAAGGTCCTCACGATGCCCGAGCGGCCGTCGCGCGCCGCACGGATTAGCGCGCCGCGACGCCCGGTTCCGGTACTGCGCGAATCTCCGGGTTGAATCCCGTAGCGGGTCAGTTCGGTCTGCCACGGCGCTTCGCACCATTCGACCCAGACCTGCGTCGCCGGCATGCGCAGCAAATCGGCGCATGCCAGGCGTCGCGTCCCTTTGGAGTACGCAAGCGCCGTGCACAGCCGCGTAAGTTCATCGCTCAAGACATAGCGTATCGGGCAGGTGGCGATCAGCGGAGCAGTCTCCGCGGCGCCATTGAGGCGCGTGACCTCGCCGTTCGACGCGCTCTGCACCATGAACGGCATCCGGCACTGCGACAGCCGATCCGCAAGTCGCATCAGTGCGAAGCCCGTCGCGTTGCTGAAGGCGCCAGCGGCAGCGTGCGCAGAATACCCTCGCGGTAAGTTGAGCTGGAGAGTAGGCGCGCGCCGGACGCGAGGGTGAACGCGAAGCGTCCGCGCCCCGTGTTCTCGGCGTACAGCACGGCGCGAACGTTGACGAGAAGCGAGCGACCGATGCGGATGAAGCCCAGCGGTGCAAGCTCGTCAGCCAGCCGTTTTATGGTGTTGCGGCTCATGTAAGTCGCGTTGCCGCTGCAGATCGAAACGTAGTTGCGATCAGCCTCGATATAATCGATCCGTTGGGGATCGAGCGGATACAGTCGGTGTTCGCGCTCACCAATGAGAAGCGTGGGCGTCATGAGTCTCCCGCGATGTCATCGCGTCGCTGGTATGACACCCCATGGGTCCGAAGCACGTCTAGCTGCCGTCAATCGGACTCGTCCCTCGCGCCAACGCGTTCGTCCCATTGCGGAGCGGCGCCCCCGAAGTAGTTTGGTTCCTGATTCAGGAAAAAATGCTGAGCGCCGGCACCCTCTGGCGCGGGCACCAATGGCTCACCGTGCCGCGGGCGGCTCAGCGTCGGTGGGGATTCCGAGGAAGAATCGATACAGTGCGACGGCGCGGTTGATATACGAGCCGTCTTTGACGCCGAGAAGGCCGCTGCCGAGGGCTATCCGCGACAACGAGTAGAAACGCCATTCGTCGGCGCGCGTGTGATCGAGGAAATACAAGGTGCTAAGTTCGCCGGGCTTGTACAGAGTCACCTCCCACCACTGCACCGGTGACACATTGACAGTGGCAACGACGAAACCATGCGGATCGGAACGCAGCAGCTGCAGTTCGTATACCACCTTGCGCGATGAGCGGCTGTCCGCCTGCTCGAAATAGAGGGGAGCACCCCGCGCGAGTTCCTCGCCCGAGAAGTCATCCCTTTGCTTGCCGGCCGCTCCGGTGAGTGCGGTGGCCGAGGCAAACAGCGGCCGCCAGCGCTGATCGGTGATGGACCAGTACTTTACCTGCCGCAATTGTGAAATCTGGCCGAAACGCGTCACGAGCGGCTCCATGCTTTCAACGTCGCGGCTGAGCGCAGCCACGCTGACCCACAGCTCGGCGCCCGCTTCGCCGTGCGCCATGCAGACCGCCTTTGGCGGCAATCCATCCGCGCTGCTTTTCCAGACGCGGGCAAGTGGCGCCGAGCCGGGGGTAGGAAATTGCGCCGGCGGAGCCTGGTCGCACTCACGCGGCAACAGGCCTGCGACAGTGGCGGCCATCGCAGGCGCTCCCGGCGATAACAGTGCGAAGATCAGCAGCAGAAATGAAACGTGCTTCGCGAGGCGCCCCGGCGCGTCAGCGTGGACGAGGCGACGCGGCGGTTGGGTGCGATCGCCTGCAGGCAATGCTACACCTCGAACAAGGTGGTGCCTTGCAGGGTGAGGACTTGGCGCTCATTCTGGTTCCAGAGCTCGGATTTCGAGAGCACAATTCCCGTGCGGCCCGACGGCGACTTGCTGGAGCGTAGCACCTCGAAGCGCAGCGCGACCGTATCGTCGGGTCGCACCGGGTGCTGCCACTTGACCGAATCGATGCCCGGGGAGCCGAAAGCTTCGGAGTTCACGAGCACGTTCTTCACCAGCAGTTCCATGGCGATCGCACAGGTGTGCCAGCCGCTCGCGATCAGACCTTTCCAGCGCCCGTCGCGGGCGCGGGCGGGATCCGTATGAAACCACTGCGGATCGTAACGCGATGCGAAGTCGACGATCTCCTTGGCGGTGACGACTCGAGGCGGAGTGCGAACGACGACTCCCGGCGTCAACTCTGCAAAATGCACGGTGTCACTCCCGGTGAAGGTCGCACGAGTATGCCGTTATTGGCTCCGGCGGTAAATGCACCCGTGCTGCGCATACAATAGGAGAGCGCCGGCCGCCTGCGGATAGTCGTTTAAATGCCCAATTTCGATCTGCCCGATCCTTTCGCGATACAGCTCGTTGTCCAGCCCGAGCACATCGATGTTTATGATCACGTCAATAACTCGATTTACCTCACCTGGTTCGACCGGGTGGCATGGGCGCATTCGGCGCATCTGGGCATATCGCTGGAAGAATGTGTGCGTTTGCGACGCGGAATGGCGGCGCACCGGACCGAGATCGACTATGTGGTCGCTGCCTTGCTCGGCGACGAGGTGACGGTGGCGACTTGGATCGTGAGCGCGGACCAGAAGCTCCGGGTGGAGCGACGTTTCCAGGTGATCCGCAAGCGTGATGCCGTGACGCTGGCTCGGGCGCGCACAGACTACGTGTGCATCAACTTAGATTCCGGGCGCGCAGCGCGGATGCCGCAAATATTTTCGCAGACCTACCGAGTGAGCGCGGCTGACGCCGCCGGCCGCTGATGGCAATCATCCCGCTACCGCGGCGCCGAATGTTCCATCGCGCCGCCGTTGGGGGATAATCGCCGCATGAACCTCAAACAGTTGCAATCATCCATCGACGCCGTCTGGGACAACTCCATTGTCGCCAGCTTGGAACGCTACATCCGCATCCCCAACAAATCGCCGCATTTCGATCCCGAATGGGAAGCGCATGGTCACATGGAAGCCGCGGTGCAATTGATGGCCGACTGGTGCCGCGCGCAGCCGATACCGGGACTCAAGGTGGAGGTGCGTCGACTGCCGGGGCGCACACCGTTGTTATTTGTGGACGTCCCGGGCGAGTTGCCCGATTGCGTGCTGCTGTACGGCCACTTCGACAAGCAACCCGAATTTACCGGATGGCTGCCGGGGCTTTCGCCATGGGAGCCGACGATCCGCGACGGCAAGTTGTATGGTCGAGGCGGCGCGGATGACGGCTACGCGGTGTTCAGCTCCCTTACCGCGATCGCGGCACTCAAGGAGCAGAAGATCCGGCTGCCGCGATGCGTGCTTCTGATCGAGGGCTGCGAGGAGAGCGGCAGCATCGACTTGCCGGCCCACCTTGAAGCGCTTGGCGAACGCGTGGGCACGCCTTCCTTGGTGGTATGCCTAGATGCCGAATGCGGCGACTACGAGCGGGTTTGGTGTACGACGTCGCTGCGCGGCAATCTTACCGGACGACTGACCGTCCGCGTGCTCACCGAAGGAGTGCATTCAGGCATGGGCACGGGCATCGCGCCCACCCCGTTTCGCATCGTCGAGCTGTTGCTGGCGCGCATCGAGGATCCCGCATCGGGCAAGATGCGCGTCGAGGCGCTGCAGGTAGACATTCCGGCCGACCGACGCGCCCAGATTGCGGCTGCCGCGAACGTTCTGGGCGGTACCGTCGCGGGCAAGATGCCTTGGGCGCCGGGTGTCCAGGCGCTGTCCAAGGATCCTGCGGAACTCATTGGCAACAGCACCTGGGCTGCAACCTTGGCGGTGACCGGTGCCGACGGATTGCCGGCGGTCGCCTCCGCGGGCAACGTATTGTTGCCGCAACTGTCGTTCAAATTATCGCTGCGCCTGCCGCCGACCTGCGACTCGGCGCGCGTGTCAGCAGCGGTTAAGCAGGAATTGGAGCGCGATCCTCCCTACGGAGCGCGAGTGGAATTCGATATCGATCCGCCGGCGGACGGCTGGAACGCGCCCTCGATGGTGCCATGGCTCGAGCAGGCAATCAGCCGGGCTTCCAACGCCGTCTACGGACAGGATGTCGTGCAAATCGGCTGCGGCGGCACCATTCCCTTCATGGGGATGCTGGGCCGGCAGTTTCCCAAGACTCAGTTCTTCATCACGGGTGTCTTGGGTCCGCACTCCAATGCGCATGGGCCGAACGAGTTCCTGGACATCGGCTATGCCAAGAAGCTGACCGCGTGTGTGTCTTTGGTGCTCGCCGATCACGCCACGGTGATCGCGGCTTAAGCATCAGCGGCTTCCGGATGACCGACACGCTATCTTCCAAGTTCAAGCCGCGGGCGGCGGCCACCGTACTGCTGCTTCGCGAGTCTCCCTTGGAAGTGCTCATGGTGCGACGAAGGGCGGCGGCGGTGTTTGCCAGCGCATGGGTATTCCCCGGCGGCCTGATCGACGCAGCCGACCGAAGCGATGCGTGGCTTCCGTATTTATCGGGCGCCGATGGGCTCGAGACGGACGAACGCGCGAATCGCATTGGCGCGCTGCGCGAACTGCACGAGGAAACTGGCGTGTTTCAGGCGGTGGGCGGCGGCAGTTCCCAATTGCCGTTCTTTGAGAGGGTACGCGCGGAGCGCGCTACGCTAGCACTCGATCTGGTGACGCCATTCAGTCATTGGATTACGCCCGAGGGCGAGGCCAAACGCTTCGACACACGCTTCTATCTGTGCCGTGCGCTGCCGGGCGTTGAGGCCAAGTCGGACGGCAATGAAACCGTCGAGGTCGCGTGGGTGCGAGCGCAGGACATGATCGCCCGCGCCGAGTCAGGCGATAGCTCCATCATGTTTCCGACGCACCTGAATTTGCATCGCTTGGCCGAGACTACAACCATTGAAGGTGCAATCGCTGCTGCACGCGCCCGCAAATCATTTACGGTGCTGCCTCGAATCGAAAGGCGCGGCGGAGACAAATACGTAGTGATCCCCGCCGAGGCGGGGTACTACATCACCGAGCGCAAATTCTAGGAGCGCCTAATCCTCGGCGCTCGAAGCCGCTCCCTTGCCGAACCGATACGACAAGCGCACGCCGATCACGCGCGGTTCGTTCACGGTCTGACGCAAATCGAAATTGCCCTCGTTGGTGTAGATCACCGCATTTTTGTTGGTGAGATTGGTGACGTACAGTTCACCGTTCCAATGCTGCTCGACTTGGTTCAAACCAAATCGAATGTCCATGATGGAATAGCCCGGCTGCAGCACACGCGGCAGGCCGTTGGAACCATCCTCTTCGAGGGTGTTCCACATGTCGCCCTTGTGCGCGATGTCATACTGAACGTAACCGTGCAGAGCGTCCTGGATTGGATGTTCGTAGCGCGCGTTGGCGCTCCAGTTGAAATACGGTACGTAGGGCAACCGCTCTCCGGGCTGCACGTCGAGCACGGATGAAAATACGTTCGACTTGACCCGCGAGTCGTTGTAACTCGCTTGCACGCCCATGCTGAAGAATTGGTTCGGCTGGTACTTCACGTTCGACTCGAGTCCGTAAATGCGGGCATGGCCGATGTTGGCGTGGAAACTCGAGGACGGACAGACACCCGGGTCGTAAATGAGCGACTGCAGGTCCTTCCATGGCATGTAGTAGACGGCGCCATTCCATACCAAATGGCGGTCGAGCCACTGCGTCTTCCAGCCAAGTTCATAGTTGGTGAGCGAGTCGGGTTTGAACTCCAGCGGCACACCGGCATTGATGCAGGGGGTGGGGAGACCCGCGTTCGATCCGCCGTCCCGGAATCCCTGCGCGGCGTCGACGTACAGGAGGAAGTCCTTGGTAACGTTGAAGCTCATGCCGCCCTTGCTGTTCCATTTGGTCGAGGAACCGGGCGAGTTGCTGATGGATTGCGGCGAATACCAAAATCCGCCGTAGGTGGCGGTATTGAAGGTCGAATGAAAATGCACCGTGCCCAGTTCGATGTGCCACCACTTGGTGACATCGAAGGTGAGGTTGGCGAACTCGGTGGTTTGCAGATAGTCAGATCGACCTACATAGCTGTACCAGTCGTCCGGCGCGGGAGGGTATCCGGTCTGACCGTAGTAGTACGCCGTCCCCTGCCAGGCGGTGCCGGAGGTCTGCTGGCCCGGCATATGGTATTCGTTGCTGAAGATGTCGCGCGTCTTTTCCCAGTAAGCGCCCGCCAGCCAGTGGAACCACGAGTCCTTGTCCTGCTTGGATTGCAGACGTACTTCGTTCGACCAGCGATCGATGTGATTGATGTAGTCGTAGTACTGAATGGGGGCCTGGCAACCCGTATAACCCGACGCACCTCCTGTGCTCACCGGATCGGTGAGACAGGTATATCCCTGCTGCGAGGCAGCCGACAACGAACCTGTGTTGATGTACTGCATGTACTCCGAGTACTCATTCACCCAGCGGTCATCCTGTGCCCAGTAAGTGCCGGCGTAGACCAGGTCGCCAATTCCGACATCGCCGTCGAGGTGAAAATCCAGCGTCTTGGCGTAGTACTGCTTGAACTCGGGTCCGAAGCGCGAGACGTTGTGCGTGCCGAAGGAGCGCTGTGGTCCGTCCGGAAGATTGCCGTTGTAGTCGACGGCCCCGCCTATCGTCGGGTCCTGGTCCCATGCGCCGTGGGTGAGCTGCTTCTGGTAGCTGTAGGTGAGCGAAGCCTTCCATCCGTCAGCAATCTTCTGGCTGAGCGCGATGCGGGCACCGGTGACCTTCTCGACGTTGTAGTCGTTGCCCGACCATGCGGAGTTGTTCGACACCACGCCGTTCACCCAATTGCGGGTGGTATTGATGTTATTGATGAAGCCGCCGTGATAGTCGCTGAAGGCGGAAATTCGGAGGGCGGTCCAATCGGCAATCAGGGGAATATTGACGAATCCCTCGAAGGTGCCGTTGTGGGTGCCGCCGTCGATCTTGCCGGCATTCACATCAATACCGGCACTGAACCCGCTGGGATCCGGTTTGTTGGTGATGAAACGCAGTGCGCCGGACATGGCGCCGGCGCCGAACGTAGTACCCTGGGGACCGTTGAGGACCTCGATCTGCGCGATGTCGTAGAGATGCAGATCCGGCGTCGTGCCGTAATAATTCATCGACATGTCGTCCAGAATGAACGCCGTCGATGCCGCGGTGGCGTAGTTCGGGTTGCTGCCGTCCGACACGCCGCGCATCACGAAAGTCTGTGTACCGGGGCCGGCGCTTACGAATGAAATCGAGGGCGTCAACGTGGCGTAATCCTCGAATTGAGAAATAGCCATGTTCTGTAGATCTTTTGCCGTGTAAACGTCGATGCTGATCGGAACGTCCTGCAAGTTCTCGGCGCGCTTTCGCGCGGTGACGATGATCTCGCCGAGACTACTGTCACTGTCCGTAGCTGCGGCTGCGAGCGCCGGAACGGGATGGAGTGCAGCACCGCTCGACAATGCGGCCGCCACCGCCAGCGCGAGCTTGGTGTGCGGATGAATCTTCAACCGGCGACGCGGCTCAATGGCCGCGAAACGCGTTGCTTTCGTGCGCATCGCATCATCCCCTTATACAGCTATATAGAGCGCACGCTCGGGCATGCTGGGGGATAATCTCCCGTCGGGCTGGGGCCTGTCAATGCGCATGAGACAGGCTTCAATTTCGCGTTGGGGGCGTCAAAGGCGCCACTTCCGAGCCGCCGGGGAATCTTTTGTCAATTAATGTCAATGCAGGGGCAAATCGGTAGGAGCGGCCCGAAAAGCAGGAAGAGGGCGCGCCCAAAACGCGCTCGGTGTCCAGTTACATCGGGTGTTTTATATCGCCATATAAAGAATTTCATGTCCGGATAGACCCTTTCAGGGCCGGAAGAGCCCACCTAGCGGGACGAAATCGCGCTGATCGAGCGTTCAACAGCGTTGAAACCGTCAGGTGAGGGCTGCGAATCGCTCAAGGCAGTCGCCCAAAGCCCGCTTTAAGGGTTCCAGTTCCGTTTCGAAGTTGCGCCAATAGCCGACGCCGGACTTATATAACGGTTGACGCACTTGTTCGGCGCTCGCGGTCCGAACCGGTCGCTTGGTTTCGTGAAATGCCAGGCAGGCGGGCTCGAACTCCAGGCCGCAATGCGTCAGCAGGCGGCGGATGTGGACTTCCGGATCCTGCACCAGTTCCTCGTATTGCATATGCAACACCTTGGCCGGGAGCACCGTATCCCAATGATCCATCAGGCTTAAGTAACAGCGATAATAGCGACCCAGATCCTCGAGGTCGTAGCTGAAGGACTGGCCTTCCGCGAAATACTGCTTGAAGGTGCTGAAGCAGCAATCCATCGGGTGGCGGCGTGCATCGATGATGACGGCGTTGGGCAGAATGCTGTGGATGAGCCCGATGTGGCTGAAATTGTTAGGCATCTTGTCGATGAAGTGCGGCCTGCCGCTTCTCAGCGTCGAAGTCTCCTCGATGTAGCGGCGTCCCAAGTGCACCAAGTATTCGGGGGCCGCGGCGCGCACGTTTTCGGGATAGGCGTCGTGCGCTTCGTTGGCATGGTCGATCTCGCGCACGATGGTGAGGATGTTCGGGAGCTCGAACGTGCCCTCGATCCGGGAGTGGCTGGCCAGGATCTGCTCGACCAGCGTGGAGCCCGAACGCGGTAGGCCAACCACGAAAATCGGCGAGGCGTCGAACCAGCCGCAGCGCGGCCGCGCAGCAAAGAAATCGGCGTTGAAGCAGCCCGCTACGCGCCTGCACTTGTCCTCGAAGTGTGCCATGTCAAAGGGCGCCGACTTGCGGCGTCGTAAGTTGGCGGTGGCGTAGTGATCGAACGCGGTGGGATAGTCGCGCTTGTGCTCAAAGGCGCGGCCCAAAGCGAAATGCAGCTGGGATTGGTCGGCATCTTCCCCTCCCTCGCCCTGGATGAGCGCGCGCATGGCCGCGATTTCGGCATCGCTGAATATGTAATTCTTGAGGTCGGCGAGACTGGAATAGGCCTCCCCGAATGCCGGGTTCAATTCCAGGCAAGCCTTGTAGGCCGCTTCGGAAAGGGCTCGATCGCCCAGCGTTTTGTGCAGATGCCCGATGGAGAGCTTGAGGCGCACTTCCCGCGGATTGAGTTTGGCCGCTGCCTCGAAAGCACCGAGCGCATCGGTCTGCCTCATCATGCGCGTGTACACATTGCCCAGTTGCACCCAATTCTTGGCGTTCTCGTCCTCGATTTCGAGCACATGCTTCGCGGCCTGCTCGGCCTCGGGAAGCCTGCCCAAGTCCAGAAACGCCTGGCACAGGCCGCGCCAGATGAGCGGCAGGTGCGCCGATTGCTTCAGCGCGTGGCGTAAGAGTCTAAGAGCGTCGTTGCCGCGGCTCGCGTAGAGCGACACGGCGGCAAGTCCGCAGAGCGCACCCACGTGCGCGGCATCCAGTTTCAGCACCTCGCGAAAAATTTTCTCCGCGCGCTTGCGATCTTCCTTGCCTAAGGCGGTGCGAGCCTCCTCGATCTTGCGTCCATGCGCGTCGCTGATGCGCGCATGTTCGTACGCCACCTTCGCGTCCTGGAACATCTTGAGGTCAACGAGTACGTCGCCATAGGCCAGCCAGGCAGGCTCCATGCCAGGCGCCTTCGCCACCACCGTGCGAAGATGCTCGCGTGCCTCACTCAAGCGTCCCGCCACGCGATAGGCGCGGGCGAGGTCGGCGCGGGCCGCCACGAAGTCGGGTGCCAGCGAGCAGGCTCGGTCCAGCGATTCAATCGCCGGCGGCACCTTGCCCTGATCCAGCAGCGCAACACCCAGCAGGCGCAGGCTGTTGACGTCGCCGGGCGCAGCGGCCTGAATGGCGCGCAAGCGCTGTTCGGCGCTCGCAGCGCGACCGGATCGAAGCAGGATGAGCGCCTCGGTGTAGGCAGCGCGCAAGCTCGCCTGGTTTTGCGGATCGGACATCCCGCTATCGTAACCTTAAGCAGCCGTTTTTAGGATTCGAGGAACAGGCGATGCAGTCGTTGCGACTCGTCCAGGGTCATTTCCGAAAGAATGTCTTTGAGCGGCCGAGGCCTGCCGTAGGCATAGCCTTGGGCGTAATCGACGCCGAGCTCGCGCACTTCGGCGGCGATCTCCTCGGTCTCCACGAACTCGGCAACCGTGTCAATCGACAGACCCGCTGCCAGTTCCACGATGGCGCGCACGGTGGAATGAGAATTGCGGTCGGTTACCACGTTCTTGACGAAGCTGCCGTCGATCTTGACCCGCGAGATGCCCAACCCATTCAAGGTCGTCAACGAATTTGAGCCTGTGCCGAAGTCGTCCAGCGCAAACTGGCAGCCGAGGTCCTTCAATCTCTCCATCAGCTTATTGGCGTGCTTGAGATTCGTGACCGCCGCCTGCTCGGTGATCTCGATGGTGATGCAGTCGTGCGGCAGGCGGGCCGCCTTGATCCACTGTGCGAACTGCGCAACGAAGGTTTCATCGCCGATCGATTGTCCGGACACGTTGATCGACATGCCGACGCCGCGGCTCGAGAGCAAGTTGCGGTAGGGCGCGAGCATGTCGAGGGCCCGCTGCGCCACCCACTTGTCGATGCTGGGCAGCAGCTGATAGCGGTGCGCTGCGTTGACCAAGGGGCCCAGCGAGGTCATTTCGCCGTTTTCGTCCTGCAACCTGAGCAGAATCTCGTAGCTGGCCGGCGTGCTGTCACCCCGCAAGGGCACGATGGGCTGGGCGTAAAGCGCGAGCTTGTCGAACTTCAGGGCGGAACGCAGGCGGCCGATCGCCATGACGTCCCCGTGACGCCGCATCATGCTGTCGTTGTCGAAGTTGTACACCTCGACACGGCCCCGACCGTGGCCCTTGGCCGACTTGCAGGCCATTTCGGCAGCGGCCAGAGCCCGCGCGAAGCCCTGCGCCATGTTCACCATCGCGGCAATCCCGCAGCTCACCGACACCTCGAGCGGTTCCTCCTTGGGACCCAGTTGCAGCTGCGCGGCGGCGGCGGCGAAGTTCTCCGCGAGGCTGCGCGCATGGTCCACAGAGCAGCGCGGCAGCACCACGGCGAAGTGATCGGTGCCGAGGCGTGCGGCGAGTGCGTTCTCCGGCAACAGCGGGGGCGCGAGCAGATCAGCCACGCGCACGATGAGCTCATTGCCCACCTCGAAGCCGTGCAGTTGATTCGCCACGTGCAGGTGATCAATGTCCAGATACCAGATGCTGGTGTCCGCCTCTTCGGACTCGATGAGCATCTGCTGTGCGTTCTGTTCGAGGCCCGCCTGGGTATAAAGGCCGGTCATGAGATCGAATTGGCTGTCGACGAGTTGCGCCGCCTGTCTGCCGAGGTGACGTGCGAC
The DNA here is from genome assembly GCA_036494165.1 of Steroidobacteraceae bacterium. GTDB lineage: Bacteria > Pseudomonadota > Gammaproteobacteria > Steroidobacterales > Steroidobacteraceae > Bog-1198. The sequence continues at coordinate 60,572 of DASXOQ010000104.1, forward strand.
GAAAATCTCGCGGTCGCCGAAATCCTCCGCATCGAGGAGGCGATAGAACGCCAACGCCCCGATCACGATGCCATCCTCCCGTTCGACCGGGACGGCGAGCACCTTGCAACGGGCATGTGTGCCCGCAGTGGCGCTCGGCTTGTTCACGAGCAGCGGTTTGCGCTGGCGCTGCAGCCAGGTAGCGATGGGAGCCTGCGCCTTCTGCCAAGCGCCCTGCAGCTGTCCCGCCGCCTCGGCGCGCTCCGCGTGCTCATGCAGGATGCGCTTGCCCGGAATGTCCAGACCGACGAAGGCCGCATTGATGCGTGCGGCAGCCGCGCTCAGAAGGGCCTGCAACACGTTCTGATCGCCCTCGCCGCTCTTGATGCGGCCGGCGAGCTGGAACAGCCATTCGAGTTCCGCAGATCGCTCGGTAAGGGTCTCGACGCGGCGACGAGCCGGCAGCTTCGGCTGCAGCACCGGGACTAAGCAGGTGAGGAGTGGCGCCAGCGCGTTTGAGAGCGACTCGATGCGTTCGTCGGTGTCGCCCAAGGGATGCGCATCTTCCTGAACCAGCAAATAGCCCAGGATCGCCCCGTCAGCCGAGGCGACAGGCAACGCAAACAGGTGCACTGCGCCGGCTTCGGCCGACACGGGCGCACCCTGGCGGCTTTCTTTGAGTTTCTTGAGTATTGCGGGGCCGTGCAACCCTGTGCTGGTTCCCTGATCGCGAAGGCTTGCATCGCGCAGTCCGACCGCGTTGATGCTGGGCCAAAGGCTGCGGGCGATCTGCAGGTAGGCTTCGATGGAGGGAATGGGCGCGCTCATCTGGAGCGCCATTGAATCATCGGCGGCCTAAAGACAGCGTGACGCCGTTGGTAAACCGTCTGTGATTGTCGACAATCCTACACGCCTGAGGTGTTGCTTTGCGGCGTTGAGGGCGCGGGTGAGCGCCGCATGGCCATCCCAAAAGCTAAAAAAGGCGCCGAGAACACGGCAATCGCATGGCGAGTGCCCGGCGGCCCTGGACGGCGCCCGCAGCCGTCGTTTCTGCCTGATCCGCTGCAGAGGGAATTCTCTTCCCATCCGTCGATCCTCGCCCCATTCGCTTGGGACTACGCCAATTACCTTGCCGATTTTTAATTTTTTCGGAACCGGAACACCCTTGAAGGTACGCGACACAATTCCTACATGGCCCTTTGCGCCGGAACTTGAGCGCTCCACGAAGCACAGGCCCGGCCTGCGGTTGTTTCAAGACAAGATGGGTGCGGTATGGCAGTGATGAGGCTTCCCGTGGTGTGTCCCGTGTGCGGCGGCGAGGAAGTGCAGCAGTTCGACGTGGCCGCGCTCGCGGCAGCGCTATTGAAAGAGGCGAACATCGTACTGAGGAGCGCCTGTCACGGCGCGGACTGGAGCGCATCTAAGCTCGAGGTCGAGCAGATTCGCCAGTACTTGGGATCGCTTGCACCGCGGGCGGACTAAGGAACTTCCCTTCAGCTTCGCGCCTGCACGCTGCAGGGCTCGTCGTAGCGCAAACCAGGCTTCGCGGTCTCGTGTCGCGTGCGCGACTGCACCCAGGCATGCAGGCCCACTGAGGCAAGTACGATCGGCAGTCCGATGAACACGTTGGACGAGAAGGTCTCATGGCCGAGCCACCAGCCGACGAGCAGGGCGACCGGCGGATTCACGTATGCGTAGGTCGCGGCCAACGTGGGCGAGACGCGCTCCACCACGTAGCGGTACGCGGAAAAAGCCAGCAGCGAACCGAACACTACGAGGTAGGCCCAGGCGTAGTAGACCCGCGGGCTGGTCGGCAGCGTCCAGTGTTCGCCGAGCGATGCACTGACCAGAAGCGCGAGAATGCCGGCGGTGAGCATTTCGGCACCGAAGCCCGTGGGCCCGTGCGGAATATCCAATTTGCGCGACAGAACCGTACCCAAGCTCCAGCAGGTGGTGCCGAGGAGGATCACCAGGGTGGCAAGGCCGCTCGCCTGCAAATCGCGACCCAAGAGCATCACCGCAGCGCCGACAGCGCCCAACCCGATCGCCGCCCACTCGAGGCGTCTCGGCCATTCGCCAAAGGCTCCAGACCAGAGCGCGGTGGCGAGCGGCATCACGCTGATGAGGGCCACGGTGGCACCGGAACTCACCCAGTGTTCTGCGAAGGCGACGCCGCCGTTGCCCACCACGAGCAACAAGAATCCCACCAGGGCGGCGCGCAGCCACTGTCCCTTGTTCGGCATGGGCTGGCCCCGGATGATCTGCCAGGCAATAAGCAACGCGCCCGCCACAACGAAGCGGGTGCCGACCAAAAAGAAAGCACCGGTGCCTTCGACACCCACCTTGAGGGCGAAATAAGTGGTTCCCCAGACGATGTACACGGAGAGCAGGCAGGCTACGACCAGCCAGGTAGCGGGACGGGAGGACGGGACGGAGTTTGGGGTGGACATGGATGCTCTTTACATAAGGCTATTTGCCGGCAGCGAGCTAATGGTAGCGCTGGGCTGGTTTGGCTTCCTTACATTGTTTAAGATCCCGGAGGCTTCTGGGCTTGTAAATCAAGAATTCATAATAGGAATACCTTATTTATGGATGCATTGGATCTAAAAATCCTTGAGATTTTAGATGCTGATCCGCGCCGGCCGTACGCTGACATGGCGCGTGAATTGGGTATTTCCCAGCCCACCGTCGGTGATCGAATCAGGCGCTTGGAGAGCCGCGGCATCGTGCAGGGTGCCATGCTCAAAGTGGATCCGGCGCGTTTGGGATTTACCGTCAGCGCCTTCGTGAGACTTCGGGCGAAGACGGCCCACAAGCACAAGCTCACGGAAACTGCCCGCGCCATTCCGCAGGTCATAGAGATGCACAGTGTGACGGGCGATGATTGCTTCATCGCGAGGGTCTGCGCACGCTCCGTGGACGAACTTGCCGAAATCCTCCAGCGCCTCACCATGCTCGCCGAGTCGAGCACTTCAGTGGTGCTGGAGACGCTGATCCCGCTACGCAATCCGATCGTCACACGCCCATCAGCGGGCGGTGACGAGAGCCGTCAAAGAATCGCGTCAGTCGGAAATGGTGCGGATCGACGAGTGGTTTGACACCGCTGGCCAGATCCGCCGCGAGATGTCCAGCGGCCGGTGAAATGCCGAAACCATGGCCTGAAAATCCCGTCGCGACCACGACGCCCGAGACCTGGGCGACTTCCGAGATGACCGGGATGGCATCGGGTGTCGCGTCGATGAATCCCGCCCAGCATTGCGCCAGGGAAAGCGCGGCAAATCTCGGGTAGCGCTTCTGGAGCGTGCCGAGGCAGCCGTGGAGGAAGTGGGTGTCCGGTTCCGGATCGAGCACCCGCGCTGCCTCGTAAGGCGAGGGGCGATCGAGCGGCACCGGCTTCGACTCCCGCCACTCGGCCAAGAATCGATCATTCAGGCGCAGACGCAGATGCCGCCATTCGAGCTTCAACATGGGCGTGAAGTCGCCGAAGAAACGAAAACTGTCCGGCGTGAGGGGCACCACGTGCGTGCTGCCATCCGCGATGGTGTAACCGCCGTCGACGCGCTTGCGATACGCGACTCGTCCATCCCACAACGCGCACTCCGGCCCCCCCTCCAGCGGCGTGGTGCGTGCCACGCTGCTTCTGACTTTGAGCTGCGGAAGATCCACGCCGAGGTCCTTGAGCAATCGACGGCTCCAGGCGCCGCCGGCGACGACCGCGGTCTTGGTGGCGATGGTTCCGCGTTCCGTGACCACCGAGACCACCCGCCCGTCGGCAGTTTCGATGCCCCTCGCCGCGCACCGACATACGATCTTGGCACCCAGGCGGCGCGCCGCCTGGGCGACGACCGGCGCCGCCCACTGCGGCTCGGCCCGCCCGTCGTTCGCGCAATACAGTCCCGCCCGCGGCGGCGACGTGTCGCCCGGGATAAGTGATCGCAGGGCGGCGCCGTGCACGAGTTCAGCGTTAATACCCGATTGAGCCGCATCGGCGATCCAATTGCGGTAGCCCTCGTCATCCTCGTCACTGCGCGAGGCAAAGACGATGCCGCTGGTGCGAAATCCGGTATCGCCCATTAAGCGCTCGTTCAACGTCGGCCATAGCCGCAAGGCTTCCCGTATCAGGTCGAATTCGCGCGGATCGCGCATGGACTGACGGCACCAGCCCCAATTGCGGCTCGACTGCTCGCAGGCGATATGGCCTTTCTCTACCACCACCACCGAAAGGCGGCGCTCGGCAAGAAAATATGCGCACATCAGCCCGATGATGCCGGCGCCGATCACCACCACATCGGCGTCCAGTGGCACGGCGTTGTCTGTTTCGACCTCGTTAATCTTCGGCCCCATGTGATATCACTACCCGAGGCGGAGTGTTTCGGCAAGAATTGGCGGTTTGCACCCCAATAACAACGGCGAAGGGCTTCCTATGAAGATTGCAGTTTCAGTCGGTATCTCCCTGTTGACGTTTGGTTTGGCGAGCGCGGTTTTCGCAGCTCCGCCGCACGCGTCCGATACACCGGACACTCACGCGGATGACACTGCTGATAAGGGTCCGCCCGGAAAATTCGAGCCCTTCAAGCCGGAGTCAAAGCAGAGCACCGGCAGCGTGACGGTGGGTGGGCAGGCAATCGCCTACCAGGCGATTGCGGGAACGCTCGTCATCCATCCCAAGGGTTGGGATGATGTGCCGAAAGATCCCAAGCCAGACAAGGACACTGGTGACGACTCGAAGAACCCGACGGCCGAGGCTTCGATGTTCTATGTGGCGTATTTCAAGAACGGTGCCAACGAATCGCGTCCCATCACCTTTCTCTACAACGGGGGTCCCGGCTCCTCGACCATGTGGCTGCACTTGGGCGCTTTCGGGCCGCGCCGCGTCGTCACCTCGACCGATGCGCACACCGCTCCTGCCCCGTATCCTCTGGTCAACAACAACTCGTCCTTGTTGGACGCCTCGGATCTCGTGTTCATCGACGCGCCGGGCACCGGATTCAGCCGCATCGCCGGCAAGGACAAGGAAAAAGCCTTCTTCGGCATCGACGCTGACTCCTGGGCATTCTCGGAATTCATCACCCAGTTCCTCGCCAAGTACAACCGCTGGAATTCCCCCAAGTACTTGTTCGGCGAAAGCTACGGCACGACCCGTTCGGCGGTCCTGATCAACGAACTGCAGTCGGAACGCTCCGTGGATTTCAACGGCGTGATCCTGTTGTCTCAGATCTTCAATTTCGACCTGAGTCCCGATCAGCCGACCACCAACCCCGGCGTCGACCTGCCGTACCAACTGGTGCTGCCCACTTATGCCGCAAGCGCCTGGTATCACCACAAGCTCGCGCCCGAGTACAAGGACGTTGATGCCCTGATCAGCGAGGTCGAGCAGTTCGCCATGGGAGACTATGCGCGGGCGCTCGGCGCCGGTTCGCAGTTGAGCGCCCAGGATCGCACGGTGATCGCCAACAAGCTGCACGGCTACACGGGGCTTCCTCTGGACTACATCCTGAAGGCGGACCTGCGCATCGACAGCGGTGAGTTCCGTCAGAACTTGCAGGGCGACGACGGCATGACTACCGGCCGGCTCGACACCCGTTTTGCGGGACCCGACATCGATCCTTTGAACCAGCGCGCGAGCTACGATCCGCAGGCCACGGCCTTGAGTTCAGCGTATGTGTCGGCCTTCAACGACTACGCGCGCCGCGAACTTCACTACGGTGAGGGCAAGCAATTCAAGTCGAGCATCCCCATCTTTCGCTCCTGGAGCCATCTGCATCAGCTGCCGGGCGAGGCGCAGGCCCCGCAGGCCTCCACGCACGGCTCGAACGTGATGCCCGATCTTGCCAATGCGCTTAAGACCAACACCAACCTCAAGGTGCAGCTGAACGCCGGCTACTTCGACCTGGCCACGCCGTTCTTCCAGGGGGTGTACGAGATGCACCATCTGCAGATCCCGGCAAACCTGCAGAACAACATCGAGTACAAATTCTACGAATCCGGCCACATGGTGTACGCCAAGGACGATGCCTTGAAGGCGCTCCACGACAACGTTGCCGGATTCATTCGGCGTACCAGCAAGTGAGGAATCCCGTGAGTTCCATGCGATCGCGCGTTTTGGTTGGTTTCTTCTGCACCCTCGCCCCCTGGGCGCTGCTCTGGTCGGCGACACCGGACGACGGCTCGCCGCTGGCAGGTCCGATGCTCGGCTACGGCGCTCAGCATTCGACCTCGGAGGCCGAATGGGAAAAGAAGTTCGTTGCGGCGGTCGATGCCGGCAACATCCGCGAGAACTTGCGGCGCTTGAGCGCCCGACCGCATCACGTGGGCTCGCCCTACGACAAGGACAATGCCGAGTGGATGCTCGGCAAATTCCGCTCCTGGGGGTATGAGGCGAAGATCGAGAGCTTCGACGTGCTGTTTCCGACGCCCAAGGTGCGGGTGCTGGAGATGCTGAAGCCCACCGTGTTCAAGGCGGCGTTGAAGGAGTCGGTGCTGCCGGGCGATCCGACCACCGCACAGACCGATGAGCAGCTGCCGACCTACAACGCCTACTCGGCGGACGGCGATGTCACGGCGCCTCTCGTGTACGTCAACTACGGCGACCGCGAGGACTACGAAGTCCTCGATCGCTTGGGAATCTCCGTCAAGGGCGCGATCGTGATCGCGCGTTACGGCGATGGCTGGCGCGGCGTGAAGCCCAAGGTTGCCGCGGAGCACGGCGCCATCGGCTGCATCATCTACTCCGATCCCAGCGGTGACGGTTATGCCCAGGGCGATGTCTATCCCAAGGGGGGCTATCGCCCGGGGCAGGGCGTGCAACGTGGCAGCGTCATGGACACTTTCTATCCCGGCGATCCCCTGACGCCGGGCGTCGGCGCCACCGCCAAGGCGAAACGGCTCTCCATCAAGGAAGCCAAAACCATCACCAAGATACCGGTGATGCCGATCTCCGCCAACGACGCGCTGCCGCTGCTTTCTGCGCTTGCGGGTCCCGTGGTCCAGGAGAACTGGCGCGGCGCCTTGCCGATCACCTATCACGTCGGACCGGGTCCGGCGGTGGTGCATCTGAAGGTCGTTTCCAATTGGGACACCAAGCCCGTCTACGACGTCATCGCCACCTTGAAAGGTTCGTCCAACGAACAATGGGTGATCCGCGGCAACCACCACGATGCCTGGGTGAACGGTGCCGACGATCCGCTCGCCGGCATGGCGCCGCTGCTGGAGGAGGCGCGGGTGCTAAGTGAACTGCATGCGCAAGGCTGGGTGCCGCCCCGCACGGTTATTTTCTGCGCCTGGGACGGTGAGGAGCCGGGGCTGCTCGGCTCGGTGGAATGGGTGGAGACCCATGTCGCGGAACTTCAGGAACATGCCGTGGCCTATTTCAATTCCGACGGCAACGATCGCGGCTACTTCGCCGCGGGGGGAACCCAGGACTTGCAGGACTTCATCAGCAACGTGGCGCGCGAGGTCAAGGATCCGGAGACTTCGGTGAGTGCGTACCAGCGCGCGCATCTGCGTGCCATCGCCAAGGCCAAGGATGCGGAAGAACGCGCCGACGTGCGCCATCACAACGAGCTTTTGGTGGAGGCGCTCGGGGACGGCTCCGACTACACTGCTTTTCAGGACTTCGCCGGCATTCCGACTTTGGATCTGGGCTATGGCGGCGAGGATGACGGCGACCAGTATCACTCCATCTACGATGACTTCGCGTGGTACACCAAGTTCGTCGATCCTGATTTCGTCTACGGCCGGGCGCTGGCGCAGACCGCCGGCATCGCCGTCATGCGCATGGCCGATGCGGATCTCCTGCCCTATGACTACACGCCGCAGGCCGAGGCGATCGGCAAGTACGTGTCCGATCTCGAGAAGCTGCTGAAGGACAAACAGGACGAATACACGGAGCGGGCGCTCGAGCTCAAGGAGGGGGTCTTCACGGCCACCAAGGATCCGCGCCGCCCGGAGAGCGCGCCGCCGGCGGAGCCCATCCCGCCATTCATGAATTTCGCGCCGCTCAAAAATGCCGTGGCCGCCTTTAAGATCAGCGCCGATCACTACGGCGAAGCGCTCACCGAGTTCAAGAATCACGCCGCGCCGCTCTCGCCGCAGGCGCTCGCGCAGGTGAATGCGGATCTGTTGCGCGTCTCGCGCCTGCTCCTGGACGCGAAGGGATTGCCCGAGCGGCCTTGGTTCAAGAACCAGGTGTATGCGCCGGGCGCTTACACCGGCTATGGTGCCAAGCCAATGGCCTCCATTCGCGAATACATGGACCAGCGCAAGTGGCACGATGCGGACGAGCAGGTGCCGCGCGTCGCGCAAGCGGTGGAGCGCGCGGCGGCAGGGATCGGCAAGGCCGCGGACGACTTGCACGCCGCGCTGGCGCACTAGCAGGAGGTTCATGGCCGCCACGCTGGAGAAAAAATCGGGTCTGTTCATCGCCGGCCGCGTCAGCGAAAGCGCGGGCGGCAGCATGGATGTGCTCGATCCGGCGGACGGCAGCGTCATTGCGGCCGTGGCAGCAGCGGACGCGGAGGATGTCGATCGCGCGGTTCGCGCAGCGCGCCACGCCTTGGCGGGCCCTTGGGGACAGCTTTCACCTGCCGACCGCGGGCGCTTGCTGAGCAAGATAGGCGCGGCGGTTGCGAAACAAGCCGAGCCGCTCGCCCAACTGGAGGCTTCCGATGTGGGAAAGCCGATCGGTCAGGCGCGTGGCGATGCGCGCGCGCTCGGCCGATATCTGGAGTTCTACGGCGGCGCGTGCGACAAGATGCACGGCGAATCGATTCCTTATCTGCCGGGCTACACGGTATTCACGCAGTACGAACCGCTCGGGGTGACTGGACACATCATTCCCTGGAACTATCCGATGCAGATCATCGGGCGCTCGGTGGTCGCGGCCCTCGCGATGGGAAATGCCGTGGTGTTGAAGCCTGCGGAGCAGGCGAGTTTGACTTCATACGCCTTCGCGCGCATTGCGCACGAGGCGGGTCTGCCTGCCGGGGTGCTCAACGTCGTGAGCGGTTACGGCTCGATCGCGGGGCAGGCGCTTGCCGCGCATCCCGATGTCAACCATGTCTCGTTCACCGGATCGAGCGCGGTGGGCGCGGCCGTGCAGGCGGCTGCCGCCAGCCATGCCGTTCCGGTGACTCTGGAACTGGGCGGAAAATCGCCGCATATCGTGTTCGACGATGCGGATCTGGAGGCGGCGTTGCCGCTGCTCGTCGCAGCCGCCACCCAGAATGCGGGGCAGACCTGCTCCGCCGGTTCGCGCATTCTGGTGCAGCGGGGCGTGTTCGAGCAGATCGTGACCAGGCTCGCTTCGCGGTTCAAGGCATTGCGCGCCGGGCCGCCGCTCATGGACCTCGAACTGGGACCGCTCATATCCCAAAAGCAGCGCTTGCGGGTTCTGGAGTACATCAGACTCGGCCGCGCCGATTGCCGGCTGGCTGCCGAAGGCAGCATCGTCCCTGAGGCATCGAGCAATGGCTCCTACGTGCCCGCGAGTCTCTTCGTCGACGTGCCGCCGCGCCACAGGATCGCCCAGGAGGAAATCTTCGGGCCGGTGGCGGTGGTGATTCCGTTCGACGATGAGGAGCATGCCCTCGACATCGCCAACGGCACGCCGTTCGGGTTGGTGGCGGGGGTATGGTCGGCCGATCACGCGCGCTTGATGCGCATGTCGCGACGCCTCAGGGCGGGGCAGGTGTTCTTGAACGATTACGGCGCCGCCGGGGGCGTGGAGCTGCCGTTCGGCGGCGTCGGCCGATCGGGCTTCGGCCGAGAGAAGGGCATGGAGGCCCTGCGGTCATTCGCCGCGTTGAAGACGGTGATATCGCGCCATGGCTAGCCGCGGGCAGAGGCTCGCCGGCAAGTACGCGCTCGTCACCGGCGGCGCATCGGGATTCGGCGAGGGCATCGTGCGGCGGTTCATCGAGGAGGGCGCGAGCGTCGCCATCGCGGACGTGAATTTCGGCGGTGCAGAGGCGCTCGCCGCGGAGTATGGCGCGCGCGCGCTGGCCATCCAGGTGGACGTATCCGACGAGTCTTCGGTGCGCGACCTGGCTGCGCAGGTTTTTGGCGCCTTCTCCCGCTTGGATGTGCTGGTCAACGATGCCGGCGTGGGCCTGAAACCGACAGCGCTCGATGAGGTGGACCTCGCCGCGTTCGAACGCGTCTTCGCCACCAATGCCCGTTCGGTTTTCTTGACGGCACGGAGTTTCGTGCCTGCGATGAAGCGACAGAAGTCCGGCGTGATTCTCAACGTCGCTTCGACCGGCGCGATGCGGCCGCGGCCCGGACTCACCTGGTACAACTCGTCGAAGGGGTGGATGGTGAGCGCGACGCGCGGCATGGCGATCGAACTCGCGCCCTACGGCATACGCGTCAACGCCATCAATCCGGTGGCCGGCGACACGCCACTGCTCGCAACCTTCATGGGCGAGGATACTCAGGCGGCACGCGAGCGGATGATTGCGTCTATCCCGCTGGGTCGGCTCTCGACGCCCGCCGACATGGGCGCCGCCGCCGCGTATCTCTGCTCCGAGGATGCCTCCATGGTGACCGGGGTCATTCTGGACGTCGACGGCGGTCGCTGCATCTAGCCCGTGTTTCCTCAGGCCTTGGGCTGCGCCAGCAGCTGCACCCAGTAGAGTCCATGACGCGCCGAGCGGCCCTGGGCGAAACCTATGCCCATTTCGGCAAAGCGCGGGTCCATGATGTTCTCGCAGTGACCAGGACTGTCGAGCCAGCCGCGAACCGCCTGATCGGCGTTCTCCACGCCGTAGGCGATATTCTCACCCACCAGCTTCTCCTTGTAGCCCACCGCGCGCACCCGGTCGGCAGGCGAGTGACCCAAGAGGTCCTCGTGCTCGAAATAGTTGTGGTCAGCCATGTCCAGGGCATGGCCATAAGCCACGCCATCGAGCGCGCTCGAAAGGTTCACCGGCGGCGCAGGCGCGAAAGTGCGGTCGCCGCAGGTCGTTGCATGCGCCCGCGCCGCATTGATCAGGCTCAATATGCGCTCGGCCTGCAGTGATGCCTGAATGTTAGACCGCTTTGCACTCACCGGGCGTGCCTTGGTCGCGACAGCCGTTGCTTCGGGCGTGGCACGGCGTGCGGCCTCGAGCGGCCTAGGCGCCTCGACTTCGCTGCCGGCGGACCCGAGCACGAACCAACTGTCCTTGTCCCGGCTATACAAGCCCACATCACGCACCGACGGATCGGTGATCTTCCTGCAGGAGTTGCGCAGCACCAGGATGAGATTCGCCTCGCTGGCAAAGACGTGCAGGCCGGAACTCGATTCGATTGGATAGCCGCTCACGAACATCGCAGCCTTCAGGCTGGTGCCACGGCTCCAGGCTGCGGCGGCGCGATCGAGCGCGGCGCTTCTGTGCAGGGGCGGCGCATAGGGCACCAAGCCGCCGCAACCGCCTTCGCGTGTGAGCTGAATGGCATCCAGCGGTTCGCCCGCCGCCGTCAAGCTGGCGAGCAGGGCGACACAGAGTCCCGCAAGTGCCCGTTTCCTCAAAACTGGCGTGCTCATAGCTCAAGACAACGGCTCAGCCCGCGGACGGATGACGTGCCGGGCCGAGAAATACGTCACATCCGGCGGCCGGCCGATTTAATTAATCAGCGCCCCGCAGACCCGCATGCGTGATGCTCATCCGCCGGGCAGCTTTGTTGCGTAGAGTCTTTGGCCCGTTTGTGCGGCGTACCTTTACGGGGAAGTCGACCATGCGCAGGATTTATCAGCCAGATGAGATATCACCGCGATATTTCCAGGATACAACGCGGAGAGCTGCGATGAACGGGCAACAGCATTCGAGCGTGGCCTGATCCAAATGGCCAACGACATCGGCGATTTTTTCAGTACCCAGTCGCGCGAGGACGCGATTTTCGGTATTGCCAATCATCTGCGCAGCTACTGGTCGCCGCGCATGCGCGCGATGTTGACGGAACAGTTGGAGCACGGCGCTGAAGGGTTGGACGAACTGCCGTGCGAAGCCTTGCGCTTTCTGAAGGATCGGGCCGACTTCAAGCCGATTCAGCCGCAAGGCGGCGACGCCGGTTAGCGCCCGCGGCGCGTTTGGCAATCGTCCCGGGATGTCTTAGGCTTGAGGGATGGGACGCCTGACACTCGCGGGATTTGCGGGACGCTTTGCCGCGTCGCTGCTCTTGGTGCTGATCACCTTCAATCCGAGCGGGGCCTCATATCTAGGCTGGATAGCCGGCAGTTTTCCGCATATTTCGCCGCCGCAGGCCATCGTGGGCGTGTTGCTCGTGGCGCTGTGGATTTTCTTCGTTCATGCCACGTGGCGTTCGTTAGGTCTGGTGGGGCTGATCGTCGGCACGGCCTTCTTCGGATCGGTGCTGTGGCTTCTGGCGAGCTGGGGCTGGTTCAGCGCGTCGAGTCACGTTGCGCTGATCTGGTTCGTGCTGCTGATGATCGCTTGCATCCTCACGGTGGGCCTCTGCTGGGGCCTCATTCGGGTGCGGGTATCGGGCCAGGCGGTCGTCGAGGAAGTGCAGCGCTAAAATTCAGCCGCTGCCCATGCGCTTGAGCGGTGCGAGCACCTGACCGAAGCGTCGTTCGCGGCGAGAGAAGTCGCCCAGCGCCTTGATGAAATCCTGCTCGCTGAACTCCGGCCATTGGCGTTCTACGAAGTACAGTTCAGCGTATGCGCATTCCCAGAGCAAGAAATCGCTCAAGCGCTTCTCGCCCCCTGTGCGGATCAACAGATCGACGTCAGCCACGGGGACCTGACAGTGATCGACGGCGCCGAGATGAGCCCGAAACGTGCTCTCATCCTCGAGGTCGTCGGCGTTCAGGCGTTTGGCGGCTGCGAGTAGACTGCGCTGCGCCGAATAGTCGATGGCGATGCGCAGCGTCATGCGGGACCCGCATTGGGTGGCCTGTTCGCTCTGCTCGATGACCCGCAGCAGCTCAGGTTGCAGCCGGTCGCGCCGGCCGATGACGTTGATGCGGATCGACTGCTCGACGCAGCGGCGGGTCTGGGTCAAAAGATAACGGCGCAGGAGTGTGAATAATGCGCTTACTTCTCCAGCCGGTCTCGACCAGTTGGCCGCTGAAAATGCGTAGAGTGTCAGGGTGTCGACTCCCTGGCGAACCGCCGCTTCGACGATGGTGTCCACCGTCTTCGCCCCGGCGCGGTGACCCGCGGTGCGCGGCATCCGGCGCTCGGTGGCCCAGCGTCCGTTCCCGTCCATGATGATTGCTACGTGCATGACAGAGTACTTAATGTTGCAGAGTTGATGGTTTAAAAAAATCAGCTGCGGCGTGTTGCCTTGATCACGGCTTCGACATGGTCGAGATAGCGGTTGAGCGCATCCCGACCGGTGGTGGTGAGGCTGTACACGGTCTTCGGACGCCGTTCTTCGAAGGACTTGGTACAAGTGAGATAGCCTGCCTCCTCAAGCTTGCGGGCGTGCGCGCTCAAGTTGCCGTCGCTCACTTCGAACAAGGCCTTCAATTCGTTGAACGTCAGTTCCTCGCGCACCGCCAAAGCGCTCATGATGCCGAGTCGCACGCGCTCGTACACCAGGCGATCGAAGTTCTGCGCGTCGTTCTCGCGCGTCGGACCGGCGATCGGCGCCAGCTTGCGGCGCGGGGTCGCGGCCACGGCGCGGCGCGGCGCCGGACGGACGCTAGATTTCGCGGCCATGACCCATCCTTCCAATGACCGCGCCGAACAAAAGATGCAGTCCGCCGAAGCCCAGTCCCAGCATGATGATCTGAGCGCTGTCCGGGAGCAGCATCGCGAGCAGCCCGAGACAAGCGAACATGCCCCCCATGACCCCGATGGTGCGGATCGTGACGCTGCTCGCGGATATCAAAGCGGAGCCGTACAGCAGCAGCCAGATGCCGGCGATGTCATGAAGATCATGCTCGTACCAGCGCACCGCTGTCAGTACGACGCCGGCGCCGAGCGAGGGCAGCAGACAAAGCGCGAAGCGCCGAATGGGAGTGCCGATGAGCTTTAAGCCACGCAGGGAAGACTCGCGCAGCAGCAGCGCGCTGCCGGCGCCGGCGGCGGCGAGCGCGGCGACGATCCATATTTCAAACCAGTGGTCGTGCAAACCCGACAGATACGACAGCGCAGTGGCGAGCGCCCCGATGGAACCCAGGGCGATGCCGGCCGATCCCGGAACGGCGAAGGAGGCGGCGCCTTCCATCGATGAACGGATGTAACGCAGCGTTGCGGCGGCATGCGAATCGAGCGAGACCGTAGTGGGTTTGGACGGCACGCGGCGACACTAGCGCCGGCTGCCGTGCA
>DASXOQ010000105.1:0-1657 GCA_036494165.1 Steroidobacteraceae bacterium
GCGAGTTCCGCATACCCCACCCGATGCGGCCGATGGTCGATCGGTCGCCCGCCACGACGCCATTTCGCCGGGAAACTCCGGCATATCCGGGTACGCAAGCGTCCGATTGATCGCATCGCGTGCTTGCTATTCCGCGATGCAACCATTAAGTTAGCGGTATTCGATTAGCCGCTGTGCCTTTTTGAACGCGCCTGCGGGCTACTTCCCAAAGACATCGACCAGTTGAATGGAATCCGCGTGATAGTCGCGCGGATATTGCTTTGGAGAGACGAAAAATGCCCACGGGCACTGTGAAGTGGTTCAATGGCCAAAAGGGTTTTGGCTTCATCCAACCGAATGATGGCGGAAACGACGTTTTCGTGCACATCAGCGCCGTCGAGCGCGCCGGCCTGTCCGGTCTGGCCGAGGGTCAGAAGGTCAACTTCGAGATCAAGGCCGACAAGATGCGCGGCAAGACGAGCGCGGAAAACCTGTCGCTGGCCTGAGCCGTCAACGCCGTTCCACGGATGTACTGGAATGGCGATGCGCCCGCTCGATCGCAGGATTGAGCGGGCTTGCTGGGCTCTAAATTTGAACTGGAAGAGATGGTAAGGATGAAAACGGACGAACCGTCTCCCACCAGCGTCGCGCGCGCCAACCGGCAACGGCTGGCCCGCGAAGAGGGCGTGCGCGCGATGGCGGACGTCGAGAAAAGCGCGATGGCGGTACGCAAGAACATGGAGCGCCTTCGCGCCCTGAGGGAAGCCAAAGAGGCGGAAGAGGCAAGGGAAGCCAGCGCATTGCCGATCGCCACCGACATTCCCAGGAAGAAGCGCAAGAAGGCTGTCGCGAAATAGGACACCGTCGCCCGTGTTGGCGCCCCGCACTTACGAACGGTTCAATCACGCTTGAAACCATTTGCGCAGGACACCGTTATACAACAACCCCGGGTCATGGATGGCGCAGATGCCGCCACGACAATCAGCCTGCATCACCGGCACCGGCATCCCAGATAGAAAAACAGATGTTTGAGCGAACACCCCCAAGTCGGGCCGTGCTGCGAGCCAACAAGGCATTCAAGGCGACGCAACCCGAACTGACGGAATATGAGAAAACGCAGAAGGCCGTCCACGACAATCGCGAGCGGCTAAAAGCGGAGCGGCTGGCCAGAGAGGCGGCCGCCGGCGGTGGCACGCAAAGACCTCAGCGGTAAGTCCCGCTGGAAATATCCCCTCCGCTACTCAATCACCTCGTCCGCACGGGCTATCAGTGACGCCGGCAGTTCGAGACCGATGGCTTTTGCCGTCTTCAGGTTGATCACGAGATCATATTTGGTCGGCGCCTGCACCGGGAGATCGCCGGGCTTTTCGCCCTTGAGAACGCGGTCGACATACCCGGCCGCGCGTCGAAACTGGTCGATGCGGTTTGGCCCGTAGAACATCAGCCCGCCGTTGACGACATTGCCGCGGTTGCCATAGACGGCCGGAACCTTGTGCTTCGCCGCCAACTCGATGATGACTTCGGGATGCGCGGCCACGCCGGCGCTGGGCGTTACGATCAGACCCCCATGTCCTGAATTGGCCAGGGCCACGATCGCGCGCTCGACCTCCTCGGCCTTGCGTACGTTGACGGCAAAGACCTCGATACCGAGTGGCTGCGACGCCGCCTGTATCGCGCC
>DASXOQ010000106.1:0-2950 GCA_036494165.1 Steroidobacteraceae bacterium
GTGCGCTGGCGCAATTCGTTGAGCAGCCGCGCGTTCTCGATCGCGATGACCGCTTGGTCGGCAAAGGTCGTGACTAGCGCGATCTGCCTCTCGGTGAATGGCTCGACGCGCGAGCGGCCGAATGTGATGACGCCGATCAACGCATCCTCGCGGATCAACGGTACCCCCAGCATTGTCCGCTGAAGACCGAGTTGGATCGCTTCGGCCCGGGTGTATTCGGAGTCGGCCGCCGCGTCCTTGATATGCACCGCACGCCGTTCGAGCGCCGTCCGACCGGCCAAGGTGCCGCGGCCCAGCGGGATCGGATTGCGCGTCTGGAAGTCCCTGTATTCTGCCGGAACCCCGAATGCGGCCACCATGCGAAGGCCGTCCTGCAGCTGGAAGACAAACCCGGAGTCGGCCTGGCAAAGGCGCGCCGCCTTTTCCAGCATCGCATCGAACACGGGTGCGAGGTCGCCGGGCGAGGAATTGATCACCTGCAATACCTCGGCGGTCGCGGTCTGCTGCTCAAGCGCAGTCGACAGTTCAACGGTGCGCTGTTGCAGCGCCGCTTCGCGAGTGGCAATGCGCGTGACGAAAACCCGTGTCGCCGTCGCGATTTCAGCGATCTCGTCGGCTCCCTTGGTGGACATTTCGGCCGGACGCCCTTCGACTTGCGCGCGCATATACCCCTGTACCCGCTTGAGGCGCGTAATTACCGCGTGCCGCACATAGGCGAAGATCGCCGCCCCAACCAGCACGCACAGCAGCGAGGTGACAATGATCAAGAGGTTGAAATGTGATATGGTCTGATTGAGGTTTGCGGAGCGGCCGCTGATCTCTCGCTGCGTGGCGCCGAGGATCGTCGATACCGAGGCGAGAAACTTATCGATGTTTTGGTCAATCAGCCGCAGCGAGGTTTGGATGGCGGTGCCGGCTTCGATCTGCGCCTGCCGCGCCTGAAAGATGCCCTGGTCGCCCGACCCGAACTGGACGATGTCGTCGTCCATGGCGTCGATCTTCTGCCGCATCTGAGCCGACAGACGCGAGCGCACCACTTCCATGCGGCTGACCAGCGTCTCGAATTCCACCCTGATGCGCTCGAGCCGCGATTTGGTTTCGGCCGCCGGCGTTCCGAGCATCAGTGTGATGCCTTCGAGGCCGGCCGCCGACCACGCGATCAGGCCAGGTTCCATCCGATCATCTCCGGACGGTCATTCGGCGGAACTTGCCTCCTAAGCGGATCTAACCCGGCGGCTGCAGATCCGATGGGTAGAGTAGGGATGTGGCGCGGTGGCGGTAGGCCGGGCATGTCTGTTTCCGCCCCTTTCGTCTGACGGTGCCTTAGTGGTCCGACCATAGCTCCCGGTTCCACATCCCTCTCATCGAACCGGACATGCGGATTTCCCAGCATCCGGCTCTCGGACAAGATCTCACGCCTTCGCCCACGGCACGTCGCGCCCAAGCCGGCTCAGACGCACGAGCCCAAAGGTCTCGTAAAGGTGCGAGAGTGGATAGCTGCCGCCCTTGCTTCGTCTGGTCTTGTGCTTGAAACGCAACCACCGACGCAACCGCACAGCCGCATAGTTGTCGAGCGCCCGATACGCCGGATTGACGGTACCTACTGAGAAGTAGTTCGCCCACCCGCGAAGCGTGCGGTTCAACTTTCCCATCAGCTCTGTGGTTTCTTGCCACGTATGCGCTCGGACGGTCAGTTCATGGACCTGTTCGACCACGCGCTTGATGCTTTTCTTCGATGGCCGTTGTCCCAGGCGAGCCTGGCCGGTTCTCGGAGAATACATTCGTCCGAACGTGTACCCCAGGAAGTCGAACTCCCCTTCCGGGACCCTACAGATCCGTGTCTTACCCTCGTTCACCGTCAGCTTCAGCTTACCCATGATTTCGCGCAGGTGATGCAGCGCCGCTTCGGCGTTACCCCTCCGGCACAGGATCACGAGGTCGTCGGCATAGGTGACTAGGCGAGTGCCAAGGCTCTTCTCAAGGCCGAGCTTCTTCCACCCCAACACGAACCGGCGCATGTACAGATTCGCCAGCAGTGGTGAGAGCGGTGAGCCCTGCGGGATGCCTCGCCGGCTATCCCGTGCCTCAGTCGTGCGTGTCGTCCGCCCCCGTTGGTCGGTTTCTTCGACGGGGCAGTCCAGCCACATCTTGATCAGATGCAGCACGCGCCGATCAACGATACGGCGCGCCACCGACTTTAGAAGGTCGGCGTGTGGAATGCTCCCGAAGAACACCACCACACACTACCCATCTCCGCGACTTCCCATGTTCGGTGAAAATCCTCCGCGAGCGGCATCCCTTCGAGGGCCGCGTTCTGCAAGCGCTGGGCGCCGTGCACCGCCGCGGCGTAGCATTGCTGCTGGTTGTGCTCCCCGACGGCAGCCGCTCACTGATCCCGGCGGGGTGGACCGATTTGGCGGCAATGCCCATCGCAAAACCCGCCGCCGCGACTGACAACGGTCGACTGCACAGCCTCGCCAGGCTTGTCGATTTCCTCCACGCACGGACCATCCTAGACGCTCTCCTCAGCCGCGTCCCGAGCCCGCGGCCCAACCCTGCGACCACAGAGGAGAGCAGCCGTGCAACTGACTCTGGCGCTTCTCGAGCTGCCCGCGCCGCCGGCAATGCCGGGCGTGCCGCTCGACCCCGAAGCCCGCGCCAAAGCCATTGAGACCCTCGCGCGCATGATCGCGCAGACCCTCGCGACGTCCACCCAACCGCAAAACGAGGTGGCCGATGAGTGATCTCACCAAGATCAACAGCACGCATCTCTCCCGCCTCGCTTATGTCTATCTTCGGCAATCCAGTCCGGCACAAGTCGCGCACAATCGCGAATCGACCGCGCGCCAATACGCATTGGTCGCCAAGGCCGCCGACCTCGGATGGCCGGCGCAGCAGGTTCTGGTGATCGATGAGGACCTCGGCGTTTCCGGCTCAGGCATTGTCGAAC
>DASXOQ010000107.1:0-1502 GCA_036494165.1 Steroidobacteraceae bacterium
CGCGATCCAGCAGCAGGCCGAAAGCAACTGGGCCACCGAGCGCATGGAGAATGCGCTGCTGCGCGAGCGCATCAACGACATCGCCGCCGAGGTCGCCAAGCTCGCGATGCAGCTCGAAGGGCCGAACTCGCCGATCGAGGCTCTGCTCGCCGCCGACTCCACGACCGCAAGGCCGGTCAAGGTCGCCAATGGCGCCACCACGCCGGCCAACGATCTGGGTTCTGCCGCCGCGCCGTCATCGGGCGGCACGCTCGCCGAGCGCATCCGGGCGCTGCAGTCGCACGCCTCCCGCGCGCGGCAACAGGGCGCGTAAATCGGGGCATTAGAGGTTGACACCTCGGGTCCGCACTTCGTAAATCGCGGGCTTCAGAGCATGACCCCGGAAAAGTGGGTACCGGTTTTCCGTAAGGGTCATGTTCAAAAATATCCCGGACGCATAGCTCAGCGGGAGAGCGTTCCCTTCACACGGGAGAGGTCCAAGGTTCGATCCCTTGTGCGTCCACCATGCTGCTACGCATGGCGCTGCCAACCAGATTCGCAAGGGCGAAGCATGTCCGGCGTAGCTTGAGCGCAGGGAAAAGCGAAGACGGACGAGACAGGGCGCTCTCACTCAATCGATCATCAGCGAATGGTCTAACGGCCGCCGCTCAGATCGCAAACATCCAGACCGCGATGATGGTGCCCAGTGTTGCAAGTCCGGAGATGGTCCAGCCGGCGGCGTAGGCGCCTTCATCTTCTGCGGTCGAATGCGGCGTTTCGGTCCGTACCATCGCGTTCTTCCAGTCCATGGGGCTTTCTCCCGAAGGCCCTGCCTTCGCAACAACGCCGGCCTTGCCTGCCGGTTCCCGCAGCCGGCCGCAGCGCCGAAAGCGCCGATTGCATGGCAGGCCAACTCACGAACAACTGATCGCCGCGTTGGGCCGGAATCGACGTCCCTCCGCTATGGTGCTCGCGCCGGGTATAAGAACAGCGGAGGTTTTTGCATGCGCAGACTGATCATCGCGGCCACGGCTCTTGCCTTTATCGCGTCCCCCGCCCTTGCCCAGACGGCAGCCCCCGACAAGGGCGCCGCGCCCGCCGCGAGCGGCACGGACGCCAGCAAGGACACCATGAAGAAGGCGCCGAAGAAGGCCAAGAAAACAGCGAAGAAGAAGAGCGGCGACGACGCCATGACCAAGCAGTAAGGCGCATTCGCGACACCAACAGGCCGTCCCGCCGTCCCTGGCTTGGGCGGCCTTTTCATTGGCTTATTTGGGCGTGATCTCCGCGCAAACGCTTTGCGTTTGTCGCAGGAAAACCGCTTGACACCCCGCATCAAGTGCGGGGCAGGCTTTTTCCGGATCATGCCTCAGGACGCGCCGAGCCCCGCTTCCTTCAGCTGGTGACCGAGCCAGACCGAGCCGTGCGGCTCGATCACGCCGCCGGCATAGACTTCCGAATGGGTGACGTGCTTGGCGGCGAGCGTCACCATGACGCCGATGGAATAGGCGAACCACAGATGC
>DASXOQ010000108.1:0-20197 GCA_036494165.1 Steroidobacteraceae bacterium
ATCCCCTTGATGAAATCGCGCCGGACTATTCCTGGGACTGCGCCGGCTGCTGGCTGACCAAGGGTCCTACGATCCGGTTCAAATCGTCCAAGGTGAATGCCGCCGCACGCCCGTAGCGCAACACGCCATCTCGATCGATGACGAAGTTGGTGGGCACCGCATCGATCGATCCGTACTTGCCATGGAAACGCCTGACCATCGGAATGCTCAACACCTTTTGCAGCGGCTTTAACTCGTGCTCGGGCACCGAGTCCTCGGTCGCGACGGCGAGTATCTCCAGACCCTTGGGGTGGAGGATCTTGTAATAGGCATCGAGCAGCGGCAGTTCCTGCTTGCAGGGCCCGCACCATGTGGCCCAGAAATTTAGGATCACCACCTTTCCCTTAAGGTCCGACAGGCTGATGGTCCGGTTGTCGAAAGTCGTCACCTTGAAATCGGGCGCCGGCTGATCGAGCGGCGGAAGGTCCGGCTTTTTTGCGGGCGCCACATTCCATGCCAGCAATCCCAAGGCCAGTGCGATTTGCCATCCGTGCCGCATGCGCCGCTCCGTTGAATAGTTCGCCTACAAGTCTAACACCCGAGGCATCAGGCCGAACTGCGGCGCCGTTCAAGAAAATCCACCAGCAGCTGGATGACGATCGCCACCGCGATGCCCCATGACACCTCGAGAAAGCGGAAGAGCGCAACCTTCCACAACGCCTCGCCGCGCGGTATGAGCACAATGACCGTAACGGCAACCGCGGCGAGACGCGCCGCGCCGCTGATGTTCGCAAGCCAACAAACGAACACCGTGAGCGCCACCGCGAGCACGTATACCCACACCGCCTGGTGCCAGACGAGCGCGCAGAGCCATCCCGCGCAGCCTCCGATCGCCGTGCCTATGAAACGATCGCGGCCCGAGCCGCGCGTCGAGGTGAGATCCTGCTGCAGGACCACGATGGCGGAAATCGCCGCCCAATAGCCCTCTTTCAGGCCGACCAAGGAACTCGCCGCGTAGGCGCACCATGCGGCGAGTCCGGTCA
Organism: Steroidobacteraceae bacterium; assembly: GCA_036494165.1. GTDB lineage: Bacteria > Pseudomonadota > Gammaproteobacteria > Steroidobacterales > Steroidobacteraceae > Bog-1198. The sequence goes on from DASXOQ010000108.1 coordinate 1,023, forward strand.
TGAGGCCTAACTTGAAGCCGATTCGGAGGCGCTCTCGCAGGCCGATTGGCTCGCTCGCCGACATAGCACTCTCCTACGGCGCTTCGATTTCGTAACCGGCATTCTGTAGCTGATCGAGCACGCCGCCGCGATCGAGCAACAGATCGTAGTTGACGACGGCAATGATCGTGCCCGGTTTCGCAAGATACCCTTCAATGGCATAGAGCCATGAACTTCGCATGCGCTTGATGAGTTCTCCCGCCCCCGCACCGCTGTCCAGCGCATTGAGACAAGCATCGAGTTCCTTGGGCACGGGCAGGGCCTGCAGTTTTTCGATGTTGCCCTCGATCCAGGCCTGCGCGCGATCGATGAGGCGCGGCATGCCGTTCTCGATGACGGCGAGCGAGGCCTCGACGCAGCTCGACTCAGTGGTTACCGGCAGATTTTTCAGCGCATTGAGCATATCGCCGGTGCCGGCCATATTCACTTCCTCAACCTTGACCCGATCCGCATCGGCGAGCTTCCTGACCGCCGCACCGAGATCGAGGCGCACCGACAGGCCCACCCGATGGAACGCCTCGCGCTCCAGGAATGCGGCGGCCACGATCGGTCGGTAGTGTTCCCATTTTTTGGGATCGTCGGTGTATTCGGCCCGCAACTTGGCAAAGCGCTGATACAGATCGGGCTGCAACACATCCTTCAAGCGCTTGCCGCCTGTCACCAAGAGGAGCTTTCGATCCGTGAGCAGCACCCAGAGTATTCGCGGGATGCTGATCTCAAAGGGCTTCTGCACCAACACCCGATCAGTGTGCGAAAGGACGTTCTCAACCTCATGGGACCGCCAGGTGATGCCGCGTGGCAAGGGCGTCAAACTGCCGAGGATCCAGACGTGCGCGGCGCCCTTGTGCACATGCCACATGTTGGGACCGGACCGCTCGCCGGTGACCACGATCTCGCTCAAGGAAGGTGCTTGCGCCGTCGCGAACGGCGCCAGCAATGCCAGCGTCAACAACAGTGAAGCGCGCTTGCGCCTCCCCGACGCGCGCGAATCAGTAACGGCAGATTCGGACAAGAATCCCATGCGTCTTAAGCTTCTCCGGGCGACACCCGATGAATGCGGGCTCGACGGACCGCCTATCCGTACACCGCCGCTGGCGACGGGCACGTCAGCCCGACGATACGCTCCGCGTCGAGAACCCGCTGCATGGCCGCATCGACCCGTTTGCCTCGCGTTGCGTGATACATGCGTCAAGGATAGCGCAACCGATTGACTTGACGCGCCATCGCACGCACCGTGCCGGTGGTTCCGTTTCGTGAGCGTTCGCGCTGCGTCGCCTTGTGTTCCATGCTTGCGCTCACCGCACTCATCGTGCCGCTGCATGCCGCACGCCTGCCCGCGGCTTTGATGATGGGACTTCTTGCGGCTGGCATCGTGATGTCGGCTGTCAGGCGCGCTGGCGATGCAGACCGCCCGGTTTATCCTCATACTGGCAACTGGACCCGTGCTCGGCCGTTTCATGGCGCGCCGGCTCACAAAGAAGCAGGAAATCTGAAGCATGAAAACCGTCTACAGCGCCGATCATAAGCTGCGCAGCGCGCGCACCGAACTGGCCGCAGGCCTATTGGTGCCGCCGCATGAATGCCCGGAGCGGGCCGAGTTCGTGCTTGAGCGGGTGCGCGAGCAGCAGCTCGGCGAAATCCTCGCGCCGCGCGACTTCCCCGACGACGCCATCACGCGGATTCACGACGGGGAGTTCGTGGAATTCCTGAAGTCGGCGTGGAAGGAATGGGCGGCTCAGGGCAACAAGGGCGAGGCCATTCCGGATTGCTGGCCGGCACGGCGCATGGCGGTGCGGCGACCCGTGAGCATTGCCGGAAGGCTCGGCTATTACGCGATGGCGGCCGAGACCTCCATCAGCAACGGCACCTGGGAGGCGGCACGCGCCGCGGTCAACGTTGCGCTCACGGGCGCGGCGTTGCTGCAGGCGGGCGAACGCGCGGCATTCTCGTTGTGCCGTCCGCCGGGCCACCATGCGGCGCGCGACATGTACGGCGGCTACTGCTTCCTCAACAATGCAGCCCTCGCGGCGCAGTACCTGCGGGACAACGGCGCGGCGCGGGTCGCCATTCTCGATGTCGACTATCACCACGGCAACGGCACGCAGGACATCTTTTACGAACGCGACGACGTTCTCTACGTATCGCTGCATGCGCGCCCTGAAGACGCATTTCCTTACTTTCTGGGTTATGCCGACGAGACCGGATCCGGACAGGGTTTGGGTTTCAATCTCAACTTCCCCATGCCCTTGGGCACCGAGTTCGCCACGTGGGAGGCAGCGCTTGCGGCGGGCATGAAGCGCATCGCGGAATTCGGCGCCGATGCGCTGGTGGTTTCGCTCGGGGTGGACACTTTCGAGCGCGATCCGATCAGTTCGTTCAGGCTGCGAAGCGAGGACTTCGTCAGTTACGGACGGCGCATCGGACGCGCGTCCCTGCCCACGCTGTTCGTGCTCGAAGGCGGCTATGCGGTCAAGGAGATCGGCATCAACGCGGTGAACGTGCTCGAGGGTTACGCCGGCAGCTGATGAGCCGGGCGCCGCCGCCCGCCCTGCACCACCTGGACGCAGGGATTGGCGCCGAGACCATAGGCGAGTTCCGCCGGACGCTCGATGCGCCAGAACGCCAGATCCGCGCGCTTGCCCACCTCGAGCGTGCCTGTCTCCGCGGACAGACCCAGCGCCTTGGCAGCATTCGCCGTGGCACCGCGCAACGCCTCCTCCGGCGTCAGTCCGAACAAGGTGCAGCTCATGTTGAGCGCCACCAACAATGATGAGCACGGCGAGGTGCCGGGATTGCAGTCGGTGGCCACCGCCATGGTCACGCCCGTTTCGCGCAACAGCGCCACGGGAGGCGGCGTGGTCTGCTTCAAGGTGAAATAGGCCGTGGGCAGAAGCACGGCAACCGTGTCCGCGGCTGCCATCTCTTCGGCAGCGCGTCGGTTTACGAATTCGAGATGATCGGCGGAAAGCGCATGGCAGCGGGCCGCCAATTCCACCGCTCCCATGTCGCTCAGCTGCCCGGCGTGCAAGTGCGCGGGTACCCCGAGCTGCTTCGCAGCTTCGAGCAGCTGTGCGGACTCCTGCACCGAGAAGGCGATGTTCTCGCAGAAGGCATCCACCGCATCGACCAGCCCCTCGTGCACGAGTGCGCCCAGCCAGGAACGGCACACCAAATCGACGAAGCGCTGGCGGTCCTGGCGATACTCCGGCGGCAGCGAGTGCAGTCCGAGGAAGGTTTTTCGCACTCGGATCGGGAAACTCTCGCCCAACTCGCGCGCGATCTTGAGCATGCGGCGTTCGGTGTCGAAGTCCAGCCCATAGCCGGACTTGATTTCGATGGTGGTGATGCCCTCGCTCATCAGCCGCTTCAGGCGTTTCGCCGCGGACTCGCGCAGGCTTTCGAGACTCGCTTCGCGTGTGGCCGTCACAGTGGATTGGATGCCGCCGCCGGAGCGGGCGATATCCTCGTACGACACGCCACAGAGCCGTTGCTCGAATTCGGCTACCCGATTGCCTCCGTACACGAGGTGGGTGTGGCAGTCGATCAATCCCGGCGTCACCCAGAGTCCTTCCGCTTCCTCGGCTTTCAGTCCCTGCGAGGCCGCATGCTGCCGGCCCTCGCTCGCTGAGCCGAGCCATGCGATGCGCTCGCCCTTGACGGCGATGGCGCCGTCGGTGAGTGCGCCATAAGGGGTGGCGCTCTTCACCATGGTGGCAAGATCGGCGCCCACCCAGACATGGTCCCACGAAGTATCTGAGGAATTTTGCACGGGTTTATCCGCTGACTGTCCGAGCCCGTATGATACAGCCACATGCAAAGCTACCGACTGAAAGCTGCCTATCTCGCGACCGGCTGGAGCCATGACGTGGTGGTGTCGGTCTCGGACGAGGGCCTCATCACCCACATCGGCGCCGACCAGAGCGATCTTTCCAGCAACGTCGAGAAGATCGACGACATCGTGGTACCAGGCATGCCCAACGCGCACAGCCATGCGTTCCAGCGGGCCATGGCGGGCGACACCGAATACCGACTGTCTTCGCACGACAGTTTCTGGACCTGGCGCCAGTCGATGTACGCGCTTGCCGGCAAGCTCGAACCCGACGAACTCAAATTGATCGCCACCCAGGTGTACGTCGAGATGCTGAAGGCAGGCTACACCTCGGTGGCGGAATTTCATTACCTGCACCGCATGCGCGACGGCTCGGTCTACGAGGAGAACAATGAGTTGTGGCAGGCGATCGGTGCCGCCGCCCACGAAGCCGGCATCGGACTCACGTTTTTGCCCACTCTCTATCAGACCAGTGATTTTGGCGGCGCGCCGCTGAAGCCCGAGCAACAACGCTTTCGAAGCGAGACGGACTTTTTCCTGCGCGCTGTGGAGTCGCAACTAGCGCGCGAGCGCCGCGCCGGGGCCAATACGCAGCGCACCGGGGTCGCCTTCCACAGCTTGAGAGCGGTGCCGCTCGACACGCTCGTCCGGGCTGCGGGTGCACTCAAGGCAATGGATGCCGATATGCCCCTGCACGTCCACATCGCCGAGCAGCAACTCGAAGTGGAGGCCTGCATCCGCGAAACCGGGCGACGGCCGATCGAGCTGTTGCTCGATACCGGCCTCGTCGACGAGCACTGGTGTTTGGTGCATGCCACGCACGCCAAGCCGCAGGAGATCAAACGCATCGCGACGAGTGGTGCGTCGGTCTGCGTCTCCATCACCACCGAAGCGAATCTCGGTGACGGGTTTTTCGACACCGGCCGCTACCTGAAGAATGGCGGCAGATTGTGCGTCGGCTCCGACAGCCAATCGACGGTGAGCCCGGCCGAAGAGCTTCGCTGGCTCGAATACCAGCAGCGCTTACGCAAGAGGCGCCGCGGAGTGCTGGCGACCAGGACCGAATCCCACGTCGGCAGCGTGCTCTGGCACGAAGCTGCGGAGGCGGGTGCACGCGCGCTGGGTCAGCCCATCGGCAAACTGGCGGTCGGCATGCGCGCCGACTGGCTGGTGCTCGATGCTGCGCATCCAACCCTTGCCGGCGGCGCCCTGGAAACGGTCCTGGATCGCCTGGTATTTGCAGGCGGCGACAAAGCCATCCGCGATGTGATGGTGGCAGGCCGCTGGGTGGTGCGCACGGGGCGGCATGCCCTCGACGATTCTTTGCGCGATGAATTCGGCTCGTTGGTCAAGCGAATGAATTAGCCCGCAGCGAAGCGGCTCCAGATTGCGTTGACTATACCTGTATATACAGGTAGCATGCGTCGCCATGTCGAAATCCGGGCCCTCCCTGCAGCCGCTGTACCTGCAGGTAAAAAAGCACATCCTGGACAACATTGGCTCCGGCAAGTGGAGCACCGCGGCACGCGTGCCCTCGGAGAACGACATCGTCAAGTCCTTCGGCGTGTCGCGCATGACAGCCAACCGCGCGCTCCGGGAGTTGCAGGATGAGGGCGTTCTGGTGCGCATTGCAGGCGTCGGCACCTTCGTTGCCGACCGCCACGCCCATGGCCATCCGTTGAAGATCCGCGGCATCGATGCGGAGATTCGTGAGCGCGGCCATCAACATCGTGCCGAGACCATCGCACGCGAGCGGGTGCGCGCCGTGGGACAGCTCGCCGAGGATTTCGGCGTGGCGCCGCGCACGGAGCTTTTCTACTCAGCGCTGGTGCACTTCGAGAACGATCGCGCGCTCCAGGTCGAGGACCGCTACGTGCTGCCCGCGCTCGCTCCGGATTACCTCAAGGTCGATTTCAGCCAGACGACTCCTCACGACTACCTGGTGCGCACGGCACCTCTGCAGGAGGCCGAGCACGTGTTGCGTGCGGAGATGCCGGACGTCAGGGTCCGCAAACTCCTTGGCATGAACGCCGGCGAGCCGTGCCTGGTAGTCATGCGCCGCACTTTTTCGTCGAATCGCATCGCCTCGGTGGCGCGTCTCTACCACCCCGGCTCCCGTTACGAACTATCCGGGCGCTTTCGCCCCTGAAGGAACTGCCATGCTCGCACCCGTGAAGCCCCGAGTTATCCGCGCGCCGCGCGGCCCCAAGTTGAGCGCGCGTAGCTGGATGACCGAGGCGCCGCTGCGCATGCTCATGAACAACCTCGATCCCGAGGTGGCGGAAAACCCCGCCGAACTCGTGGTCTACGGCGGCATCGGCCGCGCGGCACGCGACTGGAACTGCTTCGATCGCATCGTCGAGACCTTGAAGAGCTTGGGCGAGGACGAGACCCTGCTGATTCAGTCGGGCAAGCCCGTCGGCGTGTTCCCGACCCACCAGGATGCGCCCCGCGTTCTGATCGCCAATTCGAACCTGGTGCCGCATTGGGCCACCTGGGAACATTTCCACGAGTTGGACAAGAAGGGTCTGGCGATGTTCGGCCAGATGACGGCGGGATCATGGATCTACATCGGCAGCCAGGGCATCGTGCAGGGCACCTATGAGACCTTCGTCGAAATGGGCCGGCGGCACTTCGGCGGCAATCTCGCCGGCAAGTGGGTCTTTACCGCAGGATTGGGCGGTATGGGGGGCGCACAGCCCCTGGCCGCCACCATGGCGGGGGCCAGCATGCTTGCGGTCGAATGCCGCCAGAGCCGCATCGACAAGCGGCTCGAGACCGAGTATGTCGACGTGCAGGCATCGTCGCTGGACGATGCGCTCGCCCGCCTCGAGGCCGCCAAGAAGCGCGGCCAGCCCATTTCAGTGGCGCTACTCGGCAACGTGGTCGACGTGCTCGGCGATCTCATCAAGCGCGGCATCGAGCCCGATGCGCTGACCGATCAGACTTCTGCCCACGATCCGGTAAACGGCTATCTGCCGCAGGGTTGGAGCGTGGAACAGTGGGACGAGCGACGTGCCAGCGACCCCGAGGGAACCGCTGCCGCGGCGTCCGTCTCGATGGCGAAGCACGTCGAATACCTTTTGCACTACAAGCACATGGGACTGCCGGTGTTCGACTACGGCAACAACATCCGGCAGGTAGCACTCGATCAGGGCATCAAGCAGGCCTTCGACGTGCCGGGGTTCGTGCCCGAGTACATTCGTCCGCTGTTCTGCCGCGGCGTGGGTCCCTTCCGCTGGGTGGCGCTCTCGGGAGATCCCGAAGACATCTACAAGACCGACGCCAAGGTGAAGGAGCTCATTCCCGATGATCCGCACCTGCACAACTGGCTCGACATGGCGCGCACCCGCATCAAATTCCAGGGACTGCCGGCGCGCATCTGCTGGGTCGGATTGGGACAACGCCACCGACTGGGCCTCGCCTTCAATGAGATGGTGAAGCGCGGCGAGTTGTCGGCACCCGTCGTGATCGGCAGGGACCATCTGGACTCGGGGTCGGTGGCAAGCCCGAACCGCGAGACCGAAGGCATGCAGGACGGCTCGGACGCGGTGTCCGACTGGCCGTTGCTCAACGCGCTGCTCAATACTGCAGGGGGTGCCACCTGGGTTTCGATCCATCACGGCGGCGGCGTCGGCATGGGCTACTCGCAGCACGCCGGCGTCGTTATCGTATGCGACGGCAGCGATGCGGCGGCGAAGCGCATCGGCCGCGTGCTGTGGAACGACCCGGGGAGCGGCGTCATGCGGCATGCGGATGCCGGCTATCAGATCGCGATCGATTGCGCCCGCGAGCAGGGACTGAAACTACCGATGATCGGGCGTTAAGGTGGCCGAAACACTTGCCATGCGCGCCGGCGAGTTCACGCTCGCCGATCTCAGGCGCATCTACGAGTCGCCCGTCAAGCTCACACTGCGCGACCCAGACAAGGCGCGCATTGCCGCCTCCAGCGCATTGGTCGACAAGATCGTGGCGGCCGGCGATGCAGCCTACGGCATCAACACCGGATTCGGGCTGCTTGCCCAGACACGCATCGCCGATGACCAACTCGCCCTGCTGCAGCGAAATTTGATCCTGTCGCACGCGGCGGGCGTGGGCGAGGCGCTGGACGACGCGGTGGTGCGTCTGATCTTGGCGCTCAAGGTGAATGCGCTCGCGCGCGGCTATTCCGGCATCAGCCTCAAGGTCGTGGAGGCGCTGCTGGCCCTGCTCGAGCACCAGGTCTGTCCGGTGATTCCCGCTCAGGGGTCAGTCGGCGCCTCGGGAGACCTGGCCCCGCTTGCGCACCTGAGCGCTGCGCTACTCGGTCTGGGCAACGTGCGGGTGAAGGGACGGGTCATGCCGGCTGCCGACGGCCTGAAGCTGGCTGGTCTCGCGCCCATCGAACTTCGTGCCAAGGAAGGGCTCGCGCTCATCAACGGCACCCAGGTCTCCACGGCGCTGGCGCTGGCGGCGCTTTTCGGAACGGAGAACATTTTCGCTTCCGCGGTCATCGCCGGCGCCATGTCGGTGGATGCGTTGAAAGGCAGCGACGCGCCGTTCGATGAGCGCATTCACGTCGCGCGCGGTCAACCGGGGCAGCTCGCGGTGGCCCGCGAATATCGCGAACTCCTGGCGGGCAGCGCCATTCGCGCCTCGCATCTCGACTGCTCCCGCGTACAGGATCCGTACTCGTTCCGCTGCCAGCCCCAGGTGATGGGTGCTTGCCTGGATCTTCTCAACAATGCGAGCGCCACCTTGCTGTTGGAGGCGAACGCGGTCACCGACAACCCGCTGCTTTTCGTGGCCGAGGGCGACGTGCTGTCGGGCGGCAATTTCCATGCGGAACCGGTCGCCTTCGCGGCCGACACGCTGGCACTGGCGCTCGCCGAAATAGGCAGCCTCTCGGAGCGCCGGGTGGCCGTCTTGGTGGATCCGAAGATGAGCGGCTTGCCTCCTTTCCTGGTGCAGAACAGCGGACTCAATTCGGGCTTCATGATCGCGCAGGTCACCGCGGCCGCGCTGGTGTCGGAGAACAAGCTGCTCGCCTCACCCGCCAGCATCGACTCGATTCCGACTTCCGCCAATCAAGAGGATCATGTGAGCATGGCCACTCACGGGGCGCGCCGCCTGCTTTCCATGGCGGACAACGCTGCGGCTGTTATAGGTATCGAGCTTCTCGCCGCCGCTCAGGGCATCGACTTCCACCGGCCGTCGCGCTCTTCGGCGACGCTCGAGAAGGTGCATGGCGAAATCCGCGCTGCGGTGCCCCACTACGCGGCGGACCGCTATTTCGCCCCCGATATCGAGGCGGCCCGATCTTGGGTAAAATCGGGTCGATTTGCGATGTTGCTCAACCGCGTATTGCCCTCACGGAACCCCTGATGAAATTTCCCGAAATTCTGGCGGCTTTCGCCGTCTGCTCGTTGCTTCTGTTCTCCCATCCGGCGGCCGCGGCGCCCATCAATCTCGCGGCGGTCAGCTGCCAGAAGTATCAGAACGAAATCGTGGGACCGAACGCGCCGAACGGCCAGGACCCCATCAACCTGGTCATGTGGCTGTTCGGCTATTCGGTGGCCAAATCCGGCGCGCACGTCATGTACGGCGACGCGCTGTCGAGTTTCGGTTTTGCCCTCGATGCGGAATGCAAGAACGCTCCCAACGAGGTGCTGCTGGATGCCCTCGGCAAGATCAAGATCGATGAGAAGAATCCCATGGATCTGACCGGGCTCGACTGCGGCACGTTCCTCGAGCGCCACGTGGACATGGAGAAAAAGGACCGCGAAGGCGCCGATACCATCATGATGTGGCTGTTTGGCTTTACCGTCGGCAAGAATAACGGCCACGTGGTCCTGACCGACGATCTTAAGAACTTCGAGGCCAAATTCCAGAGCGAATGCCAGAAACAGCGCGGCCGCAGCCTCTACGATACGGTCTCGGACATAAAGATGTGAGGCAGGCGCCGCCTTGAGCGCGCTCTAATCCTCGTCGATCCCAAAGCCCCCCAGCGCCAATCTCTGCGCGGCGGCGCCGACACCTGCTCGGCGTCATGTCCTATGTGAGCGCTGGCCATCATCTGGCTGCGGCGCGCCGACGGTACGTGAAGACTCTGCCTATCCAATCATTTCAGGATGGCACCATGAACCTCTCAGTCAATGTCGTAATTGCCATCGTGGTCTGTCTGATCGCGATCGGCGTTCTCGTGCTGGCCACGGTTCAGTACCAGAGGACGGTCCGGCTAAAGCGCCGCTTCGGCCCGGAATACGCCGCCGCCGTGTCGCAATATGGAAGCCGCAGCAAGGCCGAGGCGGAACTCGCGAAGCGCGAGGCGCGCGTGGCGCGCATGCGATTGGTGCCCCTGTCCGCCGCCGATGCGGCGCGCTTCTCCCAAGCCTGGAGAGCACTTCAGGGGAGGTTTGTCGACAATCCCAAGGGCGTGGTGGGCGAGGCGGATCGACTGGTGCGCGAGCTCATGACCAAACGGGGCTATCCCATGGGCGAGTTCGATCGACTGGCGGCCGACTTGTCGGTCGACCACCCAACGGTGGTTTCCAATTACCGCGCAGCGCGTTCGATTGCCGTTCTCGATGAGCGCGGCGAAGCGGATACCGAGCAACTGCGCAAGGCCGTGGTGCACTACCGCACCTTGTTTGATGAACTGCTGGAGATTCGCAGATCGAGCACCGCCGAAGCGGTGGACTCCGAATCGCATATTGCGGTGCGCTCATGAACTCGCCCACCGACACCCGGGACAATCTGCCCGATGAGAACGCAGCGGCGCGCAAGATGCCGGCCGATGCGCCCGAAGGCAAGGATGTCGTCATGGTAAGCACGGAAGGCGTGGCGCACACCCGGCGGCGCAAGGATGCGGACGCCGGGCTCGAGCCGCTTTTCAAAGCGGAGACGGCCGAGGACTTCCGCTCCCAGTGGGACGCAGTGCAGCGCAGCTTCGTCGATGACCCGAAACAGGCAGTGAAAGATGGCGATGAACTTGTGACCAGCGTCATTCAAAGTCTGGAGGAATCCTTCAAAACGCAGCGCCAGCGACTGAACGACGAGGTGGGAGCCGCTGAGGGCGGCTCGACGGAAAACCTGCGCGTCGCACTGCGCCGCTATCGAGCATTCTTCGAACGCCTGCTGGCGGTTTAGACAGGGACGTTACTCGATGCGGGCGTCGGCGCCCGCACGAATCCCGCCGCGGATGAGCCTAAGTTTGGCTCCGCCCGTGAAGTTCCGACCTGAAATCGGCGGTTCGCGTCTTTGGGAGAATGCCCGCTAACCTCAGGGCATCGCGGTCGCCCGGCAATTGAAGAACTACCGCATGTGTAGCGCCGTCGCGACGGATTTCGACGCGTATCTGATTGCGGAAGGTCTCGACATTGACAATATGCTCGCAGTCAAACGTTTCGCCGCGGCCCAGCGCAGCGATCAATCCGTCGGCCCATACTTCGAACGTCACCCCATCGGTGCGGACCCTGCCCAATACGTATCTTGTCATCCGACTGCCGTACAAAATGACGCCCCAGTCGATGCGCGCTTCGCACTCGAAAGGTTGCGCAGCTCCGGTCAAAGCTTTGAGTTTCTCGGGCCCGGGCTCGACGGTGCCGGGCCCTTGCTCATTGTCGGTGACAAGGTAACCAAGCGCGATGAGCGCCTGCCTTACCCGCGCGCAGTTCTTCGGCGCATAACGCGGGTCCATGCGCTCGTACATCTCAATCAGCGTAGTCTCGCCGATCCCCGTCAGGTCGATTTCACCATCCATGGCGTTTGCCTATTGGGCCAGTTCTCCCGGGTGAATGCCTTCGCCGAGCGTGAAGTCAGCACCCACCGCGCCCACGACTGCGCTCTTGCGATCGAGCCCCAGGCGGGTGCGCAGCCGATAGACGCTCTCGATGCCGGTGCAGTGTGCGCCGATGAGATAGCGCACCCCAAAACCCTTCATTTTGTCGCCGGTCCAATCCACTGTGGCATCGCTCGCCGCGAAGAGGTGAATGCCGCCGATGACCGCGTAAACGGGTTGCTTGAGCGCCTTGTCGGCCGCAGTCAGAATATTCACGATGCCGGCGTGGCCGCAGCCGGTGATCACCACCAAACCCTTGGCGGTTACGATGACGACGGATTGGTCGTCGGGCACGTTGTCCTCGACGAGTCCCTGCGGCGTAAGCACCTTGCCGGAACCACTCCAGTTGTGCTCGGGGTACATCCGTTCGATGGGTCCTGTGAGCCAAACACCGGGCGCAAGCTCGCTCATCGAATCGTGTTCCACGAACCTGCCGCCGGTGGCCTCGAACTTGGGGCGCATCGCAATCATGTCGTTGCCTTCGCCCTTGGGCATCGGACGGCTGTAGAAAATGCCGCGGGCCACATGCACGGTCGCAAGGGCGCGGGGATTCTTGCCCAGGTATGCCGACCGCAGCGTCATCAAGCCGCCGACGTGATCGTAGTGAAAATGCGTGAGCACTACGTCTTGGACTTGACTCAAGTCCACGTTGAGCTCGCGCGCATTCGTGAGCACCGTCTCCGCCCGGGCGCCGGTATCCACCAGAATCTTGTGGCCATCCGCTTCGACGAGGGCCGCAAAACCCCACTCACCGATGCCCTCGTCCGCCAGCATGGTGGAGAGAATCGTGATCTTGAGCGCGCCTACTTCATGCGGGCTCGCCGCCCGCCCGTGCGTCGCGACCATGAACAGCGCTGCCAGACTAAAAGCGAGTCTCATGGATGTTCCAGTGGTTCCTGCCAACGCTCAAGGATATCAGCGACATCGACCCCCGTGGCCGTCGCGAAGTAACGTGGGAGATCGGCGGTCGCGAACGGCCGATGATTGGATTCGCTCCACTTCAACAGCCAGCGGAGCGCTTCGCGCAGCGATTTCGCGCCTTTGGTCTGCTTCTGGATCCTGTCGTCCATCTCCGCTGCCATCAGTGCGCCGCGCGCAAAGATGTTCCGCCCGGTACGAAAATCGCTGGAATAAAGGAATGAGGCTTCTCGCGACAGCACCTCGAGCCGCATGCGCCTTATGAATGGAGGTGCGGAATCGATGATGGCCCGCAACGAAGCGAGCTGCGCATCTCTGAATGACTTGCCTTCCTCAGCCGGCATGCCCAGCGCCATCGCCTGGATGGCGGCGTAGCGCCCGAACCCCTCGTTGAACCAGATTGTGTCGATGACCGGTTCCATCTCCCAATTGAACGGACGGTAGCCTTCGCCGTAGGCGCGCTTCGGGATCCAGGAGTGCGCCATGTGATGGGCAAAATTCGACCCGGTGCGCCGCAACTCACGCGGATCGGACCGCTCGGTGAGTGCAGCTTCCGCCGGCAGGGTGAATGAGCCGCTCGCCACGTGTTCCTGACTGAAACCATATTCATGATGCTGATCGAGCGGCTGCAAGAATTCCATGCCGACGGTATAGGCGGCCATCGGCACATCGCCGAAATAGTCCTGCACGCAATCGAGCGCTTCGCGCGCAAGTTTCGCCTCCAACTCGAAGCTCACGGGCGCTTCCGCGTAAACCGCAATGAACAATGGAATCTTGCCGTCGAGCCGTTGCGTCATGAGCTTGCTGCCCATGAGCACTTGCGAATCCGCCAGCTCGTAGAAGTCGGGTGATTCGCCCTCGGCCGTGCCGAGCCTCAGGGGAACTCGCGGGTTCAAGGTGAGGAGGACGGGCCAATTCGGCGGCGCCGAGACCTTAAGACGTGCAGGCTCGGCTTCGAGTCCCTCGAGGTAGCCGAACACCGAGTAACCCAGGATGCCGGCGTAGCCCGGCCGCAGCTTTGAACTCGAGACGGCATCGACGGTATCTTTTTCCATGCGAGCGACTGCCACCCGATACTGGATAGACTCGAGGCTCTGGCCGGATTCCCCGAGCCGATATCGCGGGCCGTCGGCATCGCGCTTGATCTTGAGCGGCTGCCCGTCGGCTCCCACGGCCGCTAGCCCTTCCACATAGTGGTCATACGGGATCTCGGCGTAACCACCGGGATAGGTTCGCGGCACGATGAACTCGATGGGCGCCTTCACCGGGCGGTCGGGAGTAACGGTGACAGCCACGGTATCTGACTGATCGAGCCGGTAGCCAAGCTCGTAGGTGATGCCGGCATGCGCCGTACCGGCGAGCAAAAGAACCAACGCTACGGTTCGCCCGACCACCATCATCCCCTCCGCTTCCTTGCAGTATACGCGGGGCGGGCGTCATCCCTTGCTAGTGGGCGGGTTCCTTGCCCTCAATCCAAGTTCGCAATACCGAGAGGCTGTCGTCGAGCGCAACGAGATTGGCGCGGTAGCCGGTGGCTATCCTGCCAAGCTCCGCGCCGAGCCCGAGAAATTGCGCTGGATACTCGCTCGCCATGCGCGCGGCCTCCGGCAGCTTAAGGCCCAGCATGGAGACGGCATTGCGTACGGCGGAGGCCATGTCGAGCGCCGAGCCCGCCAGTGTGCCATTCGCATCGCGCGGCAGGCCGTCGACCACGGTGATGGTCTTGCCTTGCAGTTGAAAGGTCTTTTTCTGCGAGCCCACCGGCGGCATGGCGTCGGTCACCAACATGAACCGATCGTGCCGTTTGCAGCGCATGGCGAGTTTCAGCATCACCGGATCCACGTGATGACCGTCGACGATGATGCCGCACCAGGTGTCGGTATCGTAGAGCGCCGCCCCCACGATGCCGGGCGCGCGCGCCTCGATGCGCGCCATGGCATTGAACAGGTGCGTGAATCCGCGCACCCCGTGGCGGATCGCGTCCATGGTTTCGTCATAGCTGGCGTCGCTGTGGCCGGCCGACACCAGAATGCCCTGCGCGGCAAGTTTGCTGATCATCTCGCCGGTGGTGATTTCGGGCGCCAATGTCAGCACCGTGCGGCCTCGCTTCAAACTCGACAGCAGCGATATCTGGCTCTCGTCGAGCAGCCGCAAATGCTTGGCGTCATGCACGCCCCGGCGTGTCCAGTTCAGGAAGGGCCCCTCGATATGAATTCCGAGCACACCCGGCGTGTCGCTTTCGATCGCATTACGTACCGCGGCAATCGCCTGACCGATGGTATCCAGATCGTCGCTGATGAGCGTGGGCAAAAACCCCGTGGTTCCGAAGCCGCGGTGCGCGGCGCCGATTGCCGCAATCGCTGCGGGCGACGGATCGTCGTTGAAGAGCACGCCGCCGCCGCCATTCACCTGAACGTCGATGAATCCCGGTACCAGATACGCGCCTTGAAGATCCAGGCGCTGCGCATCGCGCGTCCGGGCGTCGTTCGCGGAAACAAGCGCTTCGATGCGCCCTGCGCTCACCAGCACCGTGACATCGCTGGCGAAGTCCTGACCGGTCAGCACCCGGCCGTTCTCGAGCGCAATTCGCACTACACCGTCTCCGTGACCTTGCGCAGATGCGGCGGGCGATCCGGGTCGAAACCACGGCGCACGGCAAGTTCCGCAATCAGCCGATAAGCGCTCTGTACCAGGAGGATGGGGGCGAGTTCAGGCGCCGCCGGGGCGAGAGGCAACGATACTGCGCCCGGCACCGAGGTACCCGCGACGAGGACCGGCACTTCCCGCTTGACCAGCTCAGCGCCGAGCGACTGCACGCCCTCGAGCGAGGCGTCCTGCTGGGCGAGCAGCAGCGCCGGGAAATTCTTGCCGAGCAGCGCGTAGGGACCGTGCTTCACCTCCGCGCTGCTGAAGGCCTCCGCATGCAAACCACAGGTTTCCTTGAATTTGAGCGCGATCTCCTGCGCGGCTCCGAGGCCGAGTCCGCGTCCCACCACATACAGATTGGCGGCCGCCTCGAGCACCGGCAAGGCAGCCGACCAGTCGGCGCGCCAACCGCGTTCCATCAATTCCGGCAGCGCTTCGATCTTCGCGCCAAACTCCCGGTTTTGCGTCCAAGCAGCCACGAAGCGCGCCAGAGCGGTCAAGGTCGCAAGATACGATTTGGTGGCCGCCACGCTCGTTTCGGGGCCGGCGCGAAGTTCGATGACGAGGTCGGCAGCCTCCATCAGGGGCGCACGCGGGCTGTTGCAGAGGGCGAGCACAAGGGCGCCCGAGGCTTTGGCGGCTGCGACGGCCGCCAAGAGGTCGGGGCTGCGACCCGACTGGGAGATCGCGATAAACAGGCAACCTCGCAGATCCTGCGTAATGCCGTAGACCGAGTTCACCGATGGCGCCGCCGAAGCGGTGATGACTCGCGCCTGCGTCTCGATCAGGTATTTGGCGTAGGTGGCCGCGTGATCAGAACTGCCGCGCGCGCAAGTAATCACGGCGCGCGGCGCCAGTGCGCGGATCCGCGCGCCCAAAGCCGCCATGGCACCACCATCCTGACGCAGCTGCGTGCGCAGCACCTCGGCGGCGCTGGCAGCCTCCTGGAACATGCGGGTTTCTTCGGCCTTGATCACGTGGAAAGTTCGGCGACGAAATCGTAAGTGTCGCCGCGGTAATAGGACTGCGAAAACTCAATGGCGCGGCCATCGGGAAGTGATCCCAAGCGCTCGACCAGAAGACCGGCATCGCCCGCCTTGGCCTTCAAAAGCTCCGCCTGATCACCGGTCAGCAGCACAGCGCGCAGCCGCTGCAAGGCGCGCACCGGACGATGCGCATTCGCTTCCAGCGCTTCATACAGCGAGGCGTCCACCGATTCAAGCGAAGGCAATGCGCTCGCGACGATGGTGGCGTATTCGAGAGCCATCGGCGCATCGTCGGCATAGCGGATACGGTTGAAGCGAAACACCGGCGTGCCCGGGCTCAAACGCAAGGCCAGGGCTTCCTCCGGTGTGACCGTGCCGGCGGCGCGTTTCAACCAAACGCTGTGCGGCGTGCGTCCGCGTGCCCGCATGTCCTCCGAAAAAGAGGTGAGCATTGCGAAGTTCTTGTCGACGCGGGCGGAAACGAAGTTCCCGGCGCCCTGACGGCGTACCAGCAGTCCATCCGCCACCAGACCATCGAGTGCTTTGCGCACTGTGATGCGGGAAACGGCGAAATCCGTGGCGAGGTCTCGTTCCGATGGCAGCGCATCGTCAGGTCCCAAGATTCGGCTGTCGATAGCCCTGCGCAGCGCGCGCTGCAGCTCTTGATACAGCGGCAAATTGCCCTGTCCGTCGAGCGGACCGACTGCTTTTGACAGAGATGTCATGGGGGGCAACTGCGCATCCATCGTGTTTTTGTCATTGGGATAGTACCAAACAAATACCAGTCTGAGAACAACAAATACCTCTACGATGGTTAAATGCTTTGTTTTTGTTGATATTATTGGCCAAATGTCTGTGTTTATTACACGGCACTAGCACAAGTTTCGAATTGGTATTATATTGGGCCTTAACTGGTGTGCAGCGAGTACTCACGGGGTTAACCGGTCGCGCGACACAACCGGAAATGAAGTCCAAAGACAGGGGGCATTGAAATGAAACGGACAGGGGATATCTATATGAATCGGATCGCATTTGCGGTCAAGTCGGCGCTCGGCATCGCCATTCTTGCACCCGCCGCCATCACCATGGCAGCGGACGCGCAGCCGAAGGATGAACTTCAGGAAATAGTCGTCACCGGCATTCGCCAGGCAAACGAGCTGTCGATCGACACCAAGCGCAATGCGGTTGAGCTGACTGAAGTGGTCTCCGCCGAAGACATCGGCAAGATGCCGGATAAGAACGTGGCGGACTCCTTGGCGCGCTTGCCGGGCGTCACCACCAGCGCGGCCGGCGCCAACGAAGGCGGCTTCGACGAAAACGACCGCGTCAGCATGCGCGGCACAAACCCCAGCCTGACTCAGACCTTGATCAACGGCCACAACGTAGCAGCCGGCGACTGGTTCGTGCTCGACCAGGTACAAACCGTGGGCCGCAGCGTCAGCTACACCCTCCTTCCCTCGGAGATGGTGAGCAAGGTCGTGGTTGAAAAGAGTTCCAGCGCCTCGCTGATCGAAGGCGGCGTGGCGGGCTCGGTCGACATCATCACCCGCAAGCCGCTCGACTTCTCGAAGCCCTTCACCCTCGAAGCATCGGCGGGCGCCGTGTACGCGAGTCTGCCATCCAAGGCCGACGGTCAGTACAGCGGCCTCGCAGCTTTCAAGAACGATGCCGGTAATTTCGGCGTGTTGGTGCAGCTGTTCTCCGAGACCCGGGATCTGCGTCGCGACGGCGTGGAAATTTTGGGCTACGACACGATTGCGCCCAACACGGCGACCAACCCCAGTCCAATCGCAGCCGCACACCCAGACCTGGCCGGCGTGCAGTATCCGACCGAAATCGGTGCCGCATACTTTACCCAGCGGCGCGAGCGCAACGGCGGCATGGCCGACATCGAATTCAAGCCCTCGGACGACCTGACGCTGGATTTGTCGGCTTTCTCATCGCGGCTGATTGCCAGCAACTACAACCGCAACTACCTGCTGTGGTCGACGCACTTCGTCAATTTCGGACAGGGACAGGCACCCGACCCGGGCTATGTGGTCCAGGACAACACGCTCACCAAGGCTTCCTTCACCGGGGTGCCCGGCACCTTCTACGGCGTCTACGACCAGATTTCCCGCCCCGATGAAACGGCCACCGCGAACTTCGTGAACTTGGACACGACGTGGAATGCCACCAGCGCGCTGACCTTCCTCGGACAGGTCGGATATTCCTGGGGCGATGGCAAGACGCCGCGTCAGGATGTGTCGGAAACTCAGCCCGGCCTGGGCAGCGGCGCAAGCTATCAACTGAACGGCCTCGGCAGCGCGCCAAACTTCAACCTGGGCACAACCAATAACACCACGCCGACCCCGGGCGGCGTGCCCGTGTCCTTCGGCTGGATTTTCGGTGCCGGCGACATCGACGTGAAAGACACCGAAAAATGGGCCAAGATCGACAGCGACTTCACAGTCGACAGCGGCGCGTGGAAAGACTTGAAGTTCGGCGTGCGTTACGAAGCACACGACCGCACTTCGCCCACCGGCATCGCGCAAGGTCCGCTTGCCCCGGGCGAGGATCCGGCGAATTATCCGCAAGGCTTCTCGAACTATCCGTCGAACTTCAACACCTTCGGCGGCAACATCCCGACCAACGTCTGGTTCTGGACACCGGCGCAACTGGCGGCCTATGACAATTCCACCAACGTAAACCGCGATCCGGTCGCTCGCGAGTACTACCAGTACTTGTTTGCGGTGCATGAAAAGGATTCGGCCGCGTTCGTGCAGGCTGATTTCAAGGGCGAGAGCTGGGCCGCCAACGTGGGCCTGCGCGCGGTGCGCACCGAGGAAGATGCCATCAGCTACACCCAGGTGGACGCCACCACCCCCGGCGCGGTGTTGACCTCGGCCTTCGGACCGTTCGCGGGCCTCGAGCGCGAGCACAACTACACCGACGTTCT
>DASXOQ010000109.1:0-2601 GCA_036494165.1 Steroidobacteraceae bacterium
GACGGTATCGATCGATGCTTCGGTCGATACCGTCATCGATGACATCGTGCGCCAACTGAAACTCGATCGGGTCGCTCGCGGCGCGGCACGCAGGAAGCGTTCATGACCCGCATCGCCCTGGTGGTATCGGACGTCGACGGCACACTACTGACCAAAGACAAGACCTTGACCGAGGGCGCCAGGGGCGCGGCGCGGCGGCTGCATGAGGCCGGCATCGGCTTCACCATCGTCTCCAGCCGGCCGAGCATCGGCATGGGATTCTTGATCGAGCCGTTGGCGATCACGCTGCCGATCGGCGCGTTCAACGGCAGTTCGATCCTCGATGCCGAGCTAAGGCCGATCGAGCAGCACTTGATTCCACCCGCCGTGGCGCAACGCAGCCTCGATGTGCTCAACGAATTCGGCGTCGATAGCTGGCTGTTCACCAACGAGAAGTGGCTGACGCGCAACCCTGACGGCGAATATGTCGCCCACGAGAAGCGTGCGATCAAGCACGATGCCACGATCGTTGCGGATTTCGCGCCCTACCTCGCGAACGCCTGCAAGATCGTCGGCGCGAGTTCAGACCCGGCGCTGCTGCAACGCTGCGAAGCTGCGATGCAGCAAGCCGTCGGCACGCGGGCAACCGCGGTCCGCTCGCAGACCTATTATCTCGACATCACCCCGCCCGGTCACGACAAGGGCACGTTCGTGGACGCGATGGCCAAACGGTTGGGAATTTCGACCGAAGCGGTCGCGACCATCGGCGACATGCAGAACGATCTCGCCATGTTCAAAAAGAGCGGCCTCTCAATCGCGATGGGCAACGCCACCGACGACGTCAAGCAGCAGGCGACGGATGTGACGGCGTCGAATGAAGACGAAGGTTTTGCCAAGGCGATTGATAAGATCTTGAGGAATAACGCGGCGGACTAATCTTACTGAGTCAGAAAGCCACAGGGTGTTGAGACTGCGACTCGCCTAGCTTGAGCAGATTCGTTTTTCAGCATTGGGGGCTGGGATGGATTTCGAAGGGCGGAGCGGCGCGGAACGATTTTCGGCCTATTTTGAAGGACTTGTGAGCGTGATCGGTCATGCCGATCGGGCGCGGCCGCTTCGGGATTATTGCACGGGGCTGTTGATGCCCTGCGAACGCAAGAGCGTGGAGCCGATAGCTGCGGTGACAGCACCGGAGCGGACGGCGGCGCAGCACCAGTCGCTGCTGCACTTTGTCGGCGAAGGACGGTGGTCGGATGAGAAGGTCCTGGCCAAGGTGCGAGAGATGGTGCTGCCGGTGATCGAGCGTGCGGGGCCGATCGAAGCTTGGATTATCGACGACACGGCGTTTCCCAAGAAGGGGGCGCATTCTGTCGGGGTGGCGCGGCAGTATTGCGGTCAGCTCGGCAAGCAGGACAATTGCCAAGTCGCCGTATCGCTTTCGCTCGCCAATGCCCATGCGAGCCTGCCGGTGGCCTATCGGCTGTATTTGCCGGAGACTTGGGCCTTGGATGCCGCTCGCCGCAAGAAGGTGGGCGTGCCCGATCAGATTGGCTTTCAGACCAAGATCGAGATCGCGCTCGATCAAATCCGTGCCGCCTGCGCCGCGGGCTTGCCACGCGGCGTCGTGCTGATGGACGCCGGCTACGGCAATCACAGCGATTTGCGCGCCGCCCTTACGGCGCTCAAACTCTCCTATGTCGCTGGCATTCTCTCGAACACCACCGTGTGGGCGCCCGGCACGGGGCCGTTGCCGCCCAAGCCCTACGTGCCTGGCCGCGGACGGCCGACCAAGCAGTTGCGTCGCGACGCGGACCATCAACCAATCAAGGTCAAGGATCTTGCCTTTAGCCTTCCGGCCAAGGCCTGGCGGACGATCACTTGGCGCGAGGGAACGAACATGTCCCTCAAATCCCGCTTTGCGCGCGTGCGCATTCGCATTGCGCGGCGGGACTTCAACCGCAGCGAGCCTTGGCCGGCGGAATGGCTCCTGATCGAATGGCCCAAAGGCGAGAAGGAACCGACAAAGTACTGGTTGTCGAGCCTGCCTTCCGACATCGACTTTGCTCGTCTCGTCGATCTCGCCAAACTGCGCTGGCGCATCGAGCGTGATTACCAAGAGCTCAAGCAGGAGATCGGGCTTGACCACTTTGAAGGGCGCGGTTGGCGCGGCTTCCACCATCACGCCACACTCTGCATCGCCGCTTACGGATTCCTGATCTCCGAGCAGGAGACGATTCCCCCCTCAGGACCGCATTCTTCCGCGCGCTTCCAAACGTCTCGCCTTCCCGCGCATTATCGACCCCGCCGATCCTCCGCTCAGAACCGAGCGTCACATCCCGAACTCAATCGCGACCATACGCCGACGGTTGGCCGCCGCTATCCTCAGCCGCCTGTCTCGATGTCCGTGCTGCGCACGGACGATCAAACAAACCCGAAAATCACGGAATTTGTG
Source organism: Steroidobacteraceae bacterium (assembly GCA_036494165.1). Taxonomy (GTDB): domain Bacteria; phylum Pseudomonadota; class Gammaproteobacteria; order Steroidobacterales; family Steroidobacteraceae; genus Bog-1198. The sequence goes on from DASXOQ010000109.1 coordinate 2,432, forward strand.
ACACAGTAAGATTAGACAGGGTGGATTTTATCGGTCGGGGGTGCGCTTTCGATAGAGGCAAGCGCATGCTTGAGCTTTGGAACAACTGGTACGAGACCCTAGCCTCGGTGGAAGCGCTTGCCACCGTCATCGTTTTTGTCGTGGTGGGTACTGGCGTTATTACGCTAGTG
>DASXOQ010000110.1:0-3671 GCA_036494165.1 Steroidobacteraceae bacterium
ACGCCTTGAACTCCCCGCCGTGCTTCTCCGCCATCACCTTCGTCAGCGCCGCCGTCAGAGTCGTCTTGCCATGATCCACATGACCAATCGTCCCCACGTTCACGTGCGGCTTCGTTCGCTCAAACTTCCCCTTCGACACGGTAGCTCTCCAATAAAAGTTGATCGTTAAAAAACAGTCGGGACCTCAGTCTCTCTTCATCACGACGTCGGCGACGTTGCCCGGCACTTCCTGGTACTTCGCAAATTCCATGGTGTAGGTCGCGCGTCCCTGGCTCATGGAGCGCATCGAGGTCGAGTACTGGAACATTTCCGCCAGCGGCACGTCGGCCGTGACGATGCGCCCCGAGGGGCTGTCCTCGGAGGCGACGATCTGGCCGCGCCGGCGCGACAAGTCGCCGACGATGTCGCCGTAGTAATCGTCGGGCGTGACCACCTCGACCTTCATGACGGGCTCGAGGAGCACCGGCTTGGCCTTGCGGAAGCCCTCCTTGAACCCTAGGGATCCTGCAATCTTGAAGGCCATTTCGTTCGAGTCGACATCGTGGTACGAGCCGTCGAACACCGTCACCTTCACATCCACGATCGGATAGCCGGCGATGACGCCGGTCTGCACGGCCTCGCGGATCCCCTTGTCCACCGCGGGAATGAATTCCTTGGGGATCGAACCGCCGACGATGCCGTTGACGAATTCATAGCCCTTGCCCGCCGCGAGGGGCTCGAGCTTCAGCCACACGTGGCCGTACTGGCCGCGGCCGCCCGACTGGCGCACGAATTTGCCTTCCGACTCGACGGTGCCGCGCAAGGTCTCGCGGTACGCCACCTGGGGTTTGCCCACGTTGGCCTCGACCTTGAACTCGCGCTTCATGCGGTCGACGATGATCTCGAGGTGCAGCTCGCCCATGCCGGCGATGATGGTCTGGCCCGACTCGGCATCGGTCGATACTCGAAACGATGGGTCTTCCTTGGCGAGGCGCTGCAGTGCCAGTCCCATTTTCTCCTGGTCCGCCTTGGTCTTCGGCTCCACGGCGACCGAAATCACCGGCTCCGGGAACACCATCTTTTCCAGGATGATGGCCTTGTTCGTGTCGCACAGCGTGTCGCCGGTGATCACATCCTTCAGACCCACCGCCGCGGCGATATCGCCGGCGCGCACCTCCTTGATCTCGGAGCGCTCGCTGGCATGCATCTGCAAAAGGCGGCCGATGCGTTCGGTCTTGCTGCGGTTCGGCACCAGCACCTGGTCGCCCGAATTCAAGGTGCCCGAGTACACCCGGAAGAAGGTTAGGTTGCCCACGAAGGGGTCGTTCAAGATCTTGAAGGCGAGCGCTGCGAACGGCTCCTTGTCGTCGGCCTTGCGCGTCATCGGCGATTCGTCGCGCTCGCTGTGGCCCTTCACCGGGGGTACTTCCACGGGCGAGGGCATGTATTCGACGACGGCATCGAGGACCGCCTGTACGCCCTTGTTCTTGAAGGCCGAGCCGCAGGTCACCAGGCACACTTCGTTTTTGATGGCGCGCGCGCGCAACCCGCGCTTGATCTCCTCGTCGTCGAGTTCGCCCGACTCGAGGTACTTGTTCAGCAGGGTCTCGTCGCCCTCCGCGGCCGCCTCGATCATCTTGGCGCGCCACTCCTCGCACTCCTTCTGCATCTCGGCAGGGATCTCGCGATACTCGAATTTCATGCCCTGGGTGGCATCGTCCCAGAAAATGGACTTCATCTTGACCAGATCCACCACGCCGACGAAGCCGTCTTCCGCGCCGATGGGCAGCTGGATGGGCACCGGATTGCCGCGCAGTCGCGTGCGGATCTGCTCGATGCAGCGCAGGTAATTGGCGCCGGCGCGGTCCATCTTGTTGACGAAGGCCAGGCGCGGCACGCCGTAGCGGTTCATCTGCCGCCACACCGTCTCGGACTGCGGCTGCACGCCCGACACGGCGCAGTACACCGCGATGGCGGAGTCGAGCACCCGCAGCGAGCGCTCCACCTCGATCGTGAAGTCCACGTGGCCCGGCGTATCGATGATATTGATCCGGTGCTCGGGGAAGTTCTTGTCCATCCCCTTCCAGAAGCAGGTGGTGGCCGCCGCGGTGATGGTGATGCCGCGTTCCTGCTCCTGCTCCATGTAGTCCATGACGGCCGCGCCATCATGCACCTCGCCGATCTTATGGGAGACGCCGGTGTAGAACAGAATACGCTCGGTCGCGGTGGTTTTACCCGCGTCGATATGAGCGGAAATACCGATGTTACGGTAGCGCTCAATGGGCGTACTGCGTGCCACGATCAGAACCTCTGTAAATAGACGGCCCGTACGGGCCGTCCTTCGTACTCTTCTATATAAGGCCTGGCTGGCACAAAACCAGCGTGCCTACCAACGATAGTGCGCGAACGCCCTGTTGGCATCGGCCATGCGGTGAGTATCTTCGCGCTTGCGAACCGCGGCACCGCGGTTCTCCGCGGCCTCCATGAGTTCCGCTGCCAGGCGGTGCGCCATGGACTTCTCGCTGCGATCCGCGGCCGCTTCGATCACCCAGCGCATGGCCAGGGTCTGGCGGCGGTTGGCACGCACTTCGACCGGAACCTGGTAAGTGGCGCCGCCAACGCGGCGCGACTTCACTTCGACCACGGGCTTGACGTTGTCGAGCGCCTTTTCGAGGAGCGCGATCGTCTCGGTTCCCGGATTGCCAAGTTTCTCGCCGATGCGGTCCATGGCACCGTACACGATCTTTTCGGCCGCCGACTTCTTGCCGCGCTCCATGACCATGTTGATGAACTTGGCCAGCATGTCGTTCCCGAACTTGGGATCGGGAAGAATGGTGCGATGGGGGGCTGCTGCTCTACGAGACATGGGAACCTACCGGATTCTTGAGGAGTTATTTCTTGGGACGCTTGGCGCCGTACTTGGATCGGCCCTGGCGCCGATCGTTCACGCCGGCGCAGTCGAGCGCGCCGCGCACCGTGTGGTAACGCACGCCGGGCAGGTCCTTGACGCGGCCGCCGCGGATCAGCACCACCGAGTGCTCCTGCAGGTTATGGCCTTCGCCACCGATATAGGAGGACACTTCGTAGCCGTTGGTCAGGCGCACGCGGCACACCTTGCGCAGCGCCGAATTAGGCTTCTTCGGGGTCGTGGTGTACACGCGGGTGCACACCCCACGCTTCTGCGGCGAAGCAGCAAGTGCCGGAACTTTCGATTTCCAGGCAGGCTCGTTGCGGCCGGTGCGGATCAATTGAGTCGTCGTCGCCATAAATACCTTTAACGGCCCACCCCTTCAAACGCAGGCGATCCGTTCGTAAAAACCGTAAATTTTTAGGGCTTGCCTGAACAAGAGCCCTAGAGACAAAGGCCGGCGATTTTAGGAACCGGGGCCCTAAGTGTCAAGGTAAATGTTGCTTTGCAGCATAGACCATGCGCAGGCTAGGCTAGAACCTGAGTGTAACTCAAGGAGATTTAACCCCATGCGTCATGGAATCTGGCTCTCTCTCGCACTGCTGGTTGCCGCCCCGGCCTTTGCCAACCCACCGAGCGGCGCATCCCCTTGATGAAATCGCGCCGGACTATTCCTGGGACTGCGCCGGCTGCTGGCTGACCAAGGGTCCTACGATCCGGTTCAAATCGTCCAAGGTGAATGCCGCCGCACGCCCGTAGCGCAACACGCCATCTCGATCGATGA
>DASXOQ010000111.1:0-1735 GCA_036494165.1 Steroidobacteraceae bacterium
CTGCCAGACCGAGTCGGAATGACTAGGACCTCATGCGGGCGCCGGATCGCCGTGTTTTGCTGGCGGTTTGCAGCGCTAATGCGCACCCGCGGCCAGATGGGCAGCCACGATGCGGGATACTGTTGGTGGCGACACGCCGAACATCCGCGCCATCTGCGCTGCGGTCTTCCGACCTGAGACGACCGCCTCGGCAGTCATGGCAATCGGAGACTCCTTGTATCAAGGAGTCCGCTCGCTCACCTTTACCGCCGAGCTCGCCCGCCATAATGAACCGCCCCGGGTTTGCCGGAGGCTAGTTGGTTTGGGTTACGCCGCCAAAGCTATCTCGTGCAATTGGGCATAGTATCGCTGTTCAGCCTCAGCGGGTGGCACGTTGCCGATCGGCTCAAGGAGGCGGCGATGGTTGAACCCGTCGACCCATTCGAGGACGGCGAATTCGACAGCCTCCAGCGAGCGCCAGGGTCCTCGCCGACGGATCACCTCAGTCTTGAACAGCCCGTTGACGGTTTCGGCCAGTGCATTGTCATAGCTATCGCCAACGCTGCCGACTGAAGGGTCTATGCCTGCGTCAGCAAGGCGTTCCGTATAGTGAATGGAGACATATTGCACGCCCCTGTCGCTGTGATGCACCAGGCCGCTCCCTTGAACGGGGCGGCGGTCATGCAGCGCCTGCTCGAGGGCATCGAGGACGAAACCTGCATGTGCCGTCCTGGAAACGCGCCAACCAACGATGCGCCTGGCGAAGGCATCAATGACGAACGCGACGTAAACGAAGCCTTGCCAGGTGGCCACATAGGTGAAGTCTGCCAGCCAGAGCAGATTTGGCCGTGCGGATCGGAACTGCCGGTTCACACGATCGGCGGGACATGGCGCCTTCCCAGCGATCGTGGTCCTGGTTTCCTTGCCACGAACGACGCCACGCAAGCCCATTTGGCGCATCAAACGTGCCACAGTGCAGCGGGCGACCGAAACACCCTCGCGGCCGAGCTGTCGCCACACCTTGCGCACACCATAAACCCCAAAGTTTGCCTCGAAGACGCGGCGGATCTCGGCGCGTAGACCGACGTCGCGTCTGGCTCTTGATGAAGCCTTGGCGGGATCCGCCCGTCGCGCCACCCGGGCGTGATAGGTCGACGGGGCGATCGGCAGAACTCTGCAGATCGGCTCGACCCCGTATGCGGCGCGGTTATCGTCAATGAACCCAATCATGGCTTCGACCGGCGGTCGAGCTCCGCCACCGCAAAATACGCCGATGCCTTGCGTAGGATCTCATTCGCCTGGCGAAGCTCGCGGATCTCACGCTCCATTGCTTTCATCCGTTCGCGTTCGTCGCTGGTCAGCCCGGCTCGCAGTCCTTTGTCGCTCTCGGCCTGTCGCACCCACTTCCGTAGCGTTTCGCCGGTGCAGCCGATCTTCGATGCAATCGAACCAATCGTTGCCCATTGCGAGGCATGGTCGCCCTGGTGTTCCAGCACCATCCGCACCGCGCGTTCCCGAACTTCAGGTGAATATCGATTGGAAGTCTGCTTCATCATAGCTCCACCTTCTCAAGCTGTGGAGCCTCCGGCAAACCCGGAGCGGTTCATTCCATACAATAAGCCGCCTCTACGAGTCCGGGTGAACGGCCGCGATGCAGTCGCCGTCAAGGCGGGGAACAGTAGCGAAGCTGAGCTGGCGAGCTTGCTGCCCTCACATCGCCCATGCGGAGGTCGCAGGCCCGCTGGATTTTACTGAG
>DASXOQ010000112.1:0-1566 GCA_036494165.1 Steroidobacteraceae bacterium
ATCTGCAAATCGATTGTTGAAAAATATGGAGGCCGGCTCACGGCGATGTCCGCAAAACCGCACGGGGCGATCTTGCGGGTTGCCTTGCCCCGCGCGCACCGGACCACCAGCGCCGTAACCCAAAAAGCAACGCCAGGGTAAGCATTGCCTGAGACGAGGCACATTGAAAAGGCGGCAACCGATTGATATCCAAACACTTGGCGGGTGGTGTCGTCAGTTGGCAGAACCTGCAGCGATATTCCGCCGGCAGCGATAGCGGCTGTCGGTTTACGCGCTGCTGGTGAGGCAGTTCGACACCGCGAACACGCGAACGCTACGGGTGAATTTTAGGTGCATCTAAACTTGCATTGCGTACCTCTACATGAACTGGGTGGCGATTGGCGACTTGCTCGCGACATCTGATTTTCGGCACGACCGGCTAACGGAATTGTACTTAGAGGCTGTTTTGAAAATGCCGATTTTGGATTCCCCTTTTTGAGCGAATATGATTCATGCTCTGGATGTGGACAAACCAGAGCCGTGGCCGGATGGCCAAGATCGCCAGAAAGACCAAGCGCTATCCGTCGGATTTAACGGATGAGGAATGGGAGCGGATCGCGCCGCTGATGCCCAAGCCTGGGCGGCGTGGCCGGCCGCGCGAGATCGATTTTCGCGAGGTGATCAACGCGGTTCGCTACCTGGTTCGTTCTGGCTGCGGCTGGCGCATGTTGCCGGTGCATTTCGGCGCGTGGCAGACGATCTACGCATGGTTCCGCGAACTGGCGCGACGGTTTCTTTTCCAGACAATCCACGACATCGAGCTCATGCTCGATCGTGAGCGCGCCGGGCGCCAGGCCAGCCCCACGGCGGCGGTGATCGACAGCCAGTCGGTAAAGGCGCCGGCGGCCGAGACGAGGGGCTACGACGCCGGCAAGAAGATCACGGGACGCAAACGCCATATCGCGGTTGACACGGATGGCCGCTCCTGATGGTCAATCTAACAACGGCTGACATATCGGATGCGGCGGGCGCCCAGCGCATTCTCGAGGCCATTCGCAAACGCTGGCCTTGGGTCAAGCATCTCTTCGCCGACGGCGCCTACGATCGGCTGAAACTAATGGACAAGGCGGCCTACCTCGAATTTGTCATCGAGGTCATCCGACGATCCGACAAGCAGGCGGGCTTCAAGGTTTTGCCGCGCCGCTGGGTCGTGGAGCGCACGTTCGGATGGATAACCAGATGGCGACGCCTCGTGCGCGACTACGAAAAGCGCATCGATGTCTCAGCTGCCATGATCTTCGTCGCAATGGGCGGCATTCTCATCCGCCGAAACGCCCATCCATGATTTTCAAAACGGACTCTTAGAAGTTTCCTGTCATCTTGAACGCTCGCTGTGAGCAACAGCACAACTTCGCCCCGCCTCGGCGGGGCTCTCTTTTGGTGGGCGCACCTAAAGGTAAGGAACGCTTTTCCCTTCGCTAGAAGCCGTGACGCGCGCGCGGCGCCTTTCCGCGCATCCAGAGGGCCATGCGTGGGGTTGCGGACTCCGAATCAATCGGCTTGGGCGTTGGACTCGTCCAAAGCTCG
>DASXOQ010000113.1:0-1739 GCA_036494165.1 Steroidobacteraceae bacterium
GCACCAGGTTGTCCCGCAATGTCAGCTGCAGCCTCGGTCGAGACCAGCCGTGGCAGGTACATCTTGACCGTCGTGCCCTGTCCCGGCTCGCTGTAGATCTTCAAGTGTCCGCCGGACTGCTTCACGAAGCCATAAACCTGACTGAGCCCGAGCCCGGTGCCCTGGCCGAGTTCCTTGGTGGTGAAGAACGGGCGGCGCCGGAATTCCAGCTCATCACGCGGCCGTCGAGGTCGAGCATGTAGATGGCGTAGTCGATGACGGCACCGATCAGGAGCTGGAGCCGCCTGGCGTCACCGAACGCCGCCGCGTTATCAACTCTACGGGTACTAGGTCATCGTTTCTGAAGTTCGAATCATATTCAAGCTGCGTTGTCGATCTTATAGGTCCACGTGTGAACGACGGGGTTTTGGTTGAAGTGATCCATGGCGGCCATGAGCCGATCCTTGAGTTCTTGCTTGGAGGCAACGCGAATGTGGCGCAGCACAGAGCGCGCAAGTTTGGAAAAGAAGCCCTCGATGAGGTTGAGCCAGGAGCCGTGCTTAGGCGTGAAGACAAATTCAAAGCGGTGTTCGCGCCGACCGGCAAGCCAAGTTCGGGTCTCTTTGGAGATGTGCGCGGAATGATTGTCGAGGATCAGCTTGATCGCGGTTCGGGCCGGATAGGCGGCGTCGAGCAGCTTGAGGAATTCGATGAATTCGCGGCTGCGGTGGCGATCCTTGACCAGAGCGTGGACCTTGCCGGTGACGAGATCAATCCCAGCCAGCAGACTGACCGTGCCGTGCCGCTTGTATTCATGCTCGCGGGCAAAGGTCGCGTGCACGCCGGGCTCCGGCGGCAGATCGGGGGCGGTCGTAGCGATCGCCTGAATGCCTGGCTTCTCGTCGTAAGAGACGACCGCCACTCGATCGCTCGAGTTGCGCTTCGAGAGGGCCGCCGTCTTTTTCAAGAGTTTCACTTGGCGATAAACGCACAGCACCTGTGCCATTTTTTCCGCGAAGTCGGGGTCGCGGCGCTCCAGATAGTAACGGACTTTGTGCGGCTTTACGTCTTCCTGGTCGAGGATTTTGCAGACCGTGCCCTGCACCAGGTTGGCGAGACACGCATGTCCTTCGCTAGGTCCATGCTCGCGGGCATGGAAGGCGAGAAGCCGCGTCGTCCACAATTCGTGCGGATAGCCGAAGTCTTTCGCCTTGCGACAGGCCAAATCAACCAACCATGCTTTGGCTTCGATCGTGATGGTGGGCTCGCGACCCGGCCGCGGGCGATCATCGAGCGCCGCCAACGGCCCTTCCGCCACCGCCCGCTCGACGCAACGCTGCGCGGTCTGGTGATGCAGTCCGAGCGCTTGGCCCACGGCAAAAAACGAGGGGTCTTCCCGATACGCCAGCAAGATGCGCGCCCGCTCGACCCGGCTCGCCGGTTCCGTTCGCGACTGCGCGATCGCTGTCAGTTTCGCCGTGTCCTTATCAGTGAGCGACAATTCGATCGCCCGTCGCCACGCCGCCATCTCGCCAATCCATCTCTTGAGGCCACCCTACGCACCACATATAGGAGCTTGAAAGAACAAATGAATCCCCGGCTAATGACAACTTTCATGGAATCGATCGTCTAGTCACCAACGTGAAGAAGGAAGACGTCCAGGCGATGCTGGCAGCGTCCTACCTGGACCCGAGCATGTTCTTCAACCCGTATACCCCGGTGGTCGTGAATGCCGGCTCGAAGCTCATCGTGATTGACAC
>DASXOQ010000114.1:0-1658 GCA_036494165.1 Steroidobacteraceae bacterium
ATCGAGAAGCTGACGCGCGAGCTCTATGGTCCGCGCTCGGAACGCACGTCGCGGCTTCTCGATCAGATCGAGTTGCAGTTCGAGGAACTGGAGAGTTCGGCGACCGAGGACGAGATCGCCGCCGAGATGGCGGTGGCCAAGACCACGACGGTGGCGGCCTTCACCCGCAAGCGCCCCGCGCGCAAGCCGTTCCCCGAGCATCTGCCGCGCGAGCGGGTGATCGTGCCGGGACCGGCCGCTTGCCTCTGCTGCGGCGGCGCGCGGCTGCGCAAGTTGGGCGAGACCGTCTCCGAGACGCTGGAATCGATTCCGCGCCAATGGAAGGTGATCCAGCATGTCCGCGAGAAGTTCACCTGCCGGGACTGCGAGAAGATCAGCCAGGCTCCAGCGCCGTTCCATGTGATCGCCCGGGGCTGGGCCGGCCCCAGTCTGCTGGCGATGATCCTGTTCGAGAAGTTCGGGCAGCATCAGCCGCTCAACCGCCAGGCCGAACGCTACGCCAAGGAAGGCGTGCCGCTGAGCTTGTCGACCCTGGCTGACCAGGTGGGGGCCGGCTGCGCGGTGCTGGAACCGATCCTGCGGCGTATTGAAGCCCACGTCCTCGCAGCCGAACGATTGCATGGCGACGACACCACGGTGCCAGTCCTGGCCAAGGGCAAGACCGACACCGGGCGAATTTGGGTTTACGTGCGCCACGATCGCCCGTTCGGCGGCACCGTGCCGCCGGCGGCGATGTTCCATTACTCGCGCGACCGTGTCGGCGAGCATCCCCAGGCGCATCTCGCCAACTACGCTGGGATTTTCCAGGCCGACGCTTATGGCGGATACAACAAGCTGTACGAGCCGGATCGCAAGCCGGGGCCGATCCTGGAGGCGGCCTGCTGGGTCCATGCCCGCCGCCCGTTCTTCATCATGGCGGATGTGGCCGAGAATGCTCGTCGCAAGGCGCAAGGCAAAACCCCGGCACCGATCTCGCCGTTGGCCCTTGAGGCGGTCCGTCGCATCGACGTCCTGTTCGAGATCGAACGCTCGATCAATGGCCAGAGTGCCGAGCAGCGCCGCGCTGTCCGGCGGGAACTCAGTGCGCCATTGGTCACCGATCTGGAAAGCTGGATGCGCGAGCAACGCGCCAAGCTCTCGCGCGGCAACGATGTCGCCAAGGCGATGGAGTATATGCTCAAACGCTGGACCGCGTTCACCCGCTTCCTCGACGATGGACGCATCTGCTTGTCAAACAATGCCGCGGAACGAGCGTTGCGCGGAATAGCCCTCGGAAGAAAGTCGTGGCTATTCGCCGGTTCCGATCGCGGAGGACAGCGTGCTGCCGCTATGTACAGCATCATCGTCACGGCAAAAATGAACGACGTCGATCCTCAAGCTTGGCTGGCCGACGTTCTAGCTCGCATCGCCGAGCACCCAGCTCACAGACTCGACGAACTCCTGCCGTGGAATTGGCAATTGCTTCGAGAGAGCGCCAAGCAGGCAGCCTGATGTCACCCCCGATTAAATCCGGGGATAGCGAAGCTGCGGTGCTCACCGAATGCTAACTTTTCAAACGCTCCAACATGTGGTCGATCCGGGCATGACGCTTTACCAGATTGTCGCCCGAGCGACAGCTACTCCATCCCGAGACCCACTCCCCGAGATGTTTTGAGGCG
>DASXOQ010000115.1:0-2348 GCA_036494165.1 Steroidobacteraceae bacterium
CTTGGCCGGACATCTCCCCCGCAGCTTCGCCGCATCACGTGCAATATGCTGGACGACAAAAGGTTCCCGAGACGTATCATATCGCCCGGTGCCTGGGGCCTAAAGGGCACACCTAAGAATCCCCACTGACAAATGATAGCACCATTGCGGCGTCATCTTGGCGGCGGCTGATTGCATTCACCCTGTCAGCGCGCCTTAATGTGCAAATAGCCTTGGCATTGTCGTATCGCAGCGTCAGGGCTTTGCATCGCCGCAACGGCGCTGCACCCAGCAGCTTCCCCCGGACGCATTGACGAGACCTGTCATGACAGCAAAGCCCGCAATCCATCCGCCCGCCCCTGTCGCCGTGATCGGACTCGGCAACATGGGCATCCCCATGGGCGCTTGCCTGGTCCGGGCCGGCTATCAGGTGACAGGATTCGATCTATCGGAAACGGCCCGCCAAGCCTTCCGGGCGGCCGGCGGGCGCGTCGCTGCGGAGGCGGTGGAGGCGGTCAAGACCGCCGACGTGGTGATCACGCTGCTGCCGGACGGCAAGATCGTGCGGGTTGCTCTCGAACCGCTGAAGCCGCACATCAAGCCCGGCGCCGTGATCATGGAGATGAGCTCGTCCGAACCGATCGCGACACAGGAACTCGGCAACGCATTCATCGCGGCCGGATTCGAATTCATCGATGCCCCGGTCTCCGGCGGCGTCAAGCGCGCGGCCGACGGGACGCTGGCCATCATGGCCGGCGGCGACGCCGGCACGATCGACCGCGTCAACGATGTGCTGTCCGCCATGGGCCGATCGATCTTCCGCACTGGCAAGCTCGGCTCCGGCCACGCGATGAAGGCGTTGAACAACTACGTATCGGCCGCGGGCCTGATCGCCGCGGTCGAAGCGACTAATATCGGCGAGAAATTCGGGCTCGACCCGAACCTGATGGCCGACATCCTCAACGCATCGACCGGCCGCAACAACACCACCGAGGTCAAACTCAAGCAATTCATCATCTCCAAGGCGTTCAGCGCAGGATTTCCTCTTAAATTGATGGCGAAGGATGTGCGCACGGCCGATAGCCTCGGCCACGCGCTCGGCGTTCCCACGCCTCTCGCCGACCGATGCGCCGATTTGTGGGATGACGCCGCCAAGAGCCTTGGCGACAAGGCCGATCACACAGCCATCGGGCTGCATATCGAAAAGATGAAAATCAACAACTGAACGAACAACAGGGAGTAAACAGATGGCCCACATACACGACCACGACGAAACCATGGGCGAAATGTTCGACCGCGGCCTGGCGCTGCGCCGCGAGGTGCTCGGCGCCGATTACGTCGACGGGTCCATCAAGAGCGCCAACGACTTCATGATGGCCTTCCAGCACATCACGACCGAATGGGCCTGGGGCTATGCCTGGGGCCGCCCGACCCTCGATAAGAAGACGCGCAGCATGCTCAACCTCGCCATGCTGACCGCTTTGGGCAAGAGCGCCGAGATCAAGCTGCACGTGCGCGGGGCGATCAACAACGGCCTGACTGCCGACGACATCAAGGAAGTGCTGTTGCACGCTACCGTCTATTGCGGCATCCCGGCCGGCCTCGATGCCTTCAAAGCTGCCAACGAGGTGCTCAAGGAGATGGGGCAGGTGAAATAGCGGGTGGGCCCGCTAGGCGGTAATATGGCGGCATTATCGTCGCCTTATTCGCGCGCCTGGAACGTTTGCCAAGAGTGGTTTAATGCCTGACCGCCCGGCTAAAAAGCGATCGTCAAATACTATAATTTGCAGGCAAAATCCGGCATGCGCGACGCATATATTTGCGTCGCGCTCCGTTTTCCAAACGAAACGAAATAGCCCTTTATCGCGCGCCGGTCATGCGCAGTTGAAGCGCGGACTAGTGCGTGGTCTTGGACTTGCGCTTGCGCCGGTGCGACGGCGCCGCCACGGCTAGGCCGCCAATCTGGAAATCCGTGATCTTCTTTCCGGTCTTCAGCGCCGCAGCCAACCAGCGCGGCCGCAGTCCTCGGCCCGTCCAGGTCTCGGACGGATTTTCCGGGTTGCGATATTTTGGCGCAACCTTTCCACGCTTATCGCCAAGTGCAGAACCGGCGACGCTCTGCAAGCGCGCCAACCGCGTCTCCAACTCACGCCGCTCGGACTGAACGCGGTTGGCCAATATCTGGCTGACCCGATCACGCAATTCCAGAAGATCATCGACGGACATCGCGCCCAGGTTTGGACCTTTCATTAGAGAGCCTCCGAAAAAGAGAATGGTGTCAACCTAATTAGACCTAGTTATCTGAATCGCAACCAGCCACTGCGCGAGAGGCTAATTATCGCAACCATGAAATACGGCACCGCGATACC
>DASXOQ010000116.1:0-2316 GCA_036494165.1 Steroidobacteraceae bacterium
CGAGATCGAGCAGGTGATCGCGGTCGTGCCGGGCGTGCGAGAGGCCGCCGTGGTGGCGAAGAAGCATCCGATGCTCGACGAGGTGCCGGTGGTGTTCATCATCCCGCTGGCCGGCGTCGATGGCGCACCGCCGGAGCTGCATGACACCGTCATGAACGCCTGCCGCAACGCGCTGGCGGACTTCAAGGTGCCGCGCGAAATTCGTTTCGTCGACGAGATGCCACGCTCGACTCTTGAGAAGGTTGCCAAGGCAGAATTACGCAAGATGCTGGGATGATGGGGAGCAACCGGTGGCGTTTGCCAACGCGTCATTGCAAGGAAACGATGTAGCCCGGATTGAGCGCCGCGAAATCCGGGAAAGCGCTACGTCGTGCGGGCTACCCGGATTTCACGGATCCCGTCATCGGGCGCGCATTCGCGCGACTGGTTCAATGCGGGCGAGGATCCAACCCCTCAATGCGTCCCCATCGCAACGGGACGGAACGCCTGCAGCAATTGCTGGTCGAGCTTGCCGCCCATCTGCTCCATCACCTCGAATGCCTTGGCATGGGTGAAGGGCAGCCGGTAGGCGCGGTTTTCCACCAGCGCCGAGTGGATATCCACGATCGTGGTCAGCCGCACGATGTCGCTGATCTGATTGCCGCTGAGGCCGTCTGGATATCCGGTGCCGTCGAGGAACTCGTGGTGATGCAGAACCACGTCGAGCATCTCCGGCGGAAAGCCGCCCTGCGCCGAGAGCGCCTCATAGCCGAGCCGCGGATGCTCGCGCACGTCGTTCATTTCCTGGACTGTCAGCGGGCCCTGCTTGTCGAGGATCGCGACGGGAATAAAGGCCTTGCCGACATCGTGCAGCAGCGCCGCACGCGCCAGCCGGCGCTGGTCATCGTCGCGCATGCCGAGATGCTGGGCAAAGGACACCGCAAAACCGGTGACGAACAGGCAATGACGGAAGGTGTCGGTGTGATGGCAACCGACCGTGGTCAGCCATTCCCGGAGCGAAGAATGCTTGATCGCCTTGATGATCTTGTTTTCGGCCTCGACGATGTCTTCGAGCTTCAGCGGAACGCCGGCCGGCAATTTTTCGAAGATCCGGACCATCACCTTGTGCGCGGCGGCAACGCCGATGTTCAGTGTCTGGCCGCGGTCGGTGGCGTCGAAATTCTGACTATCCGGAAAAGCGGAACGGATACGGGCCAGGATCGCGCCGGCATCGAACGGACGCGAAATGGTGTCGGTGGCGCCGAGCGCCCAGGCCTGCATCGAATTGTGATGCAGCGCGTCCGCCAGCACGAACAGGCGCGGCATCTCGCGATAGGCTTCAGAGCGCAGCTTGTTGCGCACCCGCTGCACGCTTTCGGCGGAGCGCAGATTGATGTCCACCACGATGCCCGAGAGATCGCCGGCCGGCTTATCCGGAATATCGGCGGTCGAAATCGTGTCGACGTCGCTTACTGACAACAGGATATCGGCAAGTTCGCTGCTCTGGTCGCTTCGATCCGAGGCCAACAGCAGGCGGCGCTTGGTCGAAGCCTTGTTTGCTAGAGCTGTCATGGTTTTCCCTCGGCTTCCCCTCGGCATGCGACATTGGCCGAAGCAAAAGCTACCTCAGGGCGAGTTGTTTACGGCTTAAGAGGCATGCTGAACGCCGCTCTACCGGAACAGCTACAATTTTAACGATGGCGGTCACGATTGCCGCATCACAAAAAAATCCGCCGGGAGCGCAAGCTCCCGGCGGATCTGTCTTGATCGTCGATGCGACCGTCGTCAGGCCTTCATCGCCGCCTTCACCGCTTCCGCTGAGATCGGCAGCGAGCGCACGCGGGCGCCGCAGGCGTTGAAGATCGCGTTGCCGAGCGCAGGCGCGATCACCGTCACCGCCGGCTCGCCGACGCCAGTGGCCTTTTCGCCATTGGCGATGACGCTGATGGCGACTTCCGGCACCTGGCTCATCCGCAACGGCGTGTAGGTGTCGAAGTTGGTCTGCTCGATGCCGCCATCCTTCAACGTCGCCTTCTCGTACAGCGCGAGCGACAGTCCCCACAGCGCCGCGCCCTCGACCTGGGCCCGGATATTGTCGGGATGCACTTGCGTTCCGACGTCGGTGGCAACGGTCAGTTTCTTGACCTTGACCTCGCCGGACGGATCGACCGCGACATGGGCCACGCAGGCGGTCCAGCTTGCGGTTGCGCGCTCCTGCGACGAGACGCAGGCCACGCCCATGCCCTCGCCTTTCGGCAATGGCTTGGTGCCGTAACCCGACATGCCCATCGCGGCGAGCAACGTGTTGCGCAGGCGTTGCGCGCCACCATCGTTCTT
>DASXOQ010000117.1:0-123112 GCA_036494165.1 Steroidobacteraceae bacterium
CGCCCCCCCCCGACTGCTAAACCAAGCCCTCTGTAGTCAACGGCGCCGAAAGCGGGCGTTTTTTCGGGAAGACAGGGCGAAGTTGCGTCCAATGCGGGCGACGTCGTAATCGACGTCGCCAAATGGCTTTAGTGTGCTGCAAGGCCGAGCGCCACGTGATTATCACGGCAGTGTTGAAGGCGTCGACTCAACATGTGAGGTTCGCAGCCGCCACGCAGCAGCGACTCGAATACGCCACCCACATTGGTCTCTCCTTCGATGTGAGCGCGAATATGCTTAATCAAGGCCGACATTTCGACCTCCACGTTGGGGTCGTTCGGCTCCATCAATGAGATCTTCTCTGCCCGCTTACCGAGGGCGATATTCTCTTCGACCAGTCTGGAGTGGCCAAGCATATCGGGCGTGAATTCCCGATAAGCAGGGTGCAGTACCTTGGCGTCCAAGGATAGGTGCAGTCGAATCGCATCCAAGGCGTCCGCTATCGCCGTCCGGTGCGCTGCGGCCGTCCTCGATTGTGCGTAGCGCTCGAAACATATCTCGATGCGCCGGTGGTCCGCCAAGAGAATACCGAACGCATCCGTCACTGTACCGGGACTGGACATGGCGGCCGAATTCAAACCCGACTTCGAAACTTCAACAACCATTGTCATTGCTCCTACATGCGGTCGCCGAGGGCCGCGACAGGGCTGCCGCGAGTGCACGATCGCACCCACAGCATCCTCCCGTGGTGTCGAGCGCATGGATTTCAAGTGCTCAACCAGGATTTTGCCCTGTCATTCCCATGCAGGCGCTAACACCACCCGCAGCAATCGGCTAGGCGGGTTGATGCGCGGCTCTTCGATATGCTTACACCGCGCAGCGGCACGGCATTGCTTTGGATGGCGGTTTAGGGCGCTCGCGCTTCGCCAAGCGCTGTCATAAAGCGCTTGTGCCAATCGGCAATGGAGTTGCGTCCTAGGGCGCTTAGCATGGTCCGGTGTCGAGTTCGGCGTTCGTCAAGCGGCATTTCGAGTGCCTGCTTGAGCGTACGTGCCACTGCGGCGCTGTCATAGGGATTGACCAGTAGAGCGCCTTGCGCCAGCTCCTTAGCCGCTCCCGCCAAACTGGACAAAACGAGCACGCCCGGGGTTTCGGGATCTTGGGCGGCTATGTATTCCTTTGCAACCAAGTTCATGCCATCACGCACGGGGGTCACGACGGCCACATCGGCGATGCGCAGAAATCCGCTCAATGTAGAGTGCGAAAAATCTTTATTGAGATAGCGAATGGGCGTCCAGTCAGCATCCGCAAAACGGCCGTTGAGGCGTCCCGCGGTACGCTCGAGCGCATCGCGAATCTCGGCGTAGGCGGCGACGTTGATTCTGCTCAACGGAGCGACCTGGATGAAGGTGACATTACCCTGCAGGTCTGGGAACTGTTCAAGGAGGGCTTGGTACGAGTTGAACCGTTCAATCAATCCTTTGCTGTAATCCAAACGATCCACACCGAGTAGAAGCTGGCGGCCGAGGAGGCTGGCCGCCAGCCGAGTTACTTGTCCGTCCTCCGTTCGCGCCCGCTTTGCGGTTTCGTTGATGGCAGCGACATCAACCCCGATCGGAAAGACGCCGAGTTGGAGGCGACGCTTGCCGACGGTGATAGATGAGGCCCGGCGCGGGAAGTCGATGCCGTGGATTTCCTCGACGGCTGACAAAAAGCCGTCATGATCCTCTTCGGTTTGAAATCCGACCAAGTCGTAATCGCACAAGCAGTCGATCAACTCCTCATACGGGGGTAACAATCGATACACCGCAATATTAGGAAACGGAATGTGCAAGAAGAAGCCGATTGGATTCTTGACGCCGGCGGCTCGCAACATGTGGCCGAGCGGGAACAGCTGGTAATCGTGAATCCAGATGACATCATCCTCCCGTATCTGCGGGCGGAGCGCCTCGGCGTAAAAGCGGTTGATGGCAAGGTATGCCTCATATTCCGCAGCATCGTAACGGAATGAACTTGGAAAATAGTGGTGCACAGGCCAAAGAGACCCATTGCAGAATCCGTCGTAATAAGCATTGAATTTATCGCTCGGCAGATCCACCGTAGCGAAATCAATGCCCTCGGCGTGCGCAAGAGAAGCTCGGGGATGAGGATCCGCGGCAGTCTTACCGCTCCACCCGAACCAAACTCCGCCGCCATAGTCCTTCAGGGCACTCAATAGGCCCACTGCCAGTCCGCCGGCAGGGGCGTCTTGCCGCGGCAAAGTAACGCGATTAGAAACCGCGACGAGGCGCCCCATCAGGGCACTCCTTGAGAGAGCCGTAAATCCGCCCAGATGTGCTCGTTAGAATCGAGGCGGACCATCGCGCCCTGAGTTCGGGCCATTGCATCCCCATAGATCCGAATCGACGATCCTCGGAAACTTGTCGTCCGGTGACGGTGAGCCTGCTTGTCCGTCTATTCAGCGCGTTCGTTCGCTAAATGTGCTCATCGCGCAGCTTCCCACCGATGGCGGCCGAAACGCTTGCAATAAAGGCGCCGATCAGCAACGAAAGCGCCATATAAAGCGACAATTGTGCCGCCGCCTTGCGAGCCTTGTCTGCCTCCGCTTTGGCCTTTTGGGCAGCTTCATTCGCGCTTGCGATAAAATCATCGACGCGCTTTTGCGCATCCTCGGGTGAAAGACCGGTGCGAGCAGCAACCAGCTGCGCGAGATAGCTCCGATCCGCACTGGAAACGCCGCCAGCCATGGCTGCATTAGCCATGATCGCCGTCACTTCTGCCGATGTGTCCTTACCCGAAGCATCGGGAATCGACGTCGATGCGGATCCACCCGCTCCCGGATCGGCGCGTCGAAAGAGTTTATCGAGGTTGTACCTATCGCCGGCCGCGTTGTTGGAAGCTGCGCCGCTTGCCACGCTCGCACCCGCTTGGCCCGCAGCGGCCATAGCGTGAGCTCCTGCTCCCGCAGCGCCGGTAAGACTTCCTGCAAGCATGCTGGCCATCACCACGGTAGCGACCGACCACACCACCAGACCGTGGGCCGTGTCGCGGAAAAACACTTCATGCGTGTGCGTACCGATCCACCGGCGACGAAGTCTGCCGGCGATGTAGCCGCCGAGCGCCGCCGACAGCCACTGGGTGACGATGAGCCAAATAATGGCGCTCACCGTAAAGCTGGTGGCCGATAAGCCACGGTTCGGCCAAGGCGAGATCGCTGCCAAACCGAGTCCGCTGCCCAGCGTGATCAGAATCAATGTGGCGCTCAACGCCACGAACGCACCGGCGAAGATCGCCGGCCATGCAGCCGCAGACAGACCGGCGTGCCGATCGGCGCTTGCCGGAGAAACGACGCCTTGATCGATCATGGCATGGCCTCCTTCAGTGATGCGAACACATCGCCAGCAACAGAATAATTGGAAGAGGTACGCCCAGCATCCAAAGCAATATTCCGCGACCCATGATCGACTCCCCGTAATAGTTGATAAGTGCAGCGAAGCTTCGGCGTCGCAATAGCGCCAAACAAGCGCGCCAATGCGTCTTGCGGTGTGGGCTTTTTCCTACCGAATCGTCTTCCCCCGCAAGGCGGGCATCGAAGCTGTGCCAGTTTCGTGACGCGCGCACGCTTTGAAACCACGAAAGCTTGCTCTAGAACTTCCTCGAACGGCCGCTGCAGTGATTACCATTCATGCAGCACCGATCGTCGACACACCGACCATGGCCATCCTATTTCCGAGCGAACGCATCACGCAGCACTGGCAAGGAGCGCTCCAAGCAAGCCTTGATCGGGCGCCGTTGGAAACCTTCTTGCGATCCAGGAACATCAAGGTTGCCCGGCGTGGCGCCGCACGAGATTCCGACAACATCTGTCGCGCGACGCTTTACACGCTTCGGCCGCCGATCGCGTGGGTGGGCTCAAGCTCCAGTGGGACTCAACTGCGGTTCGCGCGGCAAGTCATCTGTGCCGTGAGCGACGCATTGGCTAACTTGATACAGGCGCCGGCAGCGTCGCGCGTGGCGGCACTGGTCGGTACTGCCAAGCTGCTATCCCGTAGACCAGAGTTCCTCGCCGTCGGCGATTTCGCCGGCGGTAGTGCTCGCAACCATCCGAAAGGCCCGCAAGATCCGGAAATCGATCTGGGCCGCTTGGGTGCTCTGGCGGCTGAGGCGGTTATTGCGAACAGCGAGCTTTTGGTGCGGCAAGTTCGCGATCACGTCCTAGCCCTGCTCGCGCGAGCGGATCAGCCAGCAAGAATCACGACGCTGCGCGGGGCGGCTGCGAGCGGCGCTCTTTGAGAGGTTGAGCGCCGCTCGGGGAAAGGCTATTTACTTGCCGCCTTTCGTTTAGCCGAAGCCTGTCCAGCGGACTCATCTTCGTCGGCGATACCCATCTGCTCCTTGAGTTCCGTTTTGCGCGCAAGCATCTTCGCACCAAGGGCAACTGTATCCACCTTCGCTTTCTTGGCTTTGGGAAACATCTCTCCCTCTTCCTCCTTCACGTGATGATCGATCTGTTCACCGAGCACGGTTACCTTCGCGTCATACAAGTCATCGTCCGTGTCCATGTCCTCTAGTTGAGCGATCAGGTCCTTGGCGCCTGCGTGCTCGACTAAAGCCTCGTCCATAAGGTCCGAGTCCTCGATCGCTTTGCGTACCGCCGGGTAAAAGATTTCCTCTTCAATTGACGTGTGTATTTTCAGTTCATTGCAGATAGTGACGACGAGCTCAGACTTCTCGTCATCGCTGCCGCTCTCTTTCAATTTGTCGAACCGCCCGAAGAGGGTTTTCACTTTCTTGTGATCCGCCGTGAGTAAAGCGATCGCGTCTTGCTCCGGCGCCTTGTGCGTTGCAGCCATGATGCAGTTTTCCTGTAAAAGTTGGTTGAGTTTGGGAGTGGCTATCGTGTGCTTGCGGCTACCGATCGCCATCGCCCTGATGCCACATTGCGTTGTCGGAAGAGATTGCCCCGCCCCCGATCGGCAGAGTCGTTGCGCTCTCCTCGAGCCGGCTTACGTCGCTCTGCACCCTGAAAGAGCAACAGCAGGATGAGAATGATTCAGGCTGAAAAAGCCCGAGCGTCGAGGAGTTCCTAACCCGTCACTGCCGCTACTTGCGCGCTGCATCCTGCTGCACCGACAGCTGGTTGAGCGCATTCAAAAGCTCGTGCGAAACGCGCTCATCGATTTCCGCGGCATCGCTCAAATGCACGGGGTAGCGCACTTTGGCTTCCACGCCGGAGGGTGAAAAATTGAGCTGTACCCTAGGCTGCGAGTCGCTGGCGGAACTCGAAGCCGTGGTGCGCTGGATCTCGCGCGTCTGACGCACGATCTCCTCGCGCGAGTCCTTCAGAGCCGCGGTGACCGCGCTCATGAGTTTTTCCTTCGTGGTCGTGTAGTCGATGCCGGACGGCAAATTCAGCGTGAGCTCGTGCCAGGTGAAATTTACCCCGGGTATTTGCTTGAAAAGACCGCTCGATACCTGGAATACGATCGAATTGGCGAATGCCACCACGCGCCCGGTCGGCCCCGCGAGTCCGTGGTTGCCCAGCTCCATGAGGTGCAATCGCACCAGGCCCAGTTCGATCACCTCGCCGGTGACCTCGCCGATTTGTACACGGTCTCCGACGCGGATGCCGTATTTGCCGATGAGGAAGAAATAGCCAACGATGGACACGAGCACGCTCTGCATGGCGACCGCGAGGCCCGCGGTGATGAGGCCCGCGAAAGTGACCACCGAGGACAGTTCGCTCGCAAAGGCGAGTCCCACGATCACTACCACAAGCGTCCAGAGCGCTATGCGCCGGAGCAGCATCAGCTGATAGCGCCTGCGGGCATCCTTGACGTAGCGCATCACCGCGCGACGCCACAGCTCGGCCGCTGCGAATACCAGGACCAGAAGCGCCGCGAGCACGCCAACACGAACGCCGAGCGTCTTGAGGGCATCGTTGTACTGCGAGGCAACGATGCCGCGCCAGTTGCTCAGATTGCGGCGGTATTGATTGAGCAGCACTCCTTCCTTGCCCAGGGGCACCAGCAGGGCGGCGGCGGCTTTGAACTGATCTGCCAGCGCGTCCAACTGCTGCCGAGTCTGGTTAAGCGTGGCGGTGTCCGCGGTGTCTGCTTGAGTCGCCAACGCATCACCCTGGGCGGAAAGCGCCTTGAGACGCGCGACCAGCGGATCGCGTACGCCTGCAAATACATCCTGTAATTCGGCCGTGCGCCGATCGAGGGCTTTAATGGTTGCAATCTTTTCCGACAGCTTGAACACATTGGCCGCGAGATCCCAAATGCCGAAGCGCGCCGCGACGTTGACGCTGGCGCCGGCAAGGGGCGCCGGCGGTGCGGCAGCTTGCGCACCGGCGGTGGCAGGCGCGGCCGTCGGCGTCGCGGGGGCCGGGGCGCCGTTCGCAGCCGGCATGCTGATGGCCATCGCATCGATTTGCGCCTTCAAGGACGAGGCGCTGAGCCCATTAGCGCTGCTGTCGTTGGCGATGCTGAGCATGGTGTCGAGCAGGTTCTTGCGGGCGTTCACCAGATCGAGTTCGCCCTGTAGTTCGGCCACTTTGGCGCGCAGTTCCACTGCCTGCTTCGCGCTCGCGCCGGCCAATGCGCGCTGATCTTCCTGGAGCTCGGCCTGGGTGTCCGCCGCCTGCTTGGAGAACTTGTCCTGAAGATCGGAGAGCGACTTCTTGCCGGTGTCCTGCGTGCTGGCGGAAGGGGTCTGGGGCTGCTTGGCAAGCAGGTCGGCGTCGGTACGCCCTATGTCGAAGGCGAGCGACAAGACGTGGTTCGCGGCCTGGCGGTTGTCATAAAGAATCAGAAGGTCGGATGGCTGGTTCGCGGCCTGTTGCTCGATTCCCAAGGTGCGGTACCAGTCGATGGTCTGATCCAGTAGCTGGATAACCTGCTGGCCGGTCAGCGGCGCGGCTGCACTCGATGCGGCCGCCTTGGGGGCGTGCAGCGAGCGGGTGCTGCTTGCGGCGGACGCCGGCGCGCTCGCATCCGCAGGTGTTCCGGGATCGGCAGCTCGTGCGCTCAAGGCCAGGAGCAGAAAGGGCAGGGCGATTCGCATCGACGAATCGTACCGCAATTGCAGCAGCTTCGAATCCCGGGCGTTAAGTAGGTACACTCTGTCGTCCCGTCAGCAAAAGCAGCCATGAGCGAACTCAAGCAGTACATACGCGACGTCCCCGATTTTCCATCGCAAGGCATCCTGTTTCGCGATATCGCCCCCCTGTTGCGGGATCATTTCGACGCGGCGATCCGCTCACTGGACACCTTGCTCAGTGAGCACGAATGGCAGGAATTGGACGCCGTCGCCGGCATCGAGTCCCGCGGTTTCATCTTGGGTGCGGCGCTCGCGGCCCGCCGCGGCAAGGGGTTCGTGCTGGTGCGCAAGAAAGGGAAACTGCCGCCGCCGGTGGTGGATCTTTCCTACTCCCTCGAGTACGGCACCGGGACTTTGGAAATGCAGCGCGGCAACGGCCGGCTGCTCCTGGTCGACGATGTGCTCGCCACCGGTGGGACCTTGAGCGCGGCGGCGAATCTGTGCGAGCTGGCCGGCTATCAGGTCAAATCGCTGGCCGTCCTCATAGATCTTCACATCGTGGCGAGCTACCGCTGGCGGGATATGCCGGCCAGGGTCTCGATCAATTACTAAGCAGGGGTCACCGCCGCGCCCGCTTGTGGCGATGGCGCTCAAACTTGAGTCGGACGGCGTATTCGAGAACGCCGGCGTGCCGGTGCTCTATTGCGGGGTCGGCAAGATTAACGCCGCACTCGGCCTGGCGGGCGCGCTCCATGAGCATGCCAAGGAAGGCGTAACGCCGCCGTTGGTGGTGAACTTCGGCACCGTGGGAAGCCGGGTGCATCCCACCGGAACGCTGCTCGGCTGTCATGAGTTCGTGCAGCGGGACATGGATGTTCGCGGCCTGGGATTCCCCCTCGGCGTTACGCCTTATGACGAGACGCCTGCGCGGCTGCGATTCGAGCCCTACTTTCCATCCCTGCCGAGCGCCGTGTGCGGCAGCGGCGACTCCTTCGCCATCGCCGAGGTGGAGTTGTCCTGTACGGTGGTCGACATGGAAGCTTATGCGCTTGCAAAGGTATGTCATCTCGCCGGCGTGCCATTTGCGTGTGCCAAGTATGTCACCGACGGTGCCGACGGCGCGGCGCCCGAGGACTGGAAGCGCAACGTGCACAAGGCCGCGGAAATTTTTCTAAACCTGTATCGGGAATTGCAAAAAAACTTATGACAACAACGATGCGTCTTTTCGCTCTGGTTTGTTTTTGTGCCCTATACGCGCACGTCGCTGCGGCGGCCGCCAAGCCCACGGTGTTGCTGATCTCGATCGACGGTTTGAAACCGGAGGCGGTGATCGACGCTGCAGCGCACGGACTCAAAGTGCCGAATCTTCGCGCCTTCATGCAGGACGGCTTTTATTCCCATGCGGTCAAAGGCGTGCTGCCCACCGTCACCTATCCCAGCCACGCGACGCTCCTCAGCGGCGCTGCTCCTGCGCGTCACGGCATTGTGGACAACACCACCTTCGATCCGCTTAATCGCAACGACAAGGGTTGGTATTGGTATGCCGAGGACATGAAGGTGCCGACTCTGTGGGACGCAGCGCATGCGGCGCAGCTTTCCACCGCCAATGTGTACTGGCCGACCAGCGTCGGTGCAACGATCGATTACAACCTGCCGCAGATCTGGCGCCGCGGCACGGACGACGATCTCAAGCTGCAGCGTGCGCTCGAAACCAAGAATCTGGAGCGCGAACTCGGCGAGGGCCTGCCCCGTTATCCGGGCGGCGCCGAGGAGACCGTGGCCGAGGACGAACTGCGCACGAAGTTTGCAATCCGTCTGCTCGAGCGCAAGCACCCGGATTTCTTCACGGTGTATCTTGCGGGCCTGGATACCGAGGAGCATGCCTCGGGACCCTTTTCTGCGGCGGCGAACCGCGTGCTGGAGCGCCTGGACACCCTGGTGGGCGCATTGCGCCAGGCCGCGGAACACGCGGCGCCCCATCGTGCCACGGTCTGCGTGGTCTCGGACCACGGTTTTGCAGCCATCCAGCACGATGTGAATCTCTACGCCGCCTTTCGCGACGCCGGGCTGTTCAGCGCCGACAAGGATGGAAAGATCAGCGCCTGGAGCGCCATGCCGTGGCCGGCTGGGGGCACCGCGGCGATCATGCTGGCAAATCCCGACGACGCGGAGGTCAAGGCCAAGGTCGCCCATCTGCTCCAACAACTCGCTGCAAATCCCGACAACGGCATCGACAAGATCCTCGAGCGCGACCAGATCGACGCGCTCGGAGGCTTTCCCGGGGCAAGTTTCGTGGTGGCGCTGAAGATTGGATATGAAGTGGCTTATGCGCTCTCGCCGCCGCTCATCACGCCGCCCTCGAATCTAGGCATGCACGGCTTTCTTCCGGAGCACAGTGAGATGCGTTCTTCATTCTTCATGGTCGGACCCAATGCGCCGGCCGGGGTCGATGTGGGCGAAATCGACATGCGCAGCATTGCCCCGACGCTGGCCAAGGTGCTGGGTGTGACTTTGCGCGGCGCGGAACTCGAGCCGTTGCCGTTGAAGTAACTCGCCGAACTTGCGTCCTCCCCATTAATTCACTATTGTGGAAGATATGAGACGGCGCGAATATCTGGGGCAACTCGAACTGATGGTGTTGCTCGCCGTGCTTCGGCCGAGCAAGGACGCCTATGGCGTGCAGATCTGCCACGAGATTGCCGCCAGGAGCGGGCGCGAAGTTGCGCTGGCGAGCGTGTACGCGGCCTTGGAGCGTCTCGAGCAGAAAGGCCTGGTGAGTTCCTCGCTCGGTGAACCCACCGCAGAGCGCGGCGGCAAGGCGCGCACCTACTTCAAGGCGACCCCGGCGGGACTCAAAGAGGCGCGCGATGCGCACGCAACGTTACTGCGCCTCACCGACGGCCTGGTGCTCGAACCATGATGGAGAAGGACCGTCCTCCCACGTTCGCGTTGTGGTTGCTGCGGAAATTTGGATCGCGCGCCTATCGGGAATCCCTGGCGGGCGATCTGATCGAAGCCTGCGGCCGCGGCAGGGGTCGAGCGTGGGTGTGGCGCGAGGTGCTGCACGCGATCAGTGCGGCAGTGATGCCGCGATCCTTTGTTCCCGGCTGGTTGTCGGCCATCAAAGGCGTGATCCTTGCCGTCGGCCTCATCATGCTCGGTGCCGCCACCTTCAGCTGGGCCGCAAGCCTCACCGACGATAGTCCCAGCAGCGTGAGCAGGGGACCTTAGCGGTGGACCTCGGAATTTTGTTCACCGCGCTTCTCGCCGTCACGGGCGGCATTTGGCTTTTGGACGTCGTCGTGCTCAAGCCCCGCCGGGCCGCGCTCGCCGACGGTCGGAAAGCAGAGCCCGTCGTCGTCGAGTACGCGCGTTCGTTTTTCCCCGTGATCCTTATCGTGCTGCTGGTGCGCTCGTTTCTGTTCGAGCCGTATCGCATACCGTCGGAGTCCATGATGCCGGGGCTGATCGCCGGCGATTTTATTTTCGTCAACAAGTACAGCTACGGGCTGCGTCTGCCGATCACCAACACCAAAATCTTCAGCATGGGCGAGCCCAAGCGTGGCGATGTGGTCGTATTTCGGCTGCCGAGCGATCCGTCCACCAATCTCATCAAGCGCCTGATCGGCCTGCCCGGCGATCGCATAACGGTGCGCGACAACATCGTCACCGTCAACGGCGTCGAACTAAAACAGCGAGCGGCTGGCCAATACATGGGCAATGACGAGTTCGCGGGTTCGCCCCTCGTGCTAGAAGCTCTAGGCGGCAAGGACCATGAGCTGTTGCTCGCGAAGGATCGCCCGGCCGCGGACTTCGATGGCATCGTGCCGGCGGAACATTATTTTTTCATGGGCGACAATCGCAACGACAGCGAGGACGGACGATTTGCGCCAGTGGGATTCGTGCCGGAGCCGAACTTGGTCGGCCATGCGGTGCTCGTCGCCTTCAACTGGCACATTCCAGGCTGGCCGCAGTGGCGGCGCATCGGCAAGAAGATCGAGTAACGAGATCTACGGCGCAAGCGCCTGATTTAGCAGCGCCGCGATCCGAAGCCCCGCTCTTCGCAGCTGCAAGGCGGCATCGGTCTCTGCCTGCGTTTTATAGCCGGGCGTCAAATCGACAGCACCCGGGTTCTGACAGGTCGGCCGCGAGGAAATCCTGTAGACATCGCGCGTTGCCAGTTCGAATGATTCCTGCGCCCAATCGTGCACGTTGCCGACAACGCCGCGGCTTGCCGCCTCATCGCTCGCCGGGTCGAGCCGGGCCGCGATCTGGGCGGCGGACTTGCCGAGCGCGGCGACCACCGTGACGTCCCAATAGGCGTGCAAATTCGCGACTTCGCCGTCGGGCGAGGGCGACAGGGTCACGCAGTTGCCGCCGCGGTCGTGGTCATCCGCAGCGTGCAACGGCTGATGAAGATCGCCGACGAAATGAATTAAGAACTTGAGCGCGAGCTGTCGCTCTTCTAGGGGCATCGACTTGTCCTTGAGCTCCCGGTAGAACTCCTCGATCTTGTTCACCACGCAATCGTTGGCAGCGCCTTGAGCGGCGTGCGTACCTGGCGCAAGCGCTGGAAACCCGAAGCAGGCCGCGTTTGGATCCGGATGGTCGATCTCGACGTCGATGTAATGCCATGCGGCCGTATCGCGATGCAGGTTGCGATGCCTGTCGGCCCAGGTGCTGCGACTCGCAAAATCGGGCGCCGTGAGATTGTCGTGATCCGCGGCCAGCATCTGCTCGAGTGCCGCTCGCGCCTGTGGGGTGAGGTGCCGATACGCAATCAGCGCGGTCACTTGGTGGCCCAGATCTCCCCAGGCACAGACGGGCAGGGACACCAGCAGGCCAAAAAGCAGGGCAACGGTGCGCACGCGGACAGCGAGGTGGCCCAAGACGGGTGGCCAATGTTTGTCGATTTTGTCGTCCACGCGAATCTGAAGCCGCTCCGTCAGCCACGCTCGCAAGCGAACAGGGAAATACGGGCCGTTCGCAGCCCGCGATCGTGCGATCGGCCATGAGTGCGGATCATGAGTTCTCGATGCTGCTCGAAGCAGAATGAAACCGCAATCCGCGGCCGTTGTCTGACCGTGGCCCATCATACACAGGAGTGATTCATGACTATGTCGAACTTCGCGATGGCTAGTGTGCTTGTCCTGCTGAGCAGCGGCGCGTCGGCTGCGGGCGGCAAGAGCGGTGTGGAAATGCTCGGCTGTGCCGGTCTGCCTTGCGCGCAGTTCCATGCGGGTTCTGCCTCGCTCAAATTACTGATCGACACGGGAAACGCCGTTTCCGTGCTCGACATGGCCAGTGCGCGGGCTATGAAACTGCAGGTCGGGCCTTACAAGCAGGCGAATGGAGAGGTCGTCCCCGGCTACCAGGGTGCCGTGCTTAAGAATCTCACGCTGGGCGAGCAGGTCATCGGCGACGTACAAGTGCTTGTAGTGGATATGAAAGACGAGATCGCGAAAGGTACATTTCCGAAGGCCGACGGTTCGCTGTCCTATCGGGCGATCAAAGAGCAGGTGCTGACGCTCGATTTTCGCGATCATCGTCTCAGCTTGTCGGCCGGGGAGCCTGACCGCCTCGACCGCTGCGGCACCTTGTCGTATCCGACGTTCGGGCCCAAAGGTCCTCCCATCGTGGTGAGCAGCGGTTTCGAGGTGAACGGAGTTGCGCTCAGCATGCAGGTCGACACTCTATACAGCGGTACCATGCTCATCTTCCCGAGTGCGGTCGACAAGACTGGCTTGGCCGGCCAGTCGCATGGCGCCAAGATCCGCAACTTCCCGTTTACCGACGGCGGGGTGGATATGATCGAGGCCGAAGTGTCACACGAATCCTTCATGGGTCACTCGCTTCGCGCACCGGCGCCCGTGTATTTCGCGACCGACAAAGTCCACACCCCCGCCGGCATGTTCGACGGCACGGTCGGGGCTGAACTCTTCAAGGATCGGAAGGTCACCTTCGACTTCAAAAATAATCGCCTGTGGGTTGGGTAAATCTCTACTATTAGACAATTACCGGCGATAAGAGAAGATAATTAGCCAATTTTAGCCTGAAATTGATCACGCTTTGAATAAAGTCTATAATTAGACAGTTAGTGAGAAGAATGCGCATTAAATGACTAAAACTAGTTCGATTGACCTTAGAACTCTTTCGGACACGGAAGTCGCGCTTTGGCTTGCCAAGCGCCTCAAGACTTGGCGCATCGATCCCAAAGGCGCGGGCCTCTCGGCCTCGGAACTCTCAAGACGCAGCGGCATGGGACTCACGCCGCTGCGTCGCTTCGAGAAGACCGGCGGCATCACGCTGCGCAATTTGATCGGTCTGCTGCGGGCGGACGGTCTGCTCGAGCGGCTGCAGGAGTTGGTGCCTGAACCGTCGGGCCCAAGTCCATTGGAACTGCTCGAAGCTCAACGGGCAGTGCGCCCCCGTCAGCGCGCACCGCGTTCGCGCGCTCCGATGCCTCCCGGCGCGTGAAAGAGATTCTGGTCGTCGAGGTTCGCTGCAACGGCGAACTGGTGGGCGCCGTGGCGCCCCTCGCCGGAAAGCCGGGCTATTACGAGTTCGAGTACGCGCCCGAATTTCTGGCGCGCGGCATCGAACTATCGCCCGTAAAGATGCCGGCGCGCGGCCGGGTACGCTACAGCTTTCCGGCACTCGCGCTGGAGACATTCCATGGGCTCCCGGGCCTGCTCGCCGATTCGCTACCGGATCGCTTCGGCAATTCGCTCATCAACGAGTATCTGTCGCGACAGGGCGTGCGGGTGGAGGACATCACCAGCCTGCAGCGCCTTCTCTACATGGGCGAGCGCGCCATGGGCGCGCTCGAGTTCGAACCGGCGCTCGCGATGGCGGGACACGAGCAGAGCGCGGTGCCCTTGGAAATGGCGGAACTCGTGGCGGAGGCGCGGCTTGCGCTGCGCGGCGAGGCCGCCAAGGTGACCCAGCGCATTTTAGATGTCGGCAGTTCCGCCGGCGGCGCCCGCGCCAAGGCGGTGGTGGGTTTCAATCCCAAGACCCAGGAACTGCTGTCCGGCCAGTTCGATCTGCCCTCCGGGTTCGAGCATTGGCTGCTGAAATTCGACGGTGTTGGCGATGACGGCCGGCTCGGCATGGCGCGCGGCTTCGGCCGCGTCGAGTTTGCCCATTACTTGATGGCGCTCGACTGCGGCATGCAGATGCCGCAATGCCGATTGCTGGAAGAATCCGGGCGCGCTCATTTCATGAGCCGCCGTTTCGATCGCGACGGCAATCGCAAACTGCATTTCCTATCCTTGTGCGGCTTGCAGCACCTGGACTTCAATCTGCCGCATGTGCACAGCTACGAGCAATACTTCCGCACGGTGTTGGAGTTAAACCTCGGCGCCGAAGCGCTGGCGCAGGCCTTCGTGCGCTGCGCGTTCAACGTCATGGCGCGCAACTGCGACGACCATACGAAGAATCTGGCATTCCTGATGCAGCAGGGTCGATGGGAACTGGCACCGGCGTACGATGTCAGTTTCGCGCACAATCCGGCGGCCGGAAAGTGGACGCGGCAGCATCAGATGCTCCTGAACGGAAAAGCCTGGAGCATCGGGCGCACAGATCTCGTGAAGGTCGCCAAGCAGTTCGACGTCGATGCGGCCAAGCAGCGCTTGGACCGCATCGCCTCGGTGCTGAAGGAATGGCCGATTTACGCGAAACGCGCCGGCGTGCACGCAGAAGACATCTCGCGCATTCAAGCGCTGCAGAACATCGTCTAGCCTCTAATAACCCACGGCTTGTCCGTCCTTGCGATGATCGGAGGCGCCGCGGTAGACGCCCTCGATGCGCGCGATCGCTTGGTAGCCGCCCATCTTCTCACCGTTAGCGCAAGTCACGTTGTGGCCGAGAGACGCAAGCGTGTCGCCCACCGCGCCATACAGATTCGACTCCAATTGCAATTCGTTCGTTTCCTGCGCGTGGGTAAATCGCGCTGCATCGCTCGCAGCCTGCAGATTGGCGTGCAAATCGATCATGTTGATCAGCACCTGCACGTGGCCCTGAGCCTGCTGAGCGCCGCCCATCAGGCCGAAGGACAGGAGCGGAGCGCCGCTCTGCATGACGAATCCCGGCAGAAGCGTATGAAAGGGTCTCTTGCCCGGGGCCACGCGGTTCGGGCTGTCGGGATGCAGGGAAAAAAGCGCTGCGCGGTTGTTGAGCACGAAGCCGAATCCGGGCACCGTCACGCCGCCGCCGAAGCTCTCATAGATGCTATAGATGAAAGAGACCATGTTGCCGAAGCGGTCGGCGGTGGACAGATACACCGTGCCGCCCCGGGGGTCCGCGTCGGCGCGGACCGGCGCAGCGCGTTCGAGATCGATCTTGGCCGCGCAGGATTCGGCGTAGCTCTTCGACAGGAGCGTCGCGGTGGGAATTTGCGAGAACTCGGGATCCGCGTTGTAGCGATACAAGTCCTCGTAGGCAAGCTTCTTGGCTTCGATCAAAAGATGCCAGTAGAGGGGCGATGCATGCCCAAGAGATCCGAGCTCGACACCGAAACGCACCTGCGCGGCGGTGAGTATGTTGAGCATCATGAGGGCGGCAAATCCCTGGGTATTGGGCGGGAACTCAAATACGTCGAAGTCGCCATACCGCGTTTGCAGGGGCGCGACCCAGTCGGCGCGGGTGGCGGCAAGGTCGGCCGGCGACAGCATTCCACCGAGGGCGCGCGATTTGGCGATCATCGCCGCCGCGATTTCTCCCTGGTAGAAGCCGTCGCGACCTTGGCTCTGAAGCAGCCGAAAAGCGCGGGCGAGATCGGGGTTGCGGAACAGTTGATAGCGGCCCGGAGGATTGCCGCCCGGAAGGTAGGTGCGCGCGGAGTCCGCATCGGTACGCAGAAGATCCGCGCTCAGCCGCCAGTCGTTCTGGATCCGCTCGCTCACCGGGAAGCCCTGCTCGGCAAGGTCCACCGCGGATTGCAACACGCTGGCCATGCTCATGGTGCCGCCGCGTTTCAGCAGTACATCCCAGGCATCGACCGCGCCGGGCGCCACTGCCGCATCGATGCCGTAACCCGGCATGCTCGCGACGTGTCCCCGTCGCGCCAGTTCCGCAGGAGTTGCCAGGCCCGGCGCACGGCCGCTGCCGTTCAACGCGATGAGTTTCTTCTCCGCGGCCAGCCAGGCTATGACGAAGACGTCGCCGCCGATGCCGGCACTATGCGGTTCGACCACGTTGAGGACCGCCGCGGTGGCGACCGCCGCGTCGAAGGCGTTGCCGCCGTCCTTCAGGATCTGCAGACCCGCCTGTGCGGCGAGCGGCTGACTGGTGGCCACCATGCCGTTGCGCGCGAGGATTTCCGAGCGCGTCTGCGGCAACCACCCGGCGGTGCGATCGCCGCGCATCGCTGCAAAGCTCTTCGTTGTTTCTGGCTGGTCACTCATGAATTCTTCCCGATCGTCCCGATTGCAACGCGACGGCTGCACTATACGCGGGGCAAAAGACCATGATCGATGAGTCTATAATAGTGTCGCCCGAGGATCCGGAGTTGCCGCTTGCCGCCCAAATATTCGCTGACCGAAGGGTCGATTCCGCGCGCGCTCCTCGCATTCGCACTGCCGATACTCGCCGGCAACGTCATGCAATCGGTGAACGGCTCGATCAACGCCATCTGGGTGGGCCGCTATCTCGGCGAGGTGGCGCTCGCCGCGGCCGGCAATTCCAACGTGGTGATGTTCCTCTTGTTCGGCGTCATTTTCGGTCTCTCCATGGCGGCGACCGTCATGGTGGCGCAATGCGTGGGCGCGAAGAACGTAGAGGAAGCCAAGCGCGTCGTCGGCACCAGCGCAGTGTTCTTCCTGGGAATTGCGCTGCTTTTGGGATTGCTGGGCACGGTGCTCGCCCATCCCCTGCTGTCCTGGATGCACACGCCGCCCGACGTCATGCCGTTGGCGCTGGCCTACATGCGCATCATCTTCTTGGCGCTGCCGTTCATGTCCGGCATGTTTTTTCTGATGGCGGTGCTGCGTGGTGCGGGCGATTCGCGCACCCCTTTCATTTTCCTGGCCTTGGCGGTCGTGCTCGACATCGTGCTCAATCCACTGTTCATCTTCGGCTGGGGTTTCGTTCCCCGGCTGGGCATTGCGGGATCCGCGACCGCGACGTTGATCGCGCAAGGCATCGCATTCACGGCCCTGATAGCGCACTTATATCGTTCACGGCATTTCTTGAGGATTCGGCGCCACGAACTTGCGCTGTTTCGCGTCGACTGGAGTTTGGTACGCATACTGGTGACCAAGGGTGTCCCCATGGGCCTGCAGATGTTCGTGCTGTCCTCCAGCATGATTGCGCTCACCTCGTTGGTGAATCGGTTCGGCGCCCAGGAGACCGCAGGCTTCAATGCCGCACAGCAACTGTGGAACTACATCCAGATGCCGGCGCTCGCCATCGGCGCGGCCGTCTCTTCGATGGCGGCGCAGAACGTGGGCGCAGGCAATTGGGGCCGTGTCGGCCGCGTGGTGCGAACCGGGGTTGCGTTCAACTGGCTCATCGGCGGTTCGCTGATCACCATCGTGTACCTGCTGAATCACGCCGCACTGGGTCTGTTCCTGCCGCCTCACGGACAGGCGATCGTGATCGCCGAGCACCTCAACCGCATCATTCTGTGGTCGTTCATTCTGTTCGGGACCTCGATCGTCATTTTCGGTGTCATGCGCGCCACCGGCGCGGTCATGGCGCCGCTGGTGATGCTAAGCATTTCCCTCTGGCTGGTGCGGGTGCCATTTGCCTACCTCATGCTCGGCAGGCTGAAGGCGGATGCCATCTGGTGGAGCTTTCCGTTGGCCTCGATTGTTTCGATTTCCATGGCGGTCAGCTATTACCGATTTGGCGGATGGCGCAGGGCCCGGCTCGGCGTCGCGGAACGCCGGCCCGCGCCGTTGGCGGCAGCGCCGCCTGAAAGCGCATGAGCGCTCCGACGAGGGCACGCCCGCTCATCGTTCGCTGCGGCGCATTCGGCGACATGGTGCTCTTGACCGCGTTGATACGACCCTTGAGCGCACGATTTGGGACGCCGGTGGATATCCTGACCTCCGGCCCCTGGAGTGCTCCGCTGCTGCAAGGGCAGCCCGGCGTGGGCGACATTCTGCAACTGCAAAGCCGCAAGACACCTTATTGGCTGAGCATCGAGCAGCCGCGCGTGGTCCGCGAGCTCAAAGAGCGCGGAGCCGGACCTGTCTGGTACTGCGATGGAAACGATGCCGCCCTGCATCTGCTCAAACGCGCTCGAATCGCCGACGAATGGATCGTTTCCGTCAAGGATCACGGGCTCCGTCACGGCGAGCACGCCACTGAGCAGTGGCGGCGTCTGGCGCAGATTCTGCCGGCGCGGTTGAGCGACTCGGACATCCCGCCCGCGCCGCTCGCCAACATTGCCGCCGGATGCGTCATCGAAGTACATGATGCCCAGCGCAGGGATCTTAGGGATTTTCTCATGCGGCGCGACGTAGGCGATGCACCGCTCATCCTGATGCAGATCGGCAACAAGCGCACCATGCGCCGGGGCCTGAAGCGCCTTGCCGCGAACAGCAAATACTGGCCGAATGAACGTTGGGCGCAGGTGCTGCGCTACTTGCGGGAACATCATCCCGATCATGCTCTGGTGTTGCTCGGCACCGGCCCGGAGTTCGAGCTCAACGAAGAACTCCGCGCGCTAGCCAATATCGGCGGGCTCTACAATGTCGCCGACGAGTTGCCCATTCCCCGTTTGCTTGCGCTGCTTGATCGGGCGCGCGGACTCGTGACGGTGGATTCAGGCCCCGCGCACGCGGCGGCCGCGGTGGGTTGTCCCCAGGTGGTGTTGTTCGGCAAGGCGCTGCCGTCGCTGTATCGCCCGTGGGGTGCCGCCGGCGCCGATGTCAAAGTGCTGCAGGGGCATATCGCCGGTCAGCCCGACATGCTGGGAATCACGCCGCAGGCAGTGATCAGTGCGTGGGGAGAACTTGCGATGCGCCCGCCGCGCGCAGCATATCGGGGGTGACCAACACCACGCCGCGGCGCGTGATGAAGAAGCGCTTGGCATCGAGTTCGGCATCCTCACCGACGTGCATGTCGTCGGGGATCACGCAATTTTCGTCCAGAATGCAGCGGCTCAGCCTGCAGCGCCGTCCGATGGTGGCGCCGGGCAGAATCACCGAGCGTTCGATGATGCTGCCGTCTTCCACCCGCACGTCGTTCGACAAGAGCGACTCGCGCACGTAGGCGCCGGAAATGATGCAGCCGCCGGCCACCATGGAGTTGACGGCCATGCCGCGCCGGCCATCCTCATCGAGCACGAATTTGGCGGGAGGGTGCTGCGCCTGGTAAGTCCAGATCGGCCACTGCTGATCGTAGATGTTCAGATCCGGGTTGAGCGCGATCAACTCCATGTTGGCTTCGTAAAAAGCATCGACGTTGCCGACATCGCGCCAGTAGTTTTGCGCGCGGCTTGCCACATCCTCGAAGGGATAGGCGAACACGCGCAGGTTATCGATGGCGGGCGGGATGATGTTGCGGCCGAAATCGTGATTGCTCGATTCGTTGGCGGCATCCTCGGTCAGCAGCTTCTCCAGCCGATCTTTGGCGATGACGTAGATGCCCATGGAGGCGCGCGCCAGGTGCTCATTGCCGTGGATGTGGTCCGGGTTCTGCGGCTTCTCGGCGAATTTGACCACCCGGTTGTTCTCATCGGTGGTGAGAATCCCGAACTCTTGCGCACGCTCGAGGGGCACGTCGACCACGCCGACGGTGATGTCCGCCTCGCACTGCTCGTGATAGGCGATCATCGGGCCATAATCCATTTTGTAGATGTGGTCGCCGGCGAGAATCAGCACATGCGTAGGATTGTGCGCACGAATGAAGTCGAGATTTTGATACACCGAATCCGCGGTGCCCCGATACCAATGCGGGCCGATCTGCTGCTGCGCGGGAATCAACTCCACGAACTCGCCGAGTTCACCCCGCAGATAACTCCAGCCGCGCTGAATGTGCTGGATCAAAGGCTGCGCCTTGTATTGCGTCAGCACGGCAATCTGACGAATGCCGGAATTGACACAATTCGACAATACGAAGTCGATAATCTTGAATTTTCCGCCGAAAGGCGTCGCCGGCTTGCATCGATGCAGGGTAAGGGCCTTGAGCCGCTCGCCGCGTCCGCCTGCCATGATCACCGCCAGGGTACCGCTGGTTAAGCGGCTGACGTAGCGTCCGGTGTTGGTGCGGGCGGCGTGTCGCATAGATGAAGCCTGACACAGTCGGCATTCGCATGCATTAGGTTTGTTAAACTTCAGCCGATGAGCGCGCTACAGATCTGCGTCCTGAGTTCAGAGGTCCAGCCGTATGCGAAGACCGGCGGACTTGCGGATGTAGTCGGGGCGCTGATCCCGAACCTGCGCAAGATCGGGCACGAAGTGCGCGCCTTCATGCCACTGTATCCGATGGTCCGGCGCAAGCACCCGGAGCTGCAACCGGTGCTTGGTTTGCAGCACGGGTCCATCGTCGTAGGTTCGAGCGACTATCAGTACTCGCTGCATACGGCGAGCTTCCCCGGCACTGATATACCTATGTATTTCGTCGACTGCCCGGCGTTGTTCGACCGGCCCTCGCTCTACACCATGGATCCCGACGAGCACCGGCGATTTATACTATTTACAAGAGCGGTTCTGGAGAGTTGCAAAAGCCTGGGGTTCTTCCCCCAGATCATACATTGCAATGACTGGCACACGGCGTTCCTGCCCTTGTACCTGAAGACCTTGTACGCAACCGATTCCGCGTTGGCGCGCGCCAAGACGGTCTTGACGATTCACAACATTGGCTACCAGGGCACCTTCGCCAGTTCGGCGCTTCCCGATCTTAGCCTCGGCATGGCATGGACCCAGCTCGACCAAGCCGACCTGTCCCAAGGCGCGATCAATCCCCTAAAAACAGGATTGCGATTCGCCGACCGGGTAACCACGGTCAGTCCTACTTACGCGCGTGAGATCTGCGATGCGCCCCTGGGGATGGGCATGGAGACCGTGCTCAAGTCGCGCAGCGAACGGGTGATCGGCATCTTGAACGGAGTCGACTACAAGGAGTGGGATCCGCGCCAGGATGCGCACCTGACCGCGCATTTCGCCCCGGATGACCTAAGCGGCAAGGCCGCCAACAAATCCCGGCTGCTCGAGACCGCGCATCTTGCGCCGGAGGCGGCCAGGCCGCTCATCGGCATGGTGACGCGGCTGGCCGAACAGAAGGGCATCGACCTGCTATTCCAGGCGTTGCCCACGCTGATCGAGGAACGCGATTTCGCACTGGTCGTGCTCGGCAGCGGTGAAGCGCATTACGAACGCTTCTTCCGCGAACTGGCCGATCGCTTTCCGAGCAGGGTGAGTTTCCGTTCCGGTTATGACGAGGCAATGGCGCACCTCATCGAGGCGGGCAGCGACATGTTTCTGATGCCCTCCCGATATGAGCCCTGCGGGCTCAATCAGATGTACAGCCTGCGTTACGGCACCATCCCCATCGTGCGCAACACCGGCGGGCTCGCCGACTCGGTGCAGCACTTCGATCCGGCGAGCGGTGTCGGGACCGGCTGCGTATTCAACGATTTCGACGCGCCGGCGGTACGCTGGGCCGTTTCAACCGCGCTCGACTGGTTCGCGCGCCCCGAGGTCTGGCGCAAGCTCATGCACAACGCCATGGTCAAGGATTTTTCCTGGCAAAGGCAGATTTCCGAATACGACCGGTTGTATCAGGCCTTGGTCGCGGGCCAGACCTAGAGTTTCGGATCGATCAGCGCGTAGCGCCTGCCGTTGGGCAGTTGGTACTCCCGGATCAGGGTGCCGGGCAAGCCCGGCGCCTGCGCCGGCTTGGCGTGGAGCAGCTTGGCGATCATCGCGCTCCGCGGCGGAGCGCGGCCCGGTAGCTGCACGAGGGCGAGGCTGTCGGCCGGCAGCTGCGCCGCATCGGCAACCGTCGGTACGGCATCACGCGTATACATGTCGATCATGGCGCGCGTGGTCTCATCCGGGTGCAGAAGCGTCAGGGGCTTCGATCGTGCATCCTCGGCAACCGCACGTGCGATGCTCGGCAGGTCCTGCCACTCGTTCACCTCGACGTACACCGCCAACAACGGACCGATCAGCAGCGCCAGGAAGGAAATCATCAAGTATCGCTGCATCAGGAACGAGTCGGCCGCCGACCGCCAGGCCCCGACGGCGTAGCCTGCGGCCACAGCGCCGCCGGCCAGGAGCAGGGCCACGAACACCCCCTGAGCCTGCATTTCCGACCAGGCGTCGATGCCGATGACGGCACCGGCGATGAGGAGCACGACGACCGAAACCAGGAGAACCACGGCCGTGGCGCGCAGCGCCAGAAGATCCCATTTGTCGTGCTGCGCGCCCCTTAGCGCCCACCAGGAAACCAGCAGCGCGATGCCGGGCAAGGCGGGTGCGAAATAGATGTTGCGGGCGGTGGCGGCGAGCGAGAGCACCAGCAATGCCGGCAGCGTCACGGCCAGGGCGAAACGCGGCGCCCGGGCTTCGGCCAGCGACATCAGGCGTGCCTTCCAGGCATGGCGCAGTGCCGCCAGCACCAGCAGCGTCCAGGGGAAGAGATATACCGGCATCTCGATTAGGTACTTTCCCGGGGTATTGCGATGTGCCGCGGCATACTGCACTTCCGCCGGCGCATCGACATGGGTGAATCGTCCCACCAGGTTGTTCCAGAAAAACACCTTGAGGTGTGCGAGGCCCTCGGGTCCCGTGTAAACGAACCAGACCCAGCTGAAAATGAGCACCGCCTGAATGAGGAGTCCGGCATAGAGCTCGATGCGCAGCAATTCGCGCCAGCGTCTTTCCCAAACGATGAGCAGGCCGAGGGTCAGCGCCGGGACCATCCACCCGGCCGCGCTCTTGCAGAGAAATGCCGCGGCGAGCGCGGCGTGCATGAGGGTGTAGCCCTTGAGCCGTTCACGCCGATCGGTCGCATAGAAGCCGCGGTAGAGTCCGAGCAGCGCAATGGCGTCGGCCGCCAGCAACGGCGCGTCGGTGGCGAGCCATATGGCGACCTGATAGGACAGAAGGAAGGTGCTCATGACGGCCGCACCGACGAGACTCGCGCCCATGCCGAGGGCCCGGCGGCACAGTGCGCCGACGCCCAGCGCAGTCAGGATCGCATACAGAAGATTGGGCACGCGCGCCGCCCACGGTTCGGGACCGAAAGCGCGGATGGGCAGGGCGGCCGCCCAGTAAGTCAGGGGCGGCTTCTCGCAGAACGCCTCGCCAG
Source organism: Steroidobacteraceae bacterium (assembly GCA_036494165.1). Lineage (GTDB taxonomy): Bacteria > Pseudomonadota > Gammaproteobacteria > Steroidobacterales > Steroidobacteraceae > Bog-1198. The sequence goes on from DASXOQ010000117.1 coordinate 23,290, forward strand.
CCAGCAGGGGTACCGCCTTGTCGTGCTGCCAGCTCATACGCCAGGCAATGTCAGCCTCCCGCGGTTCGTCAGGCGTCCAGTAGTTACGCGCGAACAGGCCCACGCACCAGACGGCCAGCAAGGCCACGGCGAGTGCCATTGGCTCAGCGCGGGAGTGACTCGGCAATTTCAGTATACTTCGCCTCAGCGTCCGTCAATTTTCGGACTATACGGCACGGGATCTTACTAGTTGTGATTGAAAGCTTCTGCGACTGGCTGTCGACGACCTCTGTCAGCATCGCGTTCCAGTCGGCCAATTGGTTCGTGCCCTCCGTGCAGACCATACATATCATCGCAATCGCGATTTTGCTGATGTCGGTGTACCTGGTGAGCCTGCGGCTGATCGGATTCGGTTCCATGCCAATGGCCGCCACTGTGCTGCGCCTGGGTCCTTGGATCTGGACGACGCTCGTGGTGCTCCTGATCACGGGCATGCTGCTTACCATCACTGAGCCCGCCCGAGAACTGCTCAATTGGGTGTTTCGGGCGAAAATGCTGCTGGTGGCCATCATGGCGATCATCGTCGCGCTGGTGCAATCCCGGCTGAAGCGCGACCCGGAGTATTTCAGCGCCTCAGCCGCTCGGCGCCTGACGGCCCGCTCGGTCGGCATCCTGACGCTCCTGATCGGCGCCTGCATCGTCACCGCGGGCCGCTGGATCGCCTATGTCTAGCATCGATAACGCTCTTAACTGGCTGCAGGACCTGAGCTTCCCGACCGAGATCCGCGAATCGGCGTGGCTGTTTCCGTCCATCGAGACCGTGCACGTATTCGCGCTGGTGCTGGTGGTGGGGTCGATTCTGCGCGTGGATTTGCGGCTCCTCGGTCTTGCCAACCGCGACCGTCCCTTCACGAGCCTCGCGCGGGAAATGCTGCCATGGACCTGGAGCTGCTTCGCCGTCGCGGCGAGCGCAGGCCTGTTGATGTTCTCCTCCAAAGCCGTGGTTTACTTTGGCAACTGGCCGTTTCGCATCAAGATGATTTGCCTGCTGCTCGCCGCGATCAACATGGCGGTGTTCCACTCCTTTGGATCGCGACAGGTCTCCTCGTGGGATGCCTCGACCCCACCGCCGCAAGCGCGCTTTGCGGGCGGCGCCTCGCTGGTGCTTTGGGTCATCGTCGTGGCGACCGGGCGCTGGGTGGGTTTCACCACCTAGGCCGCTCGACTTACCGCCAGCCATCTCACCGACATGCCCGATGCCGTCGTCATCAAGCGCAACGTCGATTCGACCCCGCGGGCGCGGATTCCCGCGCCAAATCGCCAATACGCGCCGCGCCGGGCGCGCAGACCACCTCACTCAATGTTCGTGGTGATGATGAAGGTCGGGAAAGTGCCGATGCGAGTGGGTCAGCGGTCGGTGCCGATGCCAATGGGAGTGCGGTTCGCCCAGCTCAACGCCCGCAGGGTGATCGTGTTGATGATGTTCATCGTGAACGTGGCGATGCTCGTGCTCGAGCGCATCGTGATTGTGTTCATGCTGATGGGACTCGCTGAGATGCAGGTACACCCCCGCCGCCATGAACAACGCTGCGGCCACCAATAGCAAGGTGGCGGGCTCGCGATACAAGGTCAGAGCGACGAGCGCGCCGAGAAAGGGCGCCGTGGAAAAGTATGCCGAGGTGCGCGCTGCGCCCAGGTATCTCAACGCCCTCACAAACAGAACCAGGCTTACTCCGTAGCCGAAAAATCCCAGAAGACCGGCGAGCACGACGGCACGCCAGGAGGGCAGCGTTGCGCCCATCGCGAGGGCCAGCGCGGTGTTGGCGCTGCCGGCAACCAGACCCTTGATGAGCGCGATCTGCTCGGGATCCGCGGCCGCCAGACCGCGGGTGATATTGTTGTCCAATCCCCAGAGCAAGCAGGCTAAGACAACGAGCAGAGCGCCAACGCTCGGGGTGAAGCTGCCGTTCCAGGCGAGAAGAGATGCGCCCGCGACGATGGCAACTGCGCCTAGCAGCAGGCGCCGGTCCACGTTTTCCCGAAAGATCATCCAGGCGATAACCATGGTGGCGACGCTTTCGAGGTTGAGCAGCAGCGCGGCACTCGAGGCTTCCGTGCTCTTGAGGCCCAGCATGAGACATAGCGGCGCGAGTGCGCCGCCTAGGAGTACTGCAGCCGTAAGGCGCGGCCAATGTCCGGTCCGTAACGGCGCTTCCCCGGTGCGGCGATGGAGAGCCAGGCGCGACAGCTGCACGAGCGAGAGTCCCACACCGGAGCCGACGTACAGCAATCCGGCGAGCAGAATTGGATCGGTGCCCGCGCCGAGGAGCGCCTTGGCAAACGGGGTGCTGACACCGAACAGGAGCGCTGATGCCAAGGCGTACGCTGCACCGGGAAAAACGCTGGATCGCATCTGGCCCCTTTGCGTCTCACGGAACTCTTCCGGAGCTACGATACTAACAAGCGCGCAATCGGGCGCGCATTAGCTGTCGCAGTGCAGTAGTATTGCGTTCGAATTCAGACACTTAATGGCGCCCGAAAGCGGACAGCGTCACCCCACGTGCCACGCCTTTGAAAGATTCCGTCCTCATCGCAGTTCTCGCGTTCCTGCTGGCGCTGCTGCTGCTGCTCTCGCTGCTTGCAGGTCGGGTGTGGCTGCCGCTGGGTGAGGTTTGGCATGGGCTGATCACTCATGCGGGTCTCGCAGGTGCCATCGTCGCGGAACTGCGTCTGCCGCGCGCGCTGCTCGCGATCGAAACAGGCTGCGCACTCGGGCTCTCGGGCGCGGTGTTGCAAGGCGTTACCCGCAATCCCCTCGCCGAACCGGGGCTCCTTGGCGTCACCGCCGGGGCAGCCCTCGGTGCCGTGATCGCCATCTATTTCGGACTTGCGACCCATTTCGCCACCGCCGCGCCGCTCTTCGGCCTGATCGGCGCGGTGCTCGCGAGCGTTCTCACCTTTGCCCTCGGCAGCGGCGGCGGGACCATCATGCTTGTGCTCGCCGGCGCAGCGGTTTCCGCGTTGGCGGCGGCAGGCATCTCCCTGGCGCTCAATTTTGCGCCGAACCCCTACGCGGCTTATGAAATCATGACCTGGCTCTTAGGCTCGCTTTCCGATCGCAGCTGGTTGCAGGTGGAGCTGGTTTCGCCTTTCATTGTAATCGGCATCCTCATGCTGATCGCCACCGCGCGATCGCTTGATGCGCTGGCGCTCGGCGAAGCGCAGGCGCAGAGTCTTGGCATCGATTTGCGCAAGCTGTACGTGTTTGCCGTGTTCGGCACTGCGCTCGCTGTCGGTGCCGCGACCGCCGTGACCGGTGCCATCGGATTCATCGGGCTGGTGGCGCCTCACCTGGTGCGGCCGCTGGTGCGTCATCAACCGAGCCGGGTGCTGATTCCCGCCGCTTTGGCGGGCGCACTTTTGCTGCTGATCGCTGACATGGCCACGCGGCTCATTCAGGTAGGCCCGGAACTGAAATTGGGCGTGCTCACCAGTCTCATCGGCACGCCGTTTTTCTTCTGGCTGGTGGTGCGACTGCGGAAGCTTGCGCCTTAGATTGGAACCTTCAAGGGGAAACGTCGTGACAGACCATGTGCTCATCGAAAAAACCGCCAACGTGCTGGTGCTCACCCTTAACCGGCCGGAAAAGAAAAATGCGCTGACGCGCTCCATGTATCGCACGCTGGCCGGCGAAATCAGCAATGCCGACGCGGATCCCAAGGTTCGGTGCGTGCTGATTCTGGCAAACGGCGACATGTTCACGTCGGGAAACGATCTTGCGGACTTCGCAGCGGTAAACAGCATGTCGGGCGCGCCGACGCCGGAAGAGGCCAATCCGCTGCTGCCTGCGCTCGCCAAGGCCAGGACGCCGATCGTCGCGGCAGTCAACGGACGCGCGGTCGGCATCGGTGTCACGATGCTGCTTCATTGCGACATGGTGATCGTTTCCGACAACGCGCAGCTCACCACGCCATTCGTCAATCTCGCGCTGGTGCCGGAGGCGGCCTCCAGCCTGCTCTTGCCGCTGCGCGTCGGGCATGCTCGCGCGTTCGAGATGTTTGTATTGGGGGAGCCGGTCAACGCGGAAAAGGCGGTTGCATGGGGCATAGCCAACCGCGCGGTGCCCGCTGGCCAGCTGCACGCGGCAGCTCGGGATGTGGCCTCGGCGATTGCCGCGCGCGCTCCCACAGCAGTGCTCGCGACAAAAAAGCTGCTGCGTGACGAGGCGATGATGCTCGCGCGAATACAGCTCGAAGGCGAGAATTTTCTGCGCCAGCTGAAGTCGCCGGAATTCAGGGAGGCATTCACCGCATTCGCCGAACGTCGCGCGCCCGACTTCAGCAAATTCGATTGAACAGGATCTTTCTCAAGTCGTTGCTGGTGGCGGGCCTGATCGCCATTGCGGCGCCTGCGGTAGCTTCGCCGCAGCGCGTGATGTCCTTGAGCCTATGCACCGACGAGCTGCTGCTCGAGCTGCTGCCGCCCGAACGCATTGCCTCGGTCACCTACTATGCCCACCAGCCGGCCGTGCTCAAGCATTGGCCGGCCGCCGCGGGAATCAGGGAAAATTTCGGCAGTGCCGAGGAGATAGTCGCATTGCATCCGGATCTCGTGCTCGCGGGCACCTTCACGACGCCGGCTTCGCGGCGCGTGCTCGAAGAGCTGCACTTCGCATTGCTCGAGGTCCCGCCCGCTGAGAATTTTTTAGAAATTGGCGCGGTCACGCGGCTGGTGGGGCACGCGCTCGGGCGAGACGTCGAGGCGGAAAGACTCATCAATGAGATGGGCACTCGCTTGAAGAGGCTGCAAGAGGAGCCCAAGCGCGCAATACGCGTGGTTGCCTGGGGCGAAGGGGGCTCGATTCCCGGAGAGGGCACCTTGTTCGATGCCATTCTGCGCGCCGCCGGCGGCATCAACATTGCTTCGAGCGGCGCAGCCTACACCGCCTTCGATCTCGAACAGCTCCTGGCGGCGAAGCCCGATGTGATCGCCTATTCGAGGAGCATCACCGATACGCCCAGCCTGAATACCGACCTCGCCTTGCACCCGGTCCTTCTAGAGCACTATGCACACCGGCGCATAAGCTACCCGGGTGCACTCTACAGCTGCGGTACCGTTGCCAGCGCGGCCGCTGCCGAAGAACTGCATGCGAGCCTGGCGAAGGTGATGGAGCAGTCCCCATGACGGCTTTGCGTGCGGCGGATGTTTGTGTGACGCGGGGCAATTACAAATTGCTCGATCAGGTGTCCCTCGAGGCATCGTCAGGAGACTTCGTGGCGGTCATCGGTGCCAACGGCGCCGGTAAGTCGACCCTATTGTCGGTGCTTGCCGGATTGCTCAAGCCCGACGCGGGCGAGGTGAGCCTGGACGGCGAGAAGCTGGCCTCGCTCGCGGCCGGGAAGCTAGCGCAGCGGCGCGCCTACTTGCCGCAGAATCCACGCTGCGAATGGCCGCTCAGTGTCGAGCGGCTGGTGGCCCTGGGTCTTACCCCCACTCTGCCGGCCTTGGGGGGATTGCCGCGAAGCTTCCTGCCGAAAATAACCGCGGCGTTGAGCGCCTGTGATCTGCTGGAGCACCGCGACCAATCCGTCACCACGCTATCCGGCGGTGAACTCGCGCGTGCCATGCTGGCGCGCGCTCTGGTGGCGGATCCCGACGTGCTCATTGTCGATGAACCGATCGCGGGTCTGGATCCGCGGCATGCACTGGACACCACCCGTCGTCTGCGGACCCTGGCACGCGAGGGCAAGCTGGTGGTGGCCTCGTTGCATGATCTGACGCTCGCGGGGCGCTATGCCACCCGGATATTCGCCCTCACCCGCGGACGGGTCGAGGGAGATGGCCCAACGGCGGATACCTTGACGGCGGAGCTCATCCGCAAGACCTTCGAGGTCGAAGCTTCGGTCGCCGGCACCGGCACCAGCCTGTTCGTGGATTTCGCGGACGCCTGAGCTACATGTCGGGCCCGGTCGCCGAGGTGAACAGCGCCGTGACGAGCAATATGCACGCCGCCAGCACCATTTCGATGCGAATCGAATGGCGCAGCTGACGCACCGCGGCCGCGTCGTTGCGCATCAACCGCGGCGTCACCTGGAGCCGGTTGAAGCCGGCCGCCGCCAGGAGCGCGGCAACCAGCGATATCTTTATCATGACCAGGCGCCCGTAGTCGCTCTGCCAGACCGCATCGAATGTAGGCAACAATGCCGCCAGCACCACTACACCGACCAGAATCAGCAGAGACACCAGAACCATGGCGCTGCGTCCAAAGCGTTCGGCGAGTCCCGCAAGCTGCTCGATTTCACCGCTACGCGCCACATAGAGTAGCGGATAGAGGGCACCCATCCAGAAGGCGGCGCACAGCAAGTGCGTCGCCAAAAGCGCGACCGGCCAAGCCCGGTGCAGCGCCTGGGCATGCCCGACCCAGGCGAAAGAACTGGCTGCGAGCACCGCCCCGGCGAGCGCCAGTACCCCGCCGCGTTTGCGGACGGCGAGCGCCACGCTCAAGAGCGCGAGACCACCGATCCTCGCGGCGCTCGCGCGGCCTTCGCCCGCTGCGAGGATCATGGTGGCGAAGCTGCGGTCGAACATGCCCGAGAACGCGTCGCTCATCGATCCCGACAGGAGTGAAATTCGAAGCGCGGTGCCAATGATGGAGGCGGCGGACAGCCAGTAGATCAGCCGTCGCAAGTGGGCCCGTTGCGGGCCGTGGAGGCGGGACTCGCCGTAACCGAGAAAGATCACGGCGCCGGTGGCGCCTAATGTCGATGCATAGACCACCGCCTTGGCGAGGATCGCGGCGGCATCGAAGCTCGACAGCTCAAGCGCCAATCGGCGGGCTAGCCGCTGACGGAGAAGCTGAACGATCCCTTGGTGACGTGCCCATCATCGGAGGCAACCGCGGTCCACTGCACCGTGTAGCTGCCTGGGCTGAGGGCCGGCAGGGTAAGGGAGAACGACTGGTCGGCCTTGGCGTTCTTGTCGACGCCGAGCGGAATTTCTTTGCCGCCGCTGCTGAGCTTTACCATGGCGAGCCGTGCTGTCTCGCTGAATTTTAGTTCGAGGCTCTTGGGCGCCTGCGCGAGCTGAGCCTTGTCGGCTGGGGATGAACTGAGGAGTTTGGCGTGTGCAAGCGCCTCACCGGTGCCGAGCAGCAACGAAAGCGAGAGCATCATGGCGATTATCTTGAGCATGGCGCGGTCTCGGTATTGAGGGTGAATACACTTTACGCCGTTTACAGAGGTTGCTCTTTAAATTTATAGTGATTTCCATATGATCCTCTACGGCTATGGACTGAGTTCAGCTTCCTTCCGGGTACGGATCGCCCTGGCGCTGAAGTCCATAGCCCATACCAATGTGATCAAGAATCTCAGGGTGGGCGAGCACCGGCTCGGTGACTTTCTTTGCGTCAACGCCCAGGGATTTGTGCCTGCACTCGGACTCGACGACGGGTCCGTTCTAACCCAATCCCTGGCCATCATCGAATACCTGGATGAAACTCACCCCAAGCCCCCGCTGCTGCCGAAAGATCCGGTGGCGCGTGCTCGGGTACGGGCCATCAGCCAGACCATCACCAGCGACATCCATCCGTTGAACAATCTGCGGGTGCTGCGCTATCTAGAGGAAAAGCTCACCCTCGACAAGGCCACCCGCGATGCCTGGTATCGCCATTGGGTGCAGGTGGGATTCGATGCATTGGAGCGTGCCTTGACCAACGATCCCGCGACGGGTCGCTACTGCCACGGAGATACGGTGAGCATCGCGGACGTGTGTTTGATCCCGCAGGTGTTCAACGCGCGTCGCTTTTCAGTGGAGTTGCACAATTATCCGCGCATCGTCGCGATCGATGCCGCCTGCCGCGAACTCCCGGCGTTTCAAGAGGCGGCGCCGCAGATGCCGCCCTAGGGTTACCCGATGCGCGCTTGGTACCGAGTGCTTTACTTGAGCGCCGACTGTCTTTCGCGGTGCTTTACAGTGAATGCCAAACAGCGCTCGACCGACCCAAAACGATAATAGATACTAGGCGGAGCACAAAGATAAAAGGGATTGATATGCGGGCCCGAACCGCGGCCTTACTACATGGAATGTTGTTATTTATCATCGTCGACGTTATGTCATCGCGCGTCCTCGCGGAGGACTGGTTGCCGGTCTCAGGCGACGATCTCAGCATGCGCAAGGAGGCGAAGGCGCCCGGCGCTCCGGCGATTTTCCTTTTCCGGCAAATAGATCGCGACGACAATGGACAAAATAGCCAAGAAGAAGTCTACGAGCGCATCAAGATTCTCACGGAAGAGGGGCGCAAGTACGCCACTCTCGAGATTCCATACATTAAAGGAGAATATTCGGTGCGCGGCATCGAGGCCCGGACCGTTCGTCCCGACGGCAGCGTCGTCAAATTCACAGGCGAAATCTATGATCAATCGATCGTCAAATCCGACGGCATAAAGATCAATAGCAAGAGCGTTAACCTTCCGGATGTCGAAGTCGGCAGTATCGTCGAATATCGCTATCGTCGCAGCTATCAGCCGTACTACGTATTTGACTCGCATTGGATATTAAGCGGTGAATTATTCACGCGCTACGCGAAGTTTTCGTTGTTACCCTTTCCTCGTTATGGCGTCCGCTACGCTTGGCCCGCGGGACTGCCGGAGGGCAGCACGCCTCCCACAATTGATAAGTTCCGGAAGATCCGCATGGAAGTCCATGACGTTCCCGCATTTGTCACCGAGGATTATATGCCCCCCGCGGAAGACCTCGAGATGCGTGTCGATTTCGTCTATCTCACCAACTCAAGCGATGAACCGGAGAAGGACCCTGAGGTTTTCTGGCAGCGCCACTTCAAAAAAGCCTTTAAGGCGCTTGATAAATTCTTGGATGAACCGAAAGCGATGAAAAAGGCCCTGGAACAAATCGTCGTTCCAAACGACTCGCTCGAGGAGAGAATTTCTAAAATCTACGCACGCGTTCAGCGAATGCGCAACCTTTCCTTCGAACGGGAAATGGATGAGGAGGAATTGAAGCACCAAGGTATACACGCGCTCGATTCAGTAAAGGACGTTTGGAATTCCGGATATGGTGACCGTTCAGAGCTCAACTCTCTGTTTTTAGCGCTCGCTAGGGCTGCCGGTGCTGAAGCGTACCCGGTTCTGATTTCCAAGCGCGACCGGCATATTTTCGCCAAGCAATTGCAAAACCCCCACGACATCGATGGCTATGTAGTCGAACTAACAGTCGCGGGAAAAGCCATGTTCGTCGACCCGGGTTGCAAATTTGCGCCACTTGGAGAGTTGCCATGGTATGAAACCGGCGTGGTGGGTCGCCGTCTCGACCGCGAGGGCGGTGCCTGGGACCGTACGCCGATTTTCGACTCCAAGGCTTCTGGCATCACACGTTCGGCTAGGCTGCAGCTTGACGCACAAGGATTGCTGGAAGGCGACGTAACAGCCAAATACACCGGCGAGATGGTGCTGGGCTGGCGTATCAGCGAGCGAGATGAGGACGTCACAGCGCGCAAGAAATTCCTGGAAACGCAGCTCGCGCATGCCATTCCCGGCGGCGCCGAAGTCTCACTGACAAATGATCCCGATTGGGAAACATCGTCGACCGAGCTGCTTGCCGAATATCATATACGCATTCCCGGCTGGGCGGCGGTCGCGGGACAACGGGCGTTATTTCCCGTAACAGTGTTCGGCGGGGAGGAAAGACCTCTATTTACACATGCGTCTCGGATTCATCCACTCTATTTCACTTTCCCATTTTTCGAGAAGGACGATGTCGCCGTCACCTTGCCACTTCAATGGGGGACAGCGAGCATTCCAAAAGTTGCGCCCATCGAGGAGCGGGCATTCGCCTATTCGGTGAGCGGCGATGAGTCCGGTGGCGTATTACACCTGGCGCGCTTCGCGCGTTACGACTTCATCGTCGTTCCCGTGGCCGCTTATGGCACGGTGCAATCCTGGTTTGATGGCATTCGCACCGGCGATGAGGAGCAGGTTCTTACCTTGATGAACGACAAGGCCAAGCACTAATGCTGCGATGGCGGACCTGGTTATCGAGTGTCGCGATGGTCATCTGTGTCACGCCCGGTTGTTGGGCATCAACCGCGCCTCCGTGGATGCACGCGCAGGTTAATGCAATGCTGCCGTCGCATGACGAAAAAACCCCAGCGGTGCTGCTCTATGAAAACATTTCAGTGGTTGTGCAGGCGAATGGGAAGATAAAGGAGCAGGTGCGCCTGGTCTTTAAAATCTTGCGATCCGAGGGCAACTCCTACGGGGCTTACGGCTTTTATTGGGGCCCCACAAATCCAATTACCGATATCCGAGGCTGGTGCATACCGGCGAGCGGCAAGGATTACGAAGTCAAGGCCCACGACGCCGTCGATGTGGCGGTGAATGAAACCGGCGGCGAGGGTGTGACGGATATTCGCAGGAAGACTTTGCGGATTCCGGAGTCCGTGCCCGGCAGCATCGTTGGCTACGAAGTAGAGAGCGAGCTGCGGCCCTATCAGCGACTAGATGAGTGGGATTTTCAGCGCGTGATTCCCGTACGCGAGTCGCATTTTATGTTACAGCTACCAAGTAGCTGGCGATATCGCGAGAGCTTCATCAATCATGCGCCGGTTGTCGCTTCAGCGGCGGGATCGGGCCAATGGTCATGGGAAATTCACGATGTGGCCGCCGTAACCGTGGAGCCCCACATGCCTCCGTGGGCAGCCATTGCCGGCAAGATGGTCGTTATCCTTGAGCCCATCGCGACCGGCGCCGACAACATCGAAACGTGGAACGATCTGGGCGCTTGGTTCGGAAAGCTGACCGCCGGAAAGCGCGACCCATCACCGGCCATCAAAGAGAAGGTGGCTGAGCTCACCAACTCTCTCGCCTCGCCTCTTGCGAAAATGCAAGCCTTGGCGGGCTTTGTGCAGAGTCAGATTCGTTATGTTGCCATAGAGCTCGGCATCGGGGGCTATCAGCCCCATCCCGCGACGGAGATTTTTCAACACCGCTACGGGGACTGCAAGGATAATGTCACCCTGATGAGTTCGATGTTGAATCTCATCGGCATTCATTCGTATTACGTAGTGATCAATACCGAGCGCGGAGCCGTTAGCGCTGCCACCCCTCCGAATCTAGGGTTCGATCATATGATCATGGCAATCGGCCTGCCAGCGGAAATAAACGACCCGCAGATTATCAAGGCGACCATCGAGCATCCCACGTTGGGTCGATTGCTATTCTTCGATCCTACCGATGCCGTAACTCCTATCGGGACTCTGTCAGGAGCGCTGCAGTCCAATTACGGACTCTTGGTGCGAGACGACGGCGGCGAGTTACTGCAGCTTCCGCAACTGCCGCCAAACGCCAACGGTATCGCCCGAACCGCGCACATGAGGCTCGACGCCGACGGAAAGCTGCGCGGAGATGTAGAAGAGACTCGAGTGGGGGGACGCGCCGCCTACCAACGCTATGTGATGCGGGGGAGCACCGCCGAGACCGACAAGATAAAGGTGGTCGAGGATTTGGCGGCCGCCTCCCTGTCCAATTTCCAAATTGTAACGGCGTCGGTGCACAATGCGCGGGCGCCGGAGCTTCCGTTCCAATGGCGGTACACGCTCGAGGTGGACAAGTATGCCAAGGTTGCCGGTGACTTAGTGCTGGTGCGGCCGCGCGTCCTCGGTATCGAATCACGAAGCTTTCTCGAGAACAAGGAGGCGCGAGCTCACCCCATTGAGTTCGATGAGCCCGAGCGCGATACGGACGAGGTGGACATAACGGTGCCGCCCGGGTTTACCGTTGATGAGTTGCCGCATTCTGTCGACATAGACAAGCCTTATGCGTCCTATCACAGCAAAGCGGATTTTAAAAATGGCAACCTCCACTACAGCCGTTCATTCGAACTCAAACAGCTGGAATTGCCCGCGGATCGGGCGGAGGAACTTCGCGATTTCTACCGCTCCATTGCAAACGACGAACGGGGCGCTGCCGTCTTCAAACGCGGCGGTAGTTGATCAACGACGTCGGAAGGTTCCTACGTGATTAACGTCTGGTATGGCGTTCTCGTGTCGTACCACGGCATATGACACTATGACGAGATGGATGGGTTTCGACGTTTTCTATTTTCCGCTTTTTTCGCGGCTGCGCTTTATAGTCAGGCCAAAGCTGACATTCCGCCACCTCCGGCTCCAGGTCCTCCAGCGGGGTTAGCATCCTCCGCCGGCCTCCGGGCCACAGTCTACGGTCCGCGACCGGACGATCTCGCTTCCTTACCGCCAAAAGTCCCGCTTTCCGAAATCGACATCGAGTTGCCCTGGCACCTGCCGGTGCCGCAGGTTTTGTGGTTCGACCGCAAGTTGCGGGTGTGGTTGACCACGCAAAAGCATCCTGCGCCGCTCGCGATCGTCATATCCGGCACCGGCAGCGACGGAAATACCACCAAGCTCGAACTGCTGCGAGCAGCGCTCTATGGAGCGGGTTATCACATCCTTACCGTGCCATCGCCGACGTTTCCCGGCTTCATCGTGGCGGGCTCAAGCACGGGTGTGGCGGGCGATCTCAGGCAGGACGGCCAGGACATGTACCGAGCGCTGCAGGAGATCATCAGCCGCCTGCCGCACAAAATCAAGATCACGGACATCGACATTCTCGGCTATTCACTTGGCGGCGCCAACGCCGCGGTAATCAAGTCGATCGATGCCAAAGAGGGAAAACTCAAGATTCATCGTGCGCTCATGATCAATCCGCCGGTGAGTCTCTTTGCATCCATCGGCCGCGTCGACAAGCTGTTCGCACAGAGCATTGGTACGGATGATGCCGCGATCGAGCGCCTCTACCGGAGGCTGTATGCCGAGCTCGCAAATCTCTATCGGGCGTCCGATCGTGTGGAGATCGACCAGAACTTCCTGCTCGCCGCTGCGGCATCCGTCCTAAAGACAGACGCCGAATTCTCGGCGGCCATAGCTCTCACCTTCCGAACCGAACTGGTGGACATGTTTTTTTGCGGAGATCTTTACGCCCGGACAGGAGTCGTTCTGGATCCCGACCATCCGCCGAAGGTCAGCGATGACCTGGAGAAGATCCAAAGGGCGCTGCGCGACAAGCCCTTTTCCGAATATTTCACGCGGGTATTTGCCCCGTACTATCTGAAGCGCCGGCCCGATGCCACGAGCGCCTCTCTGATCGCGGACAATCGCCTCAGCATCATCGGCGATGATCTGCGCGAAAATTCGGACTATTACGCGCAGACCAACAGCGACGATCTCATCCTGGACCGCCGTGAACTGGATTGGCTTCGACAAACGCTGGGATCGCGGATCGTCGTGTACGACCATGGGGGCCACCTGGGCACCATAGGCGAACGTCAACAAATCTCGGACATGCTCGCCATGTTGGCAGGTACCTGGCAGGGGCCTGCGCAATGATCCGCCGCATTGCATTGATGGTCGTCCTCCTGATGCTGGGCGGCTGCGCGTCGCAGTCGCTGAGCTTGCGGACGGTGCCCGATCAGGAGCCTGCCGCCGAGGCTGCCGCAACAGCCTCGGCAATGGCCGCTTTCTCGGAGGCGGCATCGACCGGCGAACAGGAACATAAATCCGAGCAGAGCCCCGCGAGCCCGGAAGCGCGTCCGGAGGCGACGGCGCCGCCGCTGACGCCCGCCGACGCTCCACCCATGTACACCTACGATCCTTGGGAGCGCCTGAATCGATTCACCTACCGGTTCAATTCCCGCTTCGATGAGGCCATATTTCTGCCTGCCGCCAACACCTACAACCGTCTGCCATCACCGCTGCGTTCCGGCGTTCACAACTTCTTCTCCAATCTTGCCGAGATCGACAGCGTCGTGAACTACGCATTGCAATGGCGCTTGAAATACGGATTGCGAAGTGCCGAGCGGCTCGTAATCAACAGCACCATCGGCGTCGGCGGCCTATTCGACGTGGCCACGAGACTGAAACTGCCGGGCGCCGCGACCGGTTTTGCAACGACGCTCTCGAAGTGGGGCATGCATCCGGGTCCGTATTTCGTGATGCCATTTCTCGGACCCTCGACATTCCGTGACGGGATCGGATTCGGCGTCGACTACGGCGTCGAATACGGGATCAACGTGTTCAACCTGTACCGGGGAATAGCCTCGTGGCCGCTCGGCGCCATCAACGCGGTAGATCAGCGCGCCAACGTCAGTTTCCGTTACTACTCGACCGGTTCGCCGTTCGAGTACGAAACGATCAGATTTCTCTACGTGCGCAAGCGCTTGCTTGAGGACGAGGGATTGCACGCCAAGGAATCAAGGAAGCGACCGCCCCCGGATGCGCCCGCAGGCAAATAACCGGTTCCAAGTCAGCGGTTAAGAAAGCCAGGTTCAGGCGGCACCGCGTTCCGCCAGGAATTCGCCCAGGATCTTCGCCGTGTGGCTCGCCCCGGGCTTTCGCACGATGCTTTCGGGGGTGCCCTGCGCCACGACGCGGCCGCCGCCAGTGCCGCCTTCCGGGCCCAGATCCACGATCCAATCCGCTTCGGCCATAACGTCCAGATTGTGCTCGATGACCACCACCGTATTCCCTGAATCGACCAAGCGGTGCAGGACATGAAGCAGCTTTTCGACATCGGCCATGTGCAGACCGACCGTCGGCTCATCGAGCACGTACAAAGTATGTTGTCCGTCGCGTCGTGCGTTATCGATGCCGAGCGCATCGGTGCGCACCTTGGATAGTTCGGTCACTAGCTTGATGCGCTGACTCTCGCCGCCGGAAAGCGTGGGGCTGGGCTGTCCCAGCGTGAGATATCCCAACCCCACATCGTTGAGGAGGGCAAGCGGGTGACGGACGCTCTGATGGGCGGCGAAAAACTCCTGCGCATCTTCGACATTCATGTTGAGCACATCGCCGATGCTTCTTCCCTTGAACAGTATGTTCAACGTGTCTGGATTGAAGCGCTTGCCGCCGCACACGTCGCACAGCACCTGCACATCCGGCAGGAAGCTCATTTCGATGCGCTGCATGCCCTGGCCTTCGCATGCTTCGCAACGCCCGCCGGAAGTGTTGAATGAAAATCGGCTCGCCGTGAAGCCGCGAATGCGGGCGTCGGTGGTTTCCGCGTACTGGCGCCGGATAGCGTCGAAGAATCCGATGTACGTGGCAGGACACGAGCGCGGCGTCTTGCCGATCGGAGTCTGATCGACTTCGAGCACCCGGCTGACCGGTTCGAAGCCGGTGATCGAATCGCATCCGTGGGGCACGAATTCCTCGCGACGTGATCTGCCGCGGGGTTGCTTGGCGACCGCGCTCTTCAGGTTGCCCAGCAGCACGTCGCGAGCCAGCGACGATTTTCCGGATCCAGAGACGCCGGTCACCACGCTTAGCGCTCGAAGCGGAATTTGCGCGTCGACCTTGCGCAGATTGTGGAGCATGGCCCCCTTGATCTCGATCATCGCGGAGTCGCGTTTGATCGACCGACGTCGCGCCCGCGAGTGCTGCAGTGGCATGGCAAGGCATCGGCCCGTGGCGGAATCGGCACGCTTTGCTAGTTCCAGCGCCGTGCCCTGGGCGACAACTTGCCCGCCGCGCACCCCGGCGCCGGGACCCAGATCAATCACATGATCGGCACGCTTGATGGTGTCTTCATCGTGTTCGACCACCACGAGCGTGTTGCCCTTGCTGCGCAAGCGCTCCAACGTCTGCAGGAGCGCGATATTGTCGCGCGGATGCAGGCCGATGGTGGGTTCATCGAGAACGTAGCACACGCCCTGCAGGTTGGACCCCAGCTGAGCTGCCAGGCGGATACGCTGCGCCTCGCCGCCCGACAAGGTGGGGGCTGCCCGATTTAACTGCAGATATCCCAGCCCCACGTCGCAGAGGAAGTCCGTGCGTGACCGCAGTTCCGTGAACAGATCCCGCGCGATCTCCTGTTCGCGTCCCTGCAGCTTGAATTGCGCCAGCGTACCGGCAAACTCGTTGACCGGCAGTTCGGTAAGCGTAGAGATGGAGCGGTCGCGAAACTTCACGTTGAGCGCGACCGGATTCAAGCGTTGACCGCAGCATGCAGTGCAGACTTCCGGGACCGAATCGGCATCTTCGTTCCACGCTGTCTCTTCGCCGCTTTGCTCGGAGTCGAACTGCGGCAAGCTAAGACCGGTGCCGAAGCATTCGCCACACCAGCCGTGCTTGGAGTTGAACGAAAAGAGGCGCGGATCGAGTTCCGGAAAGCCGGTGCCGCAATTGGGGCATGCGCGCTTAGTGGAAAACACCGCCGTCGCGCCACCTTCGACGGCGATGTGCAGCACACCTTTGCCGTGTTCGAGCGCGACATCGAGTGCGCGCCGCAAGTCCGATTCGCTGGCGGCGGCGACCTTCAGTTCTGCAACCGGCATCTCGATGTTGTGCTCGATGAAACGGTCCAGCCTGGGCCACTTGGCCGTCGGCAGCAATTTGCCGTCCACCTTGAGGTGGTTGAACCCCTTGCCGCGCGCCCACTTGGCCAGGGCGGTGTACAGGCCCTTGCGCGCCACGATGAGCGGCGCAAGCACGGTGACGTTCTTGCCCCGGTACTCCCGCAGCACGCGCGCCGCAATGACGTCGGCCGATTGTGGCTCGATCCGCGCCTCGCACTTGGGGCAGAACTGCACCCCAAGCTTCACGTACAGGAGCCGGAGGAAATGGTAGATCTCGGTTAAGGTGGCAACCGTGCTCTTGCGGCCGCCACGACTGGTGCGTTGCTCGATCGCGACCGTCGGTGGAATGCCGAAGATGGCGTCGACATCCGGACGCGAGGCGGGCTCGACGAATTGTCGGGCATAGGCATTCAAGGACTCGAGATAACGACGTTGACCTTCTGCGAACAGGATGTCGAATGCAAGGGTGCTTTTGCCGCTGCCGGAGACCCCGGTGATGACTGTGAACTTGTTGAGGCCCAGGCTGACGTCGACTTCCTTCAAGTTGTGTTCGCGCGCGCCGTGAATGGCGATCGAAGTGGGCGGATGCGCGACGAGCGCACGCGAGTTGGGTTCGTCGCGCACCATGAACATCGGTCCCGATTCGGAGTCGATGAGGGCCGCGCCGGTATGCGAAGCATTGCATGCCATGACTTCGGCGGGCGTTCCGACGCAGACCACAGTACCTCCGGCTTCGCCGCCTTCGGGACCCAGGTCGATGATCCAATCGGCGGCACGGATGACGTCGAGATTGTGTTCGATGACCAGCAGCGAATGCCCTGCGTCGATCAGGCGGCGAAATGCGCGCAGCAGCTTTGCGACGTCGTCGAAATGCAGCCCGGTGGTCGGTTCATCGAAGAGGAACAACGAACCGCGCGCCGGCTCTTTGGCGCCCGAGCGCTTGGAAAGCTTGGCCGCCGAGGCCTGCTTCACGGCCGTTTCCGCGAGGTGTCCGGCGAGCTTTAGCCGCTGCGCCTCGCCGCCGGACAGCGTTGGAACCGGTTGCCCCAAGCGCAGATAGTCGAGCCCGACTTCGGCGAGCGGTTCCAGGCGCACGCACACTTCCTTGTCATCGGCGAAGAGCTTCAGGGCTTCGGAGACGGTGAGTTCCAATACGTCGGCGATGCTTTTGGGATCGGCCTTGCCGCGGGTCAATTTGCATTCCAGCACTTCGCTGCGGAAACGCCGTCCGTCGCAGTCCGGGCAGCGCAGGTATACGTCGGAGAGGAACTGCATCTCGACATGTTCGAAGCCGTTGCCGCCGCAGGTGGGGCAGCGCCCGTTGCCGGCGTTGAAGCTGAAGGTGCCGGCGGTGTACTTGCGCTCCTTTGCCTGCGGAAGCTTGGCGAATAGATCGCGGATTGCGTCGAAGGCGCCGACATAACTCGCCGGATTGGAGCGGGTGGTGCGACCGATGCGGCTCTGATCCACCATCACCACGGCGTCGATGAGCTCGGCGCCGATGAGTTTGTCGAACTTGCCGGGATTTTCGGTGGGTTTGCCCTTGTGGCGCAACAGCGCCGGATAGAGCACATCGTGCACCAGCGTGGATTTACCCGAACCGCTGACGCCGCTCACGCAAACCAGGCAATTCAGCGGCAGCGCCACTTCTATGCCCTTCAAGTTGTGCTCGGCCGCACCCTTGATGATCAGGGACTTGGACTTCGAGGTGCGCTTTTTCGCCGGCGGTATCTGTACGCGTTTGCGGCCCGCCAGGTAGTCGGCGGTCAGCGAACCCTTGGCGCCGGCGAGTTCGGCGACACGACCGAAAAATACCTGCTCGCCGCCGTGCTCGCCAGGTCCGGGGCCGATGTCGAGCACCCGGTCGGCCGCCTGCATGACCTTGGGATCGTGCTCGACGACGACCAAGGTGTTTCCGGCGTCGCGCAGACGATGCATCACCCCGACGATGCGTCCGACGTCGCGCGGATGCAGGCCGATCGAAGGCTCGTCCAGGACGAAGAGGGTGTTGACGAGCGAGGTCCCCAATGCGGTCGTGAGATTTATGCGCTGGACTTCACCGCCCGACAAGGTGCGCGACTGCCGATCCAGATTTAGATAGCCCAAACCGACGTCGGTCAGGTACTTCAAGCGCGCGCGGATTTCGCGCATCAAGATCTCGCTGGCCTCGTTCAGCGATGACGGCAATTTCAGCGTGGCGAAGAAGCGCACCGCCTCATCGATCGGCATCAACATCACATCGCGAATGTTTCGCGGTGGGGTGCCGATGCGCCACAACAACGCTTCGGGTTTTAGACGGGCGCCCCGGCACGTGCCGCACTCGGTGTACGAACGATAACGCGACAACAACACCCGGATGTGCATCTTGTAGGACTTGGTTTCGAGCCACGCAAAAAAGCGCCGCACGCCGTACCAGACCTTCTTGGTCCAATCTCCCTCTCCATCGATGACCCAGCGGCGTTGCTCGTCGGAAAGCTCGCGCCAGGGCGTGTCGATCGGAATGCCGCGCTTGCGCGCGTACTTCAGAAGATCGTCCTGGCATTCCTTGTACGACTCGGTCTGCCACGGCTTGATCGCGCCCTGTTTCAGCGACAGCGAGGTGTCGGGGATGACCAGGCCATAGTCGACTCCGATGCTGCGGCCAAAGCCTCGGCAGGTCTCGCACGCGCCGATCGGCGAGTTGAAACTGAAGGTGCTCGGACTCGGTTCCTTGTAATTGATGTCGCAGTCGGGGCAGTGAAGTCCGGAGGAAAACCGCCAAGGCGGCGCCTTCGGTTTGGAGTCGGCCGTGCTGCCGGGCTCGAGGGCGTACACGTTGAGCCGTCCTTGCCCCACTTTCAGAGCCGCCTCGATGGCATCCGCCGCTCGCGCCGGATCCACGCTCGACATGCGAAACCGGTCCTGCACCACCTGCAGCGTGTCGCCGTGCTTCTCCAAGATTCGCGTGTAGCCCTGCGCTTTCAGGAGATTCTTGATCTCCTCTCCCGAGAAATTCTTCGGAATGGCCACCGGAAATGTCAGCAGCAGCGGTGGATCCTGCCCCTGGGCCGCGAGCGCTGTCAGTTGCGACTGGATGGAGCTGCCGCTGTCGCGTCGAACCGGCTTGCCGCACCCCTGGCAATACAGGTCGGCAGCACGTGCGAACAAGAGCTTCAAATGGTCGTTGAGCTCGGTCATGGTGCCGACGGTGGACCGCGAGGTGCGCACCGGATTGGTCTGATCGATGGCGATCGCCGGCGGAATACCCTCGATGCGGTCGACCTGCGGCTTGTCCATGCGGTCGAGAAATTGCCGCGCGTAGGGCGAGAAGGTTTCGACGTAGCGGCGCTGGCCCTCGGCATACAGCGTGTCGAACACCAGGGACGACTTTCCGGAGCCGCTCACGCCGGTGACCACCAGCAGCTCGTTGAGCGGCAAGTCGAGGTCGAGATTCTTTAAATTGTTCTGACGGGCGCCGCGGATGCGGATCGCATCCGAGCGAGGAGGATCGAAGGGTGGCATTCCTGTAAGTTTACAGGAAGTGTCAAGTTCAGCGTCCGGCGAACTGTTCCATCATCAGGCCGGTGCCGCCGCGCGTGACATGCGCGACGATCGCAGTGCGCCGATGAATTTTGGTGACGAGTCCCAAGTTGATCGCAAACGCGAGCTGCACCTGTTGACCCTTGCGCAGTCCGAGATTTTCAGTCTCGACGAATACGCCGTTCGCACTCAGATTCTTGGCTTTGCAAATACGACTCTTTCTTCCCGACATCACCACGTACACGGTTGTGCGTGCGCGGTGACGGGTGTGCAAGCGGCGCTCCATCCGTACGTTCCCTTCGTATGATTTCGATGTGGGAAGCAGCATTATGCACGTCGCAACAAAGATAGCGAAGGGTTCAAAAAATTCTAATTTTATATGTCAGCCGGCCCGTAAAGATATGTAAAATCAATGGGCTACGCAGCGCTGCCGCCGGCGTCGACAGCAACCCCGGACGAAACACAGAGGGGATTTTTAGGCGACGTCCTTGCGGCGAATCGCAAGCTGCTCGGGCGCTTCGATGCCCATCTTCACGCGTCGACCGGTACCGCCCAGCAGGGTGATTTGAATGGGCCCGTTCGCGAACAGCTGCGCCATGGTCATGTTGGCGTCAACGCCATCGGCGGGCTGAATGACAATCGACTCATCGGCGCGGCGGCTGAGCACTAACATAAATTAAGCCTTGGCCAAAGCGCGCAATGCGCCGGCAAACGTCTTTCCATGGGGATCGTAGGTGAGAGGCGCAGGGCGGCCGCGCACAACATCGATAAGCTGACGAATCTGATGCTGGCGGACGCGAATGATGTGTCCATTGAGTTCGTTGGCATTGCGGCAGCTCGCCATCAGGCTCATCAACGAGCGCCAGCGGGCGACCACGGTGGAAGCAAGATCGGGAGCCGCAGGATTCGGCAGCAGATCGCGGCGCTGCCGCTCAAGCTTCTCGATGCCTTCGAACAAGCGCATTTTTTCGGCGACCTTGTCATCGAGAGTCCTAGGAGACTCGCCGGTCAGCGCAACTTTTTCCTCATCGAGGTTCGAAACCAGGGCGCGCGCCATCTCGATCTCGCGATCGAGCAGTTCTTCAAGCCGGTGGCGGGCATCCTGGTTCATGGCGCTTATTTCAGGCCACGCTCAAACTTGATCATCTTGTCGGCGACGCTGCTCGGATTCACCTGGTAGGTGCCGGACTCGATCGACTGCTTGACGGATGCAACCTTGGCCGAATCGACGACCGGCGCGTTGCTCACCGCCTCTTCCAGCTTCTGTAAAGAGCGAGCCGAGTTCGTGAGCGTCACTTGGTCGCCCGTCTGAGTCGTCGCGACGTTCGTCCCGCCGGCCGCCTCGCCATCTTTCTGACTTACAGCGCCGCTGCGCGAGCCCTTGAGGGTCGCCAATGGATCAGACGCTGTAAACCCGCCAATTTTTTGAGTCACCGAAGTATCTCCTTGGACACCTGCATGCCCTGACAATGATATCGACCCGCCCGCGATGAACTTTAGAGACCTGCGTCATAGCGGCCTGCGATATTACATATCGGCCGTGAACTGCGTCACTGAAGGGCTATTGCAAAATAATTTCGACCACCTGTTCCGAACGGGCGATCCCTTCGACCACCTTCCCGGACGACAGATTCGTCACTTTTACCCGTTGATTCACCAAGCCGTCGGTGAGGGCCCGCCCGGCCATGCTCACGGCCATGCCGCCCGCATCCGCCACCAAGGTCACCATCTGGCCGCGCTGCACCGCCTTGGAGGCCACCAGCTGCTGGTTGGTGATGTACGCGCCGCCCGGGATGGGACGGCTCACGGTCAGGCCGACTGCCACCTTCGGTTCGTCGATGAATCCTAACGGCAATTCGGACACATCGTGCTGTTCGACCTTGAGGTCCTCTTCTTTAATGACTGCCCCGACGACCAGGGCGTGCGCCGCAACCGCCACGGTCGAAGTGCCCACGATGCGTACCGGCACGTAGAGGTGCCAGCCGTTCAAGGCGGTGCAACGAACTTCGAACGTGGCGCGATCCTGCATGTGATGGGCCGAGGTAAGCGTCGCGCGGATGGGCGCCTGGCACTTCGCCAGCTCGGTATGCGGCTCCACGGGCCCGACCAGCATCCGTTGCCGGTCGGAAAGCTGGGGAAATTCGCGCTCCGCCGCCTCGCGGGCCAGGGCTTCGACCACTTTAGGAGAGGTCGCGGCGCTGGCCGCGGGATTGCCCTGGTCATCTTGCGCCGGCGAGCGCATTGCGAAAAAGGGCGCGAGCAATAGAAACAAGCCCAGGGCGTCTAATACGCCGGGCCGCCGACAATAAATTGGCGTTGTATCCATAGTCCTTTAAGAGCAAGCAAGCCCCGTGCCAGATCGATCGGGTCTACGCGTGCACGCGTTGCGCCGCCGCATTGCCGCGCGGGCGGCGGCGGATCGGCCGAGCGGCAAGCGCTTGCCGCCCGACCGGCCGAGAGAGCGGCAAGCGCACCGCACTTGGCGCCGGATCGTGCCGCCGAGTGCTTACCGAATCACGTTTCTCGAGCTTTTCCCGCGCTTTCTGCGGTTGGCACAGCTCTTGCTCTATCCCTTGGCAAAGGAGTCTTTTCATGTTCGACAACGTCTTTGGCATTCACGAACAAGCGCTGCTGCTGCACGGCCAGCGCCTCGGCGTCCTCGCGACCAACATCGCCAATGCCGACACGCCCAACTATAAGGCTCGCGACATCGATTTCAGCGAAGTGCTGTCACGGAGCAACGATGCGCCGCTGGCTCTGAACGTCACCCAGGGTGCGCATATCAGCCTGAGCGACGGCAGCACGCCGGCGGCGGATCTGAAGTATCGCAACCCTTACCAGGCTTCGCTCGACGGCAACACGGTTGAAATGCCGGTGGAGCAGGCCGCGTTCGCCGAGAACAACGTGCGCTACCAGGCAAGCCTCGGATTCATCAACACGCAGATCGCAGAGCTCACGCTCGCCATCAACGGCCAGTAATACAAGGACCAGCCATGTCTTTATTCAACATCTTCAACACGGCGGGCAGCGGACTGAACGCGCAGACCATCCGGTTGAACACCACCGCCAGCAATCTCGCCAACGCCGAGAGCGTGAACGGGGACTCCACCAAGATCTACCGTGCTCGCCATCCGGTGTTCCAGAGCATCATGGATGAATCGGCCGCGAGCTTCGACGGCGAAGATGCCGGCGTCGGCGTCCGGGTGGCCGGCGTCGTGGAAAGCAATACGCCGCCCACGATGCGCTACGCACCGGAAAATCCGCTCGCCAACAAGGACGGCTACGTCTTCACCTCGAACGTCAATTCGATCGAGGAAATGACCAACATGATTTCCGCGAACCGTTCGTTCTCGACCAACGTCGAGGCGATCAACACGGCGCGCGATTTGCTTCTCAAGACCATCGCAATGGGACACTAATAATGTTAATCAACGGCACACACGCAGCTACCAACACCGGCACCACCGGGACCGGCAGCACCACCGGTACCGGCAACACCACCGGTACCGGCAGCACGGGCAGCAGCTCTTCGTCGAGCGCTGCGAGTTCGACGACCCTCGGCGGCACCGACTTCCTGACCTTGATGCTCGCGCAGCTGAAGAACCAGGATCCGACCAATCCGGTCGACAGCAACACCTTCCTGACGCAGCTGGCGGAGCTGTCCGAGGTGCAGGGCATCAATGGCCTCAACACCTCATTCGCGACGCTGTCGACTTCCTTGACCTCGAACCAGGCGCTGCAGGCTTCATCGCTGCTCGGCCATCAGGCCTTGGTGAGCAGCAGCACCGTGACCACCTCGGGATCGGGCGGCACCGTCACGGGCTCCGTCGGGGTCCCACAGACCACCTCCGATGTTGTGCTCAACATCTCCAACAGCGCGGGCGTGCTGGTGAAGCAGATCGATCTAGGCGCGCAGTCGGCGGGCATGACGAACTTCTCGTGGGATGGCAGCACCGGCACCGGCACCAAGGCGCCGGCGGACACCTACACGCTGACCGCCGAATACGCGGGTGCGGCACAGGGCGGCACCGCGGCCTCCACCTACGTCAACGGCACGGTCGAGAGCGTCAGCATGGGCTCCGGCTCGACCGGCATGACATTGAACATCGCGGGCGTCGGCAGCGTGCCGTTCAGCACCGTGCAGACGATTTCCAACTAATTCACCCAGGAGCAACGTAAATGTCCTCGTTTAGTATCGCACTCTCAGGTTTGACGTCGGCCAGTTCCGACTTGGACGTCACGGCCAACAACGTGGCGAACGCCGATACCATCGGCTTCAAGGAATCGCGCGCAGAATTCGCGGACGTATATGCCGCCGGCGCCGTGAACCTGAACACCTCGTCGATCGGCGAAGGCGCGCGCCTCGCATCCACCGCGCAGCAGTTCACGCAGGGCAACATCACCACCACCTCTTCGAACCTCGACCTCGCCATCTCGGGAGACGGATTTTTCACGCTCGCAGATCCCTCCAACGGCGTCGTCTACACCCGCAACGGCGAATTCTCCGAAGACAAGAACGGCAACGTCGTGACCTCCACCGGCCAGGCGTTGCAGGTCTACCCGCCCACCACCAACGGCGGCTTCAACACCGGCACACTGACCAATCTCAACCTGCAGACCGCGCAAAGCGCGCCGCTGGCAACCTCCACCGGTGCCGCGATCCTCAACCTGCCGGCCAATTCCACGGTTCCGACCGACGCGGCTACCTTCGATCCGAACGACCCGCTGTCGTACAACGAGTCGACCTCGACCACGGTGTACGACTCGCTCGGCAACGGCTATCCGGCGACTTTCTACTTCACGCAGACCGCCACCACCGGAGTATGGAACGTGAACATGCTGGTGAACGGCGTGTCCGCGGGCCCAACGCAGACACTCACCTTCGGCGCCAACGGCCAGGTGGCCGCCGGCGGCGGTGCGCTCACGTTCCCCAACTTCGCTCCCACCGACGGGGCGACTGCGCCGCAGTCGATGACCTTCAATTTCCAGCAGAGCACCCAATACGGCGGCAGCTTCGGCGTCACTTCGATCAACCAGAACGGCTTTGCCACCGGCCAGCTCTCCACCGTGTCGATCGATCCGACCGGCATCGTCTCGGCGGTGTACACCAACGGCCGTTCCACGGAATTGGGTCAGCTGGCGCTCGCCAACTTCCCGAACCCGCAGGGCCTCAAGCAGTTGGGCGACACCAACTGGGCGGAGACCTTCACCTCCGGCACGCACGTGTCGGGCACCGCGGGCACCGCGGGCTTCGGTTCGATCCAATCCGGCGCACTCGAATCCTCGAACGTAGATTTGACCACCGAACTGGTCAACATGATCACGGCGCAGCGCGCCTTCCAGGCGAACGCGCAGGTGATCACCACGGCGAACCAGCTGTCCCAGACCGTCATCAACATCACTCACTAATAGTCAGCAGACAGTAAGCAGCTATGGACAGAGGACTCTATGTGGCGATGACCGGCGCGAAGCAGATCATGCAAGCGCAGGCCGTCAACAACCACAACATCGCGAACTTGAGCACCACCGGCTATCGCGCCGACGAGGTGGCCTTCGACTCCTCGCCGATCTACGGCCCCGGCTACGCCACGCGCGTGAATGCCGTGGCTGGCGATGCCGGCACGGATTTCTCAAGCGGCGTGATGCAGAGCACGGGCGGCAATCTCGACATCGCCATCAACGGCAGCGGTTTCATCGCCGTGCGCGGCAGCGACGGGCAGGAAGCCTACACCCGCGCCGGCGATCTTCGTATCACCCCGACCGGCGCTGTGCTCACCGCGAGCGGCCAGCCGGTGCTCACCAACTCCGGTCCTTTGGTCATCCCGCCATCCACCACCGTGTCGATCGGCAGCGACGGCACGGTGTCGGTGGTGCCGCAGGGTTCCGCGCCGTTCGCGGTTACGCAAGTCGACCGCATCAAGCTGGTCAATCCCAGCACCAAGGACCTGCAGAAAGGCGATGACGGCCTGCTGCGTCTCAAGTCCGGCGGCAAGGCCAAGCAGGACGACTCGGTGTCAGTGACCTCGGGAATGCTCGAGGGCAGCAACGTCAACCCGGCGCAGTCGCTCATCAACATGATCGAACTGCAGCGCCTGTACGAATTTCAGATCAAGAGCATGAACTCGACCGATACGAACGAGCAAAGCGCTGAGCGCATGATGCAGTCGTCGTAAATATCCAAGGAAATATCACATGAATCTCGCACTCTGGGCAGCCAAGACCGGTCTCGACGCGCAAAACACGCGCATGGCGGTCATCTCCAACAACCTCGCCAACACCAACACCACCGGATTCAAGGCCGGACGTGCCGCGTTCCAGGACCTCATGTATCAGAACGTACGGCAGGTGGGTGCGCAGAGCACGCAGAACACCCAGTACTCCACCGGCCTCACGCTCGGCACGGGTGTGCGCATCGTCGCCACCGAGAAGGACTACAGCCAGGGCAGCATCAATCAGACCAACGGCCCGCTCGACCTCTCGGTCACCGGCCGCGGCTTCTTTCAGATCACCATGCCCGATGGCACCATCGCCTATACGCGCGACGGTTCGTTCTCGCTGGACAACCAGGGCAACGTGGTGACGGCCAGCGGCTATCCATTGCAACCGGCCATCAACGTTCCGCAGGGCACCCAGTCGGTGACCGTCGGGTCGGATGGCGCGGTGACCGCAACCTCCGCGTCCAACGCCAAGGGCACCCAGATCGGCCAGATCCAGCTCGCCGACTTCGTCAACGAGCAGGGTCTGCAACCGGTGGGCAACAACCTTCTGGTCGAGTCGGCCTCTTCCGGATCGCCCCAGGTCGGCACCGCGGGCACCAACGGACTGGGCCAGATCCAGCAGGGCACTTTGGAAACCTCGAACGTCAACTCGGTCACCGAACTCGTCGACATGATCGAGTGCCAGCGCTCCTACGAAATGAACTCCAAGGCCATCAGCACCACCGACCAGATGCTTCAGTACCTGACGACCAACCTGTCATGAAGTCACTAATTCAAATCAAAGGCCTCGTGGCGCTCGCCATCGGCCTCGTCACTCTGACCGGCTGCGGCATGGTGCCGCACAAGCCGCCGAAGCCCGATCCGGTGGTGCCGCGCGTGTTGCCGCCGCCCATTCCGCGAACCGAAGGGGCGATCTATCAGACCG
Organism: Steroidobacteraceae bacterium; assembly: GCA_036494165.1. Taxonomy (GTDB): domain Bacteria; phylum Pseudomonadota; class Gammaproteobacteria; order Steroidobacterales; family Steroidobacteraceae; genus Bog-1198. The sequence continues at coordinate 50,311 of DASXOQ010000117.1, forward strand.
GGCAGCAAATGGAACTGTTTGCGGACCTGAAGGCGCACCGCGTCGGCGACATCGTCACCGTACTGCTGCAGGAAACCACCAGCGCGAGCAAGAGCGCGGTCACCAAGACCAGCAAGACCACCTCGGTCAACAACACCGGGCCCACCATCTTCGGCCGCACGCCCACCGTGCACGGAGTGCCGCTCGGCACCGTGGCAATGTCCGGCGCCGACAGCTTCGACGGCGAGGGTCAGAGCACCCAGGGCAACAGCCTCGCGGGCAGCCTGACCGTCACCGTGATGGAAGTGCAGCCGAACGGCAACCTGGTGGTGCAGGGGGACAAGACCCTGCGCTTGAACCAGGGAGACGAATTCGTGCACGTGTCCGGAATCATCCGGCCGGCCGACATCGGTTCCGACAACAGCGTCAGCTCCGCCAAGGTGGCCGATGCGCACATCAGTTACTCCGGCAAGGGCGTCATCAACGCGTCAAACAGCATGGGCTGGCTGGCACGCTTCTTTAACTCCGTGTTCTCCCCGTTCTAAATATGCATAACCTAAATCGACTGCTCACCCTGCTCGCCACCTGGTTAACCCTCGCGGCGATCGCGCCGACGGCTCACGCCGAGCGCATCAAGGACCTGGCCCAGGTGCAGGGCGTGCGTACCAATCAGCTGGTGGGTTACGGCTTGGTGGTGGGACTGGACAGCACCGGCGACCAGACCAGCCAGGCGCCCTTCACGGTGCAGTCGCTGACCAACATGCTGGCGCAGCTCGGCATTACGGTGCCCACCAACGTCACCCCGCAGCTGAAGAACGTTGCCGCAGTCGCGGTGCACGCCGTGCTGCCGGCGTTCGTGAAGCCCGGCCAGACCATCGACATCACCGTCAATTCGATCGCCAATGCAAAAAGCCTGCGCGGCGGATCGCTGCTGGTCACCCCCTTGAAAGGTCTCGACGGACAGATTTACGCCATAGCCCAGGGCAATCTCATCGTGTCCGGCTTCGGCATCGAGGGCAACGACGGTTCGAAACTGACCGTGAACGTGCCGAGCTCGGGCCGCATCCCGAACGGCGCGACGGTGGAGAAGGCGGTTCCATCCCCCTCGCTGCAGGGCGATTCCATCATTCTCAATCTCAACAATCCGGACTTCACCACCGCGACGCGCCTGGCGCAAAGCGTCAATCACGGCTTCGGCGACGGTGTCGCCAGCGTGCTCGACGGCGCCTCGATCAAGGTGCGCGCGCCCATCGACCTGACGCAGCGCGTCGCCTTCTTGTCGACCGTGGAGAATCTAGACGTCGAGCCCGGCAGCGCCGCGGCGCGCGTCATCATCAATTCGCGCACCGGTACGGTGGTGATCTCGAGCCACGTGATCGTGACCCCGGCGGCCGTCTCGCACGGCTCGCTCTCGGTCACCATCAAAGAAGAGCAGTCGGTGAGCCAGCCGCTGCCCTTCTCCAAGGGCCAGACCCAAGTTGTGACCAATTCCACATTCAAGGTGGATGAGGGCTCCAAGCGCATGTTCCTGTTCAAGCCGGGCGTCGAACTGGAACAGATCGTGCATGCAGTCAATGAGGTCGGCGCCGCGCCCAGTGATCTGGTCGCGATTTTGGAAGCCTTGCGCGAAGCCGGCTCGCTGCAGGCAGAACTAGTGGTGATCTGATGACCATGCCCATTGCCTTGAATGCTGCAGTGCCTGCCCTGGACGTTCCCACCGTGGACACCTCCGCGGCGACGACCTATACGGATGTCAACGGCCTGGAGTCGCTGAAGCGCGATCCGCAGTCGCCGCAGGCGATTAACGCGGTGGCGCAGCAGGTTGAGGCAATGTTTCTGCAGATGATGCTGAAAAGCATGCGCGATGCCAGCGCCGCCGACGATCCCGACGGCAACGAAATGGGCATGTATCACGACATGTTCGACAAGCAGGTGGCCTTGAGCATCAGCCAGCATGCGGACATCGGCATCGGACGGATCCTTAAAAAGCAGCTCGAACAGCGCGTGGGCGCCGGGGCCACGCAGGGCCTCAGCATGGGGGGCGCGGCAAAGACCAGCTCTCTGGGGCATACGCCGGCCGAGTTCATCGGCAAACTCTTGCCGTCGGTACGCCGCGCGGCTTCGAGCCTCGGATTGAACCCCGAGGCGCTGCTCGCCCAGGCGGCGCTCGAGACCGGGTGGGGCCAGCGCATGCCGAAGAATGCCGATGGCAGCCCGAGCAATAACCTCTTCGGCATCAAGGCGGGCGATGACTGGCAGGGCGCCCGGGCCGCGGCGGACACCATGGAAGTGGCGAACGGCGTTGCGACGCGCAAACGCAGCCAGTTCCGCGCCTACGATTCCATCGAGGCAAGCGTGCAGGATTTCGCCAAATTATTGGCGACTTCGCCCCGCTACAAGGAGGCGCTCGCCGCGGGCACCGACGTCCCGGCCTACATCGCCAGCATCGGCACTTCGGGCTATGCGACCGACCCCGACTACGGCAGCAAATTAAGTCAAATCATGGACAGCGGCACCATTCAGGCGGTGCTGAATCCGGCGCTCGCGAAACTGTAGAAAGGCGACCCCTTGCCGATAACGCGGTAGGCGAGGCACGCCAAAGGGTCGGAGAGTACTTTGTCAGATATCTTTCAAATCAGTGTTTCGGCGTTGCAGGCCTTCCAACAGGCCATCAATGTCACGTCCAACAACGTGGCGAATGCAAATACGCCGGGCTATGACAAAGAATCCATCAATCTGCAGGAGGCCCTCCCGCAGTCGAACGGTGTCGCCACGGTCGGTTCAGGCGTCGCGGTGGAGGGGATTTCCCGCGCCTACAGCCAAACCGCCGCCAATCAGAACAACGCCTCTCAGGCCAGCCTCGGCCAGTTGAACGCGCTGCAGTCCTACAGCAGCCAGATCGACAACCTGTTCGGCACCACCATCGGCGGCTTGAGCACCGCGGTACAGGGCTACTACAGCGCCTGGCAGACGGTTGCGAACGACCCGACCTCGACGGCTGCGCGCCAGGCGCTCCTCAACCAGGCGCAAAGCGTCGCCAGCAGTTTCCAGAATGCCAGCGGCCAGTTGAATGCGTTGAACGGCGACATCAATCAGCAGATCAGCACCGATGTGCAGCAGGTCAACTCCATCAGTTCGGCGATCGCGACGCTGAACAACCAGATCACCCAGTCCACCGCGCAGAACGGCGGCCAGGCCCCGAACGAACTGCTCGATCAGCGCGACCAGCAGGTCGCGAATCTCTCCAAGATCGTCGGCGTCAGCACCACCACCGATTCGAATGGCGCGCTCAACGTGTTCGTGGGCGGCCAGCCCTTGGTGCTGCAAGGCCAGACTTACCAGCTCAAGACCGTGGGCAATCAATACAACGCCTCGCAACTCGAAATCGGCACATCGGCATCCACCGCGACCATTTCCAGCGCCATCACCTCGGGCGATTTGGGAGGCCTGCTCGCGGCTCGCAATCAGGTCGTCAATCCGGCCTTGAGTCAGCTCGGCCAGGTGGCCACGACCTTGGCGCAGACCGCCAATACGCAGCAGGCGCAGGGTTTGGATCTGCACGGCGCCCTCGGTACGGCCCTGTTCTCGACCGGTTCGCCGCTTGCCACCGCCTCGAGCCTGAACAGCGACAATGTCACTGCCAGCGCCACCATCAACAGCAACGGCTTGGGGTCGCTCACTGCGGACAGCTACGTCATCACCGCCAAGGCCGGCGGCACATTGTCGGTGAGCAATGCCTCCGACGGCTCGAGCGTGTCCTTCACCGGCGCGGGAACGGCCGCCAATCCCCTCGTGGTGAACGGCGTGTCGATCGTGCTTTCGGGCACGCCCGCGGCGGGTGACCAGTTCCTGATTCAGCCGACGGCACAGGCCGCCTCCACCATCAAGTCCGTGCTGTCCGATCCAACTAAAGTGGCCGCCGCGGGTGCGGTCATCGCAACGGCAGGAACCTCGAACACCGGCAGCGGCCAAATCACCAGCGGCACGGTGCTGGATGGGACCAATCCGAACCTGCTGACCCCGGCGACCATCACCTTCACCGGTGCGAACACCTATTCGATCAACGGCGGCGCGAATCAGGCCTACACGGCCGGCAGCAACATAGCCGCGAACGGCTGGCAGGTGCAGATATCGGGCACGCCCGCGGTCGGCGACACCTTCAGCGTTGCGAGCAATACCGCCGGCACGGGCGACAACCGCAACGCCATCATCGCCGGTGATCAGCAGACCACCGGGGTGCTCAACAGCGGCACCATCAGCGTGACGGGCGCGTTGAGCGGACTGATCACGGGCCTGGGCAGCCAGGCTCAGCAGATCAACACCGCACAGGCGGCGCAGACGCAGGTGGCCAATCAGGCGCAGACCAGCCTGCAGTCGACCAGCGGCGTCAATCTCGATGAAGAGGCTGCGAGCCTGCTGCAATGGCAGCAGTCCTATCAGGCCGCCGCACAGGCGCTCGCCATCGGCAACAGCCTGTTCACCACGCTCATCAATTCGGTGAACGGTACTTTCACTTAAGGGTTTAAGCGATGCGCATCACTCAAGGTACCGGCCAGCAGCAGTTTCTCACCGCGATCAACGCGTTGGACGAGAGCATCAACCAGACGCAGGGACAGATTTCCGCCAATCAGTCCTTCACCACGGCCTCGCAGAATCCCATTGCGGCGGGCGAGGTCAACAACTACAACCAGACTCTCGCGCAGAGCCAGCAATTCAGCACCAATGCGACCGGGGTGCAGGCCAATCTCAACACCGAGGACAGCACCCTCTCACAGGTGCAGAATCAGCTGAACTCTTTGCGGAGTCTGGTGCTCGAGGCGAATTCGGGCACCTTGACCGCCTCCAACCGCCAGGCGATTGCCTCGCAGGCCCAACAGATTCAGAACAGCCTGCTGACACTCGCCAACACCCAGAACGGCAACGGCGAATACATTTTCGCAGGTTACGCGGTGCAGTCGCAGCCCTTCACCCTGACCGCCGCGGGCGCCACCTACAGCGGCGACTCGGGCGTACGACAGGTCGAGATAGCAGCCGGGCAGACGGTGGCCAACGGCGACAGCGGCGATACCGTGTTCAATCAGATTTCGACCGGCAACGGCACCTTCACCGTCGCGGCCAACAGCGCCAACACGGGCACGGGATTGATCGGTGCGAGCACGGTGTCTGACCCCACGCAATACGACGGCGGCACCTACACCATCAAGTTCACCGCTCCGGACACCTACCAGGTGCTCAACAGCGCGAACACGGTGGTCAGCTCCGGCAGCTACCAGGACGGCACCACCATCTCGTTCGACGGCCTGCAAGTGGCCCTGAGCGGGGCCCCGGCGACCGGCGACTCGTTCACGGTTGCGCCCTCGACCAACCAGAGCCTGTTCAGCACGGTGCAAAACATCGTGAACGTCTTGAACAGCGGCGTGACCACGACGGGCGGTTCCAGCACGGCGCTCAACAACAATCTGGCCGGCAGCATAAACAACATCGATCAGGCGCTTGCGCAGATGTCTGACGTGCGCGCCTCGGTGGGCGGACGCCTGAACGCGATCACCGCGCAGCAGTCGGTCGCGACCACTCAGCAGACCCAGCTGCAGACCTCGATCAGCAATTTGCAGGGATTGAACTACGCCCAGGCGATCACGCAGCTCGACCAGCAAAACACCACGCTACAGGCGGCGCTGCAGGCCTACACCATGACGCAGGGTCTGTCGCTCTTCAAATATATTCAGTGATGGTGATGGCCGCCGGGGCCGTGCACGTGACCGTGCTCGAGCTCCTCTTCGGTCGCCTCGCGAACTTCCACCACTTCGACGTCGAAATGTAGCGTCTTGTCGGCGAGCGGGTGATTGCCGTCGAGCGTCACCATGTCTGCGACCACCGCGGTCACGGTAAACAGCCGCACCCCATCCTCGGTGCGGGCCTGGAACTGCATGCCCTTCTGCAGCGCGCCGGCGCCCTGCAGCTGGCGCTTCGGAACCCGCTGGATGAGTTTGGCGTCGTGCTTGCCGTAGCCTTCTTCGGGCGGGATCGATACTGCAACCTTGCTGCCTTGCTCCTTGCCCTCAAGCGCCTTCTCCAGTCCCGGCACCAGGTTGCCGTGCCCTTGAATAAAGGCGAGCGGATCGCCGCCATCGGAGCTGTCGATGACTTCGCCGGCATCGTCCTTCAAGGTGTAGTGGATCAAGACGACTTTGTCTGCGGACACTTGCACGGGTTTCTCCTTCGGTAAATTAGGCGACCAGGCGCGCCTTGAGGTCGTAGGCATCGGCGCCGGTTATCTCCACTTCGGGCATGGAGCCCACCGTCACGCGTTTCAAGGCCTGGGCGGTTGCGCGGATGCGTACCAGCCCGTCGATTTCGGGGGCGTCGCTCGCCGAGCGCGCCACGATCTCCTTCTCTCCCACCTGATCGACCAGCACGCGCATCTTGCGGCCGATCTTCTGCTGCAGACGTTCGGCGCTGATCTTGGCGGCGAGTTCCATGAAGCGGCGCCGCCGGTCGGCCTTGATCTCGTCGGGCACCGTGGCTTCTTTTAGATCATTGGCCGCCGCGCCCTCCACCGGCGAGTACTCGAAGCAGCCCACCCGATCGAGACGCGCCTCGGCGAGCCAGCTGAGGAGTTCCTCGAAATCGCTCTCGGTTTCGCCCGGGAATCCGACGATGAATGTCGAGCGCAGGGTGATGTCGGGCACGGTGCGGCGCCAGGCCTTGATACGCTCGAGCGTGTTCTCCGCAGCCGCCGGGCGCTTCATCAGTTTCAGGATGCGCTTGCTCGCGTGCTGAAAGGGAATGTCGAGGTACGGCAGGACATTGCCGTCGGACATGAGTTCGACAACCTCATCGACGTGCGGGTACGGGTAGACATAGTGCAGGCGCACCCAGACACCGAGTTCCCCGAGCGCCTGCGCAAGGTCGAAGAACTTGCTGCGCCGCTCGCGCCCGCGCCACTCCTGCGCCGCGTATTTGAGATCGACGCCGTAAGCGCTCGTATCCTGCGAGATGACCAGCAGTTCCTTTACCCCCGCGCGCACCAGCTGTTCGGCCTCTTTCAGCACCTCACCCACCGGCCTGCTCACCAGGTTGCCGCGCATCGAGGGAATGATGCAAAAGCTGCAACGATGATTGCAGCCCTCGGAAATTTTGAGATAGGCGTAATGCCGCGGCGTGAGCTTGATCCCCTGGGCGGGCACCAGATCGACGAAAGGCTCGTGTTTGGGGGGCAGATGCTCATGCACCGAGGCCATCACTTCTTCATAGCGCTGGGGCCCGGTGATTTTCAGCACCTGCGGATGGCGGTCCAGGATTTTTTGCGGCTGTGCACCCAGGCACCCCGTTACGATCACCTTGCCGTTCTCAGCTAGGGCCTCGCCGATGGCCTCCAGGGACTCGTCCACGGCCGATTCGATGAACCCGCAGGTATTGACCACCACGAGGTCCGCCTTGCCGTAGGAAGCAGCGACTTCGTAGCCCTCGGCGCGAAGGCGGGTCAGGATGCGCTCGGAGTCGACCAGTGCCTTGGGACAGCCGAGGCTTACAAAGCCCACCTTGGGGCTCTTTCTTTTGACGGATTTCACAATTTGCGGCGGGGTGGGCGGTATCAGCCCAAATTGTACTCCAAAACCGCTCAAACCGGCCGATAAGGACATGTGAGGGGCCTCCAGGGCGGGGCCCCTTTATTTTTCCAGTGTCAATTGCGATGCGCTCGAATTGCGAAATAGCGCATGAAAAAAGCCTCCAGCGACCTTACGGGGCGACTCAAGAACCACCGCGGCATTCCGATAAACCATCTGAGTGTGTCACCGGTCCCGCCCGCAGAGGGAGATCCCGACACAAGTAAGTGGGCCTAAGAGGGGCCGGTGTTAAAACTTTCAGGAGTCTTTAAATGTCACTAGTCTTAAATTCCAATATCGCATCGTTGAATGCGCAAAATAACCTGTCAGGTTCGCAGGCTTCGCTCTCCACCTCGTTGGAGCGTTTGTCCTCGGGCTTGCGCATCAACAGCGCGGCGGACGACGCGGCCGGTCTTGCGATCAGCCAGCAGTTCACCACCCAGATCAACGGCACCAACCAGGCCATCAGCAACGCGAACGACGCGGTGTCCGAGGCCCAGACCACAGCCGGTGCGTTGAATACCATCGTCAACAACCTGCAGAGCATCCGCACCCTGGCGGTCGAAGCCGCCAACGGTTCGAACAGCGCCTCGGATCGCCAAGCGCTCAACAACCAGGTGCAGCAGCAGATTGCTGAAATCACCCAGATCGCGCAGCAGACCACCTTCAACGGCTTGAACGTGTTGAACGGTTCCAGCGGCACGACCGTGTACCAGGTCGGCGCGAACGTCGGCAACACGATCTCGATCAACCTCGCCACCGGCGTGGGCGCGAACCAGATCGGCCAGACCGCCACGGCGGTGGGCACTTCGCTCGGCGTGACCGCGGCGGGTGCCGTTGCCACCACCGGTGCGACCAATGCCCTGACTGTTCAGGTCGGCACGGGCCAGACCGTGAGCGTCGGCGCCAGCGCCAACTATGCGACCGCGGTTTCTTGGCAGGACGGCACTTCGGCCTACGCCAAGGCAGCGGCCTTCAATGCGGCCGGCGCTTCGGGCTTGACCGCGACGGCGACCACCTCGGTGGCCGATGCCGGCTTCCTCGGTGCGACCAGCGCCGGCGGCGCGGGCACGTACAGCCTGTCCATCAACGGCACCGCGATTTTCGGTGGCGTGGTGGCGGGTGCCGGCACGACGGCTTCCGCGATTGCAGCGCAGATCAACCAGTACTCCGCGCAGGACGGCGGCGTCACGGCCTCGTTGAGCGGCGGCACGCTGACCTTGACGGCGGCGGACGGCAGCAACATCAATGTGGCGCAGACCAAGGGCGGCGACACCGCCGGTGGTTTCGCGATCGCCAACGGCGACTATCGTGGTTCGGTCTCTCTGACGGCCGGTGCCAACATCACCGTCGGCGGAACCGCTGCGGCTGACTTGGCCGCGGTTGGCTTGACTGCCACCACCTCCACGCTGAGCCCGGGTTCGACGCTCTCCCAGCAGAACGTGAACACGGTGGCCGGCGCGAATGCGACCATCCAGTCGGTTGACTCGGCCCTGGCGACAGTGTCGGCTTTCCAGAGCCAGCTGGGCGCCATCCAGAACCGCTTCACCTCGGCTGTCAGCAACCTGACCTCGACCGCGCAAAACCTTACGCAGTCGCGCAGCACGATTCAGGATGCCGACTTCGCCGCGGAAACAGCGAATCTGACCCAGTCGCAGGTGTTGGAACAGGCCGGTATCTCGGTTCTGTCCCAGGCCAACCAGCAGCCGCAGTTGATTCTCAAGCTTCTGCAGTAATTGCCGATATCCAGTAATAGGAAGAGAAACCGGGGCCCGGCCGATGCAAATCGGCCGGGCTCAGGCCTTCAAGACGAGTTAGACGACCAGGAGAATTTGCCCGACTCACGTTAAGTGAAATAGGTGTAGTCATGACGAGCGATGTACCGTCGGTACAGATATCGACGACAAGTCTCGTGCAAGGAAGTCACGCGCCTACAACGGTCTTGGTTCAGAAGAGCGGCAATACTTTGCCGCAAGATGGCAAAGTGGCGGCCACGCCACCGGCTGCCCAGACGAATGTAGCCCAGCAGCAGGCGCAGGCCGCGCCAAGCCCCGCACAACAGCAGGTCGACAGAGCCGTTCTCGCCGCCCAGATAGCGGCGCTGAACAAGTCTTTGAACGATTCGGGGAGACCGGCGCAGTTCCGGGCATCGGCCAATAACAAGAACATCGAGGAAGTAAATCCGTCAAACGGCAAGGTAGTAGCCGAATATCCCGCCGAGGAGTTCGCGGAACTCGCGCGCAGCGTCGGAATTTCGGGCGCGGTCATCAACGAGCGCGCCTGACACGATTGAGTGTTCATTCCGGGCCGGCCCTGCCGGCCCGCTTCTTTTCGGCGAGTTGGTACGGCGCTTGCTTAAGTTCCTTGGTTTCGCGCCGATAAATTGCCCAACATCGAGGGACTTAAGCGATGAGTTCAGTACTTCCGACCGGTTCCAGCACCACGAGCACCCCGACGACCACGAGCGGTTCCACTACCGGGAGCAGCGCGGCCACGGGTGCGGGGCTCATCACCTCCACCGGCATCGGCTCGGGGCTGGACATCACCGCGATCGTTTCTTCGCTGACCACCGCCTACGGTGCCGCGCAATCCTCGCAGCTCGATGCGCAGCAGCAGACTTTGGATACCCAGGTGTCCGCCTACGGCACCTTCACCAGCGCCCTTGACCAACTGCAAGTAGCCGTTCAAGCGCTCGAGTCCTCGAGCAGCCTCAACGACTTCAGCGCCAATGTCGCCGACAAAACCATCGCCTCCGCGACGACCAGCGCGAGCGCCGTCGCAGGACAGTATTCGCTGCAGGTTACGAACCTCGCGACCGCGGCGACCCTGACCTCGGGCGCCTTCACCGGAGGCACTTCGGCCACGGTGGGCACCGGCACGTTGTCGATCTCGGCGGGCGGCAAGATCAGCAACATCAACATCGATTCGAGCGACAACTCGCTCGCCGCGATCGCCTCGGCCATCAACAATGCGTCCGACAATCCCGGTGTCACCGCCAGCATCATCACCACCACCGCAGGTTCGCGTCTGGTGATCTCCGGCACCTCGACCGGCGCGGCAAACGCCATCAGCGTGAGCCAATCCGGCGGCGACGGCGGCCTGGCCGCGCTCACTTATAGCGCAACGGGCACCGGCAACGGCCTGACCCAGACCACTCCGCCCCAGGATGCGAGCTTTTCCATCAACGGCTATCCGGCCACCAGCGCCAGCAACGTCGTTTCCGGCGCCATCACCGGCGTGACCATCAATCTTACCGGCGCTTCGGCGCCGGACACCCCGACCACCTTGACGGTCACGCCGGACACCACCAACGCGACCACGCTGATCGGCAACTTCGTGTCGGCATTGAACGGCGTGGTGAGCTCCATTCAGACGCTGACCTCTTACGATCCGACCTCGGGACAGGCGGGTCCCTTGAACGGCGATGCGACGCTCGAGACCTTCCAGAGCCAGCTGCAGAACGTGCTCAATCAGGTGAAGAGCGGCAGCACGGGCGCCGGCATCAAGTCGCTCTCCGATCTGGGCATCACCGCCCAGGCCGACGGCACCTACACCAGCGACCCTACCGCCCTCGGCAACGTGCTCAGCGGCAACCTCTCCGGCGTGATTTCGCTGTTCACGGGCACCAACGGGCTCGCCTCGCAGATCGACAAGCTGGTGAACGGCTATACCGGCACCGGCGGTCTGCTCGACAACATCAACCAGGGTCTCACCAGCAGCTTGAAGAGCGTGGCGAGCCAGCAGGCTCAGCTGCAGACGCAGCTCGCGACCTATTCGGCAACGCTGACGACCGAATACAACGCCATGGATACCGCGGTGGCGAAACTCAAGGAAATGCAGCAGTACTTGAACGCGGAATTCAATCAAAACAGCAGCTCCAGCTCGAGCGGTTCCAGCAACAGCAGCTTGGGCAGCGGAAACCTGAGCACCTAACATGTATTCGCAGCGCGCGGCAGCACAGTATCGTTCGGTCACCAGTCATGGCCAGGTCGCGGATGCGAGTCCGGTTCGCCTGGTGCAGATCGTGTTCGAACACATCCTCTCGAATCTCGCCACCGCGCAGGGCGCGATGGCGCGCATCCGCGACAACATGCCGCTGAATGAGGTGCTCACCAAGAGCAAGGCGATGTCGAAGGCGATCCGTCTGCTCGGCCATCTCGACTCGACCCTCGACATGGAACGCGGTCAGGACATCTCCAGGAACCTGCACAATCTGTATGCTTACATGCTCGATCGCCTGACGGTCGCCAACGTGCACAACAACGCGGCGCTGGTCGGCGAGGTGGTGGACCTGGTGCAGAAGATCAAGACGGGCTGGGACAAGGTCGTCGAAACCCAATGAACTACCAGGGACAGGACGCCGGGCTGGTGCATGCGCTGCGCCTCTCGCAACAGATCACGGATGCGGCCGAGCGCGCGGATATCACCGGCGTGAACGCGCTCGACGTCCAGCGCACCAAGCTGATACATTCCTTTCGCCGTGCGACACGCATGGTGAACGAGGCGGATCGCACGCTGTTGCGTCAGATCAGCGAGCTCAACAACCGCGCCATCGGTATGCTGGAACATCACCAGCGCAGCAAAGGGCGCGAACTGGATATGGCGGCGGTGGGACGTCGCGCGGTGGCGGCCTACGCCCGCGTGCGGGGGCGCTGAGCCACGGACTCAAAGCAAGCGAGGCGAGCGTGCCTGACTCTTTTCTCGGCGATGGACTGGTCTACGAAGAATTGCTTCCCATCGCCTGGAGTTCGGGTCCGCTGATGGAAGGCCTGGCGCTGGCGCGCCTCAATGCCGACAACCAGCAACTGCTCGGCGCGGTGTCCTCGCTCGACGAGGTTCGCGTCGCAGAGGGCCTGAAGGAAGAGTCCCCGGCGCTGCTGTCGGAACTGCAGCGGCTCGAGTTCAAGATCAACATCCTGTTGCGTCTTACCGCGGAGATCGCCATGCGCAACAGCGGCATGCCCGAGGCCGAGAAGGTGCGCCTGTCATCCCACGCCCTCGAGTGGTTCGGCGAGCGCACCCCCAAGGTGGGCGCCACGGGCTTGCTCTCGGTGTACATCAACCCGGCGTTGCCCCAGCCCGTCAAGATCCCCTCCAAGGTGGAAGGCGAGCGGGTGGTGGACGGTGCGCACGTCGCGCAGATGCGTTTCGTCGGCCTGGGCGAAGCGGTGATCGAGCAGTTGGAAAAGCTCATTTTCCGTCGCCATCGGCGCTTAATCGCCGGCGCCAAAGGCGCCCCCGTTGACCTCGATTCGACGTTACGCCCTACAAGAATAAGGTAAAAACCCTTAAGTCAATTTTGGGGGAGACCCCTACGCCCTTTACGGGGCTTTGCCAACTCCTTTTCTCTCAAGTTTCTAAGCTAGTATCGATCTCGCCCGGACATTTGATTGAACAATGTCAAAGGCTTACGCGCGATGCTTGACATAACTTAAGACATTTGTGCGGTACATCACACTTTAAACCGGGAAGGAGTCCCGAACGGTGCTAGAGACGAAAGTAATTGTGATCGAACCTACAGATTCTGAGGGGGTTGCCCTCTCGAATCTGCTGAGGTTTTTGGACCTCGATCCGGTCCACGTTCACGACCCGGCGGAACTCCGATCCTCAGCGCAGCGCAACAATCTCGATGCGTTGGCGGTGATTGTCAGCCAAGAAACCGTGGAAAAGTACGGCGCGGCGCTGATCAGCGAACTGCGCTCGCTGCGTCAGCCCTTGCCGGTGATCTACTTGAGCAGTGAGGGGCTGCCGAAGATTGCCGAATCGACCCCCGATCTTGCATGGCTGCATTTGGAGTTGCCGGTCAAGCAGCGCCGGTTGTCAGCGGTGCTCGATCAGGCCCAGAGCCTGCGCAGCGGCCATCCGACTCAGCCCGGCAGCCACCGCTTTCGCCCGAGCGGCGCCTCGCGCGCCATGCGTGCGATCCACCGCCTGATTGAACAAGTCGCCCCTTTCGACACCAACGTGCTGATTCTGGGCGAGTCGGGCACGGGCAAAGAGATGGTGGCGCGCCACATTCATGAACTGTCCGGCCGCGCCGGCCATCCCTTCGTACCGGTCAATTGCGGTGCGATACCGGCGGATCTGCTGGAAAGCGAGCTGTTCGGCCACGAGAAGGGTGCCTTCACCGGCGCCCTCACCACGCGCATGGGACGTTTCGAGTTCGCCGAAGGAGGGACCTTGTTCCTCGATGAGATCGGCGACATGTCGCTGCAGATGCAGGTGAAACTGCTGCGCGTCCTGCAGGAACGCAGCTTCGAACGGGTGGGCAGCAACAAAACCATGCGCTGCAACGTGCGCATCATCGCCGCAACGCATCGCGATCTGGACGAGGCGATCAGCGCCGGGCGGTTCCGCGAAGATCTTTTCTACCGCCTGAACGTGTTTCCCCTGCAGATGCCTCCGCTGCGCGAGCGGCTGGAGGACCTGCCCATCCTGATCGAGCATTTGTTGCAGCGTCAGGGAGCCGTGGCTGGCCGAAACATCCGCCTGAATGGCGATGCCATGGAGTGCCTCGCACAAAACCGCTGGCCCGGAAATGTGCGCGAGTTGGCAAATCTGCTCGAACGCCTGGCGATCTTGTTTCCCGGACAGACGATTTCCGCCGCCGATTTGCCCGAAAGATATCGCGGCACCCTTAATGTCTTAAGGGTGGCCCTACCGCCGGAGGCGAGCGTCAAACAGCCGGCGCCTTTCGTCGCCAAATCGCCGGTGGTCGAACATTTGCTGATGCCCGAAGAGAATGAGAGCGAACTCGACCCGATCGACGAATCGTTGAACGCCGACATGGGCGAGCTCACCGGTCCGCAGATCTGCGATCTGTTCGAAGGGAATCTGCCGACCGGCGGCATCGATCTTAAGGATCACCTGTCCGCGATCGAGATCGGCCTCATTCGCAAGGCATTGGTCGAAGCCGACGGTACGGTCGCGGAGGCTGCGCGACTGCTGCGCATTCGCCGCACCACCTTGGTCGAGAAGTTGCGCAAATACCGCCTGAGCGCGTGACAATTAATTGACGGCCGCGGCGAGCGGTCAGTGACGGCATCACGTAACTGACTGACGCGCCGAGTAATTAAACGCCAGGCACGGAAGTTGCTTTCTTCCCTGACATGGCAGTCACCAAACTAGAACTGATCGAAAACCGTCGCGCCGAACTGCAAGCGGCCTTCCACGCATTCGGCTCCGTCTCCGAACAACTCTCAGGCGCCTTTGATTCGCTTCGCGGTCAAGTGGCCCAGCTGCGCGCCGATCTGAACGAAGCGCACGCCGGCAAGGAGCATCTGGCCGCTCGCTTGGCAGCGCTTATCAAGGGCTTGCCGGGTGGCGTGTTGGTACTCGATGCGGGCGGCCTCATCCAAGAGTGCAACCCCGCGGCCGGAGCGCTGCTCGGCGATCCGCTCTTGGGCTTGCAGTTTTCGGCCGTGCTCGCGCGCGCCGCCTCGAGCCCCCATGCCAGTCTCGAGCAGACCGAACTGCGCAGCGGCAAGTTCGTCAACATCTCGCGCCGCGCTCTTGATCGCGGCGGGGAAGTGGTCCTGGTGACCGATGTCACGGAAGCGCACATGATGCAGATGCTGCTGTCGCGACAGCAGCGGCTCCTCACCATGGGAGAGCTTGCCGCGGGGCTTGCGCATCAGATCCGCACGCCGCTCGCGGCCGCGCTGCTTTACGCCTCCCAAATGACGCTCGGCGAGCGTCAGCCCGAGGACTTGAAGCGCTGCGCAGCCAAGACCGTCGAGAGCTTGAAGCAGCTGGACAAGCTGGTGAACGACATGCTCGCCTTCGCCCATGGCGGCGCTGCGCGCGAACTGGTCAGCGTGAGCGCGCTGCTCGAGCAGGTGGCTCAATGGCTGCGTCCGGCGCTGCGCGAAGGCGTGCGCCTCACAATTCGCACGCAAGCGCCGCGTCTGAAAGTACGCGCCGCCGCACCCTCGCTGGTTTCGGCGGTGTTGAATCTGGCGACCAACGCGCTGCAGGCGGCCAAAGGCGACCTCGATCTTGAGCTGCTGGCGCGCCGCTCGCCCGAGGGCCGCGCCCAGATCGTCGTCACCGACAACGGCCCCGGCGTGCCGTCCGCGATTCGCGAACGCATTTTCGAGCCCTTCTTCACGACCCGCACGCGCGGCAACGGCATCGGATTGTCGATCGTACGATCCGTGGTTGATGCGCACTCGGGCACTGTGCAGCTCGCCGACTCCGCCGTCGGCGCCTGCTTCGTAATCGATCTACCTGCTGAGGACAATGCATGAACAAGCCGAAAGAGTCGGTTCTCGTCGTAGAGGATGACTGCGCGCTGCGCGAGGCGCTCCTCGATACCTTGAGCGTCGCCGGCATCCAGGCCCTGGCCGCAGAGGACGCTGCGAGCGCCGAGGAAGCGCTGCAAGCCAACGACATCGCACTCGTCATCTCGGACGTGCAGATGCCGGGCGCCAACGGCTACCAGCTCCTTTCCTCGATCCGCCGCAGCCGACCCTATCTGCCGGTGGTGTTGATGACCGCCTACGGCACCGTCGCTCAGGCGGTGGCCGCGATGCGCGAAGGCGCGAGCGATTATCTGGTGAAGCCCTTCGACGCCCAGGCGCTCATCGACATGGCCAAAGGCGTGCTCGCCTCGCGCGTCGCGCCGAACGAACTCGTCGCCGCGGATCCTGAGTCCCGGCGCCTGGCGGAACTTGCGCGCAAGATCGCAGAAACCGATGCCACGGTGCTCATTACCGGCGAGAGCGGCACGGGCAAGGAGGTCTATTCGCGCTTCATCCGCGATCACTCGACCCGTGCCGAGCAACCGTACGTCGCCATCAACTGCGCCGCAATCCCGGAAAACATGCTGGAAGCGAGCCTGTTCGGCTACGAGAAGGGCGCCTTCACGGGCGCACACGCCGCGCATCCCGGCAAGTTCGAGCAGGCGCAGGGCGGCACTCTGCTGCTCGACGAAATCTCCGAAATGGATCTCGGGTTGCAGGCAAAACTGCTGCGCGTCCTGCAGGAACGCGAGGTGGAACGGCTCGGCGGCAACCGCACCATCCCCTTGAACGTGCGCGTGATCGCGACCTCCAACCGCGATCTGCCGGAGGAGGCGCGCGCCGGCCGCTTCCGCGCCGACCTGTACTACCGCCTCAATGTCATGTCGCTGCGCCTGCCGCCGCTGCGCGAGCGGCGCGCCGACATACTGCCGCTCGCCAATCGCGCCATCCAGGCATGCGCGCGGCCCGGCACCGCGGCTCTCACCTTGTCCGCGGCGGCCGAAGCCAAGCTCCTGGCGCACGACTGGCCGGGCAACGCGCGCGAGCTTGCCAACATCGTGCAGCGATCCGCGTGGCTCGCGGTGGGAGGCGTGATCAACGCCGAAGATCTCGACATCAACGCGGCGGCGCAGAGCGCTGCAGCGCCGGCGGCGAAAGCCCTCGCGGCGCCCGTCACGTTGATTCCGCTGGAGGCGGGCCTCGGCAAGGATTTGAAGGAGCGCGAGCGCGAGCTCATTCTCGCCACCCTGCGCGTCACAGGCGGCAGCCGCAAGCTCACCGCCGAGCGCTTGGGGATCAGCCCGCGCACGCTGCGCCACAAGCTGCAGCAGCTCAAAGCCGCCGGCATCGAAGTGCCGCGTGTTCACGAACAACTACTGACGGCATAACTCTATGAGCAGCATTCAAATTCAGCAGGTTCTGGCCGAGATGCGCGCACTTCAGGCGCGCGCGGCGGGTGGCGCGGCGGAAGCACCGCAGGCGGCCGGCGCGCAGCCGGCCGAGTTCGCCAATCTCTTGAAAGGCACGGTGGATCATATCGCCGGCATGCAGAACCAGGCCCAAGCCCTGGCGCAGAGCTACGAGGCCGGAGACAAGAGCGTCGATCTCACCAAGGTAATGCTCGAAGTGCAGAAGGCGGGACTGGCGTTTCGAGCCATGACCGAAGTCCGCAACAAGCTGGTCGATGCGTATACCCAAGTCATGAACATGTCGGTCTAGTCGAAAAAATTAAAGGATAAACAATGGCCGCAGTCATCCCCACAACAACCACGCCCACGCCCGCCGCCGCGAACGCGCGCGGGCTGATGGATATTCCGGGCGTCAAACAGGTCGCGCTGCTCGCGGGTGTGGCCGCCGCCATCGCCGCTGCCATCTGGCTGGTGCTCTGGTCGCAGGGCCAGAACTACACGGTGCTTTACCCGCAGCTCTCGGAGCGGGAAACCGGCCAAGTCATGGACGCGCTCACCGCCGCGGGCGTCGAATTCAAGCTCAGCCCATCGGGCGCCGTTTCGGTTCCCGAGACCAAGGTGCAGGAAGCCCGCATTCGCCTCGCCAGCCAGGGCCTGCCGCAGAGCGATGCGATGGGCATGGAACTCATTCAAAAGGATTCCGCCCTCGGCACCAGTTCTCTCATGGAGGCGGCGCGCTATCAATCGGTGCTGGAAACCGAACTGGCGCGGACCATTTCGAAGGTGCAGGGCGTGCAAGGCGCACGGGTCCACCTCGCCTTGCCGAAACCCTCGGTGTTCGTGCGCGACGAGCGCAAGGCAACTGCCTCGGTGATGCTGCAGTTGTATCCCGGGCGACAGTTGGAGCCGGGACAAGTGGCCGCGATCGTGCACCTGGTCGCCTCCAGCGTGCCGGATCTGCAGGCCTCCGATGTGACCCTGGTGGATCAGGCCGGCAGTCTCTTGAACGCGCCCGACGAGAATGCCGAAGGCGCCATCAGCAGCAAACAATTCGAATACACCCGCAAGCTCGAAGAGAGCTATCAGCACCGCATCATCGAACTGCTGGAGCCGATGGTCGGCGTCGGCCGGGTGCGTGCAACCGTGACCGCGGATTTGGATTTCACGGTCACCGAAGAGACCCGCGAGAACTATGATCCCCAGAAGACTGCAATCCGCAGCGAACAGACCAGCCAGGAGAACCGCAAGGGCGGCGAGGGCGCGGAGGGCATTCCAGGAGCGCTGAGCAACCAGCCGCCGGGAACCTCGGGCGCACCCGCGATTCCGGGCGCCGCGACGCCCGGCAACCCGGCGCCGGCGACCACCCAGACGGCCAACTCCGGCCCGAGCTCGAGTGCGGAGCGCAGCACCAAGAACTTCGAAGTTGACCGCACGCTGTCGTACGTCAAGCAGCCGGTGGGCAGCCTGAAGCGCCTGAGCGTCGGGGTGGTACTCGACGACTGGCAAAAGACCGACGCCACCGGCAAGGCCACGAGCGCGCCGATGACGGAGGCCGATCTCAAGAAGTTCAATCAGCTGGTGAAAGAGGCGATCGGCTTCCGCGAGGATCGCGGCGATCAGTTGAATCTCATCAACCAGTCGTTTCAGAGCGCGGCTCCGGTGACCCCCATCGAAGGCCTGCCGATGTGGCAGCAGCCCTGGGTGCTGTCGCTCGCCAAGCAGATCGTGGGCGCGGGTCTCGTGCTGATCGTGGCATTCCTGGTGCTGCGGCCGCTCATGAAATCCCTGACCAAATCGGGATCGCGCACGCTGCCCGCGGCCGACGGCGGCGACATCGCCGGCGATCGCGTCAGCCTTTCGGGGCAGGCAGGAAACTCCATCAAACTGCAGCCCAGTTTCGAGCAGCAGATCGCGGCAGCCAGGCAGCTGGTGGGACAGGATCCGCGTCGTGCCGCGCAGGTGGTGAAGGACTGGGTCGCAGCGGATGGCTAACAAGCCCGACGAAATTCCAGGAACGCAACGCGCCGCGATTCTGCTCATGAGTCTCGGCGAGCAGGATGCGGCCAACGTTCTGAAGCAGCTCGATGCCAAGGACGTGCAGAAGCTCGGCCTCGCCATGGCCGAGCTCAAGGAAGTCACGCGCGAGCAGATGAACACGGTGCTCGGGAACTTCATCGGCATCGCGGACGCCAAGTCCAACGTCGCCGGTGGCTCCCAGGAGTACGTGCGGCGCGTCCTGACCAATGCGGTCGGCAAGCAGAAGACCGACATGCTCCTCGATCGGATCTCGACCGGCGGGACCGGTCAGGGAATCGAGGCGTTGAAGTGGATGGAGGCCAAGTCGGTTGCGCAGATCATCAGCGGCGAGCATCCGCAGATCGCCGCGATAGTGCTGGCGCACCTGGAGCCCGATCAGTCGGCCGCCATCATGCCGCTCTTGACCGATGAGCTTCGCACCGAAGTGCTGATGCGCATCGCCTCGCTCACCGAGGTGCCGCAGTCGGCCTTGACCGAACTCGATCAGCTGGTGGAGAAGCAGACCAACGTCGCTCCGCCATCGCCGTTGCGCAAAGTGGGCGGTGCGCGCACCGCGGCCAATATCTTGAACGCCATGGAGAAGGACAAGAGCGGCTCGGAGCTCGGCAAGATCGAGAAGGCCGACAGCGAGATGCACCAGAAGATCAAGGATCTCTTGTTCGTGTTCGACAACCTGCTGGACATCGACGATCGCGGCATTCAGGCCCTGTTGCGGGAAGTGGGATCCGACACCCTGGCTCTGGCGTTGCGCGGCGCGGAGCCGGACGTCTCGGAAAAGATCCTCAAGAACATGTCGAAGCGCGCGGCGGAAATCCTCAAGGACGACATGGAGGCGCGCGGTCCGGTGAAGCTGACGGACGTCGAAGCGGCGCAAAAGGAAATCATCGTCATCGCGCAGCGTCTCGCCGAAGAAGGCACCATCAGTCTAGGCGGCAAGGGCGACGCCGAGTTTGTCTGAGATACGCACCAAGGTGAGCGGCGTGGCGCTGTGGACGGCTCCGTCCATGGATAATCCCGACATAAGCAGCAAGCTGGCGACGGTCGGCGGACTCGCGGACCTGCAGGCCGAGGCGCACAAGGAGGCATTCGAGCAGGGCCTTGCCGAGGGCCGTACCGCGGGCCGCGCGGAAATCAAGGCGCAAGTGGATCGCCTGGCCGGCATGTTCTACGACCTGTCGCGCCCTTTCGAAGTGCTCGACGAGCAGGTCGAGCGCGAACTTCTCACCCTCGCCATGGCGCTCGCGCGCCAAATCGTGCGTCGCGAATTGAAGGCCGATCCGACGCAGATCATCGGCATCATCCGCGAGGCGATCGCCGCGCTGCCGGTGGCCGCACGCGACGTTCGGGTGCACCTGCATCCCGAAGATGCCGCCGTGGTGCGCGAGAACCTGTCGCCCACCGAGAATGAGAGCGCCTGGACGCTGGTGGAGGATCCGGTGATGGCGCGCGGCGGTTGCCAGGTCACCACGGCGAGCTCGCGCATCGATGCGCGCCTGGAGACCCGGCTCACCAGCATCCTGAGCGAGCTGTTGGGCACCGAGCGCGTCGGCGACAACACCCGTGGAGGCACATGAGTCTCGCAACGCAGCGCCCGCGGCCCAAGCAATGGGTGCACGCCTTGAGCGAAGCGCGCAAGCGCGTCTCGAAGGCCTCCGAACTCGTGGTCGAGGGTACGCTCAATCGGATGATCGGGATGACCCTCGAAGCTGTCGGTTGCGAAGCGGCAGTCGGCGGGCGCTGTCTGGTCGACACCGCTGAAGGCAAGCAGATAGAAGCAGAAGTGGTCGGCTTTGCGGGCGACAAGCTGTATCTGATGCCCACGGGTGACATCCGCGGCGTCATGCCGGGCGCCCGCGTAGTGCCGATTCGCAGCGAGTCCTCGGTGCTCGTCGGCAACCAGCTGCTGGGCAGAGTGCTCGACGGAGCCGCAAGACCGCTCGATGGGTTGGGCGAACTTCGCTGCAGCGACCGCGTGCCCTTGACCGGCGAGCCCCTGAATCCCCTGATGCGCCGCGCGATACGCGATCCGCTCGACGTGGGCGTGCGCTCCATCAACGCCTTGCTCTCCGTTGGTGGCGGTCAACGCATCGGACTGTTCGCAGGTTCCGGTGTGGGCAAGTCCGTGCTGCTCGGCATGATGACGCGCTACACCAAGGCCGATGTCACGGTGGTCGGCCTCATCGGCGAACGCGGCCGCGAGGTGCAGGACTTCGTCAGCAACACGCTCGGACCCGATGGCATGCGCCGCGCGGTGGTGGTGGCGACTCCAGCCGACAATCCGCCGCTCATGCGCCTGCACGGCGCGTGGCTGGCAACGGCCATCGCCGAATATTTCCGCGACCGCGGCATGAAAGTGCTGCTGCTGCTCGATTCATTGACGCGTTTCGCCCAGGCGCAGCGCGAGATCGGCCTGGCGATCGGCGAGCCGCCCGCCACCAAGGGTTATCCGCCGTCGGTGTTTGCACGCCTGCCGCAATTGGTGGAGCGCGCCGGCAACAGCGATCGCGGCGTGGGATCGATAACGGCCTTCTATACCGTGCTCGCGGAAGGCGATGATCAGAATGATCCGATCGCGGATGCAGCGCGCGCCATTCTCGACGGACACATCGTGCTATCGCGTCGTCTGGGGGAGCAGGGCATATACCCCGCAATCGACATCGAGGCTTCGATCAGTCGCGCCATGCACGGCATCGCAACGCGCGAGCAGTTGGATCTCGCCACCCGCTTCAAGCAGGTGTACTCCACATATATGCAGAATCGCGACCTGATTTCTGTAGGCGCTTATAGACGCGGAGCCGACCCGCGTGTCGATCTGGCGGTGGATCAGTGGCCGAAAATGCTCGAATTTCTGCGTCAGGATATGTACGAACCCGTCGGAATTGAAAGAAGTTATGCCGATCTCCAGCAACTCGTGACGCAGTTCTCTGTACCCCAAGGTGCAACGGGCAGATAGTTAGCTGCCCATGATGAAATCGAAAAGATTCGAGCCCATCCAAGAAATCGCCTCGTCGTCCGCCAAGGACCTGAGCCGGCCGATGGTGGAGTCCGCGAAGAAAGTCGCCGACCTCGAGCAGCAACTGAAGCAGCTGCAAAACTACCGCGACGAGTACGTGCGCAATTCCACGCAAGCCAACGGCGCGATGGATGCCGTCAAATTGCAGAATTACCGCTCGTTTCTCGACCGTCTGGGCGAAGCGATGCGACAGCAGCAGAAGAATCTGGAAACAGCGCGTTCGGAATACGAACATCGACGCGCGCGCTGGAGCGAAAAACGCATCGAAGCCGAATCGTTGAGCAAGGTGGTGGACCGCTTCCGCAAGGAAGAGCAGCGGGCCACCGACCGACGCGAACAACACGACAGCGATGAAGCGGCAGCCCGGGTCGCCATAGCGACCCGCCGCGCACTGGGCGCGACCTAAACCTCCAAATCAGGAATATGTCTTGGTGGCAGCGCGGCATTTCAAGCGCGCTGCGGCGATTGCCCCGGCCATTTTCCCTGCTCGTTCCGCATAAGCTTAAAGTGAAAATGTCGTAGCCGCTCGCAAGCGCCGGGACTAACGTGGACCCATGAGCGAGGTCGTTTGGATTGCGGGCGTCGGCGCATCGGCGGGGTTGGGAGCCGCGCTCGCGCGGCGCTTCGCGAGGGGCGGTTTTGCTGTCGCGCTGACGGCGCGAAACGCCGGGCGTCTTGCAGAACTGCGCAAGGAAATCGCCGATCTCGGCGAGGTCCACGGGCTCGCGGGCGACATCAGCGTGCCGTCGCAGGTGGACGAAATTGCCGCGCGAGTGGCAAAGCTGGGCACGCTTAAGGTTGCCGTCTTCAATGCCGGCAACGCGGTGCGCGGCAATCTCCTGGAGCTGAGCCCGGAAGCGTTCGAGGCCACCTGGCGAGGCGGCACTTTCGCCGGCTTTTTGTTCGCGCGCGAATCGGTGAGGCTGTTGTTGCAGTCAGGCGGCGGCAGTTTGCTCTTCACCGGCGCCACCGCCTCGATCCGCGGCCGCGGCCCTTTTACCGCCTTCGCCAGCGCCAAGGCCGGATTGCGTTCGCTGGCTCAGAGCGCGGCCCGCGAATACGGGCCGAGGAACATTCACGTTGCCCACGTCGTGATCGATGGCGGCATTGACGGCGAGCAAGTGAGGCGCAACGCGCCGCAGTTTGCGGCAAGCGCGGGCGCCGACGGCCTGCTCAGTCCCGATGCCATCGCCGAAACCTATTGGCAGCTGCACCAACAGTCGAGGAGTGCGTGGACCCACGAACTCGACCTGCGGCCTTACAAGGAGTCCTTCTAATGAACGCAGTCGTTGCCGAGCGCCTATTCGAACCGCGCTCCGTTCGCGGGGTACTGAATTACACGCGCAACACCGGCGTGCGGCCCGTCAACTACACCTATGACCCGCCGCCAGGCACTGCGCGCAACAGCGGCGAGGTCGACGCGCGCACCGTCACGATTCACGATGCCCGCTACGTCGCGGGGTTCGGACTCGACACCAGCGGCTTCGATCTGATTCATCATCGCAGCACCCTGAAGGAGTGGGCGCACTTCCAAGATCCGCAGCGTGTCGAGGCGATCGATTATCCCGAGGTTATAGCGGCGCTGCGCGCGTCCACCGGTGCAGACAAGGTGGAGATTTTCGATCACACGCTCCGCGACAGCAGCGCGTTGCCGGGGAATCCGCGGCTGCGGGAAGCGGTGCGTCGGGTCCACGATGACCAAACCCTCGAATCGGCGCCGCGCCGCGTGGCGAGGCACTTGGCCGCCACGGAGGCCGAGTGGCGCCTGCAGCGGCGCTATGCCATCGTGAATTTCTGGCGGCCCATCGGAGGTCCGGTCCTCAAGACCCCGCTGGCGGTCTGCGATGCCCGCACCCTGGCGCGGGAAGATCTCATCGCCAGCGACCTGGTCTACCGGGACTGGACCGGCGAGACCTATGCGGTGGCCTACAATCCGAAACACCGCTGGTACTGGTATCCGCGGCAGGCCCCGTATGAGGCCATCCTGCTCAAAATCTTCGATTCGGCCACCGACGGCCGGGCGCGGCTAACCGCCCATACCGCATTTGACGACCCCAGTAGCGCCGTGGATGCGCCGCCCCGGCGCAGTATCGAGGTTCGCGCGCTGCTTTTCTGGTAGGAGGCCCCCGCCCGTGGCGCCCCCTTACGCGGCCGCGCCGCTCTTGGGTTATGCTTTGGGGATGAAGGGCGAACCGTCATCCGACCCCATCGTCGTTCCTCACACATCGCTTTCGGAGGACCTGCTCCAGGCGGTGGTCGAGTCGTTCGTGCTGCGCGAGGGAACCGACTACGGTGAGCAGGAGCGCTCGCTGGAAGACAAGGTTGCCCGCGTACTTGCGCAGCTGAAGCGGGGCGACGCCAACATCGTCTACGAGCCTGAGTCGCAATCCGTGACCATCGTGCCGGCACGCGCCGCCTGACCTTTTCCGCAAACGGGCGATGTCGGTCCTGCAGGTCTACTTCCGTGTCATCGCGCTGCTGGCAGCCGAAAGGATGCTCGCAACGCTTCTGGTGATCGCCAACCTGGCGCTGGCCGGAATTTTGTTGCTCGAACCGTGGCTGTTCGGCCGCGTCATCGATTCGCTGGTGGCTCAGGCGCACGGACAGGCGTGGCGATACATTCTCTATTGGGCGAGCTTCGGGCTCTTCGGCATCATCGCGGGAGTCTGGGTATCCTTGCACGCCGACCGGCTCGCACAGCGGCGCCGCCTCGCCGTCATCACCGAATTTTTCGAGCATGCCATCGGCCTGCCGCTGGCGTTTCACGGCGAACATCACACCGGCCGATTGCTTCGAACCATGCATACGGGCAGCAGCGCTCTGTCCGGCATCTGGCTGGGATTTCTGCGCGAGCATCTGACCACGCTCCTGTCGATTTTGGTGATGTTGCCGGTGGCCATATCCATCAACTGGAAGATGGCGCTACTGATGAGCGGATTGATGCTGTGCTTCGGCGCCTTCAATGCCTTCGCCATGCGCCGCACCGACAAGGCTCAACGCAACATCGAGCATCTGCACCAGGAGATTGCCGAGCGCACCGGCGATGTCCTCGCCAATGCACAGGTGGTTCAGAGTTTCACGCGCCATGCCGCCGAAGTGGCGGATATCCGCGCGCTTTCGCAACGGGTGCTCGCTGCACAGTACCCGGTGCTGCGCGGTTGGGCATGGTTGTCCGTCGCCACCCGGGCGGCGAGCACCCTGACGATCGTCGGCATTTTCCTGCTCGGGGCTTCACTCAACGGCAAAGGGGAAATCACGGTGGGCAACATCGTGACCTTCTCCGGGTTCTCGATGACACTGATCGGCCGGCTCGAGCAGTTCGCCGGATTCATTTCGCAGCTGTTTTTCCAAATCCCTTCGCTGCGCGAGTTCTTCACGGTGCTCGATACCCCCTCGGCGCTCAAGGAATCCCCCGACACCCCCGCATTGCCGCCGGTGAAGGGCGAGGTGCGTTTCGAGCAGGTGTCCTTCGCCTACAGCAATGCGCATCCGGCGCTGCATGCGCTGAGCTTCACGGCGCCCGCGGGCTCTACCGTCGCGCTCGTCGGTCCCACGGGAGCCGGCAAGACCACGGCCTTGAGCCTTCTGTATCGCGCGTACGACCCGAGCGAGGGGCGAATCACCGTGGACGGCATCGACATACGTTCAGTGAGCCTGCACTCCCTGCGCAGCAATATTGCCGTGGTGTTCCAGGATCCCGGGCTGCTGTATCGATCGATCGCAGACAACATCAGGCTCGGCAATCCCGAGGCAAGCCAGGAGCAGGTCGAAATGACGGCCCGGGCCGCCGAAGCCCACGACTTCATCGTCGTAAAGCCGGACGGCTACAGTACGCTGGTTGCGGAGCGAGGACGCTCATTGTCCGGGGGAGAGCGGCAACGGCTCGCCATTGCCCGCGCCATGTTGAAGGATGCGCCGATGCTCATCCTCGACGAGGCCACGAGTGCGCTCGACAATGCAACGGAGGCGAAGATTCAGCGTGCGCTCTCCGCGCTGACCAAGGGACGCACAACCTTCGTCATCGCGCATCGGCTGTCCACCGTGCGCGACGCGGATCAGATCCTGGTGCTCAAAGGTGGCCGCCTCGTTGAGCAGGGCAACTACCAGGAACTCATGCGCCTGAACGGACTATTTGCGGAACTCAACCAGAAGGGTAGTTTCGTCGCTGACGCCTGAGGTTCAGCTCGGCAGGAGCAAAATGGCCAGCACGATGGCCACAAACAGATCCGACACCATGGCCGCGCTCTGGTTGCGAGTGCGCGGCTTGTGCAGCAGGTGATTGATGCCGGCGAGCCCGTAGAAAATCGCGCCGGCCAGACCCGCCGGCATCACCCAGTCGGGATTGAAAATGCTGTAGGTTCCCACCGTGCCGATGGCAAGATTGGCGATCCCGAGCTCCCGCACTACGATCAGCGCATCGCCGCTCTTGATGCCGAGAATCTGCTCCGCAGTGTATCGGGGTTGAAAAATCTGCCGCGCTCCAGCCAGCAGCAGCCGCAGGCCGACCGGGAAGAACACGAACCATTTGAAAAAAATTCCAAGGGAATAAACCCCATGATTGCTGAGATAAGTCTCGAGGATGCTCGAAACGATCGGCAGTACCAACATCAGCGCGGTGACCATGGGGACGTACACGGCGATCTCCTCGGGAACGCGTTGCGTTAGAGTAGCGCAGCTAATCTGTCGCGACTCAAGCTGCGATGCAAGCCTATTTTGCCGAACGTGCATCAGTGGAGCACCAAGGAGAGCCTCCGTGGACAAAAGAACAGCGGGAACCCGAGTATCGCGGCGCGAGTTTCTCGTGGCGGCATCGGCGGCCATGGCGGGCATCGAGGCCATCGGCTCGTCAGGCCGGGCGGACGCTGCGAGCGGCGGGCTTGAGGATCTGTCGGCGACCGAGGCGGTTTCCCGGATGCGGCGCGGCGAACTCAAGGCCGAGGATTACGCCAAGGCGCTGCTTGAGCGGTGCAATGCGCAGAAATCTCTGAATGCCTTCATCACGCTCAACCCCGATCAGGTGATGCGAGACGCACGTGCCGCCGATCAGATGCGCGCCTCCGGCGCGCATCTCGGCCCGCTGCACGGCCTGCCCATTCCGGTCAAGGATTGCGTCAACACCAAGGACTATGTGACCACCGCCGGTACCCCGGCGCTGCGTAATTTTCACCCTGCTGACGATGCGCCCATTGTCGCCACGCTGCGCGGTGCCGGCGCGATCGTGCTGGGCAAGACCAATCTGCACGAGCTGTCTTATGGCTGGACCAGCAACAACCATGCCTTCGGCGCGGTTCACAATCCGTACGATCCGAGCCGCATTCCCGGCGGCAGCAGCGGCGGCACCGCCGCCGCCGTTGCGGCACGAATGGCCCCCTTGGGCATTGCCGCCGATACCGAGGGGTCCATACGGGTTCCGGCGGCATTGTGCGGCTTGGTTGGATTCCGTCCGACGACCGGTCGGTATTCGAGCGAGGGGCTCGCTCCCATTTCGCCGCTCTTCGATCAGGTTGGGCCGGTGGCCCGCACCATCGAAGATGTGGTGCTGTTCGATTCCGTGGTGGCGAAGCCGGCCGAGCCGCCCAAGGCGCAGAGCCCCAAGGAGCTGCGCCTCGCAGTCTGCCGCAGCTACTACTTCGATGGACTCGATCCCCGGGTGGCCAAGCATGCGGATGAGGCCTTGAATCGCCTGCAGGCGGCGGGCGTGACCCTCGTGGAGACCGAGCTTCCCGGGCTCGGCGAGCTTATCAGCCGCATAACCGATCAGGTCCAGTATCACGATACCAAACCAGCCTTAAGCCGCTATCTTGAGCGATACAACGCGGGCGTGAGCTTCGACGCGCTGGTCTCTCAGTCGAGTGATGACATTCGGGAGACTTTTGCGCGCTACGTGCTTCCGGGCGGCAGCGATGCGGTGAGCGATGCCTTCTACCAGAAGATCCTTGATGTGTATCTGCCGCGTCTGCGCACCCTGCTTCGCACCACCTTCGAACGCACCGGTGCAACCGCTCTCGTGTTCCCGACCACCATGACCGTGGCTCCGCACATCGGTGAAGAATCGACGCTGCCGGTGGCCGGGCGCACGATCCCGTTTGATGTGGCCATGTCGAGAAACATCGCGCCGGGAAGCACCGCGGGTCTGCCGGGACTGGTGATGCCCGTGGGCCTCACCGCGGATGGGTTGCCCGTGGCACTCGAATTCGACGGCCCAGCGCGCAGCGATCGCCGACTGCTCGGCATCGGCGCCATGATCGAGGGACTGTTCGGCCGGGAGCCGGCGCCGCGTAGCTAGTTCCGCCCTGGGTTTCCCGATCGGGCCCTGCGCCGATTTTTCTGCGGCGCGGATGGTCAATGCAGCCAAGTCGCCGCACGCGGGCGCTAGGGAAAGCGCGTCGAATCACAGCGATGGAGCGCTTCTTTTATCGGCAGGCGCGCCACGGTGCCGGCGTGATAGTCGGTGAGCCAGATGGCATCGAAGCCAATGTTGAGGGAATCCCCACCAGCTCCTCGCCATTGGCAGAGCAGCTTGCCGCCATCGCCATCGAGCAAGGACAGTGGTGTCTTTGCCATGGTGGTCCAGAGCAGCCCGTCGCGGTAGGCGATGTCGCCGCCATGGCCCGGGGTGTTGAGCGCAATGTGCTTCGCGGCTCCCGAAT
The DNA here is from genome assembly GCA_036494165.1 of Steroidobacteraceae bacterium. GTDB lineage: Bacteria > Pseudomonadota > Gammaproteobacteria > Steroidobacterales > Steroidobacteraceae > Bog-1198. Next base: position 79,249 of record DASXOQ010000117.1, read on the forward strand.
CGACATCGAGGCGCGTCACGCTGCCATCGCCCTGATTGAGCGTGAATACCGCGCCGCCCCCGGCCGCGAGAAATCTGGGATGGGGCCCGGTGCGGAAGATGCGGATCTCGCCGGTATCAGGATTGATGCCGGCGAGGCTTGAGCCCTCGGCGTGTGAAATCCACACCGTGCGTCCATCGAAGTAGGGATTGAATGAACCCGGTCCGACGGCGAAGCGTCCCTGCACGACGCCGCTCGCGGGGTCTATCCGCGCAACGTCCCCGTGGGAATCGGTGATGAGCCAGACCGAGCCGGCGCCGGTCGTGACTCCGCCCTCGGCACCCGGTCCTCCGACCGGGAAGACTTGCCTCAGCTGATTGGTCTTGAGCTCGACGCGCGCCAGCGAACCCGGCGAGCTACACAGCGGCACCCACAAACTACCGAAACCGAGCGCCAACCCGGCGCAGGGTTCGGCGGGCAGTTCGACCCGCGCCACTTCTTGATTGGTTTTCGGGTCGATCCGGTGCACCGCAAACGGCCCGGTGCTGCCCACCCAAACGGCATCCTCCCCGACGGCGACCCAGTCGGCAGTCTTGCCGAGATTTAGCACCGTGGTCGGTGTGAGTTCGCGGATGTCGCGCGGTGGCGCGGCGCAGACCGCGGCGGCCACCAGCGTCAACAGCATTGCAGTGGGAAAGCGCATGCATTCAAGTATGTACGAGGAACGGCGCTTGGGCGATGATCTCGTATATGCCGACCGAGTTCATCGACTTTACGCAATTCGAAGCGGTCGACATCCGCGTCGGCACCATCATCGCGGTTGAACCCTTTCCCGAGGCGAGAAAGCCCGCCTGGAAACTGCGCATCGACTTCGGCGGCGAGATCGGCATCAAAAAATCGAGCGCCCAGGTCACCCAACACTATCGCGTCGAAGATCTGGTCGGCCGGCAGGTGGCCGCCGTGGTGAATTTCCCGCCCCGGCAGATCGGCAAGTTCATGTCCGAAGTGCTCACCTTGGGATTTCCGGACCAAAACGGCGCGGTTGTGCTGATCCGCCCCGATCAGACCGTGCCGAACGGCGGCCGCTTGTTCTAAGCTACGCGCATGACATTGAATACCTGGCTCTGGTTTCTGCTCACCGAGACCTCGCTGTCCTTGTCGCCGGGACCGGCGGTGTTCTATACCGTGTCGCAAGGTGCGCGCGGCGGCGCCAGGCGTGCATTGCCGGCGGCGCTGGGCATATTGAGCGCCAATGCCATCTATTTCGCTCTGTCCGCCACCAGCTTGGGCGCCCTGATCGCGGCGAGTGCCACATTCTTCAAGGTGGTGAAATGGGCTGGTGCCGCCTACCTGGTGTATCTCGGTGTCCGCTCGCTCATCGCGGCCAATCACACAGGTTCAGTCGCGCTCAACAACGCACCGGCCGCCGCCGAGGGTAAGGACCTGCGACGCGTCTATCTCGGCGCGATCACCCTGCAGCTCGCCAATCCAAAGGCACTTTTGTTCTTTCTCGCCTTGCTGCCGCAGTTCATCGATCTGAAGTTGCCGGTGGTGCCGCAGATGCTGATTCTGGCGGCGACCTCGATGATTCCAGAATTTTTCATCCTCATGGCTTATGGGTGGCTGTCGCACCGGGCGCTGCGCGCCTCGGCGCGATTCGGCGTCAGTGGCGGCATGAACCGCTGGCTGGCTCGCATCGAAGGTTTGGGCCTTCTTGGCTGTGCGACGCTGGTCTTGAACTTCAGCCGCGGCGACTAGAAGCGCCGATCACAATTCAAACGGGGGAACTTCAACGATGCGTTGGATCGTCGGCTTGGCGCTTTGCGGCGCGGTTTCTGTCGCAGGTGCGCAATCGGTCTTGAACGAGCGCTTGACCCATCAGTACTGGAGCGTCAGCGCATCGCCGGACGCCAAGTGGGTCGTCGACATCGAAGGCGATTCGCCGCTCGGGGGTTACTACCCGGCACTACGCGATCTTGTGATCCGGGGGGTGCGCGACGGGCAGGAGATCAAGGTTCAGTTGCCTTGCGGCCGCGTGCCCGAGTGCTGGCCGGATTCGCCGGCGTGGAGCCAGGACAGCAAGCACGTTAGCTTCACGCTGCGCAGCCCCGGCAGCCACGCGCGCAGCATCTACCAGGTCGATGCGGACGGCTCTCAGCTGACCAAGGTGCTCGAATTCAACGGCACCATTCAATCGCTGCGTTACCTGAAGGATGGACGCCTCTCGATGCTCGCCACGCAGGATGCGCGCAAGGAGGTGGGTGCGACCGAGGCGGGAACGCCCATCGCCGGGGATCTCGATGCGGCCTCGCCGGAGCAACGGATCGCCGTCCTCGAGCAGGGGGCGCTGCGTTTCATCTCACCTTCGGACCTGTACGTCTACGAATACGACGCCAGCGGCCCCGGCAGTTTCGTCGGCACGGCGGCGCACGGCGACGGCGACAACAATTACTGGACCGCCAAGCTGTATGCCTTTTCCGCCGGCGAGGCCCGGGTCATTTATTCTCCAGCCGGCAACCAGGAGCAGCTTGCCGCCCCCAAGGTGTCGCGCGACGGCGGCAGCGTCGCTTTCATCGCGGGCATCATGAGCGACTTCGGATCGGTTGGGGGAGACGTTTTCCTGCTCAACTTGGCTGGCGGCACGCCGGTCAACCTCACTGCGCAGATGCACGCGTCCGCGCGTGCCCTCGGCTGGCAATGCGATGGTCGGCTGGAGGCTGAGCTGCTCGCCGGCAACAAGACACAGATCGTCGAATTGGATTCGCGCGAGCACCGCCAACCACCCAAGATATTGTGGAGCGCCGAAGAATCCTTCGGACGGCGCGCCGATCCTCTGTCCACGGCCTGCCCGTCGCAGATGCGCGCGATGGTGCACGAGAGCTTCACCACAGCCCCGGAGATCGCGGTGGGCGCGCTGGGACACACCCATGACCTCACGCACGGCAACGCGGGTCTCACGCTCGCCGCCCAGGTGCAGAGCGTCTGGTGGAAAAACGACGGCTTCGACGTTCAGGGCTGGCTGCTGCTGCCGCAGAAGCATGGCGCGAAGATTCCAATGGTCACCCAGGTGCACGGCGGCCCGGCGGCCGCCGCCACGCCGTCCTTCATCGGGCCGGGGACGCAGCGTTCGCTTCTCGAGCATGGCTATGCGCTGTTCTATCCGAATCCGCGCGGCAGCTATGGCCAGGGCGAGCGCTTCACGCGCGCCAACGTGCGCGATTTCGGATACGGGGACCTGCGTGACATCTTGGCCGGCATCGAGGCAGCAGCCAAGGCGGCGCCGATCGACCTTGATCGTCTGGGGCTCACCGGCGGCAGCTACGGCGGATTCATGACTATGTGGGCCGTGACGCAGACCAACCGCTTCAAAGCCGCGGTGGCGGGAGCCGGCATCAGCGACTGGTTGTCCTACTACGGCGAGAACGGCATCGATGCGTGGATGATTCCGTACTTCGGCGCTTCGGCCTACGACGATCCGGACGTGTATGCGCGCTCCTCGGCCATCCACTACATGCACAACGTGAAGACGCCGACCTTCGCCTATGTCGGCGAGCGCGACATCGAGTGTCCTGCCGCACAGACACAGGAGTTCTGGCACGCCATGAAAGCCATGCATGTGCCGACTGAAGTGATGATCTACCCGGGTGAGGGCCACGGCCTGCGTGATCCGAAGCATCTGGAGGATGAAACGCGACGCACGCTGGAGTGGTTCGACAGGTACTTGAAATGATGCGCCTGGCGCTGGTTGCCGCCCTTGCCCTGATGGCCGGCCATCTGTTCGCGGCGGATGCGGATCTGGTCATCACCCACGGACGCATCGTCGACGGCACGGGATCCCCTTGGTATGCCGGTGACATTGCGATAAGCGACGGGCGCATCGCTGCCATCGGCAAGCTGGATGCCATGCGGCGCAAGCAGACTGTCGATGCGCATGACATGATCGTCGCACCCGGCTTCATCGATATGCTGGGACAGTCGGAGTTCACCATCCTTGTAGACCCAAGGCTGCCCTCGAAGATCTATCAGGGCATCACCACCGAAATTACCGGTGAAGGCGAATCCGCAGCCCCACTCGATGCGGCCATTCTAAAGGAAAATGCAGCGGCATTCGGGCATCTCGGCATCAAGCCCGACTGGCAGGATTTCGCCGGCTATTTCTCGCGCCTCGAAAAGCAGCGCATCGGCATCAACGTCGGCGATTACGTGGGCGCCACCACTGTGCGCGAGATGGTGGTGGGTTATCAGGATCGTACTCCCACGCCCGATGAACTCAAGCGCATGCAGGAGTTGGTGTCGCAGGCCATGCGCCAGGGCGCGCTCGGCGTGTCGACGTCGCTGGAGTACACACCCGCCCCCTACGCGCATACGGAGGAATTGATCGCGCTCGCGCAGGCGGCTGCCGCTTCGGGCGGAATCTACGCAACGCACATGCGCAGCGAGGGCGATGCGGAGCTGGCATCCCTCGATGAGACCTTTCGAATCGGTCGCGAGGCGCACGTTCCGATCGAGATCTTCCACCTCAAGGTTTCCGGAAGATCCCACTGGGGCCACGCACCCGACATCATCAAGGCGATCGACACGGCGCGCGCCGCCGGACTCGACGTCGAGGCGGACACCTACGCCTACACCGCCTGGGAAAATTCCTTCTCGGCCTTCATACCGCCGTGGGCGCACGATGGCGGCAACGATGCGCTGCTCGCCCGGCTCAAGGACCCATCGGCTCGCGCGCGCATCCGCAAGGACATGATGACGCCGAGCAATTCCTGGGACAACGAGTGGCTGGAGATTCGCGGGCCGGAAGACATTCTGATCACTTCGGTGATCAATAAGGATCTGTTGCGCTATCAGGGCAAGAGGATCAGCGAGATTGCCGCCGAATGGCACGAGGATGCGATCGATGCAATCTGCGATTTTTTGATCAAGGATCAGGGCGCGACCGGCGTTGCGGTCTTCGGCATGGACGAGGGGGACGTGCAGCAGATCCTCAAACAGCCCTGGGTCTCGGCGGACAACGACGCCTCGGGCGCCGCCACCGAAGGCGTACTGGCGCAGGAGCACCCGCATCCGCGTGCGTACGGCACATTCCCCAGGATCTTGAGCAAGTACGTTCGCGAGCAGCACCTGTTGAGCCTGAGCGAGGCAATCCGCAAGTTTTCCGCATTGCCCGCGCAGCGCGAACACCTGACCGACCGCGGAGTGCTCAAGCGCGGCATGTGGGCCGACATCGTCATATTCGACGAGAAGTCGGTCCGCGATCTGGCCACGTTCGACCAGCCCAATCGGCTGTCGGTCGGCATGCGCTATGTCCTGGTGAACGGGGTGCCGGTGATAGCCGACGGCAAGATGACAGGCGCTCTGCCGGGCCGGGTTCTGCGCGGACCGGGATACGCGTCACACTGACGGTGAGGGGCCACTGGCACGTCGCTTGCTACTTCCTGTGGCATGAGTGCCATCAGCCCAGTTGTTTTGCCCCCGAGCCGCGTCAACAGCGATCAATTTGCCGCCGATTCCACGGATAACGCCGCGCCGGGCGCCCAAACGGACTTTGCGGGTACCCTGCAGGGCGTCACCGCCAAGCCGGCGCGCAAAATGCCCTCCGGCAAGGATACCGGGACACCTGCGAGCAGCGGCGAAACCTTGCCGCACACCGGCAAAGCAGCGCCGGCTCCTGCCGCTCCCGCACCGAAGACGCAGGTTTCCCCCGCCCCGACCGGCAAATCAGCGGCAACTCCCGATTCTCCTGTCCCTCCGGTATCGGCCAAAAGCAAGCAGCCGGCGAAATCCGTCGCGGCTCCCGCTGCGGTTGCGGTTGCGGTTGCGGGCAATAGCCCACCCCCCTCCACCGTGCCTGTTGTTCCCGTCGTCATCCAGGGCAATTCGGATGTGAAATCCCAGGCGCCGGCCGCTGAACCGACCATCGTCACTTCGGGTGCAACTGCGCAGCCGCCGGTCGATGCGACTCTCGCGCCAGATCGCGCGGCAACCAAGGCTTCGACATCGGACCCCAAGGCAACGCCCGCGCAAACCGACGAGGAACTCAGCGCCGCGCTTCAATCGGTGCCATCGGACGATGAACCGGGCGCCATTCCCCTGCCCGCCGCCGCTGAGGCCTCCTCGGCGCAGCCGATCGCGAAGAACGATGCGAGCGCTGCGCCGAGTGCGGTGCCCGTCCAGCTCGCGAGTGCAATCAAGACCGATGCCGTGGCACAGAGCAGCCAAACGAGCGTTGTCGCAGCCGCTCCTCATGCCGCCAAGGGTGCCGTGCACGCGCAGGGCAGCACGAAGGGCGCCTCGCAGGGCGGCGCCGCCAAAACCCGCACCGCCGCGGCCGTCGATTCCAGCGGCGCCGTTGCGCAGTCCGATGAGGGCGATGGACTCGAACAGCAGACGGTGCAAACCGTGGGGAGCGCTTCGAATGCCACCGACAGTTCCGTTGCCGGCACCAGCTCAACGTCGGGAGGCGGAGCCGATCCCACGCAGCCCGCGGCGCTTTTCGCGAATCTCGCCGCGCCGGATGCGGCGCCCGACAATCAGAGCCCGGCGGGCGCCGCCCTGCAAGGCGTGCATGCGGCGACGCCGGAGGCAGGCGGCGCGAACGCCGCGGCGAGCGCTCAAGGTTTCCAGGCTATGGTGAGCGAGCTGCTCGACAAACACTCCGTGACGAAGGCAGATGCGCCGGGCGCCGGCGCTACCGATGCGGGCGGCGCGCTGCAAGCGATGTCGCAACCGGGCGCAGGCAACGCGCTCGACACGCCGAGCGCCGTTCCCACCTTCAAATTGGGCGCCAGCGTCGATTCGTCGGAGTTCGGCCAGGGTGTCGCCAACCAAGTGTCCATGATGGTGGACAGCAACATCACCAGCGCGAAACTGCAGGTCTCGCCGCCGGCCTTGGGTCCGATCGAAGTGCGCATCGCCCTGCAGGGCGACCATGCCTCTGTTCAATTCACCAGTCATAGCGCGGTCACACGCGAGGCGCTGGCGGACAGCACGCCGAAGCTGCGTGACATGCTGACCTCGCAGGGTTTTGGGCAGGTCAGTGTCGACATCTCGCATCGCTCCTTCCAAGAGCGACCCTCGAGCGCGCAAGCCTACGAATGGGGCGGCAAGAGCGACACAGCCAAGAGCGCGCCCGCGGCCGCCATTGCCAGCGCACCGGCCTCGCGCGTGTCGCGCTCGAGCGTCGATGCATACGCGTGATCGGTGCTAGATCATGCCGCCGCTTATGGCGATCACCTGTCCGGTGATATAGCCTGATTCGGGCGAGGCGAGGTATGCCACCAGGCTGGCAACTTCTTCGGCCTTACCCGCGCGCTTCATCGGCACCAGCTCGCTGATGGCGGCGGCGTCGAACGCCGCGTTGCCCATTTCCGTGGCGATGATGCCGGGCGCGACTGCATTCACCGTGACGCCGCGGCTGGCCACCTCGAGGCTCAATGCCTTGGTGGCCGCATTCAAGGCGCCCTTCGCGGCCGCGTAGTTCACCTGGCCGCGATTGCCGAGCAGCGCGGAAACCGACGAGATGTTGATGATGCGGCCGAAGCGGGTGCGGATCATCGGCAGGAGCAGGGGCTGCGTGACGTTGTAGAAGCCGTTCACCGACACGTCTATGACGCGCTGCCACTGATCCCGATTCATGCCCGGAAACACCGCGTCTTCATGTATGCCTGCATTGTTGACCAAGACTTGAATCGGGCCCTGCTCGAGAATCCGCGAAATTGCCGCGCCCGTCGCCGCCGCGTCGGTGACATCGAACTGTACGGTCTGCGCCGAACCGCCGATGGATTTGATCTCTTCGGCCAGCGCCGCAGCCGGTGCAACACCGCGGTTGTGGTGTACATACACGTGATGCCCCGCGGCGGCCAGCCGGCGGCAAATGGCAGCGCCGATGCCGCCGCTGCCGCCTGTGACCAGGGCCCGCAACAACTCGCTCATCGGACCGGCCCCTTGGCGCCGTCGAGCACGACGGCAGCCCGGCCGCCCAGTAGCTGTCGATCCGCAGCGCTCAGCGAGAACTTGTACAGCGTCATGGACGCGTCGCCTCCCAAGTGGGTCGCCTCGCAGACCAGATCCGCGTCCAAGTCATCCAGCCGTTCGGCTCCGAAAACCACGTCGCGCAGGCTGATGAGAAAACCCCGGTCGGCTTTGATTTGAAGAAGCGCGCCGTGGACCGCCATGGTCTGCGCCGCGTATTCGATGCCGCAGGCGATGCCGAGCCGTCCGTGCGCCCTGAGAGGATGCTGCGATTCGCGGTGCGTGGCGCTGCGACAGCGCACGAAGGTGCCGTCCCAGTCGAGAACTTCATCCAGCAGGCACATGCGGCCCTGATGGGGGATATGCGTTTCGATCCACTCGCGTGTCATCCGCATGGTTCGACGCGTACCTCGGCGCTTCGCGGCGGCAAGTATTCGAGCGCCACCCAGCTGGAGTCGCCGACGGCGAGGTTGCGCAGCAGCGGGAGCCCGCGCGCGGCCGGGATAACCGTTCGCAAGGCCTCGAGATCCGCATTGGCAAGCGTGTCTGCAATACGGGACGAGAGCTGCAGTGTGAGTTTCGCCTCACAACTCTCGCTGGGTCTGCACGTCAAGACCATCGCGATGCCGAAAGCATCGGGTATCGTGCGTTTGGAGTGCAGCGGCTCCGGATACTCCGTGTCGTAAGCCACCAGCAATATGTCCTTGCCATCCACCTGCACCTGCGTCATCGCTTCGATGAGGCCTGCGCTGAAGCTCGCGTCGAACGCACAAACCACGTTTGACTCCGCCATGGCGCCGGTGGCGATGCTCCAGTAGCCCGAGGCCGCATTGTGCACCGAATTGGCAAATCGCGTCGGAGAGACCTCGCGTGCCGCGGTAGCGAGCACCTGGCACAATTCATGGCAGACGTAGCCGTCGCTTCCCGAGGCCGAGAATACGCTGGCGAGTGAGCCCGGTTCGATCCTGGCTTGGCGTGTTGCCTCGAGCGCGACGGCGAGCGCGAGTTTCACGACCCGTCCGGTACGCCGCCGTTCCGCGGGGGGCAGCAGAGCGGGGGGAGGCAGCTCGGTCGGCGCCCGCACCCAGTTCTCGCGGCCCGTGAGGATCGCCTTGGCGTGCGGCCAGTTGTTGAACCCCGGCCCGAGCACGCCGATGCCGGACACGTAGGCCGACAAATTCATTGCGGCGAGCCGAGGATCAAGCTGCAGTTAGTACCACCGAATCCGAAAGAGTTACTGAGGATCCGTCGTACCGAGGCACGTTTGTTTTCCCGGATGTAGTGTGCGGTGAGGTTGGGATCGAGGTGCTGCGTGCCCACGCCGCCGGGCATGATCCCCTCCTTGATGCAGAGCGCACTGATGACCGCTTCGAGCGCGCCCGCCGCCCCCAGCGTGTGCCCAGTGGCGCCTTTGGTCGAGCTGCATGGCACGGTCGGACCGAACAAGGTGGTCACTGCTTGGCTTTCGGACCGGTCGTTGCTCGGTGTGCCGGTACCATGCAAATTGATGTAATCCACGTCGTCGGCGTCCAATCCGGCGCTTTCGAGCGCCGCCTGCATGGCGAGCCGCGCACCGGCGCCCTCCGGGTGCGGGGCTGACATGTGATAGGCATCGCTCGATTCGCCGACGCCATAGAGGGTCACGGCGCTTTCCGAAACGGCCGTACGCTCCAGCAGAATGAAGGCCGCGGCCTCGCCGATCGATATGCCGTCGCGCGCCACGTCGAAAGGGCGGCACGGCTGCGGCGAGGACAGCTGCAGGGAATGAAATCCGTAGAGCGTCGTCAGGCAAAGCGAATCGACTCCGCCAACCACGGCCGCATCGATCAAGCCGGCAGTTATAGCGCGCTGCGCGGAAGCGAACGCCTTGGCGCTCGAGGCACATGCCGACGACAGCGCAAGCGCCGGGCCCTCGACCTTCAGGCGCTGCCGCACGTAGTCGGCCACCGAAAACGTGTTGTGGGTGGGGCCGTAATGGTAGCTGTCCGGGAGCAGGCCGCTGTGCGCATCGCGTCTCCGGTAGGCAAGCTCGGTCTCGAAGATGCCCGAGGTGCTGGTGCCGAGATACACGCCGATCCGCTCCCTGCCGAGCCGCGCCGCGACCGCCGCCACCGCCTCGAGGAATCCGTCCTGCCGCAGTGTAAGTTCCGCCAGTCGATTGTTGCGGCAATCGAAGACCTTGAGCGCCGGCGGCAACGCCTGAGCGTCAACCCCCGGCACTTCGCCGACGAAGGTGTCGATGCTCGCAGTCTCGAAGTCGCAATGCTTCAAGCCACTGCGTTGTGCTTGAATGCTTTGCAGGGCTGCGGCATTACCGGTGCCGATGCAGCTGCTCGAAGTGAACGAGCGCAGCGCCAGCGGATTCATGCAGCTTTGGCACCGCGCAAAGTGACGGGCCTCAGTCCTTCGGTGCGAATTGTTTCGAGCAGCCGAGGCAAAACCTCCAAAACGACCGGATTGCCGCCGCGCGTGCGCGCGCAATGACCGTCGTGCAGGAGCAGAATATCGCAGGCCGCCAGCGAGTCGCTCAGCTTGTCGTACACCGAGTCCGCATTTCCGTTCACCGTGTCGAAGCCGCGCCGCGTCCAACTGGCGAGTCGTAGATCGAGATGCGCGAGCACCGGATCGAGGAACGGATTGCGCAGTCCGGCCGGCGCGCGGAAGAAGCGCGGGGTGACGCCGCAGACCCGGCTGATGCTGTCCTGCGCCTGCGATACTTCCGAAGCCATGCCCCGCGGCCCGAGAAGTGAAAAATTATGCCGGTGGTGCTGGCTGTGGTTCTCGATCGCATGGCCGCGACGAACGATCTCCTGGGCGAGATCCGCGTACCTCAGGACGCGCTCGCCCACGCAGAAGAAGGTGGCCGTGGCGCCATGAGCATCCAGAAGGTCGAGCACCTTGGGGGTGATATCGGGATTCGGACCGTCGTCGATGGTCACTGCCACGGCGCCTTCGTTGCCTTCGGGCAGCGAGGTCCAATTCGGCCCGAGCAACTGGCTGCGGGGTGAGAGCCCGGCTCCTGCAAGCAGCACATGGTTGATCGCGATAGCGGATAGCGACCATACCCACGCCGAAGGCCGCAGCAAGGTTGCCACCGCGGCACCCAGGTGAAGTGTCGCCGATGCGTACAACAACGGCGAAGGTGTCCAATGTCGGCTCACCTGACGGCTCACGCCGCTGGTGCTCATATGCGGTTCGAATTCAAAAAAATCTCCCACAGCGCACTATAGCTGCGCCAATCATGATCGCCATCGGTCTCCATGATGGCGTCCGGCGGCAGGCATTCCGCGAGCAACCGTTGCGATGACGCAAATCGGTCGGCGCGGGCAATGCCCACGTACAGAGGCGGGTCACCGGCACCGCGCCCCTTGATGTAGCGCCATATTCGGCGTTCTTCGTCGTTTTCTGCAAGCTCACCGGGAGTCCAGGCAGCGAGTCCGGGTGCTTCCTTGATCTCGGCGATGAGTGCGCGATTGCCAAGGTATGGCGCCAGCAGGCACATGCCGGTCAGGACCTCGCCGTGGCTCTCAGCATAATCCAGGGCGAACAGCGCGCCGAGCGAGATCCCGCCCAGCCACACGTCAGCGCCCTGCTGCAGCAGGGGTAGGATAATCTCTCTGTGTAGTTCACGCAGCGGTTCGCGGTCCTGTAGGTGCGCCATTTCCAGGTCGACGAACGTCAATTCCAGAGGCAGGTGGCGCTGCGCGACGGCGCGATTGAATCCCGCCGAGACGAAGTCCGCCGCCTTCTGAAACGCGCCCGGCAGCCAAACCATGTGCTTGACACGCGCAGCATGCGGCGCGCCGCTCGGCAAGGTGAGGCTATGCATCGCGTGACGCCATAGAAGCGGAGAACAGCAATGCGAGTACCGTTCCCGGCGCCACCGTGGTACCGAGCGTCACGAGCACCGGTACCTGTGAGAAGGACAGCAGCCCAAAGCCGATGACGGTGCTGGCATTGGCGATCAAGAGCGAGGCAAGGGTGAGCGGAGCGCTGCGCTCGGCGCTTTGCGCGTAGCGATCGAAGAACAAGGCGTAGTTGGATCCAACCGCTACGATTAAGAGCATACCTACCAGGTGCAATATGGTGAATTGTACGCCGCACAGCGCGAGCAGCGCTGCGATACAGAGTACCGCAAGGACCAGGGGAGAAAGCACCCGCAGCACGCGCCCGACGGAACGCAGGGTTGCGAGCAGCAGCAGGGCCAATGCCGCGAATCCGGCTAGCGACAGGTGCACTGCTTCGCTCAGGTAGTCGCTGTACAGCGAGTCGGACTCCTTCTTGAGGTCGAGCACCCGAGCATCCGCGATCCCGGCGCTCTTCAGCGCCTTGGCGATCGCCGTCAGGTTGATTTCCGCGCCGGTCGAGATTGCGTGCAACGGCAACAGCGCGTTCCAGCGCAGACGTTGATGCAGAATCATGGATTGGAACGCCGTGTTGAGCGCCGTGCCCTCCAGATCATGCATGCTGATCAGCGGACGGTGCCGGGCGGTTTCCACATCCTCCAGAAACGGTTGCAGCCTATCCGCGTGTATCGGAATCCCATTGAGTGCCTGCCGCAGGTTCTCGCGCAACTCAGCCGGGGCCGGCAGGCTGTCGCGGCGTCGTTCTTGCATCTGCGCGCTCGGCAGGTAGGTTGCCGGAGTGTCGAAACCAGCGATGACCTTGGCACCCACCTCATCGTTGAGAACCGCAGCGGCGCGCTCGCTGCCTTCGAGTACCGACTCGAGGTCCGCGCCCGAAACGACCACCAGATCGCGCACATCCGCCGCGCCCAAATCGTCGCGCAGCTTGGCGTCGAAATTCTCTTCAGCGAGAGGCACCGGACTCAGCGCGGATAGATCGCGGTTCCAAAGCCGGGGATGCAGTGCCAGCACCGCGATCGCGATGAGCGCCAGAGCTGCGGCGAGAAGCCAGCGGCCGCGCAGTTGAGCCGTCCGCGGCGTGATGCGCACCAGGATGCCGCCGAGCTTCGACACGTCCCTAACCAGCAGCGATTGCGGGCGCAATGCCGGCAGCACGAATCGGGTCACCAGACCCGCCGTCACCAGGCCGAAAATCGAGTACAGCCCCAGTTGCTGCAGGCCGGGGAAACCCGACGGCAGCAGCGAGGCGAACCCGCACACCGAGGTGAGCATGCCGAGCCTCACCGTGGGCCACCAGCTCTTTTGCCAGGCCGCGATGTCGCCGCGCCCGGACTGAATGAAAAAGTAGATCGAGTAGTCGACCGATTCACCGATGAGCGTGATGCCAAATCCCAGCGTGATGCCGTGCACGACACCGAAACCGAGCGCCACGGCGGCGATGCCTACAACGGCGCCGCTCGCCACCGGCAGCAGGCCGAGTCCAAGCACCGTCGGCGAGCGGTAGACGGCCAATAGCAGCGCAATCACCAGAGCGGCGCTCACGATCGAGAGCCGCATGGCGGCCCGCTCGATTTTGGCGCGCGCCGACACTGCGAATACGCCCGGCCCGCTGAGCCGGAGGACGGCGCCCGCCGACTGCGGCGTCGCCTGCTTGGCGGTCTCGAACGCCGCACGCAGCGCGTTGATGGCGCGCTCCTGAGCATCGCTGTCCGAGCCGAGCGCAGCGGTCTGCGCCACGGCGATTTCGCGGCTCCCGTCGGGGCTTATCCAGACGCCGTCGCGCGTCCGCGGAGAAGCGGCGCCGGCCAGCTGATCGATGATGTGAGCCAGCTCGCCGGTCGGATCGCGCGGCAGGAGCGACTTGAACAGCATTCCGGAGGGCGAGGCAAGATCGCCGATGGTGTCGGCAAGCGCCTCGTGCAGGCCCGCGGATGTGAAGCGCTCGGCGCTGACCTGATCGCTCAACAGATATCGATGGTTGAACAGGTATTCGCGCGTTCCCTGTTCAGCCATGGTCTCGCCGTTGTTGATCGCCACAAATTGCGGATCGCGGCGTAGCGAGGCCGCCATGGCGGCCGAGATCTTCGCGCGACTGTCTTGATCCGCCCCCTCGATCGCGATCAGGATGAGTCGAGCGGCGGGCCCGTCGCGCAGCTGGTCGACCAGAAGCTGTTGGCTCGGTGTGGGATTGCGCGGCAGGAATGCCGAAAGATCCGCGATATAGCGCGCGCGTGCGACGACCACGAGCGCAATTGCGATCAGCACCAACCAGCTGCCCAGGATCAGCCCGCGACGCGCGGTCATGGCTGCGGCGAAGGGCGCAGCGTCAACAGCGAACGGTCTCCATCCGCCTGCCGGATTTCCACCCGCGACAACTGGTCTCTGGCGCCTTCGATGCGCACCTGCTGCACGCTGCGCTTCACCTTCGGATCCTTGGGCAGAAGCGTCAGCGTCCACTTGGCAACGCTGCCGTCGAAACTCAGGTTGAACAGGCGTTCCAGCGCGGGCCGGTCACCGGCGAGCGTGGCGCGGATGCTCTCGATGAACGGCTCCATCTGCGGCATGCTGCTCAAGTCCATCACCCGGTGCGTCCGGCCCTTGTCCACCGTGACGACACCGTTGTCCAGCAGCAGGGTCTCCGGCCGGGGCAGCAAGGTGCGCTTCTCCAAGCGCCCCGGCGCGTCGTAGCGCATTTCGCCGGACGATTCCACCGGCCGGTCCAACACGGCGAGGAAGTGCTGTTCGACGAATTGAACGCGACCGTGCTGGCGCTGTGCGAGAAGCTGCAGCACCGTGTCCAAGTCTGCGCCGGCGGCTGCAAGCGCAACACCCGCGAGCAGCAGGGCCGACAGGATGCAGAGCCAGTTAACGACGCGCATGCCAGAAGTCGAAGAAGTTGAACCAGTTGTAGGGGTCGCTGCGGCAATATTTATCGAGCATCTCCGCATAACGGACCACGGCATCGTGCACGGCCCCGGCCCGCGTACCCGGTTCGCTGTCGGAAAAATCCGCCACCTGTTCGAACACCAAATGATATCGGTTTGCACCGCGATAGAGTCCTGCCATAAAAATTACCGGGCATCGCAGGATGGCGGCCGCGCGCAGCGGACCTTGAGGAAGCTCGGCGCGTTCACCGAGGACGGTGACGGTCTGCGTCAACTCCGCGCCCAGGGTGCGATCACCGAGCACGCCCACGAACGTGCCGCGCTCCAACCGCTCCGCGATGTGCAACATGGCATCAAGATGCCCCAGCCGGATGATATCCGCTTCGAAGCTTGGATTGATGGCGGCGAGGATCGAGCTGATCTTGCGCGCGTTGTCCTCGTACATCGCCATGGCCACCTCGACATCGGTGCGCTGACGGGCGAGGCTGTGCAATACCTCGAAACTGCCGATGTGCGCACCCAGCAGCAGCGCCCCCCGGCCGCGCGCGAGTTGATCGGTGACCAAATTCTGGCCGCTCAAGGTGATCTCGAACAGTTCGAACCTGCCGTTGACGAGGTAGACACGGTCGTGGATGGTGCTGGCGAAATTCAGGATCTGGCGGAAACGGTCTCGCATGGTGACGCGACGCCCGAGCGCAAGCCTCAGGTATTTGCGCGAGCTGCGTCGCGCGGTCGGCGCGAACAAGAAGAAGTAGAGCGCGATGCCGTAGACGATCGCGCGGCTGGCACGGCGGCCAAATTGCACCGATAGGAATGCCATGGCGCGCAGCAGCGTCCAGCTGCCGCGTTCTCGGTGAGCCACCCACGCCGCCGATTTGCGTTCAGCCTCGACAAGCTGCGCGGGTCGCGGCGCGCTCATGCCAGCGGCAGCGCTGTTTTCGCCAAAGTGCCGCTGACGACCGGGTGTTCGCCGACGCGCACCACGAATCGGATCAGCGCCTCGTTGGGCAGCTCATACTCGATGTACGGCTCATCGCCGGGTCGCACCATGTTAATGAACTTGGCATTGGCGACCTGCCAGCCCTTCAAGCCGATGCCGCTCGAGGACTCGATCGCATGCAGCGCAAGGTCGAGCAGCGCAGCCCCCGGAAACACGGGAAAGCCGGGAAAGTGTCCGGCGAAGGCCGGATGTTCCTTGTCGATCGGCAAAGGCAGCTTCTTCACTGCGACGGCGCCATGGCACGCAATTGACTCTCGGCAAATCCCTGCAGCGCTTGCTGGGGCAGTTTGCCGGTGGCATTGCGCGGCAGTCGCTCGACCATCAGGAGCGGGCGGGGCAGAAACACCGCGTCAATCCGTTCGCGTAGCGATGCGGTCAGCGCCGCGGCGCTCAGACCCGGTGCCACGACGACCGCGCCGAGCCGCGCGACATCCGTGTCCCCGCTCGGCTCGCGCAGAAAAAAGGCTCCATCCAGCACGCCCGGAATGGCGGCGAGCTGCGCGTTCAGGTACGCGAAGGAACTGCGTTTGCCGGCCACGTTCACAAGATCGGCCGTCCGGCCGTGCAACAGGAACTCGTGATCCGACAGGATTTCGATGACATCGCAGAGCAGCGTGCGCTCCTCCACGTGTCCGCCGCAGGCGAAGGTCGCCGCGGCGGTGGCTTCCAGGCGCACATCCGGCCACAGCCTCCAGGCATTGGTCTGCGCCGAGCGGCGCAAGGCGATCTGGCCGGTTTCGGTGGAGCCGTAGATTTCCAGCAACTGCGCCGTGTAATGCTCTTCCACTTCGCGCGCCAGTTCTTGCGTCAAGGGAGCTGTGGCCGACATGATCAAGTCGACCGCTGGAAACTCTATCTGCGAAGCGAGCAGCGTACGGAGGTGTATAGGTGTCGTTACCAGTACGCGCGGCTGCGGCACGGCTGCCACCGCCGCTGCGATGTCCGCCGGATAGAACGGCCGATCGGCGCTGAAAGCATTGCCGCTGAGCAGAGCCAGGAGTACGGTCGACTCGAACCCGTACATGTGCTGCGCGGGGACCGTGCCGATCAAGGTATGGAGTCTGCCGTCCGCGAGTCCGAGTGGCGCGGCGCCCGCGACGACGCAGCGGGACAACGGCCCCCAGCGCTTGCGGTGCGGCAAGGGGGTCCCGGTCGATCCGGATGTGAACACCACAGCCGCGAGCTGATCGTTCGGTATCTCGGGCGCCTCGAAGGGCACGCCGTCCCCCAGCACCGGTTCAACGTGCGCCCCTTCCCCGGAAAACAGCATCTTTGGCAGCGCGATGTCGCAATGCGCATCGTCGGTAATGCAAAACGCGTCTTGCGCGAATTCCCTTAACTGCCGGATGACCTCGGGCGTGTGGGTGGAGGGAAGAAGGCTCACGCGGCCGCTCATGAGGCAGGCCGCCAGGCCGACGGCGAAGCGGTAGCGATCCTGACAGACGTTCAGGATATGGCGTGATTCGGGCAGCGTCTGCGCGAGGCGCCTCGCGTCGGACACGAAGCGTTGCGCGTTGATTGCACGGCCTTCGCGAAACGCCACCAGGGACGATGCCAAGCGGTGCGACAGCAGCGGCGTGCTAGCCAAAGTACACCTTCAGCGTCGCGATTAGGCCGCTGCCCTGTACCTGCGGCAGGAGTCGACGGCGCACGGCGTACTCGCAGGCGAACATCAAAGCCACCAGCGGAAAGGATAGAAAGTTGACGAAAAACGACCATGTCTTCAGCGATGCGAACTCGAACAGGAGCAGCGTGGCCATCATGTTGAGTATGAAGAACAGAGTCCACGCGGCGGTCACCTGTCTGGTGTAGCGCAATTCTGCGGGGCTCAAGGGCCCGTGGACGCGGTCGGCGAGCAGCGTGCAGAGCGGCACGCGCGGCCCCATCAAGGTGATTCCAAAGCTGAAGGCCATGAGTCCGTAGAACCCGAATTGCTGCGTGAAGTAAAGCCACGCGAAATTCTGCTTGAAGAGAGGCCAGTAGTCCTTGAGCAGATAAAGTCCCACGCCCAAAGCCAGGATGCAGGCAATGAGACCGAGCGCCCGCGACACGAGCACCGCTCCCAGTATCAAGATTGGCGCCAGCGCCAGGCCGGTGGCGAGATCGCGCGCCTGCGCGTGAGAATTGCTGTAGTGCGACAGGAGGGAGTAGGTGACGAGGGCGACGGCGACGGCAGCAAGCTGCAGTCTACGCTTCCAGGGCATGATTACTTGGTTCTCTGTGCCGCAATGAACTCTGCGAGGTGCCTCAAAGAACGGAAGATCTGTTGATTCTCTTGGGCGTCGGCGCGCAACTGGATGCCGTAGTGTTTCGACAATACCAACGCCACTTCCAAGATGTCGATGGAATCCAGCCCCAACCCTTCGCCGTATAGCGGCGCGTCGACGTCGATTTGTTCGGGTCGCACCTCGAGATTCAGGGCTTGAACAAACAAAGCCGCGATCTCCCGCTGCAGACCGACATCTGCCAGCGGCGCCGGCTTCTGCATGAGCGACGCTTTGTCGGACATAAGTGTGAAGGACGATAGAGTTTCTTGAGTTGTTGGCATTATATAGGGGTGCGCCGGTCCGGCAAGGCGGCAGCAAACGGGGTATATTTCAATAGCATGCAAGCTCCTCACCCGCCGTTGGTGGACTACTACCCGCACGAGTCGGCGCGGCGCGGGTGGGTCAGGCAGCTTTTCGACCGAACCGCGGGCGATTACGATCGAATCGAGCGGTTTATGGCCATGGGGTCGGGCTCGTGGTATCGGCGAACCGCCCTGAGGCGGGCCGGCTTGAAGCCTGGGATGCGAGTTCTCGACATTGGCGTCGGTACCGGCCTCACCGCGCGCGAAGCTGCCACGCTGGTCGGCGAGAACGGTCGGGTAACCGGCGTTGATCCGAGTTCGGGCATGCTGCAACGAGCGCGGGTCTCTGCGCGCGTGGAACTGCTGTCGGGGAGCGCGGAATCCATCCCGGCCGCGGATGCATCCGCCGATTTTCTCAGTATGGGCTACGCGCTGCGGCACATTGCCGATTTCTCGGTAGCCTTCGGGGAATTCAAACGCGTGCTGGTTCCGGGCGGGCGGATCTGTGTGCTGGAGATCACTCCGCCGCGCAATCGCCTCGGACGTGCCCTGCTCAAGGCCTACATGCGCGGAATCGTACCGCTGGTGGCTAGGATTCTCGGTACGAACGCCGAATCGCCGAAGTTGATGCGTTACTACTGGGACACGATAGAGCACTGCGCGCCGCCCGCGCAGATACTCGACTCGATTCGCACCGCCGGGTTCACCGACGTGCATCGATTCGTGACCCTCGGCATCTTCTCCGAATACCGCGCGACGAGGCCGCTCGCGACCTAGAAATTGCCGAAGGGCTCGCTCGCGAATTCCAAGAGCCTGAGCAAGACTCAGCGCACCAGTTTGCGAGCCAGCAGCAGCGGCAGTCGCACCACGAATCCGAAAAACAGGCGAAAGTGCATCCAGGTGAGGAGGGCATTGTCCCGCCAGTATTTGAAATGCGAGACCCCGCCCTGCTCGGGCGTGAAATAGCGCACCCGCGCGTGCAGACTCACTGGCTTGACGCCTCGCCAGCACAGGCGCACCACCGCTTCGACGTCGAAATCAAAGCGCCGCATCCACAGCTGGCGCTGCATCACCGCTATCAACGGTGAGATGGGGTAAACCCGGAATCCGAACAACGAATCATCGATGCCGCTCCAGAGGGTCTCGAGATTGGCCCACCAGTTGGAGATTTTGCGGCCCTTCACGCGCAAAGTCGGCGCGCTTGCGTCGAAGAGCGGCGCGCCAAGGATCATCGCTTCCGCATGCCGCATCGAGAGTTGCATGAACTGCTGGATCGATGCGGCCGGGTGCTGCCCGTCCGAATCCATGGTGAGCACGTGCGTAAAGCCCGCATCCTGCGCGGCTCGAATGCCATGGAGCACCGCGGCGCCCTTGCCCTGGTTGCGCGGCAGGATGATGACCTTGAGATCGGCTTCGGATCGCGCCAGATCCTGAAGGCGTGCGGCGGATTCATCGGTGCTGCCGTCGACCACCACCCACACGGGAGCCCACCTTTCGAGCGCCCCCGCGACGGTTTCGATTACCCGCGCTCCCGGGTTGTAGCTGGGAATAAGAACCAGATGGGTGGCGGAGACGCTGCGCAATCAGCTGCTCTTCAACCAGCGAGCCTGCAAAGAGTCGGTCAACTGTTCGCGGTAGTAGCAGTCGAGTTCCTCGGTCACCAATGCGACGTTGCTCGGCGGCTCGAAGCGCCTGCCGAGCCGCACCCGGTAGACGATGGGCAGCGCCGGGCGTTTGAACAGCGGCCAACCCTTGCTCAGGAACGGCGAGTCGGTCTCGATGATGAGAGTCTGAATCGGCACCTGCGCATGCTTGGCGATCAGGCCGACGCTGCCGACCAGAGGATTGATCGGAAACTGCCGGGTGCGGGTTCCCTCGGGAAACAGCAGCAACACGCCTCCGCGCTTAAGGTGCGTGACCGATTCCTTCACCATCTGCCGGGAGGAATCGTTGCGCACATAGCGCGCCAATCGCGAACCGGATCCGAGGAAGATGTTGTTCATGAGCTGTGACTTCATGACGCAGACCAGATTCGGATGGCGGGTCAGGATCAGCAGCGCGTCGATGAGCGCCGGATGGTTGGGCGCCAATATCACCGGGGGGCCGCCGCGCAGCGCATCGATGGCCGTGATGTCGAGCCGGTAAGTCCCGGTGATCGACAAGGACCATGCGTAGATCCTGAAGCCGTAGGTGATCCCGGCGCGTCCCACCTTGGTGCCGAGTCGTTCAGGCAAGATGAAATAGAGCGGTATTGCGAATACCGACCATGTGAGGCAGATGATGCCGAGCAACGACAACGAGCTGTACAGTGCGAAGTACTCGTAGACGGTTCTCAGTGCGCGCCGCATCGCTTCAGTCCGGGACTTCAACCATGCGGGGCGATCGATGGATGATCCAAGCGAAGCCAAACCCGGCCGCCCAGTAGCTGCGGCGCTGCACCAGCGGGCTGTCGTCAAATACCGCGCCGCTCAAGGAGTCGTAGCGCGCGAAGGCGCCGACCCAGAATTTGGGATAGCGCTTTGAGAGCGCACCCAAAAACTCCATTCCCGCGTAACCCGCGCCGGCCTGATACGCGGATCGATCCGGGGTCGCGTACTGGGGCGCCACGGAATAGAAATATTGGTTGTAGCGCCGGTCTTGGAACAGCGGACCGCTCAAGAGCCCCAGATTCCACCCTTGGGCGCCGAAGGGCGATTTAAGATCGAGGGCCAAGCGCGGCAGAAAGGTTCCGCCGATGAAGCGCGGCGTGCCTTGCACGGTGACCGCGCCCTCAAGGGGCATGCGAAGGTCAAGTTTTACGCGGGTGTCGTCGCTGCGGTACAGGTGTATGTTCACCGATGGGCCGGCCTGCACGGTGGTCTTCAGATCCGGCATGCCGCTGCGCGCGGCATCGTTGCGCACCGGGGTGGTCGCATCGAAGCTCAGGTTGATCTCGATCCAGTCCTGGTTCAGGAGTTTGCCGCGCACTCCATCCTTGTCGGCCTGCAGGAACTTGCCGTTGTAGAGCACGTAGGGCACCGGTACCGGATAGCCGTGCGTGGTACCGGATCCGCGGTAGTCCTCGAAGGCGATGGCGCCGATGCCCATGCCGAACTCCCACAGCGGTTCTTCCTTGGCGAAGGCCGGTTGCACCGCAATTCCGATCGACAGCAGTAATACTAAGCGCAGCAATGCGATGACTCCCTTCATGGCGACTGTTCCGTTCAGCCGTTGGCAGCGTGCTTGGCGTCGCCGCGGATGTTGAAAGCGCGCTGCCGTTGAGCTTTTATGGTCCGGCCGAGGTGTGAAAAGCTATACAGGTAATAAACGACCTTGAAGGCGCGCAGCGATCCCCAGATCGGCGTGCGCCCGAAAATATCGCCAGCCAGAACCGACAAGAGCGCCTCCTCCATGCGCAGAATGTTGCGCGGTTCCAAGAACATTTCGCGCATCGAAGGGTTGGTTACGCGGTAAATGAACCATGAAAAGTGCTTGGGACCGTGCGTCATGGCTCGCTCGAATTTACGCAGCGCCGCGCGCGCCCTTTTAGGCTCGGTCTTGATGGAATGGATGGCCTCGGCCACGGCGAATGCATTCACCATGGCCAGCATCACGCCGGAGGAGAATACCGGGTCGATGAACGCATAGGCATCGCCGATCAGGAAATAGCGCTCGCCATGGCAGTGGGTGCAGCTGTAGGAGTAGTTGCCCGTGGCTTCCACCTCGCTGCACAGGGTCGCATCCTTGAGCCGCTCGGCAAGCGGAGGACACAGCGCTATGGTGCGCAGGAAAAACTCGCGCGCCGAGGTGTCCCGCGTTTTCATGTAGCTCGGCCATACCACGGCGCCGATGCTGGTGGCGCCGTCGGCGAGCGGGATAACCCAGAACCAGCCGTGCTCGAACCAGTAGATGCCGATGTTGCCGGCGCTGCGGTCGCCGGCGCGCGGCACGCCGCTGAAATGCGCGTACAGCGCGGCGCTGTTATGCCGTTTCGAGCGGCGCTTGGCCTTCAACCGGTTGCCGAGCAGCGTGTCGCGGCCGGAGGCGTCGATAACGGTGTCGGCTTGGAACTCTTGGGTGCGGCCGTCGTCGTATTCCGCCTGCGCCGTGACGCCACCCGCAGTGAAGGTCAGCTCCCGCACCCGGCAACCTTGTATGACCTCGGCGCCCAGCTCAGCTGCGCGGCGGATCAGAATTTCGTCAAATTGGGAGCGCCGGACCTGGTAGGCAAACGGCATCGATTTGTCCCAGGCGTTGGCAAACTGGTATTCGTGGTGGCGTCCGTCCCATGGAGAAACGAACTCGGCGGCCCATTTCTCCATGCCGATGGCGCGCACCTCGTCGGCGACGCCAAACCGTTCCAGCAGCGGCAGATTAGCCGGTAGAAGAGACTCGCCGATATGAAACCTCGGGTGTCGCGCCTTCTCCAGAAGGAGCACCCGATGGCCCTGCTGCGCAAGCAAGCCCGCGGCCGTGGAGCCCGCCGGACCTCCGCCCACCACCAACACATCATAGGTTGTTTGAACCTGAGCGCCCACAATGCAGTCTATCGTGCCGGTAAACACGGGTTCAACGCCTGTTAAGATAGCGAGCCATGCATATATTGATTGTCGAAGATGACGAAGTTGCGCGCGACTATCTGGCCAAGGCATTGCGCGAAGCGGGTCATACCGTGGACGTGGCGAATAACGGGCTCGACGGCTTGCACATGGCCTCCTCGATCGCCGTGGACATGGCGATCGTCGACCGGATGCTTCCCAAGATGGACGGCCTCGCCTTGGTACAGTCCCTCAGGGCTACCGGCCGCAAGGTGCCGGTGCTCATCTTAAGCGCCCTGGGCGACGTGGACGACCGCATTACGGGCCTGAGGGCCGGCGGCGACGACTACCTGACCAAGCCCTATCACATGTCCGAACTCCTGGCGCGCATCGATGCCCTGGCGCGGCGCGGCGACAGCGGCAACAGCGAGACCAATACCAAACTGAAGCTTGCGGACCTCGAACTCGACCGCATGACGCGCCGCGTGACACGCAACGGCAAGAAGATCGAGCTTACCGCGCGCGAATTTCAGCTGCTCGAGTTCATGATGAGGCACAGCGGCCAGGTGGTCACCCGCACCATGCTCCTGGAAGGGGTATGGGACTACCACTTTGATCCCCAAACCAACGTGATTGACGTACACATCAGCCGTCTGCGGCAGGCCATCGACAAGGATTTCGACAAGCCTTTGCTGCACACGGTTCGCGGTGCCGGATACAGCTTGCGCGAAGACGAATGACGGGTTGACGCGGTGAGCCCCGATCAACGGTTCCTCGGCGTCCTCGATACCTCGCCGTTCCGCATTGCCGTCGTCTATTCCATCGTCTTCGCCTGCGGTGCCGCGGCGCTCTTGGGCGCCGTGGATTTCGCCGTTTCCCGGGTGGTGGACGGCAGCACCGACAATCTGATCGAGGCCGAGGTTCAGGGGCTTCGCGAGCAGGTTCAGGTTCTCTCGCGCAGTGACTTCATCGAACTGGTCGAGCAGCGCTCGCAGGACCAGGATGTGCGCGGGGCGGTGTACCTCATGGTCGACCCACAGCTGCGTCCCGTGGCTGGCAACGTCCCGGCGTGGCCCACGGTGGACGCCGACCAGGGCAAATGGTTCCACTTCAAGGTGTCCGTGCCCTTCGGCGACGCAACCCGCGTCCACGAGATGCGTGCGCAGCGATTTCCTCTCTACGGCGGCTATCGGATGCTGGTGGGCCACGATGTGCAGGAACGCCAGGACGTCAAAAGCCTGATGATGCGGGGGCTGATCGCGGCGGTGGTTTTGACGCTGCTCTTGGGTCTCGGCGGCGGCTTCTGGATGGGGCGCCGCATTCTCGCCCAGGCGGGTGCGATATCGGCGGTTGCAACTCAGATCATGCGCGGCGATCTGTCGCAGCGCCTGCCGGTGCGCGAGGCCGACGACGAAATAAACAGTCTGGCGCGCGAGATCAACAATATGCTCGACAAAATCGAGCAGCTGACCCTCGGTATGCGCACCGTGCTCGACAGCGCCGCGCACGATTTGCGCACGCCGTTGAACCGTCTGCAGGCCACCGCCGAAGGCGCCATGCCCACCCTCACCCCCGGATCGCCTGAACGGCGGGTGCTCGAGCGGGTGAGCAGCGAGGTGGATCACATGCGCAGCACCCTCGATGCGCTGCTGCGTATCGCACTCGCGGAGACCGGCACCGTGGCGCGGGAACCGGTCGATCTATCGCAGCTGGTCGAGAGCGTGGTGGAGCTCTATGCGCCCGTCAGCGAAGAACGGGGCATTGCATTGTCGAGTTCAGTGGCCCCCGGGGCGACGGTGCAGGGCAACCGGCAGCTCTTGGCCCAGGCGCTCGCCAATCTTCTGGACAACGCCATCAAGTTCACGCCGGACGGCGGACACATCCGGGTGCAGCTCAAGGGCTCGAGCAACGAGCCCGAGGTCATCGTCGAGGATGACGGCCCGGGCATCCCGGCCGACAAGCGTGAAATCGTGCTCGGTCGCCGCGTGCGACTGGATTCCGCCCGCAACGTGCCGGGCTCGGGTCTCGGGCTCTCGTTGGTGGCGGCCGTCACCAAGCTGCACGGCGCAAACCTGGTGCTCGATGATGCGGGGCCGGGGCTTAAGGTATCGCTCAAGTTCTGAGAGACGAGGGGATGGAATGGATGTCTGGAAGGGCTTTGCGATGATTGCCGCCATGACCGTGTCAGCCTGCACCATGCCGGCCGCAACGCCGCCCGCCGCCGCCCTACGCTCGGGCATCGATTTCAGTTTTGTCGATCACAGGGTGCGGGTACAGGACGATCCTTACCGCTTCCTCAACGGCAAATGGCTCGACAGCTTTCAAATGCCGCCGGACAAGAGCGAGTACGGGTCGTTCGCCTTCATTTCCGATCAGGTACAAGAGCAGCTGCGCATCATCCTGCAAGGCCTGCCGCAGGCCGGCAACGACGCCGACACGCAGAAGATCGTCGATCTGTACGGCAGTTTCATGGATGAGGGGCGACTCGAGCAACTAGGAGTCAAGCCGTTGGCGGGGGAGTTCGCCGCCATTGAGGCAATGAAGGAGCGGAGCGAGTTGGCGGAACGGCTAGCGCACTTCAATGCCATCGGCGTCGGCACCCCGTTCGGGATGTTCGTGGCTCCCGACGCCAAGGATGCGACCCGCTACGCGGTGATGCTCAATCAAGGCGGACTCGCGCTGCCGGACCGTGATTACTACCTCGATGCCAAATTCAAGGAGGTGCGCGACAAGTACCGCGCGCACATTGAAAGGATGCTTCAAGCTGCGGGCGACGATGCGCCGGCCTCGGCCGCGGCGCAAATCTTGACGCTTGAAACGGCGCTCGCGCGCGCCCAATGGTCGCGGGTGGAGAACCGCGACCCATTGAAGACTTACAACAAGACGGCTATCGCCGATCTTCCGACTCTGATGGGCGGCTATTCCTGGGATCGGTATCTGAGAAGCACCGGACTTGAGGGCAGGGTCGATTTCCTCATCGTGAGGCAGCCCAGCTATTTCGGCGAACTCGGCAAATTGCTGCAGTCGACGCCGCTGCCCGCCTGGAGGGCCTATTTCAAGTGGCGGCTGCTGTCGAGCTTCGCGCCATATCTGTCAGAGCGCTTTGTCGATGAGCGCTTCTCCTTCGCCGGCACGGTGTTGCGCGGCACGCCGGAAAATCAGCCGCGCTGGAAGCGCGGCTTCGGGCTGGTGGACGACGTGCTGGGCGAAGCGCTGGGGCGTCTTTACGTACAGAGGTACTTTCCGTCCGAATCCAAGGCGCGCATGCGACAACTGGTGGCAAACCTGCTGGAGGCGTACCGCCGGGATATCGGATCCCTCGACTGGATGGGTCCGGAGACGCGCGCCGCAGCGCAGGCCAAGCTGTCCCGAATCGCCGTCAAAATTGGTTATCCGGATGCATGGCGCGACTACAGCGCGCTTAAGATCGAGCGCGACGACCTGCTGGGCAATGTAATGCGCGCCGGCGAATTCGAGCATCAGCGCAACATCGCCAGGCTCGGGCGGCCGGTCGATCGCGGCGAGTGGCGCATGACGCCGCAGACTGTCAACGCGTCCTACAATCCGACCTACAACGAGATCACCTTCCCGGCGGCGATCCTGCAGCCGCCGTTCTTCGATGCCCAGGCGGACGATGCGGCCATATATGGCGGCATCGGGGCCATCATCGGTCATGAAATCAGTCATGGATTTGACGATTCCGGCAGCAAGTTCGATGGCGAGGGGAATCTGCATGACTGGTTCGCGCCGGCCGATCACGAGAAAT
Organism: Steroidobacteraceae bacterium; assembly: GCA_036494165.1. Taxonomy (GTDB): domain Bacteria; phylum Pseudomonadota; class Gammaproteobacteria; order Steroidobacterales; family Steroidobacteraceae; genus Bog-1198. The sequence continues at coordinate 105,802 of DASXOQ010000117.1, forward strand.
TCACGGCGAAGACCCAGGCGCTGGTGGCGCAATACGATGCCTACGAACCGGTGCCCGACTATCACGTCAATGGCACGCTGACCCTCGGGGAGAACATCGGCGACAACTCGGGTCTCGCCATCGCGTTCAAGGCCTATCAGCTGTCCTTGGGGGGTGCGCGGCCCCCGGTCATCGACGGTTATACGGGCGAGCAACGCTTCTATTTGGGTTGGGTCCAGGCCTGGCGCAGCAAAATCAGGGAAGCCGAACTGGTGCGACGCATCAAATCCGATCCCCATGCGCCATCCCGGATCCGCGGCGTTGCGCCATTGCGGAATCAGGCCGGTTTCTATGCGGCGTTCGAGGTCAAACGCGGCGATCGGACCTACCTTCCGCCGAACGAGCGCGTGAACATCTGGTGAGCGTCAATTTCTCGACGCACCATGATCTGCATGAAAAGTGAGCTGCATCGCGACAAACGTAACTAATTGAAAAATAACAAATAATACCATAATCGTCATTATGGCATAGAAATTGCTCAATTCCTTACGCGGGAAGTCACCGCATCAGGAATTGAACTATGGCCGACGCAGCCGACGAAGCCACCAAAGCCGCCCCTGCCCCCAAAGCGGGTGGCGGAATCATGGGCAAGCTCATCAACGGGATCGGGATATTCGTGCTCACGTTGGGCGCCGTCATCATTGGCGGCTCCATCAACGCCAAGCTGCATCCGCTGCCCGATCTGAAGATGGACAAGGACGGAAAGATCACGGCCATCGTGCCCCCGCCGCCTGCGGGTGGTCACGGCGAGGGCGCGGAGAGCGGCAAGGCAGCCGTTTACTACGCCATCGACCCGCCGCTGGTGGTCAACTTTGAGGACGGGTCCGTGGTGCGCTTCCTGCAAATCACCATGGAGGTCGAGGCTCACGATCAGAAAGCCATCGAGAGCGTGACCAAGAACGTGCCTCTGATCCGCAACAACCTGCTGCTTCTCATGAGCAATCGCAACTACCAGAGCCTGATGTCGCGCGAAGGCAAGGAGAAGCTCCGTCAGGAGGCCCTCACGGAGATCCGCAACGTACAGAAGAAGGAAGGCGGAATGGACATCGACGATCTGTTGTTCACCAGCTTCGTGGTGCAGTGATGACGGAAGAAACCCCCGCGTCGGAAACCGCCCCGCCCGCCGCCAACTCGCGGATCTCCGATGAGGAGGTCGCCGCGCTTCTGGAGAAGAAGGAGCACGGTGCGGTGCGCCCCTATGATTTCGCCGCGCAGCGCATCAACCGCGCGCAACTGCCGCTGCTGGAAATGGTCAACAAGACCCTCGCATCCCGCGCGTGTCATTCGCTCTCGGCATTGCTCGGCCGGGACGCGGTCGTGCATTTCGATTCGATGGAATCGTTGAAATGCGGCGACATGCAGGCCTCGTTGCCGGTGCCGGGAACCCTCGCCATCGTGCGTCTCAAGCCGCTCGCGGGATTCGCCTACTTCAGCGTCGATCCGGCTCTGCTGCTGACGCTGCTCGACGGCTTCTTCGGCGGTTCGGGCCGCAGCGGCACCGATACGCAGGCGGTCACCGCGCCCGCCGCGCAGCGCTTCCTCACCCTGATCCTGAAGGGCTTCGCGCCCGATGTCAGCAACGCCTGGCAGGCGGTGACGCCGATCGAGCTCGAATTGGTCAAGCAGGAGACCAATCCGCGCCTGGTGCAGTTCGGGGCGCCGCAGGAGTCGGTGGTGAATTGCAAGTTCACGGTGGAGTTCGGCGCGCACACCGGCAGCATGAACTGGCTGCTGCCCGAAGCGTTGATCGCCCCGATCCGCGAATCGTTGTCGGGCGAAACCAACGCCGCTCCGGTACGCAAGCAGGAGCCCTGGGTTCCCTCGCTCAGCTCCGCGCTCCGGGACGCGCAGCTCGACACCCGCGCGGTGCTCGCCGAGGCGCAGATCTCCCTGCGCGAACTGGTGCAGCTGTCGCCGGGGGACATCATTCCGATCGAAGCCCCGCAGGATGTGCGACTGCTCGCCGGCGATGTGCCGCTGTACGTCGGCCGGTTTGGCGTCTCGCAAGGTCACAACGCGCTCAAGATCGTCGCAGGAGCACCCAAATGAGTACCCCGGATCCGAAGGGCGCCGCGGTCGCCAAGGCACAGTTCGGCGATTTGAGCCCCAACGCCGGCAGCGCCGGCGGCGAAATGAACCTGAATCTGATTCTCGATGTGGCCGTCACGCTGGCGCTCGAGGTCGGCCGCGCCCGCATGTCGGTGCGCGACCTGCTAGCGCTCGCCCCCGGCGCCGTGGTGGAACTCGACCGCCTCGCCGGCGAGCCGCTCGATGTGCTGGTGAACGGCGTGCGCATTGCACGCGGCGAAGTCGTCGTCGTGAACGAAAAATTCGGCATCCGCCTTACCGATGTGGTCAGCGCCACCGAGAGGATGGAGCACGCCAAATGAGTTCGATGGCGCAACCCGCCTCGCCACTGTCGATCGGCAGCCTGGCGCAGCTCACCTTGAGCTTGATCGCCATCGTTGCGCTGATCTTCGCCTTGAGCTGGCTGCTGAAGCGCATGCGAGTCTCGGTGCCGTCGTCTTCCGGCGATATGGCGGTGCTCGACGTGCTGTCGGTCGGACCGCGCGAGCGGATCGCGCTGATCCGCGTCGGCGATGCCCAGGTGCTCATCGGCATTGGTGCAAGCGGCATCGTGCCGCTCACGCCGCTCGCCACCCAGATCGTTCTGAATCCGAAACTGCGGGCTCCGGCCTTCGCCGACAAGCTGCGTGAGCTGATGAAGCGGCCGGGGGCTCCTACGTGAATGTTTTCGCGCGGGCACGCCGGCACCTGACCTCGCGCACACTGGCGCGGCGGCCGCGCTGGCCCGTGATCGGCGCGATGTTCGCCCTCTTCTTGCTGGCGGCGGGCGCAGCGAGCGCCGACGTCAATCTACCCGCGGTGGCGGTGCAGTCGGGAAGCGGGGGCCAGACCTACTCGCTCACCTTCCAGATCGTCATCCTGATGACGGTGCTGACGGCGCTGCCGGCGATCCTGCTGGCCATGACGGCCTTCACCCGCATCATCATCGTGCTGTCGATCCTGCGTCAGGCCCTCGGCATGGCGACGACGCCGTCCAATCAGGTGCTCACGGGTCTTTCCCTGTTCCTGACCTTCTTCGTGATGAGCGCAACGCTCAACCAGGCCTACAGCGCAGGCATCAAGCCCTATATGGACGGCCAGCTGGCCGGCGAGATCGCCATCGACCGAACCATGGCGCCGATCAAGAAGTTCATGCTGGCGCAAACCCGCGAGACCGACCTGCAGTTGTTCGCCAAGCTCGCCAACAAGGGGCCCTTCAACGGTCCCGACGATGTGCCGCTGGCGGTGTTGATCCCGACCTTCATGACCAGCGAACTGAAGACCGCCTTCCAGATCGGCTTCATGATCTTCATTCCGTTCCTGGTGATCGACCTGGTGGTGGCGAGCGTCCTCATGTCGATGGGCATGATGATGCTCTCACCGGTGCTGGTATCGCTGCCCTTCAAGATCATGTTGTTCGTGGTGGTGGACGGGTGGACGCTGCTGGTGGGAACCCTTGCCGCGAGTTTTCATACATGACGCCCGAAGTCGTCATGGATCTCGCACACAAGACCCTCATGGTCACCGCCATGATTGCGGCGCCGCTGTTGCTGATCGCGCTGATCGCGGGTCTGGTCATAGGCATGCTGCAGGCGGCCACCCAAATCAACGAATCGACCTTAAGCTTCATCCCGAAGCTGCTGCTTCTGGTGCTGACGCTGTTCGCGGCCGGCCCCTGGATACTGCGGGTGCTCATCGACTTCACCCGCGAGCTGTACGCCAGCATCCCCGCGATGATCGGCTAGCCATGCAACCCATCGTCCTAAACCTGAACGAGATCTCCGGCGAGGTCAGCCGCATGTGGTGGCCGGTGCTGCGCATCGGCGGCTTCGTCCTGACCGCGCCCACCACCTCGGAGGCGTCCATACCCCGTACGGTGAAGGTGGTGCTGACGGTGTCCCTGACCTTCCTGGTGGCGCCGCTGACGCAGGTACCCGCCGGCCTCTCGATTTTTTCGGCCGACGGCATGCTGGCGGCGCTCCTTGAGGTGTTGATCGGCATCAGCATCGGCATGGTGGTGCAGGTGGCCTTCGAGGCCCTGACCTTTGCCGGCCAGTCGATCTCGCTATCCATGGGTCTGGGCTTCGCGACCCTGGTCGACCCGCAGCGCGGCGCGCAGACCCCCGTCCTGGGGCAGTTGTTCGTAATTTTCGGAACGCTCACTTACCTGGCACTGAACGGTCACCTGATGTTGATCGGAACACTGGTCGACAGCTTCAAATACATGCCCATCGGCAACGCGCACGTCGATCAAGACTTCCTGCTGATGGTGATCATGTGGGGTGCGCGGGTGTTCGACTCGGGACTGCTCATCGCGCTGCCGGCGGTGATCGCGCTCATCATCGTTAACCTCGCTCTCGGCGTCGTGACCCGCGCCGCGCCGCAGCTCAACTTGTTCGGCATCGGCTTCACTATCACGGTGTTGTGCGGCTTCTTCGTCCTGATCGTGGGCCTCGACGGCATCATGTCGGGCATCACCACTCTTATCAACAACGCGCTGATAGCGGTCTCCGACCTCATCGGTTCGCGGGTCGCCGGAGCGCACTGATGGCCCAAGAAGCCGAAACCGGCGGCGAACGGACCGAAGAACCTAGTCAACGACGCCTGCAAGAGGCGCGCGAGCGCGGCCAGGTTCCCCGTTCGCGCGAACTGACCGTGTTCGCCACCATGATCGGGGGCAGCGCGGCGCTGGTTGCGGTCGGCGGGTCCCTGTCCGCGCATATGACCGAGATCATGCGCCACGCGCTCTCGTTCGACGCCACGGCTCTCACCGGCACCGACTCGATGTTCACGTTCCTGTCGAGCGCCGGCATCTCCGCGTTGAGCGCGCTGCTGCCGCTGTTCGGCACGCTCGTGGCCCTGGTGATCGTTGCCGCCATCGCCCTCGGCGGATGGAACTTCAGCCCGAGCGCCATGGCCCCGGATTTAACGCGTTTGTCCCCGCTGTCGGGGTTCAAGCGCCTGTTCGGCGTGCACGGCGTCACCGAACTCGGCAAGGCACTTCTCAAGTGTGTGGTGGTCGGAGGCGTATGCGCCGCCATCGTCGCTTGGCTGTTCAACGACGTGCTGTCGTTGGGCCGCATGGAGCCGCGTGCCGCCATCGGGCGCGGCACTCATCTGCTTGCCTGGTCGTTCGTCTGGTTGTGCGCCTCGCTCGCCTTGATCGCGATGGTCGATGTGCCGCTGCAATTGTTCCAGTTCAAGCGCTCGCTGCGCATGACGCGCCAGGAGCTGCGCGACGAGGCGAAGGAGACCGACGGCCGTCCGGAGGTCAAGAACCGCATCCGCCAGATGCAACAGGCCCTCGCGCGCCGTCGCATGATGCACAAGGTGCCGACCGCTGACGTGGTGCTGGTCAACCCGACTCACTTCGCCGTGGCGCTGAAGTACGACCCGCAGAAATGGCGCGCGCCGCGCGTGGTTGCCAAGGGCGCCGATCTGGTGGCGCAGAACATCCGCCGCCTCGCCGAGGAGCACCGCGTGCCGATCTTCGAGTCGCCGAAACTCACCCGCGCGCTCTATCACAACACCGATCTCAACAAGGAGATTCCGCACGGCTTGTACATGGCCGTGGCGCAGGTGCTCTCGTATATCTTCAGGATCCGCACCTTGAATCCGACGCTGGCTGCGCGCCTGCAGCGGCCTGATCCGCAACTCGGCGCCGAGTATCAAGACGTATGAGCAACAGAGGCGCCGTAGCGACATTGTCGGAGTTCGCACGCAACGGCCTGGGCGTGCCGCTGGTCGTCATGGTGATCCTCGCCATGATGGTGCTGCCGCTGCCGGCGTTCCTGCTGGACGTGTTCTTCACGTTCAACATCTCGCTGTCGCTCACCATCCTGATGGCGGTGATCTACGTGCGCCGCGCGCTCGAGTTCGCGGCTTTCCCGACGGTGCTGCTCGGCGCGACGCTGCTGCGCCTCGGCCTGAACGTCGCCTCGACCCGCGTGGTGCTCATGAACGGTCACACCGGCGCGCACGCCGCCGGTCACGTCATCGCCGCGTTCGGCCAGTTCGTGGTCGGCGGCAACTACGCCGTCGGCATGGTGGTGTTCACGGTGCTGGTGATCATCAATTTCGTGGTGATCACCAAGGGCGCCGGGCGCATCTCGGAAGTGAGCGCGCGCTTCACCTTGGACGCCATGCCCGGACGCCAGATGGCCATCGATGCCGATTTGAACGCCGGCATCATCAACCAGGCCGAGGCGATCGTCCGTCGCCAAGAGGTGCGCGAGGAAGCCGATTTCTACGGCGCGATGGATGGCGCCAGCAAGTTCGTGCGCGGCGATGCCATCGCCGGCATTCTGGTGGTCTTCATCAATCTGTTCGGCGGCACCATTATCGGCGCCGCGCAGCATGGCATGGGTTTTGCGGAGGCGGGGCGCACCTATGCGCTGCTCACCATCGGCGATGGCCTGGTGGCGCAGATTCCGGCACTGCTGTTGTCCGTTGCCGTCGCGATCCTGGTGACCCGCGTCTCGCGTCCGCACGAAATGGGCCAGCAGATCATGTCGCAGGTCTTGGGCCAGCCGCGCGCGCTCGCCGTGACCAGCGGCATCCTCACGCTGCTCGGCGTCATCCCGGGCATGCCGAACATCGTGTTCCTCTTGATGGCGGCTGCTGCCGCGATCGGCGCCTACACCGTGGGCCGGCAGCGCGCCAAGGCTGCCGCGGCGCCCAAGACCACTGCCGTTGCGCAGACGCCGCAGGTTCCCGCCGAGCAGCGCGAGCTGTCCTGGGACGACGTCGAGCCGGTGGACCTGATCGGGCTCGAGGTGGGCTATCGTCTGATTCCGCTGGTCGATCGCAATCAGGGCGGCGAACTGATGGGCCGCATCAAGGGCGTCCGCAAGAAGCTTTCGGAAGAGCTGGGTTTCCTGGTCCAGGCCGTACACATCCGCGACAACCTCGAACTCGGACCGAACTCCTATCGCATCACCATCCTCGGCGCGCCGGTCGGCGAAGCCGAAGTGTTCCCGGACCGGGAGCTGGCCATCAATCCGGGCCAGGTATCCGGGACCATTCCGGGTTCGCCCACCAAGGATCCGGCCTTCGGGCTGGATGCGGTGTGGATCGAGAAGTCGCGCCGCGATCAGGCCCAGGCGCAGGGCTTCACGGTGGTCGACGCCAGCAGCGTCATTGCCACGCACCTGAGCCATCTGCTGCAGTCTCACGCGCACGAACTGCTTGGACATGAGGAAGTGCAGCAACTCCTGAACCGGCTGCAGAAGAGCGCGCCGAAGCTGGTGGAAGACCTGGTGCCGAAGATCCTGCCGATGAGCGTGGTTGTGAAGGTGCTGCAATACCTGCTGCTCGAGCGGGTGCCGATCCGCAACATCCGCACAATCGCCGAGACCCTCGCCGAGTGCGCGCCGAAGACTCAGGATCCGGTGGCGCTGGTGGCCCAGGTGCGCGTCGCCTTGGGCCGCAGCATCGTGCAAAACGTGGGCGGCCTGCGCGGCGAACTGCCGGTCATCACGCTCGATCCCTCGCTCGAACAGGTGCTGCAGGATTCCATGAGCGGCGGAGACAGCGCACCGGGCTTCGAACCGGGTCTTGCGGATCGCATCCAGCAGGCGCTCGGCGACAGCACCCGGCGCCAGGAAGCGGCAGGCGAACCCGCGGTGCTGCTGGTCGCGCCGAAGATTCGACCCTGGATCGCGAAGCTGATGCGGCATACCACGCCGTCGCTGGCGGTCCTTTCTTACAACGAAATTCCGGAAAACCGCCGCATCCGGGTAATAGCGGCGGTTGGCCGATGATGCTCAAGAACGCACGGAGGTTTAGATGAAGATCAAACGATACACGGCGAGCAGCATGCGCGCAGCGCTCGCCCTGGTGCGCGACGAACAGGGGCCCGATGCGGTCATCCTGTCGAGCCGCCGCTGCGAGGAGGGCATCGAGGTGATCGCGGCCATCGACTATGACGAGGGGCTGTTCGCAGAAGCAAAGCGCCAGATGCTGGCGGCGCAGGCCGAAGTGCAGGCCGAGGTCGCCAGCAAGGCCGCCGCTGCAGTGCAGGGAGCTGCAGCGCCGGCACCATCGCGCGCCAAGGTGTTGCCGCAAGCGAGCCGCATCGAGACGCCCCGGCCCCAAGCTGCCGCCGTACCCAAGGCGGCGCGTGTGCCCGCGGTCGCTGCGGCGCCGAAGCCGCCCGCCACGCCGAGCCACGCGCACGCGGCAACGACCGCAGTGCCGGCGGCAACGGCAGCAGCGGCGCCTGTTCCCGCCAAGCCCGATTTCGGAATCACCCTGATGCAGCGCGAAATGCGCGAAATGCGCCGCATGCTGGAACACGGTATGGCCGGTATGACCTGGCACGACAAGCGGCTGCGAGAGCCGTTGAAGACCCAAGTGCTCGAGCAGTTGTCGGCGCTCGACATCGAACCGGACGTCGCGAGCGCCATTGCCGCCGGCACGCCGACGCAGACCAATCTCAAGGACCCGGGCAACGTTCCCCTGGCGATGCTGATCAAACATCTTAGCTTCATCGACGACACCACCCTCACCAAGGGCGGCATCACCGCGCTCGTGGGTCCCACCGGCGCCGGCAAGACCACCAGCATCGCGAAGCTCGCGGCGCGTTGGTGTCTCATGCACGGCAATCGGGACATTGCGCTCGTCAGCACGGATGCCTATCGCATCGGCGCACGTGAACAGCTCATGACCTACGCCCGCATCCTGGATGTGCCCATGCACACCGCCAACAGCGGCAAACAGCTCGGCATCCTGATGGAGCGATTGAGCGACAAGAAGCTGGTGCTCATCGACACGGCCGGCATGGGCCCGCGCGACAAGCGTCTGCGCGAGCAGATTGCGGCGCTCAAACAGGGCGCCGCCGATGCCAAGGTGATCTTGACGTTGCCGGCACAGGCCGAGAGTCAGGCATTGGAGGACATCGTTCGTGCCTTCGCTCATGCTAAACCTGAGTCCTGCATCATCACCAAGATCGACGAAGCGTCCACTTTGGGAGGTGTGCTCTCGACAGCCATCCGTCACAAACTCAAGATCGCCTACGTGTGCGACGGTCAAAAAGTCCCCGACGATCTGCATGCGGCGCAGCAGCGGCGCGTGTGGCTCGCAAGACTTGCGCAACACATGAAGGCGGGCGCGCCGCGGCGCGACGCTGCCTATCTTGCCCAGCATTTCGCCAAGGTGCCCGCCCATGCGTGACATACGACTGAGTCCTGAACATGCCGCGGAACTCGCGGAATTGAACGCCGACAGGCCGGTGAAGGTGATTGCCGTGACCGGCGGCAAGGGCGGCGTCGGCAAGACCACCGTGTCTGCGAACCTCGCCGTATCGATCGCCGCGCAGGGCCGCGACGTGATGCTGGTCGATGCCGACCTGGGCCTGGCGAACGTCGATGTAGTACTTGGGCTACAGACGCGCTTTCACCTCGGCCATGTCATCCAGGGGCAGTGCAAGCTCGAGGACGCGATCGTGACCGGGCCGCATGGTCTGCAAGTCGTGCCCGCGGCTTCCGGCGTGAAGCGCATGGCAAATCTCGCGCCGTCCGAGACGGCCGGGCTGATCCGCGCGTTCTCCGATCTGTACCACCGGGTCGAGGTGCTGATCGTGGACACCGCCGCCGGACTCCACGACAGCGTGATCACCTTCAGCCAGGCTGCGCAGCACGTGCTGGTGGTGGTGTGCGACGAACCGGCCTCCATCACCGATGCCTACGCGCTGATCAAAGTGTTAAGTCGCGAGCATGGCGTGCAGAAGTTCCAGATCCTGGCCAACCAGACCCGCAAGTCCGGCGAGGGCCCGGCGTTGTTCCAGAAGATCCACCGGGTTTGTGACCGATTTCTCAATGTGACCCTCGAATTCGCCGGTTCAGTGCCTTACGACGACTACCTGCGCCGAGCTGTGCAGCGTCAAACGGCCGTGGTGGATGCGTTTCCTGCGTCAATTTCTGCATCCGCCCTCAAGAATCTGGCCGCCAAGGCCGATAAGTGGTCTGCGCCACAAGGGGCACGGGGTCACCTGGAGTTCTTTGTCGAACGAATGGTAGGGGCCCGGATAGCTCCCTCGACGGTATTGCAATGAGAGCAAGCACACAGTACTCGAACATTCAAAAGCGCGGTGCCAAGAGTGCCGCGGACGAGCAGGTACCTATCGATCAGGTGCCGCACGAAGAATTGGTGTTGAAACACGCCGATCTGGTGAAGCGCATTGCGTATCACCTGGTCAGCCGCATGCCGCCCAACGTCGAAGTCGACGACCTGATTCAATCAGGCATGATCGGCCTGCTCGATGCGGCGAAGCACTACTCGGCGAACAAGGGTGCGAATTTCGAAACCTACGCCGGCATTCGCATCCGCGGTGCGATGCTCGACGAGGTGCGCAAATCCGATTGGATGCCGCGTTCGGTGCATCGAAACATGCGCGAAATGGCGGATGTGATCCGCAAGATCGAGAACGAAAAGGGCCATGACGCGACCCCGACCGACATCGCGCAGGGACTGGGCGTCTCGCTCGAGGAATACCACAAGCTGGTGCAGGACGCGGCGAGCTGCAAGCTCTTCAGCTTCGACCAGATGGGATCGAGCGAGGATGAGTCGAGTCCCGCCGACCACGCCAAGGACGACGGTCCCGGGCCGTTGGACGACATGGAAGAGGCGGGCTTTCGCGGTGCCCTGGCCGGTGCGATCGACGGATTGCCGGAGCGCGAAAAGCTGGTGCTATCGCTTTACTACGACGAGGACATGAATCTGCGCGAGATCGGCGAGGTGCTGGAGGTATCGGAATCCCGGGTCTGCCAGATCCACGGTCAGGCGTTGGTGCGGCTGCGCGCGCGACTGACGGAATGGACCACACCGGATCGCTAGCATGGATATCCTGAGTCTCATAGGCCTGGTTCTTGCGTTGTTCGCCATCATCGGCGGCGCGATCCTCAAAGGCAGCAGCGCCGGCGCGCTGGTGGGTGCTGCAGCCTTCGTGATCGTGGTGGTGGGAACCCTTGCCGCGAGCCTCATGCAGACGCCGCTCGGTACCTTCATCCGCGCCTGGAAGATCGTCGCCTGGGTGTTCAAGCCGCCGGTGGTCAATCCGGCGGCGATGATCGAAAAGATCGTCGAGTGGAGCAACATCGCGCGCAAACAGGGGCTGCTCGGCCTGGAGTCCGCGGTGGAGGGCGAAAAGGACAACTTCCTGAAGAAGGGCCTGCAGTCGCTGGTCGACGGCGGCGAGCCCGATGCCATCCGCTCCAGCATGGAAATCGAATTGGACGCAATGGAGCATTTCGACACCCAGGCGGCCAAGGTGTTCGAGGCCATGGGCGTCTACTCGCCCACCTTGGGCATCATCGGCGCGGTGATGGGCCTCATGGCGGTGATGCAGAACCTCGCCGACCCCTCGAAGCTCGGCCATGGCATCGCCGCCGCGTTCGTGGCCACGATCTACGGCATCGCCTTCGCCAACCTGCTGTTCCTGCCCTGGAGCAACAAGCTCAAGTCGGTGATTCACAGTCAGACCCAGGTGCGCACCATGGTGATCGAGGGGATCATCGCCATCGCGCAGGGCGAGAACCCACGCAACATCGAATCGAAGTTGCAGGGCTACTTCCACCACTAGCGCCATGGCACGCAAGAAAAAACACGAGGAGCATGTCAACGCGGAGGCGTGGGCGATTCCGTACGGCGACCTGGTGACGCTGCTGTTCGCGCTGTTCACCGTCATGTACGCCATGTCCTCGGTGAACGAGGGCAAATTCCGCGTGCTCTCCGACTCGATGATCGCCGCGTTTCGGGGCGCACCGAAGAGCATGCAGCCGGTCAATATCGGCGAGAAGCAGGCGGGCAAGGGCGGCGACAAGCAGCTGGTGGGCATCAATCCCACCGCGCTGATGAAGCTCAAGGACACCATCACCAGGGACGGCCAGCAGATGCCGCGGGCCATCAATGCCGACGACTCGCCGCAGCAGCACGATCTGCCCGGCGCGCTGATCCGCATGGAGCGCGCCGTACAGGACGCGATGCAGGCGCTCATCGATGCGAAGCTCGTCACCGTGAAGCGCGAGAACATGTGGCTGGAGATCGAGATCAACACGGACATACTGTTCCCGAGCGGCGCCGCCGGCTTCTCGCCGCAGGCCGAACCGGTGCTCGACAGGCTTGCCGAGGTTTTGAAGCCCTTCCCGAATCCGATCCGCGTGGAAGGGCATACCGACGACCGGCCGGTGCACACCGCGGCGTATCCATCCAACTGGGAGCTGTCCGCGGCGCGCGCAGCGAGCGTGGTGCACCAGTTCACCAAGCAGGGAATCGATCCTTTGCGCCTGGAGATCGTCGGTTTCGGCGAGTTCCACCCGCGTCAGCCGAACACCACGCCGGACGGCCGCAACGCAAATCGCCGCGTGGCTATCCTGGTGCTCGAGTCGGTGCTGCCTGGACCGGCGCTCACGGCGCATGCCGATGAACACACGCCGGAGACCATCGGACCCGGCATCGAATCGGCCGATGGCACGAGTGCAGGAAACCGGCTGATTTACCGGGTGCCTGTGGAGAATCTCGACAAGACCGTGCTCACCAAGACGAGCGCGCCCGCAGACTCCGCCGCACCTTCCACCACCAGCCCGCCACCTCCGGCGGCCGCGACTTCCAACTAAAGGGCAGGGCGGCATGGCCGAAGTCGACCGGTTGAGCAACTCAGGCCTCTATCCTGCGCTGCCGATCGCCGACAAGCGCGGCGGTTCCGGCAATTCGCAACGCCCGCCGGGCAACGGCAGCGGCAAACCCGAACCCGAGAAGCCCGACACTGCCGCAACCGGCAGCCATCCGCGGCCGCCCAAGTCCATCATCGACGAGTACGCCTGAGCGACCATGATCGGCGCAAACACGATACTGATTTCCCTGGCGCTGCTCTCTGGTGCGGCCGCGCTCGGGGCATGCGTGTTTCTGCGCCGCGCCCAGATTCGCTGGCGAGAACGATGCCTGACTCTCGAGGCGCAGCTGCCCGAGCTGCGTCACCAGATGGAACTCGTCGCCTCCATCAATGCGCGCGCCCAGCGCCAGATCAAGCGCATGAAAACAGACGCCCCGGTCGATGCCCTTAGAGCCAATCAGACCCGACTCGCCGATCCGAAGCGCTCGTTGAACGAGGCGATCAAGGCTGCGCGCCAGGGGTCGGACAGCATCCACCTCTCGGCGCAACACGGCTTGAGCCGCGCCGAGGCGGACCTCATCGAACGTCTGCATGGGCGAGCCTTGCGTGTCTGAAGGCAATTTTCCTCCGTTGGCGTAAACTTCGCGCAAAGGGGATGAGTCGCGGAGGGTACTGGGTGCAACCGATTTGCCGGTGGCGTGACTGCCATGGCCGACCGCCGTTCGCCGTGGTCCTTCTGGCTCCGCTCCTCTGCAGCAGCTTCCCGCCTCGCTCGGCGCCAGCCCTCACTTAAAGAAGAAGTCCATCCATGAAACATGCTGTCTCGTGCGCGTTCATTGCGCTTTCGTTGGCCAGTGCCCTGTCACTCGCTGCTCCGAGTCAGGATCTGACTCTGGAACGGATCATGGCGGATCCCGACTGGATCGGCGCGCCGGTGCGCGATTCTTATTGGTCAGTGGACGGACGCTCCGTCTACTACACCCAGAAGCGGACCGGTTCGCAGCTCACCGACCTGCACGAGGTCTCATTGAGCGACGGGAAGGACCAGATAGTCAAACTCGAGGAGATGGCCAAGTCCGATGGGCCGCCGCAGTTCGATGCATCCGGCAAGCGCGCCGCGTTCGTACGGCACGGCGATGTATTCGTGCGCGACGGCGCCGCCGTGCGGCAGGTATCCCGCGGTCTCGCGCCGGCGGAGCAATTGCAGTTCTCGGGCGACGGCAAGCTGCTCAGTTTTCGGGTGATGAACGACTGGTACGTGCACGATTTGGCGAGCGGACTGACGGCGCGCGCCGCCGTTCTGATGACCGAGAAGGATCCCAACGGCGAGCAGGATCCTGATGATCTTAGGGACGTGCAGCTTCGAACCTTCTCTACGTTGAAGCGCATGCACGATGAAAAGCAGGCCGCCCACGAGGAGGATCTGAAGGCGAGCCGCCTCGATGCGACGCGCAGCGCAGCGCCCTTCTACCTCGGCGAGGTCGAAATCCAGGGCACATCCCTCTCGCCCGATGCCCGCTGGCTGCTGGTGGTGACCACCCCGAAGTCTGCAGCCAAGGGCCGGGAAGGCCAATTGACCCGTTATGTGACCGAGTCGGGCTACGAGGAATTCGAAAAGGAGCGGACCCGGGTGGGGCGCAACACCCCGGCGCCGCAGAGCGTCTGGCTGCTTGATATCGGCTCGCATCTCGTTCACCAGCTCAAGACCGATGAACTTCCCGGCATCCACGAGGATCCTTTGAAGGCGGTACGCCAGGAGAATGCGGTGCATCACCCCTGGGTCAAGGCGCAGAGCCCCGATGCCGGTAAAGCGCGCGGGGTGTGGGTGCTGAGCGACGATCCGGAGATTCACAATCCGTCGGTGGCATGGAGCCGCGACGCCAAGTCGCTCGCATTCGCCGTTTATTCCATCGACAACAAGGATCGCTGGATCGCCAGCGTCGATTTCACGCACTTCACCTTGAACGTGGAAGACCGCTTGAGCGACGAGGCCTGGGTCAACTACGACATTTTCAACGACTACGGCTGGCTCAACGACAACCGCACCCTCTGGTTCCAGTCGGAAAAGTCAGGTTACGGACATCTTTACCTCAAAAAGCCCGGCGAAGCGGCCACCGCCCTGACGCATGGCGACTTCGAGGTATCCCAGCCGGTGTTGAGCCCCGACGGGCACATGTTCTACGTGCTTGCCAATGCCAAGGCGCCTTATTCCTATGATGTATATCGGCTGTCCGTCGGCGGCGGAAACCTGGAGCGCGTCACCAACCTCGAGGGCGTCGCGCACTTCGAGCTCGAGGAACGCGGCAGGCAGCTGCTGGTCCAGTACTCAAACTCCTATATCCCGACGCAGCTCGCCGTGGTGCCCGCCGACGGCAAGGGCAAGGCTCGCGAGCTGACCGACACCCGCAGTGACCAGTACAAGGCCATCAGCTGGATCAAACCGGAGATCGTTCAGATTTCCTCCACGCATGTGAACCGCCCCATCTTCGGCAAGCTGTACCGCGATCCGGCCGCCGCCGGCGGGACCACGCATCCGGCCGTGCTGTTCGTCCACGGGGCCGGTTATCTGCAGGACGTGCATTTGTCCTATCCCTATTACTTCCGCGAGCAGATGTTCAACAACATGCTGGCTCACAAGGGCTATGTGGTGCTGGACATCGACTACCGTGCATCGATGGGTTACGGCCGCGATTGGCGCACTGCCATCTATCGGCAGATGGGGCATCCGGAACTCGAAGATCTGCTCGATGCGAAGCAATGGCTGGTCGCGAATGCCAAGGCCGACCCCGCCCGCTTCGGCATGTACGGCGGATCGTATGGAGGGTTCATGACCCTGATGGCGCTGTTTCGCGCTCCGGGTGAGTTCAAGGCGGGAGCCGCGCTGCGGCCGGTGACTGATTGGTGGCAGTACAACGAGCAGTACACGGCAGCGATTCTGAACGACCCGAAGATCGATCCCATCGCCTACGAGCAGTCATCGCCGATCGAATTTGCATCCGCCTTCAAGGATCATCTCCTGATCTGTCACGGCGTCATCGACGACAACGTACTGTTCGAAGACTCGATGCGTCTGTACGAACGCCTCATCGAGCTGCACAAGGACAACTTCTCCATGTCGCCTTATCCGTTGGATCGGCACGGGTTCGTCAATGCCGATTCGTGGTTGGATGAGTACAAGCGGATCTACCGCTTGTTCGAGGCTGAGCTCGATCATCCGTGAGTGGACGGGCGCTCGGCCGTTTCGCGGCCGAGCGCAATCTCTAAGGCGGTTCGGCTGCCGACCGCCGCCGCGCCGCGCGGGAGTGCACGGCTTTGAAATCTAGCCGCCGGTAATCTCGTCGGCCGCCCGCTTGAGGATCTCGGCAACTCGCTGCTGCTCCTCCTTGGAGCTGTCCCATTTCTCCGCCAGGGCGGCTTTGAGGGCGTGGCGGGCATACTTGAGTTCCTTGAGGGAACGCTTGTCGAATTCGGGGGCTTCCCCTTCCTGGTAGGCGGCGTAGGCGCGGCGCAGGTGGTCCATGCGCTCCCCGACACGCGCGAACTGCGCGAACAGCGCTTCGACCGTGGCGCTGTTATCCGCCAGATGCTGCTTGCCGGCTGCGCTGATGACATACAGCTTGCGTGCGCCGTCGATTTCGACGGTTGCGTGGCCGATTTCTTCCAAATAGGTCATGGCAGGGTAGACCACGCCCGGGCTCGGCACGTAGTAGCCCTTGGTGCGCTGCTCGAATTCTTTGATGATTTCGTAGCCGTAGCTCGGGCGCTCCTCCAAGAGCTTCAAGATCATGAGCTGAAGGTCGCCCGAGGAGAGCTTTCGGCCCATGCCGAAACCCCGTCCGCCGAAATCCCAATCCATGAAGCCCCGGCCGAAATGGCCGAAGCCGTGTTGGCCGCGTCCGCGGCCGAAAAACATGTGGTGACAATGCATAAGTATCGCTCGATGTGTTTTAAGACGTATCGTAAGATATATATATCGTACGATAATGTCAATACGGGGCTTTCGAAGACCGTCTGGGTGTCCTCAAGTCCCTGTATGCTCCCGACGCCATTGCGGCCCCGCAAGGAAATCCCACGCTTCTACTGTTGCTTATCGTTGACAGTGCAAGTTTTGGACCGCAAAATACGCGGCTCATTTTGAGGAGGGGTACCCAAGCGGCCAACGGGGGCAGACTGTAAATCTGCTGGCTTATGCCTTCGTAGGTTCGAATCCTACCCCCTCCACCAAGCTTGGTGAGCGGGTGTTCGAGTGCCATTGGCTTTAGCGGAGTGCGGGTGTAGTTCAATGGTAGAACGTCAGCCTTCCAAGCTGATCACGTGGGTTCGATTCCCATCACCCGCTCCATATGGGATCGGCCCACGTAGCTCAGTTGGTAGAGCACGTCCTTGGTAAGGACGAGGTCAGCGGTTCGATCCCGCTCGTGGGCTCCAAATTTTTAAATATTTAAGAGGTACTTGCCGTGTCGAAGGGGAAGTTTGAGCGAACGAAGCCGCACGTGAACGTGGGGACGATTGGTCATGTGGATCATGGCAAGACGACTCTGACGGCGGCGCTGACGAAGGTGATGGCGGAGAAGCACGGCGGGGAGTTCAAGGCGT
>DASXOQ010000118.1:0-12840 GCA_036494165.1 Steroidobacteraceae bacterium
CTCGAGCACGAACGCATCTCCCTGCCGATACGCGTGGCCGTTCTTGCCGATCACCGTGCCGTCGAGAAAGTTGCCGGAGTAGAACTGCACGCCCGGCTGGTTGGAGAGGATCTCGAGCACCCGCCCGCTGACCGGATCCTCGACCTTCGCGGTCAGATGCAGCTCTTTCGACGGCTCCTTGGCGATCACGAAGTTGTGGTCGTAGCCCTTGCCGAATCGGATCTGTTCGTCGCGCGCATCGCGCAGCTCCTTGCCTATGGCCTTGCCGGCGCGAAAGTCGAATGGCGTTCCCTGCACGGCGCGCAACTCGCCGGTGGGAATCAAAGTGGCATCGACCGGGGTGTACTGCGCCGCAGGCAGGGTAAGCACTTGACGCAGTACGCCATCGCTCGAACCCTCGCCCGCAAGATTGAAATAAGTGTGATTAGACAGATTGACGATGGTCGGCTTGTCGGTGGTGGCGCGGTACTCGACCGAGATGTCGCCGTCCTCGCCGAGCGAGTAGGTGGCTACGGCGCTCAAAGTGCCGGGATAGCCCTGATCGCCGTCGGCACTCTTGTAGCTGAAAGTGACACTGGCTTTGGCGCCGTGCGTCACCTGATCGACGTGCCACACCACTTTGTCGAACCCGCGGGTGCCGCCGTGCAGCGAATTCGGACCGTTATTGACCGGCAACTGATAGGTTTTGCCGTCGAGGCTGAAGCGCCCACGGGCGATTCGATTGGCAAACCGCCCCACCGTGGCGCCGAAGTATTGCGGTTTGGCCTCGTAGTCCTTGAGGTCGTCATAACCCAAGGCGACGTCGGCGGGCTTGCCGTCGCGATCCGGCACCGTCAGCGCCTGGATGCTGGCTCCGAGTGAGATCAATCGCACTGTGATACCGCGGCCGTTGCTCAAGGTGATGGCTTCGACGGCTTCGCCGCTCAAGGTGGTGCCGAACGGCGCACGTGCGGACTCCGCGGCGAATCCGCCCGCGGACAGAAGAAGCAACGAAGCTGCGAAAGCGGCAAGGCGCAATGGCGGATCGTAGTGCACGGCCGGCCCTTTAGGTTCGAATTCCCGGCGCTATCTTGTCTGACAAATAGACGGAGAGCAAGCCCCGTGCGCAGCGCTATTTGCTCTGGCCGCGTTTGCTCATGCGGCGGGCATCGGTGGTATCGCGCAAAGCGAGTTCCACCAAGTTGCCCATGGCCTCGCGAGCGGCGGCCTGATCCTGAGCCGCCACCGCCTCGTAGACTTTTTGATGATCGGGCACGGAGTCGCGCAAACGCGGGCTGTGCATGCCCTTATAGATGGTGGTCCAGGTTATCGCCGCGCCGACGCCGGCGGTGAGCGATTCGACGAAGGCGTTACCGGTAGACCGCAACAGCGCTGCGTGAAACTCCTGGTCGGCTTCGCGACCTGCTTTGGAATTCAGGGTGTAGCGCGACATGCCTTTGAGCGCGGCGGCCATAGCAGCCAGATCTTCCGGGGTGCGGCGCGCCGCCGCCAGCGCCGCCGCTTCGGGTTCGACCATGCGACGCAGCTCGAACAGATTCGCCAGCAAGGTTTCGTCTGGATCGAACTCGAAAATCCATCCGAGCACATCCGGATCGAGTAGATGCCACTGAGCCTGTGGCGTGACGCGTGTGCCCACCTTTGGAAACGCCTTGACCAAACCCTTCGCGGCGAGGATGCGCACTGCTTCGCGATAGGCGGCCCGCGATACTTGCAGCCGCCCGCTGGTCTCGATTTCGCCGTGCAGGATTTCGCCGGGTTTGAACCGTCCGGAGACGATTTGCACCCCCAGATCGCGCGCAATCATGCCGGGGATGCGCAGCAATTTGCGGCGGATGCGGGCATTGGACCTGGTGGGCTTGAGCGCTGCGACCATCAATCAGCTCCGGCGATCTGATTTTCCATTCTTGCCACGTCCATTTTATTGAATTGTAAGGTTAATTGTGACATCGAGGCGGCGGATAACAAAACCTCAGGGGCCATTGCGCGATTCTAGACTATCTTCACCTCACACTTCTTGTCAGACATGATATCTATGAACACCCAATCCGCCTCGGCATCGTCGGATTCGGCAAGATAGCCGGGGACCCACCTATGCCGGCGCCGCGTGCCAATCCGGACTTTGCAGTGCAGGCGGTGGCCTCGCGCGAGGTGGTGGAAGGGCTGGAGATGCCCGCTTATCGCTCCTTCGGGGAAAAGCCCCGAGGCGACGGACCTCGAGGCGGTCGCTTTAAGGTGCGGCGACCTTGTCCTTGTGGCCGAAGTAGTAGCGGTACTCGCCCTCGAGCTCGTTGAGCTTGGGGTCGCTCGCGAACGCGGCGGAAAACTGCCGTGCCGTATCGCGCACCCAGGCCAGCCCATCGTTGCCGAGCCCGTGCGTGGTGTCCTTGGCGTAGATGCTGAAGACATGCGTCAGATTCTTTGAATACGTGTAGGTGACCAAAGTGCTGCCGTGTACCACCACCTCGTACTTGATGATGAGGTCGCGGTTGGTCACGGCCGGCAGGAGGCCTAAGCTGCCGATGGTGAAGATGGCGGTCGCGAGCGAGGCCGCACCGCCCGTGTGCTCGTAGGTGTGGCTCACCACGATGGTCATGGGGCTGCCGGGCTTTTCCTTGTCGAGGGTCTGGAACAGGGAATTTTGCTTGAGGATGTCGTAGATCTCATCGCCCGCGATCGTGGCCACGAATTGCATCGAGGGCAGCGGACCATCGGGAGTCTCGGTGCTCGCCGTTGCAGTTGCCGGCGCCGTCGGGAACGGCGTATCGACCGAAGGCGGCGGCACCTGCGCCATGGCGGGCAGCGCCAGAGCGAGGAGCAGCGATGAGATCTTCAGGCGCATAAAATACCTACTCATAGCAAAGCAGCTGCACCACGGCGGGCAGCGTGATGTCGGTGGCCGAGCGGCCGTCGGACTTGCGGTTGGCCGCGACCGACTCGAAGCTCACCTTGTTCTTTTCCATGAAGCTCGCTGCATAGCGCGCGTCGAGGGCAAAATTGACGTTCTGCGGCAGGATGCCGCGCTGGATCAGCCGCTCGACGCTGAGCGTTCCCACCGTGACGCCGAGCAGCTCTCCGGTGTCCGAGATCACCGGGCCGCCGCTCGACCCCGGCTGCACCGGCGCCGAGAACTGGAACTGCCCGATCGAGCCGTTGAGCGCGGAGCGCGAACTGACGTTGCCGCGGGTCACATTGGGCGTCGCGGTGAGCAGGCCGTTCAGCGGAAAACCGATGTTGGTGACCGACTCGCCGAGATCGTAGTTGGTGCCGACGCGCAGAGGCACCACGTGGGCGGGTACGGTGCCGCCGGTATCGACCACCGCAAGATCCAGCAGCAGACTCTCTGCAACGATCTTACCGTCGATGGATTTGTCGTTGATCTTGACCACGGGGACGGGGCAGCCATGCACCACGTGTGCGGCGGTGAGCAGCTGCCCATGATCGTTGATGAAAAACCCGGTGCCTGACTTCGCCGGCTTGTCCTTGTCGACCAACAGGTTGCGGTCGAAGCCCGCCGCCCGCGAGCTGCTTCCGTCCTTGGCAGGATCCGCAAGCTTCTGCAGCAGTTCCTCGTCGCCGAGAATATCCTTCATCAGCACCAGCGACACCGAGTAGAACTCGTTCGACATCAGGAGTTTCTGGGTGTTGATGTCGTTGGTCTTGACGCCCAGGGCCAGGACCTTGCCCTCCGAGTTGAGCACCTTGTAGTCGACGGTGAGCGTCGAGTCGCGATCCTTCGAAGCCCATTTCATGTGGGCGATCAAGATCAGGTTGAAGGACTTGTCCGAGATTTCGTCGAAAGATCCGGCCTCGCGGAAATAGAGATTACCGACATCGACGGCGGCCTGCTGCAAAGCCGCCCCGGGCGCAAAGGCCGTCCCGAATTGCGGCAGGTAGAGCCGGCTGTCGACATCGTGACGCGGCAGATACACGACGATCGAACGGTCGAGCTTTTGATGCTTGGCGGAGTCGGTGTGCGAGTCTTTGGCGGACGCCTCGCTGCAGCCGATGACGGTGAGCCAGAGCGCGGCCATCGACAAGGCCGCGCCGAAGGCACGGCTGGTTTGTTCTCTCAAGACCGCGCCTCCCTGGGCTCCATGGTCACTTAATTTCCCGCGGCTAATGTAACTCTTACGTAGAACTTACGCGAGGAAACGCCCTGCGTGAGTTAACAGAAGCTGCGACGAGTCGGGCAAAATGAGACTTCCGCCGCTCGCTCAAGGGACTTGCCATGCCAGCCATTTTCATCACGGGAAGCTCCACCGGCCTCGGCCGCGCAACGGCGCTGCTGTTCGCCAAGAAGGGCTGGACGGTCTTCGCCACCATGCGCGATCCGTCCAAGGAGAGCGAGCTGCGCGCCCTCGCCGGCGTCACCCTTCTGCCGCTGGATGTCACCAAGCCCGATCAGATCAAGGCGGCGGCACTTCACGCTCTGGCGCAAGGACCCATCGACGTGCTCTTCAACAATGCCGGCTACGGTCTTGTCGGACCCTTCGAGGCCGCCACGGACGATGAGTTGACGGCGGAGCTCGGCACCAACCTCTTGGGCGTGATGCGCGTCACGCAGGCATTTCTTCCCGCCATGCGCGAACGCGGGTCGGGGCGCATCATCACCACGACGTCGATCGGCGGCCTGGTGACCTTTCCCTTCAACTCCGTGTATCACGCCACCAAGTGGGGGCTCGAGGGTTGGAGCGAGAGCCTCGCGTTCGAAGTGGCCAAATTCGGCATCAAGGTCAAGACGGTCGCGCCGGGCGGCATCCGCACCGACTTCGCGAGCCGCTCATTGGTGCTGACCCGGCATGCGGCCTACGCCGACACCATCGCCAAGACCATGAAGACCTTCATGGATCCGAGGCGCCGTGAGAAAAGCTCGAGCGCCGAACAGATCGCGGAGGTGGTGTGGGAAGCGGCCACCGATGATCTCGACCAGGTATGTTACGTCGCGGGCACCGATGCCAAGGAAACCTACGCCCAGCGCCTGGCGCTCGGCGCCGAGAAATTCCGCCGCACGATCGCGCAACTCTTTCTCGGATGACCGGCGCGGGGTTCTTCTCGAAATAGACCCTGTGCTCGACCGCCGCGACGGCAATTCGTCGCGGGCGGCGGCTCTCCTCAAATGCCCTGGCGAAGTTCGCCCGCCGCTGGCACCAGGGACCCGACGCCGCTCTTGAAGGCCGCGCGCGCAGCAGGTTTCGGGCAGCCCCGGTTCTCCGCGGAGGCCCTGCTCGTGCGCACGGCCACAGGCCCGTCGGTTGCTTCCGGGAGCGCGGAGGGAGCCGCACAGTGGCGCGCAAACATGGGAATGCCCATCTTGAGCAACGCCACGTTGATGCCGGCTCTGACCAGCGGCGGCAGCGGGGCTTCCCATCCCCGGGCCGTGTTACGCACCGCCCATACGGCCTCATGTTCCGCGCGGGGGCTGAGCGCGGTAAATACCATTAGAGCGGCGAAGAGGCTGCCGGCGGCAATTGCTGGGATTTTCATGGGATCGGCTCCGATGTCTTCTAAAGAGTAAGGAGGCCTCATCATCCCCATGCCGCGCCGCGCCGCTAAGTGCCCTGGGTCACTTCCCGCGCCCATGACCCGGGTCATGCGACAGCTTCCGGCTCGGACCTTAGACTAGCGATATGGATCAGCTGACCCGCCGCAGCAAAATCGTGCGCCACGCCTGCACGCTCATGGTGCTGGCGGCGGGCCTGCGCGCCGGCTACACCGCGCTCTTCGCCAATGCCCGCTTCGTCGGAAGTTTCCGGGGGCAAATCCTGTTTGCTGCGGTCTACGTGCTGTTCGTATTCCTGTACGCACTCACCCCGGCCGACGGGGCCAGCACGCTCAACCGCAGGCGGGCGTGGCTTCTGGCCTCGCAGAATGCAGCCGGGCTGCTGCTCGCCTGTCTCTTTCCGGATTTCATCGTCACCTGCCTGCTGGTGGTGGTCGCATGGCAGTTCGCCCTGTTGGTCGAGTCGCGGGTGGCCTTCACCGTCGCGGCGGTCGAGGTGGTGTTGCTGGCGGCCATCCCCTGCAGCAACAACGTCGAGACCTTGGTGGTGGCGGTCACTTGCGCAGGGTTTCAGCTGTTCGCGGTGTCGGCCGCCCAGTTGCTGCGCAACGAGATGGCAGCCCGGAATGAGCTGTTGCGCGCCAACGCCGAACTCAAGGCCGCCTACGCGCTTCTCGATGAAAGCGCCCGCAACGGCGAGCGGCTGCGCATTGCCCGCGACCTGCACGATGTCATGGGCCATACCCTGACCACACTCGCCGTGCACCTCGATGTCGCCGGCCGGCTGGCTTCCGGACAGGCGAAGGAACACGTCGAGTGTGCACGGGCGGCCTCCTCGCAGCTTCTGGAACAGGTGCGTACGGTCGTGAGCCGCGTGCGCATTCAGCCGCTCGATCTTCAGGCAGTGCTCCAGGAACTGGCCGCGCGAGCCGAGGGCCTCGACGTGCACGTCCGCATCGCACCCGAGGTGTCTATTTCCGATCCCGCGCAGGCGGAGGCCGTCGTGCGCTGTGTGCAGGAGGCGATCACCAATGCCATCCGTCACGCCAAGGCGCACAAGCTAGCCATCGAGCTCAAGCGCGACGGTGAGGGCCCCGTCGTGATCACGGCCGAAGACGATGGGCGCGGCGGTCCCGTCCGCATGGGTCACGGACTCACGGGCATGCGCGAGCGGTTCGAGCTATTGGGAGGCAGCCTTGCGGTCAAGAGCGCGTCGGGCACGGGATTCGCGCTGCGTGCCACGCTGCCGGCCACCGGCAGCTCCGCATGATCCGCGTGTGCCTGGCGGATGATCAGGCGCTGTTTCGCAGTGGGCTGCGCGCGCTCCTGGATTTGTTCGATGAGATCGACGTCGTTGCCGAGGCGGAGGATGGCGAGGCGGCCGTGGGCGCCGTGCTCGCCTCGAAACCCGACGTACTGTTGCTCGATGTGCGCATGCCCAAGCTCAATGGAATCGAAGTCTTAAAGGCCCTGCAGGCGCGGGAGATCCTGCCCCCGACGCTGCTCCTGACCACCTTCGAGGACGACGCGGCGCTGGTCGAGGGCGTCAAGGCGGGTGCGCGCGGATATCTTCTGAAAGGCGTCTCTCCCGAGACTCTCCTGGAGGCGGTGCGCACCGTCGCTTCCGGGCAATCGTATTTGTATGCGCCGCTCATCGCGGAGCTCGCCCGGGATGCACTCAGTGCCCGCCAGCGCGACGACAAGTTCGAGATGATCGAAGCGTTGACGCCGCGGGAGGCGGAGATCCTCAAGCTGATGGCGAGCGGCATCGGCAATCGCGCCATCGCCGATGCCTTGTCGTTGAGCGAAGGCACGGTCAAGAACCATGTTTCCAGCGTCTTTGCGAAGCTCGGAGTGGTCGATCGCACCAACGCCGTGCTGCGCGCCATCGCCAAGGGCCTGGTTTGATCCGAAAGACCCGCGGCGCTGGCGCATTACGCGGCGCTACTTTTTTGCCGCGGTTTTCGTCGGCTTGGGAAGCGGCGCCCCGTCCGCCCGCTTGACGAATTCCATGTGCGCAACGGATACCGGCTTCGCGCCTCCCATCACAAACCAGTCCTGGATGAGGTGAGTGTCATCGACGATCTTCCACTGCGTGCCGTGAAAATGCAGAGGATGGGTGTCAAGATTGGTCGCTTCCCGGAACTGAAAATCCAAGAGCTTCGGGTCCACCGAGGGAACGGCGGTGTAGCGCGGCTGGTTGAGATAATCGCAATAGTGGTCGGCGCGCAGCTCTCCGTTGACCACGTAGAACACCGTGCTCGTGATCTGCTTGCCGTCGAGGAGTTCTTCGCCGAGCACCGCGGTATCCATTGCGAACGGCTGGAAGATGTCGGTGATCACGCCGAGACTGGTCTGCGCATCCCAGGTGCCGGTCAGATTCCGCACTCGCTCCAGCAGCGACTGACCTATGGACTCCGGCGCCGCTGCCGGCTTGGGCGTCTGGCCATGATCCACGGCATCGGCATGAACGGTGCCGGGTTCAAGATAGATCGTCAGCGCCGCGCCGAGCGCCCAAGTGATGAGTAGATTGCGACTGAAGGTGGCCATGAAAGTCTCCTAACGAGATAACAACGTGGCCTGAGTGTGACCAAGCGCTGCTTCGCTCCCCAGTGCCCTCGGTCATGTCCTCGGAGCATGACTCGCGTCATGGAGAACTTGAGTCTTCGGCGTCCCCGAATTATTCGTCCTGGCTTGCACTGCCTGATCAGCAGGATGAGGCGGGTGATCTCGGCCGTGGCGGCGGATGTATCTACGCCCTTGAGGCGCTCCTTCCTGCGGGGAGCTGGCCTTCGTCTTCGCACCCTCGAGACCTTGTTCCCAACCGGGAATCGCGTGAGCCCCCGATGTGTCCTACAACCAGACGTGACGCTGTCTGCAACTTCCACAGCTGCACTGCGGCTTCTTACATAACTCCGTGATTTACGCACTGTTTGGGCCGCGCCGGGGCATTTAGGGTTATGCCCTATGAAGGCATATACAGCACTGATGCTGAGTTTGTGCGGTGCAGCGATCGCGGGATTCGCTTCGCCTGCACACGCACAATTCAAGTTGCAGGAGACATTTGAAGGCACAACGGCGCCCGGCTGGACGTTGAGCAGCTCCGCCCTGCTCACGGCGCCCTCCATCGATGCCGCCGGCGCGGGATGGCTGCGCCTCACGGCCGCGCTCGGCACCGAAAAAGGCCTGGCCCTCAACAACGCATTTAGTTTCGGCAGCAATCAACCCGTGGTGGTCCAGTTCAACTACGTCTCCTGGGGCGGTACGGGCGCCGACGGGATGACTCTGTTTCTCTACGACAACTCGGTCGCATCGCCCATGGCCGGCGCGCTCACCGGGGGCGGCCTCGGCTACTGCGAAGGCGCCGGCGGCTACCTCGCGATCGGCCTCGACGAATACGGCAACTTCTCCAATCCCGGCGACAAATGCACGGCGGCGAGCGGCGGTCCGGGCCGGAAACCGGAATCCCTGGTCATCCGCGGACCCGAGAGCGCCACCAACCCTTGGGTCAGCACGACCTCAATCGCCGGGGGCATCGACAATCCGGGAGTTTCTACACGGCCCTCGCCGAAGACGGTGATCTTCAGTCTTACGCCCGCCGTGGCGCCGGCCATCGGCTACACCATCACGGCGCAGTTCCAGAGCGCCAGCGGCCAGCCGTTCCAGACGCTCTTTTCCAACGTGGCCTTCCCCTATGTTCCGCCCGCGACTCTGAGCGTGGGATTCAGCGGCAGCACCGGCGGGTCCACCAACGTTCACGAACTGCAGGGGCTGGCGGCGGCGACGCCCGACGATCTGCAGGTAGCCATCAACGGCCCCGCCTCGATTCTGCAGGGCGCCGGCGTGACCTATACAGTGACCTTGACGAACAACGGCAACAACGCGATCGGCTCGAGCGATGCGCCGACGCTGATCGACAGTCTGCCTGCCTCCGTGACCGGTGCGACCTGGACTTGCGTGGGTGCGGGCGGCGGCACCTGCGATGCCTCGGGAACGGGCAGCATCAACACCAGCAGCCTCACCCTTCCCGCGAACGGCTCGGTGACCTATACGATCACCGGCACGCTCGATCCTGCGACCGCCTGCGCTTCCACGGTGACGAACACGGCCGCGGCGCAATTCGGAAGCGGCAGCAACTTTTTGGATCCTGACCAGACCAACAACTCAGCGAAGGTGAATTCCACGGTCACCTGCGAAACCACGCTCGTGGCCAATCCCACCGCGCTCAGCTATTCGCCGCAGCAGATCAATGTCGCAAGTGCTTCGCAAACCGTCACGCTGACGGAGGGGAACAACGGCACTGCGACGATCAGCGGTATCTCCGTCACGGGCGACTACCTTGAGACCAACAATTGCAATGCGACGCTCGGGGCCACGCAGACCTGCACCATCAACGTGAGCTTCAAGCCGACCGTGACGGGCAGCCGCAACGGCACCTTGACCATTCAGAGCAACTTGGCGAGCGAACCGACGCAGACCGCGGTGGTGACCTTGTCCGGCACCGGCATCAACTCCGTACCGAGTCCTTTCAGCTTCACCCCGCTCGTCAACGTCGACCCCTCGAGCACGCAAGTTTCAAATTCGATCGCCGTGGCCAGCACCGACGTTCCGGCGCCCATCAGTATCAGTGCGGGCGGGCTCTACAGCATCAACGGCGGAGCGTTCACCTCGGTTCCCGGCATGGTATCGCCCGGTGCGCAGATCCAAGTACAGGTGACCGCGGCCGCCGGATACAGCACATCGGTCTCGGCCACGTTGAGCATCGGCGGCGTCTCGTCGACCTTCACCGTGACCACCGGGGCCCAGCCCGTTCTCCAAGGGGGATTCACCCCGGTGACCGGCGCGGTGCCGAGCAGCGTTCAGACCTCCAACACCATCAGCGTCACGGGGACCAGCATTGCAGTACCCATCAGCGTCAGCAGCGGCGCGAAATACAGCATCAATGGCGGGGCTTTCACCTCGGCGCCCGGAACGGTGCAGCCGGGCGATACCGTGGCTTTGCAAATGACCGCATCTTCGAGCTACAACACGACCTCATCCTCGGTGGTCAACATCGGCGGCGTGACTTCCACTTTCTCCACGACCACCGGGAGTCAGCCGGTCCCGCAGGCCGGATTCACGGCGGTGACGGGTGCCAGCGTTTCCAGCGCGCAGATGTCCAATCCGATCACCGTCACGAGCATCTCGGCTCCCGCACCGATCAGCGTGAGCAGCGGTGCCGAGTACAGCATCAATGGCAGAGCCTTCACCTCGGCGCCGGGCATGGTCAGTCCGGGAGACCAGGTGAGAGTCGAAACGGCCGCGCCTTCCACTTACAGCACCTCCGCCACGGCGATGCTGACCATCGGCGGCAATGCCTCTCCGTTCAAAGTGACCACGGGCGCGGAGCCGGTGCTGCAAGGCACCTTTGCCCCGGTCACGAGTGCGGCCACGTCGACCACTCAAACGTCCAATGCCATCACGGTGACCGGGATCACCAGCCCCGCGGCCATCAGCGTCACGGGCGGAGCACAGTACAGCATCAACGGCGGCCCCTTCACCTCGGCGCCCGGTACCGTCCAGGCGGGCGATCGAGTTACGGTCCGGGTGACCGCGCCCTCGAGTTACTCAACGACCCTTACCTCCACGGTGACCATCGATGGCGTCACCAGCCGGTTTTCCGTGACCACGGGGCAGCAACCGCTGCAAAATGTGGCCGTCACTGGCGGCGGCGGCGCAATGGGCGCGCTCGGGCTTCTGGCGCTGGCACTGCTGGCGTCGTGCAGATTTTTCGGCTTGCGGCGCGCGCCGGTGTTGTCTTCGCTCGGCATCGTGCTGATCGGTGCGCTGTTGAGCAGCCCCTCCCGGGCTGATGATGCGCAGTGGTACAACAATCTCTACGGCGGCATCAGCGTCGGCGATTCCACCAGCAGCATGACGGCCGCGAAGCTTGCGAACGACCTTCGCGCCGACGGCTACCAGATCACCGCCGCGGGCGCCGAGCGCGGCACCGCCACGGGATCGTTCTTCTTGGGCTACGAGCTGCGGAACAACTTCGCCGCAGAGCTATCGAGCACCTACGTCGGCCGCATACGCGCGGCCCTCCAGGGCGTTTTGCCCACAGATCTTGGACCGCTGCTCGCCGACACGGCGCATATCGTCCGCGGCAGCGGCGATATCATCGCGTTGCAGGCTCGGTACCGCTGGCCATTGTTGCCCGATATCGCGCTGGACTTGCGCGCGGGACCGTACTACTGGATCACCACATCCGATGTTTATGTGAGCGGACAAGACCTGCTACATCGGACGGACCGCGGTGTGGGATATACGCTGGGCGTCGGCCCACGCTTCTCATTGGGACGGCATGTGGGCGTCGCAGTGGGCGCCGCGTACCTCAATTCGACCTCTCAGACCCAGTTCTGGTTGTTTTCGGCCTCGCTCGAATATCATCTCTGACGCGCTAAAGCCCGATAGTTGAGATCGAGCGCCTCACTCCCAGCGATTCGCGTTTTTCGGAAAGCCGGGACGCTGCACCCGGACCACGCAGAATCGCTGTCCGGTCGGCGCTTCCATGACCACCCAGCGCTCCAATCTCGCGGCCACCTTCGCACCGTGCCGTTCGAGGCGCGCGACCTCGGCAGCGATGTCATCGGTTTCGATGTCTATGTGCACGCGGCTCTCGTGATTGACACGCTGGATCTGCACGATGGGCTCGTCCGGGGGCGTCTCGAGCATGCGGTAAGGGCCGCGAGTGCCGGGATGACTGGGATCGACGGGCCTGCCGAGCGCGACCGCCCAGAATTGAGCTGCGGCATCGATGTCTGAAACCTGGCAATCAACCAGCAAAGCGCAGAGTCGGGAGTGGTGCATCTGGATACCTCTGAGGATTCACTTCTGAAGGACGGCAGGGGCGCACGCGGACTTGCCATTCAATGGCAGAGACGAAACGACCGCAGATCATTATATTTCGCTGCTGGGTGGAAGTTCATTGGG
This sequence comes from Steroidobacteraceae bacterium, assembly GCA_036494165.1. GTDB lineage: Bacteria > Pseudomonadota > Gammaproteobacteria > Steroidobacterales > Steroidobacteraceae > Bog-1198. The sequence continues at coordinate 12,473 of DASXOQ010000118.1, forward strand.
ACCAGGACGAAAAAACCACCTTGGTTTCATGGGAGGTAATTGCTCATGTGGATAAATAAGCTTCGTTTGGGCCACTTGGTGAGTGCTGCGATTAGTTTGCCCGCCATTGCGCTGAGCCTGGCTGCCGCAAAAGCAAACCCGCAAACGCCAAATTCGATGGATGCGCTTCAGTACTACGTCGGGACCTGGTCCTGCGTTGAGAACAAGACTGGCAGCCCTCCCGTATCGAGCAAGTTCACGTTCGCCATGGAATCTAACCTCATGCGCCAATGGATCACCCGCCCCAAGCAGGGCTCGATGCGTGCGCCCTATGTCGTCAATTCGACATTCGCATACGACTCTGCGCATCGTCGCTACGTCCAAACCGA
>DASXOQ010000119.1:0-1854 GCA_036494165.1 Steroidobacteraceae bacterium
GTGACGCCATAGCGCGTGTCCGCGACGCCGCACGGCACGATGCCGGAGAAATGCGACAGGTCCGGATCGACGTTGAGCGCGATGCCGTGCAGGCTGACCCAGCGCTTCAGCCGGATGCCGATGGCGGCGATCTTGTCCTCGACGCCCGCGCCCTTGTCGGGCCGCGCCACCCACACCCCGATGCGGTCCTCGCGCCGTCCGCCGCGCACATTGAACGCGTGCAGGGTGCGGATGAGCCATTCCTCCAGCGTCGCCACGAACAGCCGTACGTCCGGCCGGCGCTGCTTGAGATCGAGCATCAGATAGACCACGCGCTGGCCCGGCCCGTGATAGGTGAACTGCCCGCCGCGGCCGGTCTCGTGCACCGGAAAGCGCGCATCGACGAGGTCGCCGTCTTTCGCGCTGGTGCCGGCGGTATAGAGCGGGGGGTGTTCGAGCAGCCAGACCAGTTCGGGCGCGCGCCCTTGTGCGACGGCCGCGGCGCGTTCCTCCATCACAGCAAGCGCCGTCGCGTAGGGCGTCAGGCCGTCGCTGACGCGCCATTCGACCGGGCCAAGCGCCCCGGTTTGCAGGCCAAAACTGAGATCGTCGCGGACGTTAACCATCGGGTAACCATAGCATGGTGACGTGGGGTGAGGGCGTTTCGCCCAGGGGATTTGTCACTCGTGGCGACGCTCGACAAGGTCTCGCTCGACATCGCGGTGCTGCTCGGCTCGACCACGATGCCGATCCACCAGGCGCTGCGCCTTGGCCGCGGTGCGATCATCGAACTCGACGCATCGGAAGAGGACGAGGTGAAAATCCTTGTCAACAACCTGCCGATCGCCAAAGGCACCGTGGTGGTGAGCGGCAACCGCATCGCGGTCGAACTGAAGGAAATGCTGCCGCGCGGGGCCGATCAGCGCTGAATTTCCCGGCTTTCAGGCCGCACTTGTCCCCTCACGACCGATTTGTTACACGCGCCCCGCCAGTTGCCGGGCGCTCCGGCATTCCTCTTCACATGCGGTCGTGGCGGAATTGGTAGACGCACTAGCTTGAGGTGCTAGCGGGGCAACCCGTGGAGGTTCGAGTCCTCTCGACCGCACCATTTTTCGGATAGTTTGATTCGGCAGCGATTGTGCGCTGCCTCCATGTCTTTTCGCATGCGCTGCTGACTGCCCGCTGAGGAACGATCCCTCGATCGCAATCGTTGACACAACGACCCGATCGAGGAGTTCGTGATGAGAATTCGTACACCCCTGCTCGCCGCCGTGCTCGTGGCGTTTTCAACACTTGCGCTCGCTCAGGGCGGGGGCGGCGGAGGGGCAGGTGGCGGCGGTGCGGCAGGCGCGAGCGGCGGAGCAGCCGGGACGAGTGGCACCAGCGGCGGCGTTGGCAGCACCGCGCCAGGCTCTGCGGGCCCCGGCCAACCGGGCGCCGCGTCCGGTGTGGGCGTTCCGGGCGGCGCCGGACCCGGCAACACCACGGTCACACCCAATTTCGGCACCGGCACCGGCAATGCGGGTGTGCCACAGACAACCGGCACGCTTGGCTCAGGCACGAATCCAGGCATCGGCACATCGAGCACGACCGGCAGCCTCGGCACGAGCAGCGGCTCAAGCAGCACGATGAGTCCGGCCGCCGGCGCGAGCGATCCGACCGCGCCACCGCCGGGCGCACCGCGCATCATGGTGCCGGAGACGCGCTAGCCGCAAACTGCATGGTCCGTCGCTAACGCGTTCTGTCCTGCTGCGACGTCGATCAGTTCGAAGCCGCGCATCGGCGAGCCGGCGGTCATCAATCCCGCCGCGCCTCGCAAGCTGCTTTCTCGTTTGCTTGCACAAAAATGGAGCGTAGAAGCAGGCGAATCCAACG
>DASXOQ010000120.1:0-3392 GCA_036494165.1 Steroidobacteraceae bacterium
GCCCAGCGCCGCGGCCACAAACGTCAGGCCAAACGGCTGCATCGCCGGGCCGCCCGGCGCCGAAAGGACGCGTTGCACAAGTTTTCGAGCCAAATCGTAAAAACCTATCAGACGATCATCGTCGGTGATGTCAGCAGTCTCCAACTCGCCAAGACCCGGATGGCCAAATCCGTGTTGGATGCCGGTTGGGGCATGCTCAAGGGGCAACTGCAGTACAAGAGCCAGCAGGCCGGCAGAAGCTTCCTCGTCGTCAACGAAAAAAACACAACACGAACATGCAGCAGCTGTCGGGCCCTTACGGGTCCGACAGGTCTGGACATGCTCGTTGTAAGAAGTTGGATATGCCATGCCTGTGGTGACTTGCATGACCGCGACGGCAACGCCGCGAAGAATATCCTTTTCGCGTGGGGGTGCTCCACGTCCGTCCGCGGGAACAAGCTCTCGCCGAGCGCTGCGCCGCCGAGCCAGGCATCTCGCCGATGCAAGGCAAGGATCCGCGCGCGCTCGGCAGCGGCATGAACACCAGAATCCGCAGGTGGCGAGCGGCGGCGCCAGCATCCTCAAGCAGCCCTGCAATCCCTGGTTCATGTGTCCACCCTCCCTGTAATGCCTCAGTGCCTGGAATACACCTCGCGACCGTCGAGATAGGTAGATAACACCTGGGCCTTGTGCAAATCAAAGGGATCGACCTTGAAGATGTCCCGATCGACGACCACCAGGTCGCCCCGTTTGCCCACTTCGAGGCTCCCCGTGGTCTTTTCCTGCTTCAAGGCATAGGCGGCGTTCGCGGTATAGGCATCCACCATATCGGCGATGCTCAGGGCCTGTTCCGGTAGCAACGGCGGCCTGCCTTTGAACTCCGCACGGGTGATGCCATGTTCCATGGCTAGGAACGGATCGAAACTGCTCACGCCCCAGTCGCTGCCCCCGGCAATGACGGCGCCGGCGTCCTTCAAGGAGCGCGCCGGATACAAGTACTTGCTGCGCTCGGCGCCGAGGTAAGGCACCGTGCCCTCGTCGATGTAAACCTCACGCTCCGCCCAGAGCAACTGAAAGTTTGCGATCACGCCGAGGGATTTGAAGCGCGGGAAATCCTGCGGACTGATCAGTTCCAAATGCGCGATTTGATCGCGATTGTCGCGCTCGCCGTTGTGCTGCCGGGCCGCCTCGAAGGCGTCGAGCGAGCTGCGCACGGCACGATCGCCGATGGCGTGGATGTGGACGGTGAAGTCGGCCGCGTCTATCGCCGTGACGATTTGATCGAGCCCTTCCCGGGTAAAATAAGAGGGGCCGCGGTTTTGGGTCGGCTTTCCCGCCGCATCGAGATAAGGCTCCAGGAGCGCTGCGGTCTGCGACGGGTATTCGATGACGCCGTCGGCAAATATCTTCACCGCATCCGCCTTGAGAAAATCAGGGTCCACGGCCCAGTGCTGCCGGAACGCTTGAGCCTCGCGCAGGATGTCCGCCGCAGGCGCCTTCAAATCCTTGATGTGGAACGAGCCGCGCACCCGCATGTCGAGCTGGTGCCGGTCATAAAGGTATTTGTAAAGCGACATCAGATGCTCATCGACGGCCGCGTCCTGCACCGAGGTGATGCCCACCGCATGCATGTCCTCCAGGGTCTTCTTGAGGAGCGAGGCCTGCTCTTCGAGGCTCTCCGCGGGCACGGCCGATAAGCCCAGCAAGGTGGCGTTGTCCCGCAGCGCTCCGCTCGGATTGCCGCCGGCATCGTGCTCTATGCGCCCGCCTGCCGGATCCTTCGTCTGCTTGTCGATGTGCGCAGCCGCCATGGCGGCGGAGTTGAGCCATACCGTGTGCCCATCGGCGCCTTCGAGGATGAGCGGGGCCGTCAGGATCTTGTCCAACTGTCCCATGGTGAGTGTCGCGCCGGTGGGATTCACCATCACCACCTCAAACCAGCGGCCGGGTTTGATCGGATGCTGCTTGATGCACTGCTGGATCTTTGTCTGAATGGTGGCGTAGGGCATGGCCTTGTCGTTCAGGCTGCATTTGTCGGCCATCTGCGCGCTTTCCGCCGGATGCACGTGCGCATCGATGAACCCCGGCAGCATCAGGCGTCCCTGCAGATCGATTTTCTTGGTCTTCGGCCCCTCAAACTCGGAAACCGCCGCGTTGCTGCCGAGGCCGACGATGGAGTTGCCACGCAGCGCGAGCCCCTCGACAATGCGATGCGCGCTGTCCTGGGTGTGAATGTTGCCGTTGATGAATACCACATCCGCAGATTCCTGTGCGGCGGCCGCCGCGAAGGAACTGTAAGCGGCGAACATGGCAGCGACGACGCCCGACAGCGCGCCGGAAAGGGCTCTCATGGTCATCAAGGTCTCCCTGGTTCTAGAATCGGCTCAAGCGTAACTGAACGAGCGCTCGATGACGAGAACCGCGGCCCCGTTGAAGCGGGTGAACAGCATGGCGGGCCAAGGTCTCCGGCCGAAGGTCAGGTTGAATGCGATCGATGCGGTCGGAAGCAAAAGCGCCGCGCTTGGCCAGTGGACGCGCCGAGCGCAGATCAAGACCGAGACGGCAATCGCATTGGCCGGCCGGATGTGTGCAATGACCGATGCGGTGAAGCGGGGCGATCTCGGCGCTGAGGAAGTAACCCATCGCTGCCAGCAACTCGATGCGCAAGAGCGCCAAAATCGGTGAACGGCGATGTAGTGCTAGGAGGGGAGCAGAAGCATGGATTGGCCGATCGCATCTTCCAGCGCGCCGAAGTCGATGGGCTTGGTCAAGAAAGCGCTGGCGCCGAGCCGCATGCATTCGATGCGACAGCCCTCATCCTTCGAGCCCGTGAGCATGATGACCCGGTGCGTGTTGGCGTGGTCGCGAAGCTTCAGCAGGCGAAGCACTTCCATCCCGTCGATCTTCGGCAGTCCAACGTCGAGCATGATCACCTTGGGAGACAGAGGATCTCTGAAGATCAGGGACTTGGCGTAGAAGAGCGCATCCAGTGCTTCATGGCCGTCATGCACGCGCGCAAGCCTGCCGGCCGCTTTCACCTTCTTCAAGGCACGCAGCGCAAGCTCCGCATCCGTATCCACATCTTCGACCAGAAGTATTTCCATGGGCCTTCGTCAGTCCAATCCTCTGGCACTGTATGGGCGTTAGTGACTGATATACCAGTCGATTTCGTCGCAGAAAGCACAACTCCGGCAAGCGCAATGCACGCTTTTTTCTATCTCCCATCCGTTGTAGGGAAAGTCCCTACAGTCCCGGAGACGGTTAGAATCGCAAGCATGGTGCGTCGTGACGTTGTGACCGATCTGTCTGTCTGCTTGGAGCGGAGGGTCATAACTTGCTACGCCTCTTCAACGGGTGCAAGTCCCGTCTCGGTAAGCGTCGGTGCGCCGAGTAGCAGGCCCCAGGCACAGACG
>DASXOQ010000121.1:0-2447 GCA_036494165.1 Steroidobacteraceae bacterium
CGACTCGCGCGTTTGCTCGATGCTTCCTTCAGACACCGCCTCGCGGCGGTAGCCCTTGCACTTTGCTAGCCCTTCACCTCCATCAGGTTGGGCGGAGGACTTTCACCTCCAAGCTGCTGAGCATGCCCAGCACACAACGAACCCGCTCTCGCGGGAGGTTGCTCGCATCCCCCGTTGACCGACACGAGATCCCCCGTTCGGGGGATCGTTTGAGAGGCGAGAGTGTACGACCTCCATCCTGACAAGAGACGACAGCTGACCCGAGCGTCAAGCGAATTGCAGGAGATCGTCATGGCTGGCCGCCAAGGGCTTCGCGTGTTCGTCGCCGTCCTGTGCGCACTGAGCTTACCAACACGCCCTGCCTTCCTGTCGATTACATCCAAAGAGAAGGCCCTGAAGACGGGATAACAACATGAAACCAATTTCGCGTCGTGACATACTTGCCGTCGGAGCCGCCGGCGGACTCTTAACCGCAACAACCGCCGCCATGGGGCAGACGGCTCCGCAGGTGCCGCAACCGAGCCGCTCACCGGGTATTGGCGGAATGGATCCGGGTCCGCGCGATCTCACGCGCGACCGAGAAAATCCCGACATGCTCAATCCGCCGTCGACGGATCAGGGTACGCTGCCGAACCTGCGCTTTTCTTTCGCGGATGCACACACGCGGCAGACCGACGGCGGCTGGACACGGCAAGTTACACAACGCGAACTCGGCATCTCCACGGCCATGGCGGGCGTCGAGATGCGCCTGAATGCCGGCAGTATCCGCGAGCTGCACTGGCACAAGCAGGCCGAATGGGCCTACATGCTTTACGGCACTGCGCGCATCACCGCGATTGACCAGGACGGCAACAATTTTGTCGACGACGTTGGCGTCGGCGACTTGTGGTACTTCCCCGGTGGCATGCCGCATTCGATCCAAGGCTTGGGACCGGATGGCTGCGAATTCCTCCTGGTCTTCGACGACGGTTCCTTCGACGAAGACGACACGTTCCTGATCAGCGACTGGTTCAAGCATATTCCCGAGGAGGTACTGGGCAAGAACTTCGGTGCGCCCGCCAATAATTTTGCGCATCTGCCCGATCCGAGCCAGCGCTACATCTTCAAATCCGAGGTGCCCGGGCCGCTCGGTCCCGACAAGCTCATGGGCGCCAAGCCCGTGCCGCAAACCTTCAAGCATCGGCTCATGGCGCAAGACCCCATCCGCACTAAAGGCGGAACCGTGCGCATCGCCGATTCAAGCGTATTCCACGCGTCAAAGACGATTGCCGCCGCTCTGGTCGAAGTCGAGCCGGGCGGGATGCGCGAACTGCATTGGCATCCTAATGTAGATGAATGGCAATTTTACATCGAAGGGCAAGGGCGCATGGGCGTGTTCGGGGCTCAAGGAGCGGCTCGCACATTCGACTATCGGGCCGGTGATGTCGGCTATGTACCGTTCGCGATGGGCCATTACATCGAGAACACCGGCAACACGCCGTTGCGCTTCCTGGAAATGTTCAAAAGCAGCTACTTCGCGGACCTCTCGCTCAACCAGTGGATGGCGCTGACGCCGCCGCAACTGCTCCAGGCGCATTTCCCGCTCGACCAGACGGTGATGAAAAAGTTGCACGAGAACAAGTATCCGGTCGTGCCGGCTTGAACATCCTCGTGAAGCGGCGCGGCCGGTCGCACTTGCGACGGTGGCGCGCCGCGTCCAATCGATGCCGGAGGGCATCGAGCGCGAGATCGAGCAGCGGAACCGACCACGTCCTTCATCGGAATACTTGTCCCGCGGGGGAACACGATTGCAGCGGCTCGCGCGTGAGGCGTGGAAAATGCCGCGCTTTTTTTGAATCGTCCCAATCCGCCGCGGTATCCGAGAGCTTATCCGCACCTTTCGATGCGGGTACCCGTGAGGAGGAAGCCTTCTATCTGCTGAGCGGCGAAATGCTGATCGAAGTCGAAGGCGCGGCCCATCCGTTGCGTCTCGGTCCCGGCGCATTTCTCTCTTTGTCCCGCGCAACCGACGGCACGCCTATCGCAAATCGGCACTGTTGCGGCGCACCTGCTGGTGTTCGCGATACCGGGCACCGGCCTCGATCGCATGTTCGCTGCCTTCGGCGCCGCCAGCAACCGGACCGCACACATGCCGGCTACCGACACAATTGCTGCAATTCCCGAGCAGTATGACGTCGTGGTTCATCCGCCGGCTGGGTTAGGAACGAAAGGTGCCACGACGGCGCCCGCCGCCGCCACCTAATGTCTGGTAATGGGATGGTCCGGCCGTGCTCCTGCCCCGCCAGCAAACGAAGCTCGCAAGGGGCGCGAAAGACGAGGAGCACGCTATGTCTGAGAAGCTCAACACCGCAGTCGCCGTGATCGGCATCGATATCGGCAAGAACTCGTTCCACGTCGTGGGCCACGATGCGCGCGGCGCCATCGTGCTGCGGCAAAAGTGGTCGCGT
>DASXOQ010000122.1:0-2236 GCA_036494165.1 Steroidobacteraceae bacterium
ATCATCTCGATCAAGGAAGCGCTAGAAGAGACGGACGCAATCCGCTTTAAGACGCCCAAGAGCGCGGCTGGCGTGCGCGACATCGCAATGCCCGACATCGTCGCTGAGACGCTGCGCACGCTCATCCGACAAGAACAGGAAGGGCGGCTCGCGCTCGGTCTCGGTAGAGACCTGTGCGCGGAAAGGCATGGACTCCGCGCGTTGTTTTTGATTCCTTGGCTCGGGCTTTGGAATCGGGGCGAGCATGACGCGGCGTCGGATCGGTCAAGAAACACTTGCATTTGGAAGTTCTGACGCTGGTCGTCGCTGCTCACTGGATGATCTGCACGACTTGATTGACTGGGCTCCGATTGATCGGCGATTGGCGAGCATCTCCTGCTCTGCGAAGGGCGAGCCGGCATGGCCGCCGTTGGCTTTGTTCAAAGCGATGTTGCTTGCCATGTGGTACGATCTTTCGGACGTGAAGCTCGCCGAAGCCTTGGACGATCGCGCGTCGTTCCGACGCTATTGCGGGTTCTCGGGGGATGAAGCCACGCCGGAGCGCACCACCTTCGTTCGGTTCCGGAAAGCCCTCATCGCTCAGGACTTGGACAAGGCGCTGTTCGACGAGATCGTCACCCAACTCAAGGCCAAGGCGATCCGGGTCAAGACAGGAACGCTTGTCGACGCCACCATCATTGCCTCCGCGAGCGAAGGCGATGACGAGGCGCGCTGGGTCAAACACAAAGGCCGGGCGGCGGTCTATGGATTCAAGGCGCATGTCGGCGCCGACGCCGACACGGCTCTGGTCGAGGAAATCGCAATTACGCCCGCAAACGTGAATGATGGCAAAGCCGGACCTCAGGCCCTGCCGGACGAGCCAGGCGAGGTATTCGCCGACAGCGCGTATCGGGGAAAGACTTTTCGCGAGGCCGTCCAGGCCAAGGGCGGCTGTCTGCGCGTCGCTGCGACCGGCATGTGGGGTCGAGACGAGGCGGAAACGTTGGCGCGTCTTGAGGCTTGGAACCGGCCGATCCACCGCATTCGTGGCCGCATCGAAAAAATCTTCGGAACGTGGAAGCGAAGCTACGGCCTTCGACGCATGCGCTGGAGAGGGCTCGCAAAGGCGGGTCTGCAAATCCGCTTCACCGCAGTCGCTTATAATATCAAACGCTGCTCCCGGATTCTCGCCGCAGCCTGACAAATGCGCGCTATGGCGACCGCCAGCCGCACAGCCGCCAAACCGCCCCGCCTCTCCGCAACAATAAAGAGCCACAACGCGCAGAATGCGCCAAAAACACCCAGCCGCGCACAGGTCTCTTAACCGCGCCATCCCGATGACCCGACTGGTTCGTGTGGTCGTGAGATTACCTCCATACCTGGGAAGGGCGAGCGCCCGAGAGCCGGCGAGACCAGAGAAAACCCTCGATCCGAGACGATGGTCATTGAGGAACCAGCGCCCCCGAAAACGTCGGTGCCCGATGACCACCCCGGCGCCTCACTTCCACGGCGAGACCCCTCTATGCGGCACAACTTGTCCCCGCTCCGCCACGCTCACTCCCCTTGTCCAAGCCGGCTCCCGCGGAAGCGTCCTCCGAGGCAATCGCTCAGGCAGCGGCGGCGCTCCGGAGTGGGAAGAAAACACTGATCCTGATCCGTATCGCGGCGCTCAAGGAGCGCGGCCTTCACGCAGCCGGGCGCATCGCCGCCGCAACCGGAACCCGCATCGCATGCGACACTTTCGCGCCGCGATGCCGGCGGGGAGCAGGCGTCGTCTCGATCGAACGTATTCCCTATTTTGCCGAGCAAATTGTGCAGTTCATGCAGGGAACCGAGCAACTCGTCCTGGTCGGCGCGAAACCCCCTGTGAGTTTCTTTGCTTACCCTGGCAAGCCTTCCTGGTGTACGCCGGAGGACTGCCGCATCCTGTATCTCGCTCACGAGCATGAAGATGGAGTGGCGGCGCTCGAAGCGCTGGCGAACGCGCTGAAAGCCCCCAACGGCCAGCCCACATCGCGGAACTGAAGCGACCGGACCTTCCGAACGCGCCGCTGAGCCCGGCAAGTGTGGGACACGTCATCGCGCATTTCCTGCCCCAAAACGCGATCGTCTCCGACGAGGGCGCCACGGTGGGGATGGGCTTCAACATGCTTGCGGATAACGCCGCGCCGCACGACCATTTGTCACTGACAGGCGGCTCGATAGGTCAGGGGATCCCCTTGGCCGGCGGCGCCGCCATGGCCTGCCCGGACAGGAA
>DASXOQ010000123.1:0-128648 GCA_036494165.1 Steroidobacteraceae bacterium
TCTGCCACATTTCCGTCTACACACTGAGCCAAGGGCTCATTAGACGGACTTTTCCTCGACCAACGATACAGAACTCTCGCGCGCTGTTTTGGACCGATGAGCTGCGGCAGTGGGTCGCGGACAATCGCCCGAGCGACGCCCGTGAAAGCGCCTGATCGGTGGAGCTGGCTCGATATCGCCCTTAGCGAGCACGGCCCGACAAGCTCCAGCTCCAGACTAGTCATTGCGACGCTCTCTCGGTTCATGTTCAGCGGCAACAGCGATACCTGTGTCGAGGCATTCCCATCCAAAGACTTGCTCGCCAAAAGATCCGGCTTGAGTAAGAGGTCGGTTGATCGAGCTATAGCTCAGGCGGCTACCGATGGCTGGGTGGAGATATCTCAACTTCAGCGGAAAAGCGGCGGCGGATTCTACAACAGGTACTTGGCGTGCATTCCCGACAGATTGGCATTCGAGGTCGATAGGACTCGCCAGCAACAGCCCGCCAAGGCACCGAGGGAGGCATGGTAATGCGCGCTCACACTTCCGAGGAAAGCTGGGCTTGGGTTTCGGACTGGGAACATCTGTACCAAGTATCGAGCCACGGCCGAGTTCAATCCGTTGACCGGATCGATGCCAATGGCCAACACCGCCGAGGTCGAATGCTCAGGCAGTGCGACGACGGCGCTGGGTACCTGTGCGTCAGCCTGAAGCGCGACGGCAAGCAGAAGCACTGCCGGGTGCATGCATTGGTTGCTCGCGCATTTTGGGGCCGCTCCCCTGGGCAGCAGGTTCGTCACCTGGATGGCGAGCAATCAAACAATAGCTTTGACAACCTGTGCTGGGGGTCATCGCGAGAGAACGCGGCAGATAAGAAGCGGCACGGAACGTTGCCAGCAGGCGACCGGTGTCACTTCACCAAATACAACGGAGCTGATTTCGAACGCATAAGCGACCTACGGCGTGCGGGCAAGTCGCAGGCAGCGATTGCAGCTCACCTAGGCATCGGACAGTCCCACGTATCGCGTGTTCTACGCGGAGCCGCGCGTCGCAATTTAAACCAAGGACAACATGGATCAAGCAGGCACCAGAAAGCTCATCGAGCGCAACATTAACAGGCTTGCCCAGGTCGCAGCCCGCGTGACACGCCGGTTGCCCAACCACGCCAAAGAAGAGATCTACGCGGCGGCTCTCCTATCCGCCATCGAGAAAAATAACTTTGACCCCGAGTCGAGACCTGGCACGCCTGAGGCAAGCCTCTCCGGCTGGTTCGCAGGGGTCTGCAAGGACGCGCGCAAGGCCTATTTCAGCCGGGAAAAACGACATCACCTCATGCAACAAGAAATCACTCCCACCATCGACATCAATACGCCCGAGTCAATCGTAACCGCCGACGACCTGCGGCGTTTTGCCAGTGGGTTGTTCATCTCACCGAAGAAGTGCGAAGTCGTACGGCAGATATTTGACGGCGCATCGGAGCGAGAAGCAGCGGAGGTTGCCGGAGTTCGTCGCTCCGACGTTCGCAAGATAAAGAGCCAGCTGCGTCGCCAAATTGAGCCTGGCATGGTCGAGTACCGCGTTTCCCATCAACGTACCCAGACCAGCAGCAGCGACAACATGGGTAGCGGCCCAGAGTCTGCCATCGACTACGCGCTCACCCGCGTCAACAATCTTACTTTCCCTCCAGACACTGCGCACAAGGACTGCCCGCCTTGCCTCCTCTGCTCATGGTTCGACGGCATGTCGATGGGCGCGCCGCGTCACTCAGTGAGCGACCCAGAAGTCGCGAAAGCGATAGCCGATACGCACCAGCGCAAGGTGGAGATCTCGGTAATGGTGCGGGCCGGCGACGGTTGGAAGTCCCCAGCTCCTCATAAGTCCACAAAGGACACTCAATGAACACGTCGACAAGCCTTGCATCCCAGGCGGTCGAGATCCTCAACCGCGACTTTCTCAAGCTACCTGCTGGCGTGCGCAATGGCAGCGTTGAGCGGCTGGTTGAGTGCCTCATCGGTGCGGCGGCGGCGAGAATCGAGGAACGCCGGACTCTGGGCCTTAAGCCAATGGCACCAGCGAAATGAATTTAGACGATGATTTCGCCTGTCGTATGGGCGCTGTGCTGGCAGCAGGTCAGTGGGCAGCGGTCGGTGCGGCGATCGCAGCGATAGTAAGCACGGCGCAGGATCTGGCCAGCTACGATGCAGTTGCGCGTGCTAGGTACGACGGCGCTGTGGCACAGGCTGATGCCCAATTGGAGATTTTGCAGCGACATGATCGCCTTGCTGGCAGTACCAGCACCTGCGAACCTTAGCGCCTATGAAGCCCAGTGCCTGGTCGTCGAAGCAGATAGCTGAATGGCAGCGGCAGCAACTTGCCGCTGCCGGGCACGACCCCGCGCAGGTGCAGGACGGACCTTTTCGGTTCCTGCGCCTGCCGGAGGTCGCTTCTCGTTGCGGGATATCGAAATCGGCGATCTACCGGGGGATCACTGCCGGCAAGTTTCCTGCGCCGGTCACTCTGACCCTGTGACTATGGATTGCTCGTCGCGTCCGCTGCTTTTGGTGCGTCCGCAGCTTTTACCTCATGGGTCGAGTAGCTGTGGCAAGGCGGCTTGTACGTCTCTTCCCAGGTTTGCCCCGACGGGCCCTTGTACACGCAGGTAACTGATTTAGCGAATAGCGGCGACCACGTAACGGCGCTAACGTCGTCTGGCTTTCTGGATCGAATTAGCTTGCCTTTCTCAGTTGCCGGGGAGTCGTCTGCAACAGCAGACGCGACCACGAGGAAAAAGCATGCGCTGGCGAACAAAGTCTTCATGTTTCAGTCCTTTGAAATGAGGGCAGAAACGGATGTATACGCCGCAATTTCTAGGCCTGACGGGAAGTGCGTCTCAAATCTCTGTCACTTTGACGCTCTGACCTTATCGAGGTAATCCGCGTACCACTGTATCATCTTGCGACGGTCATCCAGACGCGAGCTGCGGTTGTAGACGGCGCGTACACCCCGGGGCTTATGCGCCAGCTGGAGTTCGATGACATCAGGGTCCTGACCGTTCTCGTTGAGAATCGTAGACGCCGTCGACCGGAAGCCGTGGGCGACGTGCTCGTCCCCGCTGTACCCCATTCGCTTGAGGGCGGCGTTGACGGTGTTCTCCGACATGGGCCGGCCATTTGTCTGCAGCGACGGGAACACGTAGCTACTGTCGCCGGAGTGCGCCTGGAGCGCCCGCAGAACCGCTACGGCCTGCGTCGCGAGCGGCACGACGTGCGGGTCCTTCATCTTCATCTTGGGGCCAGGGATGCGCCAGGTTGCGTCGTCTAGATCGACTTCCGACCATTCCATCCGCCGCAGTTCGCCGGGGCGGACGAAGAGCAGCGCAGAGAGCTTCAGAGCACCCAGGGTGAGCGGGTGCCCGTCGTATCCGTCGATGGCGCGCATGAGCGAGCCCAGTTTCTTGGGGTCAGTGATTGCGGCGTGCGATTTCTTAGGCGCAATCGTTATCGCGCCTTTAAGGCTGTGGGCGATGTCGTGCTGAGCCTTGCCCTCATGAATAGCGCGCACCCAGATCTGGCTGCACAGCTCGCGTACGCGCTTGGCGGTATCGGTCTTGCCCTGGGCCTCGATCTTGCGCAGGACCGCCAGCAGCTCCTGGGCGGTAATGGTTTCGATGGCCGCGCCGCCGATGTGCTTGTACACGAATCGCTCCAGGCGACGCTCATGACGAGTGATGGTGCCGGCCGAAAGCACCCCGGTCTGGCTCTTAAGGAAGTCCTCCGCCATGGCCCTGAAGGTATTGCCCCGGGTGTCGCGTTCGGCCCGGCGCTCATCGGCGGGGTTGACTCCCTTGGAGATCTTCCGGCGTTCCTCGTCCCGATTGTCACGGGCCTGCGCCAGGCTGACGTCGGGGTACTTGCCCAGGCTGATGAGCTTCTCCCGGCCGTCGAGCATGAACTTGAGCCGCCATCCGGCAGCGCCGGTAGGTTTGGCCTGGAAGAACAGCCCGCGCTCGTCGAAGCGCTTTACCGTCTTGCCCGAGGCAGCCGCCTCACGTATAGCCGCCTTGATTTCCTGCACCGTCAAACTCATGCCAGTACCCCAGTGGTAGACCCAGTACCCCGGAGAGTACCCCAAACGGGTGCGGGCTAGCCAGGAACTGCTTGGCACTATCGTGGACGGTGATTATCTGATAAATCAGTTAGTTACAGGCGTGGCTGGGGCTGAGCGGGACTGACTGGGAGGGTGTCGGATTGGGACGGCTGGGACTCGAACCCAGGACCAAAGCCTTAAAAGGGCCTTGCTCTACCAACTGAGCTACCGTCCCGCTGGGAGCCGCGCATGATAGCCGAACTCGCCCCCAAGTTCACCGACGACGGGCTGTTAGCGGTACCGGGTGGGGTCCTTGAGCCCGGCCGCAGTGAAACCAGCGGCCCTGATTCGGCAAGAGTCGCACTTTCCGCACGCAGCGCCCTTCTCGTCCGCCTGATAGCAGGACACAGTGAGCGAATAGTCCACTCCAAGTGTCATGCCCGCCTGAATGATCTGCGCCTTCGACATGTCGATGAGCGGCGCCTGGATCGAAAAGTGTTTACCCTCGACGCCCGCTTTGGTGGCGAGCTGGGCCAGCCGGCCGAAAGCCTCTATGAACTCCGGGCGGCAGTCGGGGTACCCGGAGTAATCCAAACTGTTCACGCCGATGAAAATGTCGCGCGCCTCGAGAACTTCCGCCCACCCCAGCGCAAGCGACAGCATTAGGGTATTCCGCGCCGGAACATAGGTGATCGGAATCCCCGTGGTCTGCGATTCCGGGACCGCAATCGCTGGATCGGTGAGCGCGGAACCGCCGACGCCCGCCAAGTCCACATGCATGGTGCGATGTTCGGCGGCGCCGAGCGCCGTTCCAATCCGCTTCGCGGCGATGAGTTCGGCGCTATGCCTCTGCCCATAGCCGACACTGAGCGCGTGACAGGCAAAGCCCTGCGAGTTTGCGATCGCCAGCACCGTGGCCGAGTCCAGTCCGCCCGAAAGAAGCACCACCGCGCGTTTCATTACTTGCCCGGTACGTCGCCCCACAAAACTTTGTGAAGCTGGAGTTGAAAGCGCACGTTGAGTCGGTCTGCGAGTATCCAATCCGCGAGCGTTGCGGCACGGACTTCGTGGTAGCTCGGCGAGAAGAGCACCTGGCATCGCGCTTCAAGACCATGTTCCTGCATGTAACGCTTGCTCCAGTCGTAATCCTCGCGCGAACAGATCACGAACTTCAATTGATCGTGAGCGGTCAGATGCGCGAAATTCTCGGATCGATTGCGCGCCACTTCCTTCGACCCTGGCGTCTTCACATCGAGCACGCGCGAGACACGGGTGTCGACCCCGCTGATGTCCATCGCCCCGCTGGTCTCGAGCGATACGCTCAATCCCTCATCGCAGAGCGCTTTCAAGAGCTTGAGGCAGTTCGGTTGCGCGAGGGGTTCGCCGCCGGTGACGCATACGTGCGATGCGCCGAAGGTGCGAACCTTGTCGAGGATTACGTCGATCTCGTACCAGTCGCCGGCATGGAATGCGTACTCGGTGTCGCAATACTGGCAGCGGAGCGGACAGCCGGTGAGGCGGACGAAAACGGTGGGAAAGCCGACGGCGTCGGCCTCCCCTTGCAAAGAATAGAAAATCTCATTGATCCGCAGCCGCTCCGCTCTGGCGGACTGCTCAATCAATGCTTCTCCGTGTTCATCCGATCGAGCCGCTCGCGCGCCAGCTTGGCCGCGGGTGCATCCGGATACTGCGACACCACCTGCCCCAAGGCAGCACGCGCCGAGTCGTATTCCTTGGTCTCGTAACGGCAGAATCCGATCTTCAACAGCGCATCCGGCACCTTGCGCGACTGCGGATACTTGTCCACCACTTTCTGGAAGGACGCCAGCGCGTTCGGAAAGTCCTTGTTGACGTAGTAAGCCTCGCCCAGCCAGTACTGCGCGTTGTCCGCGAGCGAACTCGAAGGGTACGTGGACAAGAAGTTCTGCAGCGCGCCGATGGCCTTGTCGTACTGGCCATCTTTCAGGAGGTTGAAAGCGCTTGAGTAGCTCGACTTGTCGTCGCCGCCGCCTTGGCTCTCGCCGGCAGCCGCCGGCGTGGCCGGGGCGCCGCGGGTTTCGAGGGCTTTTAGGCGCTGGTCGAGATCGGCATAGAGGTCATGCTGCTGCTTACGCGAGGATTCGAAGGCGTTGTTCAGCTGATCAATGTCGTTGTGCATGGCGCGGATGTCCGCGCGCAGCGCTTCCAATTGATTTGCCACCTGCAGCTGGTTTTGAGTCGCCCGCTCGATGCGCGTCAACCGGGTGTCCAAGTCATTGAGCTTTATCTGGACCGGGTCTTCCTCGGCAGGTGTGCTCATGCAGCCGGTCAGCGCGAGGGCCGCCAGAAGCACACTTACCGCCCGGACTGAGGCCCGCTCGCTCATTGCGTGTAAGCCAGTTCGACCCGGCGATTCTTGGACCAGGCGCTTTCATCGTCGCCCTCCGCCGCCGGCCGTTCGCTGCCATAGCTCACGGTCGAGAGTTGCGACTCGGCCACCCCCTGGAGCATGAGCGCTCTGCGTACCGCCTGTGCACGGCGCTCTCCCAAGCCGATGTTGTACTCGCGCGTCCCGCGCTCGTCGGTGCTGCCCTCGAGCCTGAGCTTCACGGAGGGGTTGTTGACCAAGGTCTTCGCCGCGGCGCTCACGATGTCGGCGAACTCGGGCTTGATCTCCGACTTGTCGAAGTCGAAATAGATGATCTTGCGGGAGAACGGTCCCGACTCGGTGTTGATGCCGCGCGAAGCGTTGTCATTGCCGAGTTCGTTGCCGTTGGTGGATGCGCCCTCGTTGCCGTTGGTGCTCGCCTCGTTACCCTGAACCTGGGTGCCCGCGTTGGGTGTCTCCTTCACGGTGTGCTTCTTCGGGCATCCCGCCAACATCACCGTGCCAACGAGCAGCAAGGCGATCGTAAGCATTTTCTTCATTTCAATTCTCCATCCAGGTTCGTAGGTATAAGAGTATCAAAACGGCGCCCATGCGGGCTCCTGCAATTCGGTATCACCGGCGACCAGGCGCTGCTGCACGCGGCCATCGGCGCTCACCAAGGCCAGCACGCCGCGTCCCTTGTCGCGGCTCGCGTAGATGATGACGGCACCGTTCGGCGCGTAGGCGGGCGAGACGTCGAAGCGACCCTTGGTGAGCACCTGGGTGTCGCCGCGCTTCAGATCCATGGTGGCGATCCGGTAGGCGCCGTCCTCCTGAGTGACGAAGGCCATCTGCGACTCATCGGGAGAGATCCGCGGACGCGCGTTGTAGCTGCCCTGGAAGGTCAGGCGGCGCGGCTTGTCGCCCGGGTTGACGCCCACCTTGTAGATCTGCGGACCGCCGGCGCGGTCCGAGGTGAAGTAGATGCTCTGGCCGTCCTTCGACCATTGCGGCTCGGTATCGATGCCCGGATCGTCGGTGATTCGGGTGAGCCCCTGGGTCGCAAGATCGAGCACGTAGACATCGAGGTTTCCGTCGCGGGTGGACAGCGTGAGAGCGAGCTTGCGGCCGTCCGGGGAGAAGGTGGGCGCCTGGTTGACGCCGGCATGGGCCGAGACCCGGCGCCGTTCGCCGCTCTTCAAGGTCTGTACGTAGACGGTGGAGAGCTTGTCCTCGAACGACACGTACGCAAGGCTCTGGCCGTCCGGCGACCAGGCCGGCGACATCAAGGGTTCGCGCGACTGCGTGACGACGTGGGGATTCTCCCCGTCCGCATCGGCCACGATCAGCTGGTAGAGCTTGTTCGGGACGTGCCCGCTCGCCGAAATGTAGGCGATATGCGTGGCGAACGCACCGCGTATTCCTAAGATTTTCTCGAAGATCATGTCCGCGATCTGGTGGCCGGCAAGCCTCAAACCCGGCCGGTTGGCGTTGATCTGATAGGCGTACATGCGCTGCTTCGTCAGTACGTTGTAGAGCTCGAAGGTGATGGTGAAGCTGTCGGCGCCCGAGTTGGTCATCTGGCCGACGACGATGTAGTCGTTGTTGAGCCGTCGCCAGTCGTCGAAGGAGATGTTCGCGCCGGTGTGCGGCTGCTCGATCATGTCCTTGCGGTCCATCGAATTGAAACGGCCGCTGCGGGCAAGGTCATTGCTCACCAGTTGCGCGACATCGAAGCTCGATGCAATCGCCTCGGGCGACTGGAACGGCACGATGGCAATGGGGATGGCCTCCGATTGCCCGCGGGTCACTTCGACCACGAACTCGGAGGGGCGCGCCGCAGCGCTGTAGAGCGCGACGACGAGAAGCGCGACGATGCTGAAGAATCTGCTCATGGCACCCCTTACTGATCCGGATGAAAATGAAAGGCAAAGGTACGTGAAAAAAGCGCCGGATCG
This sequence comes from Steroidobacteraceae bacterium, assembly GCA_036494165.1. GTDB lineage: Bacteria > Pseudomonadota > Gammaproteobacteria > Steroidobacterales > Steroidobacteraceae > Bog-1198. Next base: position 8,371 of record DASXOQ010000123.1, read on the forward strand.
TCCGGCATGGGCAGCGGAGAGGCTCGGTACACCGCATTTTCAATCGATTGGCGGGTCACCGCATCACCATTGCATTGCGTCACTTGAGCGGAAGTCACCTCGCCGCCCGGCACCTGCGTGACCTGAACCAGACAATCGAGGCCGACACGCGCCGAGGGCGGCCGGATCCACGCATTCTGGATGCGCGCCTGCAGGCGCGCCATGTACTGATCCCGCAACGGTCCGCTCTGCACCGCATTGTCGTGTTCTTCGCTCGCCAGCTGCCGCTTGAGTTCCGACTCTCGGTCCGCCTTCGCCTTGGCATCGGCCGCTCGCTTGGCATCATCCTGGCGTTTCTGCTCTTCCGCCCGCTTCGCCTCCTGCGCCTGTCGCGCGTCTTCGGCCCGCTTGGCCTCGAGCGCCTTCTGCGCCTCCATTGCAGCCTTGGCATCGGCTTGCCGCTTAGATTCCGCAGCCGCCGCCTTGTCGGCCGCAGCTTTCTCCGCGGCCACTTTGTCCGCTGCCGCCTTGTCGGCGGCGGCCTTGTCCGCCTGCGCCGCTTCGTCCGCCTTCTTTGCGTCGGCCTGCCGCTGCGCATCGGCATCCGCAGCCGCCTTGGCCTCCGCCGCGGCTTTGGCATCGGCGGCTGCCTTGGCCTGCGCGGCCGCCTGCGCGCTGCGCTCGGCGATGGCCTGCTGGGCCTGCTTCAGCACCTGCGAATCCACCACCTGCGCATCGATCGGGATGGGCTGGATGGGCGTCGGCGGACGATGGAAAGAAAAGTAGGCGGCAAAGATGATGGCGGCGGCGAGCAACCCATGCAGCAGCACGGAGAAGACGATCGGCAATGAGTGTTCACGGAAGAAGCCCGCCATCAGCGGCTACCCGGCGCGGGTTTCAAGGGATCGGTGAGAAATCCCACCTTTGAGGCTCCCGCTTTTTGCAGGAGCACCATGCCTCGAACCAGGGTGCCATAGGGCACCGTGGTGTCGGCTCGCAGCAGCACCGGGGTCTGCGGGTCGCGGCGCAACAGCGCCGTGGTCCGGGCGCTCACCGTCGCCTCGGAGAGCGGTTGGTCCTGGCCCTGACCGAAATTCATATACAGGCGGCCGCGCGCATCGATGGTGAGGATCAACGGCTCGTGATGCTTCAAAAAATCAGGATCCAGCGGCTTGGCGCCCGCGCTCGGCAGGTCGACCTTCACGCCCTCCTTGAGGAGCGGCGCCGTGATCATGAAAATGATGAGCAGCACCAGCATGACGTCGATGTAGGGCACAACGTTGATTTCGCCCATCAACTTTCGTCGTCGCATCGGCGCCGGCATGCTCTACCCCTGGGCGGTCCGCGGACTGCCGTGGCGCTGCAGGATGGTGGAGAACTCCTCGACGAAGGTGTCGAAGCGCAGTTCCAGACGGCTGACCTGGTCGGCCATTCGGTTGTAGGCAATCACCGCCGGAATGGCGGCAAAAAGACCGATGGCGGTGGTGACCAGCGCCTCGGAGATCCCGGGCGCCACGGCCGCAAGCGTCGCCTGCTGGACGTTGCCCAGGCTGTGGAAGGCTCCCATGATGCCCCACACCGTGCCGAAGAGGCCGACGTAGGGGCTGGTGGAGCCGACGGTCGCGAGCGTGGCGAGATTTTTCTCCAGCCGGTCCAGTTCACGCAGCTGCGCCACCTTCATGGCGCGTCGCGCCCCCTGCAACAGTTGCTCGCTGGGGGTCCCGAGCTGCCGCAGGCGCGTGAATTCGCTGAAACCCGACTCGAACACGCTCTCCATGCCGGTGCCGGCGCGGCCCTTGGTTTCGACCCCGCGATACAGGGCGCTTAAGTCTCCGCCCGACCAGAACGAGGCTTCAAATTTATCGGCCTGACGGCGCGAGCGCGAAATGACCTGCGCCTTCTGCAGGATGATGGCCCACGAGACCATCGAGGCGAGCAGCAGCAGCGCCACCACCACCTGTACGGTGGGACTCGCATCCAGCACCAGCGTAAAAACCGAAAAATCACTGGGCATTGCGCCACTCCGGGAACAAGTCCTTGGGGATGGGGCGCGGCTTCAACGTATTGGAGTCGAGACACGCCGCGCGGACAGTCGCATCGATCAGCTGCTCGTCGCCCCGCATTATGGTTTGCTTGAATTGAATTGTCGCACCGCTCATGCGATCGAGGGCAGCGGTGACGAGAATTTCATCATGCAGCAGTGCGGGCCTCAAGAAATCCACGTTGACGTTGATCACCGCGAATTGGAGCGCTCGCTCGGCCCGCAGGCGCTGCTGGTCCACCTGCATGGCCCAGAGCCAATCGGTGCGGCAACGCTCCATGAATTTGAGGTAATTCGCGTAATACACCACGCCGCCGAGGTCCGTATCCTCGTAATAGATCCGGTACGCGTGCTGGTAATAGACGTGCAGGGCCTGCGAAAGTTTCGGATCGCCCATCTTAAGACCTGTCCTTGAACAGCGGCAGATTGCCGCCCGGATCGGTCGCCGCAGGCGCCTTCAACCCGAAATGGGCGTAGGCCAGACGCGTCACCATGCGGCCGCGCGCCGTGCGCATGAGAAAACCCTGCTGGATCAGAAACGGTTCGACCACATCCTCGATGGTGCCGCGCTCCTCGCTCAAGGCCGCGGCGAGGCTGTCAACGCCCACGGGGCCCCCTGAAAACTTTTCAATGATGGTCAAGAGCAGCCTGCGATCCAGGGTATCCAAGCCCTGCGGGTCGACCTCCAGAAGGTTCAGGGCGGCGACGGCGACCTCGCCGCTGATGGTGCCGTCGGCCTTCACTTCGGCAAAGTCGCGCACCCGGCGCAGCAAGCGGTTTGTGATTCTCGGCGTGCCGCGCGAGCGTTCGGCAATGCGGTCGGCGCCTTCCGCAAGGAGCTTTACCTTGAGGATGGCGGCGCTGCGCACCACGATGTCCTTCAATTCGGCCGTGGTGTAGAAATCCAGCCGGTGCACGATGCCAAATCGATCGCGCAGCGGCGAAGTCAAAAGGCCGGCCCGCGTGGTCGCACCCACGAGGGTGAAGGGCGGCAAATCGAGCTTGATGGAGCGCGCGCCGGGGCCTTCGCCGATCATGAGGTCGAGCTGCGAGTCCTCCATCGCCGGGTACAAGACCTCCTCCACGACGGGGCTCAAGCGGTGGATTTCGTCCACGAACAACACATCGCGCGGCTCCAAGTTGGTGAGCAGCGCCGCCAGGTCGCCCGGCCTCTCGAGCACCGGACCCGAGGTCTGGCGCAGATTCACCCCGAGTTCATTCGCGATGATGTTGGCGAGGGTGGTCTTGCCGAGTCCGGGCGGCCCGAAAATGAGCACGTGATCCAAAGCCTCGCCGCGTTTTGCGGCGGCCTGGATGGAGATCTCCATCTGCTCCTTGACGCTCGCCTGTCCGACGTAATCCTTCAGGGTCTTCGGACGCACGGCCTTGTCCGCCAGATCGTCCTCGCGGCCGCTTTTCCCGGTGATGACTCGATCGGTCTCGATGCCCATGCGGCGCTACGCCTTGACCGCCGCCTTCAAGGCGCGGCGGATGAGTTCGGTGGTCGAAAGTTCCGGTTCATCCACGCTCTTCAAGAGCCTGGTGATCTCGGCCGGCTTGTAGCCCAAGGCGAGCAGCGCGCTGAACGCCTCGCTCTGCGCGGTGGGCGCGGCTTCTGACCTCAATGCCCCGCTCGGCGATGCGCTGGAGAGCTTCTGCACGTTGTCGCGCATTTCCATGATGACCCGCTCGGCGGTCTTGCGTCCGATGCCGGGCAGGCGCGTCAGCATCGCCACATCCTCGGCCTCGACGATGCGCAGAAAATCCTCCACGCTCGCCCCGGACAGAATGCCCAAGGCGATCTTGGGGCCCACCCCGGAAACCTTCAAAAGCGCGCGAAACAGGCGCCGCTCGGCTTCGCTGCCGAAGCCGAAGAGCACGTGCGCGTCGTCGCGCACCACCAAGTGGGTAAAGAGCGCCACGTTCTCCCCCGTGGCCGGCAACCCGTAGAAGGTCGACATGGGCGCTTCGAGCTCGTAGCCCACCCCGTGCACGTCCACGACCAGGATGGGAGGAAGTTTTGCCGCCAGGGTGCCCTTTAAGTAGTGATACATCAGCGCGCGCCCACGCGCAGGAGCGTGGCTCGCACCCGACCTCGAAGCGCATGGCAGACCGCGGCGGCGAGCGCATCGGCGGCATCCGCAGGCACCTCCCCGGACAGGCGCAGGAGGCTGCGCATCATGAGCTGCACCTGGGACTTCTCCGCGCTTCCCGATCCCACCACGGCCTGTTTGATCTGCCGGGTCGCGTACTCGAACACCTCGGCGCTGCCTTGCGCTGCGCCGCAGATCGCGGCCCCCCGCGCCTGGCCGAGCTTCAGGGCGCTGTCGGGGTTGCGGTTGACGAACACCTTTTCGATGGCGATTTCGTGCGGCTGATATTCGTTCACGATGCTGTGCATGCAGCGGAAAATCTCGCACAGACGCTGCGAGAAATCTCCCTGGCTGGTGCGGATCACGCCGCTCGCGACATAGCTGAGCCGGGCACCCTGCACGTCGAGCACGCCGAAGCCGGTTCGTTGCGAACCCGGATCGATTCCCAGCACTCGAAATGTCGATGCCATAGCCCTTGTATGATACCGGCATTGGGCGGCCAAACCCACCGATGGCCGAGCCTCACCCACGAGAGTCATGGAAACCAAAAGCGCGCCACGCGAACTGTCTGAAACGCTCCAAGCCGGGTTCGAGGCGGTGCAGGCGCTCGACCTGCCGCCGGACGGCGATGCAGCGCGCGTACAGGCGCTCAAGGTGGCGGAAATCGTGCGCACGCTCGATGCGGACGATGCGGTCATCTTGGCGACGCTGATACAACCCTTGCTCGACGGCAAATGGCTCGATGCGCAAGGCGCGGAGAAGCGGTTCGGATCCGAGGCTCTGAAGCTCGCGCGTGCCTTGAGCCAGCTCGGCCACTTCGGGCTGCCGGCCGACTGGACCCCGCAGCACGCCCTCGAGCCCGCGCAGGCAGAGGCCCTGCGCAAGATGCTCTTGGCGGTGATAGGCGATGTGCGCCTGGTGGTGGTGAGGCTCGCCGAACAGGTGCAGAAAATGCGCGCCGCCAAAACCGAAGGCGCCGCCGCGCAGCGACGGCTGGCCACCGAGACGCGCGAGGTGTACGGGCCGCTGGCGAACCGCCTCGGTGTTTGGCGCATCAAATGGGAACTGGAGGATCTTTCCTTCCGCTATCTCGAACCCCGGGAGTACAAGCACATCGCCTCGGTCTTGAAGACCCGTCGCGCCGACCGCGAAGAGTACATCGAGGACCTGAAACGCACCCTGGATGGGCAGCTGCGCGCGGCGGGCATCGAGGCGCACATCGAGGGCCGGCCGAAGCACATTTTCAGCATCTACCGGAAAATGCAGGCCAAGCAGCTGGCCTTCGAGCAGCTCATGGACATCCGCGCCGCGCGCATCCTCGTCAACACGGTGGCCGAGTGCTACGCCGCGTTGGGCGTGGTGCATTCGCTCTGGCAGTTCATTCCCGGCGAGTTCGACGATTACATCGCGACGCCCAAGGACAATCTGTACCGCTCGATCCACACCGCCGTGATCGGACCCTTGAACGAACCGGTGGAGATCCAGATCCGCACCTTCGAGATGCATGAGCATTCGGAACGCGGCGTCGCGGCCCATTGGCGCTACAAGGAGGGCGGCCGCGGCGAGGTGGCCTATGAAAGAAAGATCAACGAGCTGCGCTTGCTGCTCTCGCCCGCGGACGGCGCCGAGCGCAGCGGCGACTTCCTCGAGCGCATGCGGGTGGATCTGTTCCAGGACCGCGTCTATGTACTCTCGCCCAGGGGCGAGGTGGTGGATGTGCCGGTGGGCGGCACGCCCCTCGATTTCGCCTACCAGCTGCATACCGATCTCGGTCATCGCACCAAGGGCGCCAAGGTCAACGGCCGGATCGTCGCGCTCGATCATCAGCTGAAGAACAGCGACACCGTGGAGATCATCACCGGCAAGCAGATGCAACCCTCGCGCGACTGGCTGTCGCCGCAATCGGGGTATCTGGCGAGCCCTCGCAACCGCAACAAGGTGCGCTCCTGGTTCCGCAAGCAGGAATCGAGCGAAAACAGGGTGCAGGGACGCGCGCTGTTCGAACGGGAGATGAGTCGTCTCGGTGTGAACACGCCACCGATGCCGGAACTGCTGCGAGAGCTCGGACTCGAGTCCACGGAAGCTCTGCACGAGGCATTGGGCTTGGGCGAGATCTCCGGCGCACAGGTTGCGGGCGCCCTTCAACGGCTCACGCACGCCCGCGAGGAACGCCAGATTCCGAAGACCAAGGAGGGCAAGACGCGCGAGCCTGAGGTGGAAATCCAGGGCGTGGGGGATCTGCTGTCGAGCTATGCGCGCTGCTGCAAGCCCTTGCCGCCCGAATCCATCGTCGGCTACATCACGGTGGGACGCGGCGTCAGCATTCACAGCAGGGCCTGCCCGAATCTCGCCCGGCTCGCCGCCAAGTCCCCGGCGCGCGTTCTCGCCGTCGGCTGGGGGGCGGTGGGTCAGCGCGATGTGTCGGTCGACATCGAAGTGCAGGCCTTCGACCGGCGCGGACTGGTGCGCGACGTGAGTGCGGCACTCGCCGACGAGAAGATCAGCATTCAGAGCATGAACAGCGCCACCGACCGCGACAATGTGGCCCACATGCGCTTCGGCATCGGCATCTCTGGCCTGCCGCAGCTCTCCAAGGTGCTGGCGCGCATCGCGCAGGTGCCGAACGTGATCAGCGCCGCGCGCAAAAAATAACCCGGGATCCTAGCGATTCAGGCCGTCTATCGCCTTCTTGTCCACCGCGAGCGCCGCCTCGTGCAGCGCTTCGGCGAGCGTCGGGTGCGCATGGATGGTGCGCTGGATGTCCTCGGTGCTGGCCGAGTATTCCATCGCGAGCACCGCCTCGCTGATCAGTTCGCCGGCCATGGGGCCGATGATGTGGATGCCCAAGACCTCGTCGTCGTCCTTGGCTGAAATCACCTTGGCCATGCCGCTGCCCGCCTCCATGGCGCGCGCGCGGCCGCTGGCGGCGAACGGGAAGGCGCCGGTCTTGTAGGCCCGGCCGCTGGCTTTCACCTGTTCTTCGCTCTCACCCACCCAGGCAATTTCCGGGGCGGTGTAGATCACCGACGGGATAACCTTGTAGTTCACTTCGCCATACAGGCCGGCGATCAGATCGGCGACCATCACTCCCTCCTCCTTGCCCTTGTGCGCGAGCATCGGTCCGCGCACCACATCGCCCACCGCCCAGACGTTCTGGACGCCGGTGCGGCAGTGTTCGTCCACCTTGATGAAGCCGCGCTCATCGAGTTCGACTCCCGTGCCCTCGGCCAGAAGTCCCTGCGTGAAGGGTCGGCGTCCGACCGCCACCACCAACTTGTCGACCTGCAGGGTGTGCTCGCCGGAGGAGTCCTGGTACACCACATCGACCGCATTGCCGGCGACCGTGCCGCTCAGCACCTTGGCGCCGAGCTTGATGTCCATGCCCTGCTTCTTAAGTTGCCGCAAGGCTTCCTTGGCCACCGTTTGATCGACCATGGGGAGGAAGCTGTCCAGCGCTTCGAGCACCGTGACTTCCGCTCCCAGGCGCCGCCAGACGCTGCCCAGTTCCAGTCCGATGACCCCGGCGCCGATCACACCGAGCCGCTTCGGCACCTGATCGAATTCGAGTGCATTCCACGAATCCACGATGAGGCGTCCATCGTGGGGCACGGTCTTAAGGCGGATCGGCGTGGAGCCCGACGCGAGCACCACGTGCTTGGCCTGCAAAGTACGCTCCGAGCCGTCCGGCGCCTTCACCAGCACCTGATTGCCGGGCTTTAGCTGCCCATGTCCCTGGATGCCGGTGACGCCGTTGGCCTTGAACAGCGCGTTGATGCCGTTGGTCATGGTCTTGACCACCGTGGCGCGGCGCTTCTGCATGGCCCCGAGGTCCAGTTTGACCTCGCCGAAGGTGATGCCGTGGGTCTTGAACTCCTCTTTGGCGCGATAAAAGAGCTCGGACGACTCGAGCAGCGCCTTGGAGGGAATGCATCCCGCGTTCAAACAGGTGCCGCCGAAGGCGTAGCTGCCGTCGGTGTTCTTCCATTCATCGACACACGCCACTTTCAGCTTGTTCTGACCGGCGCGGATCGCCGCCGGATATCCCGCCGGACCGGCGCCAATGACCACTACATCGAATTCTTCGCTCATAAACCTAACACCATCCGCGCCGGATCTTCCAGGCACTGTTTGACCGTCACCAAAAACTGCACTGCTTCACGGCCATCGATAATGCGATGGTCGTACGTCAGGGCGATGTACATCATGGGCCGCACCACCACCTGCCCGTCCACCGCCACGGGGCGATCCTGAATCTTGTGCATACCTAAGATCGCGCTCTGCGGCGAATTCACGATCGGTGTGGACAGCAGCGAGCCGAACACGCCGCCGTTGGTGATGGTGAAGGTGCCCCCGGTGAGCTCCTCCATGGTGATGGTGCCGGCGCGGGCGCGGGCGGCGAAGTTGCCGATCGACTTCTCGATGTCCGCGAAACTTTGCTGATCGGCATCGCGCAGGATCGGGACGATCAGGCCCCGATCGGTCGAGACGGCGACGCCGACGTCGAAATACTCGTGATACACGATGTCGTTGCCGTCGACCGAGGCGTTCACCGACGGAAATTTCTTCAGCGCCTCGACGCAGGCCTTGGTGAAGAAGGACATGAAGCCGAGCTTCACGCCGTGCTGTTTTTCGAAGGCATCCTTGTAGCGCGCGCGCAGCTCGTTGACCGCCTTCAAATCCACCTCGTTGAACGAGGTAAGCAGCGCCTGGGTGGACTGCGCCTGCACCATGCGCTCGGCAATTCGCGCCCTCAAGCGCGTCATGGGCACGCGCTGCTCGGCACGGCTGCCGCGGGTGCTCACCGTCGGCACGAACTGCCCCGCACCCTTGGCGGCCGGTGCGGCCGGGGCGCGCGGCGCCGCCTGGGGTCCTTCCTTGGTGGCGAGGTAATTGACCACATCGGATTTGGACACCCGGCCGTCGCGGCCGGAACCGGCCACGGATTTCGGATCCACCTGATTCTCTTCCACCACCCGACGCGCCGCGGGCGAGAGTTTCCCGCCGCCCTCGGTCTTGGCCTCCGCTTTGGCCGCATCCTTGGTGGCTTCCTTGGCGGTCGTGGTTGCGCCGCCCGCTGCCGCCATGATGGCCGGCGCGCTCGCTCCGGGAAGCGCGGTTGCGCCCTCTTCGATCACCGCCAGCACCTGGCCGCTGGTGACGGTGGCGCCGTCGGCGAGTTTGATCTCCTTCAAGACGCCGCCCGTCGGCGCCGGGACTTCCAACACCACCTTGTCGGTCTCCAGGTCGACGAGATTCTCGTCGCGAACCACGGCGTCGCCGGGTTTCTTGTGCCAAGAGACAAGGGTGGCGTCAGCCACCGATTCCGGCAGCTGCGGCACGCGAACTTCGATTGTCATGAACCTGTCCTAGTTTGAGCTGCGGCCGGGAGGCGCATCGTTTGTCGTGAGGCTTCTTCGGGAGGCGTGCCTTGCAGCGCCGCGGTCACCAGATTCTTCTGCTGCTGATCGTGCAAGGCCGCGATGCCCGTGGCGGGCGCCGCAGCACCGGCGCGGCCGGCGTACAGCAGTTCGTGACGCTCGTCGAGCTTCGATTGCAGGCGATGACGGATCTGATACCAGGCGCCCTGATTTTGCGGCTCTTCCTGACACCAGATGATTTCCTTGGCGTTCGAGTACTTGCGCAGGATCGCCTCGTACTCATCCGAGGGGAAGGGATAGAGCTGCTCGACGCGCACGATGGCCACCGATTCGAGCTTGTGCTCGCGCCGCGCCTTCAACAGATCGAAGTACACCTTGCCGCTGCAGAACACCAACCGGGTGACATTCGCCGCCTTCTGATCGTCCACCTCGTCGATGATGCTGTAGAAGCCGCCGCCCGCAAGCTCTTCCAAACGGGACACGGAGAGCGGATGGCGCAGCAGGCTCTTCGGCGTCATGACGATGAGCGGTTTTCGCAGCGGGCGCAGCATCTGCCTGCGCAGCATGTGGAACATCTGCGCAGGCGTCGAAGGCACGCATACCTGCATGTTGAACTCGGCGCAGAGCTGCAGAAAACGCTCCAGGCGCGCCGAGGAATGTTCCGGTCCCTGGCCTTCGTAGCCATGCGGCAGGAACAGCGTCAGTCCGGAAAGCCGGCCCCACTTGGCTTCGCCCGAGCTGATGAACTGGTCGATGATGACCTGGGCCCCGTTGCAGAAGTCGCCGAACTGACCCTCCCAGATGGTGAGGCAGTGCGGTTCGGTGGTGGAGAATCCATACTCGAAGCCCATCACCGCTTCTTCCGAGAGCACCGAGTCGGTCACATTGAAGCGCGGCTGCTGCGAGGCCAAGTGCTGCAGCGGCACGTAGCTCTGCCCGGTCTTCTGGTCATGCAGCACCGCATGTCGATGGAAGAAGGTGCCGCGGCCGCTGTCCTGGCCGGTGAGGCGGATGGGATAACCGTCCTGCAGCAGGCTGGCGTAGGCCAAGTTTTCGGCGGCGCCCCAGTCGAGCGCCAGATCGCCTGCGACCATCTTCTCGCGCGCCTGCATGACGGCTTGCACTCTGGGGTGCAGGAGCCAGTCGGTGGGATAACTGGTGATGGCCTTGCCGAGCGCGCGCAGCCGCGGCATCTCGACCGCCGTCTTGACCGGCTCCGACCAGTCGGCGCCTAAGTATTGACTCCAATCGACGGTGTACTTGTTGCCGATGAGACCTAAGGCGGCACGCGCCTGCGGTTTGCCCTCATCGAGCCCCTGGCGGTATTGCTCCACCATCGCGGAGGCCTCGGCGGCGCTGAGCACGCCCTCCTTCGCGAGCTTGTCGGCATACTGCTGCCGAGCGGTGGGCTTCTTGCGGATGATCTGGTACATGAGCGGCTGTGTCGCCGCCGGTTCGTCGGCCTCGTTGTGGCCGTGGCGGCGATAGCAGACCAGATCGATGACCACATCCTTGGAGAATTTCAGGCGGTATTCGAGCGCGAAGCGCGTCACGAAGCACACCGCCTCCGGATCGTCCGCATTCACGTGCAGAATGGGCGCCTCGATCATCTTCGCCACGTCCGAACAGTAGAGCGTGGAGCGCGCGTCGCGCGGATCGCTGGTGGTGAACCCCACCTGGTTGTTGATGATGATATGGATCGTGCCGCCGGTGTAGAAACTTCGCGCCTGCGAAAGCTGCAGCGTCTCCTGGATCACGCCCTGGCCGGCAAAGGCGGCATCGCCATGGATCAAGACCGGCAGCACGCGTTCGCCCTTGGTGTCGCCGCGCCGCTCCTGGCGGGCGCGCACCGAACCTTCCACCACCGGATTGACCACCTCCAGGTGCGAAGGATTGAAAGCGAGCGCCACGTGCACATTGCCTGAGTCGGTCTTCAAGTCGGCGGAAAATCCCTTGTGGTATTTGACGTCACCGGAGCCTTTGAGCTTGGCAAGATCGTACTGCCCCTCGAACTCGCTGAAGAGGTCCTTGGGCGATTTGCCGAGCAGGTTCACGAGGACGTTGAGGCGCCCACGGTGCGCCATGCCGACATTGGCCTCCTCGACGTTGTGCTTGCCGCCGTACTGGATGAGCGCATCCATCAGCGGAATCAAACTGTCGCCGCCCTCCAGCGAGAAGCGCTTCTGGCCCACGTATTTGGTGTGCAGATAGCGCTCGAGACCCTCGGCCGCGGTCAACTGCCAGAGGATGTTCTTCTTCTCGTCGTTCGAGAAGTGATGTTTCATGCGCCAGGCCTGGAAGGTGTCTTGCAGCCAGAGGCGCTCTTCGGTATCCGACACGTGCGCGAATTCGGCGCCGATGGTGTCGGTGTAGATGAACTTGAGGTCCGCCAGGATCTTCTTGAGCGTGGCGCGCTCCGGGATCGCATCGTTGCGGCTGCCGGTGAAGAATTCGCTCTCGAGATCCGCGTTGGACAATCCGAAATACTCGAGATCGAGAACGTACGGTTTGGCGCGCTCCCAGAGGCCCAAAGGATCCAGTTTCGCGATCAGATGGCCGCGGTTGGCGTACACCTGGATGAGGCGCGACACCGCGCCCTGCTTGGCGCTGGCACCGGCCGATGCGCCGCTCGTCGGCGCCGCCGAGCTCGGAGGTAACTTAACGCGTTCAAGCAGTCTTTCGCGGATGGGGCCGTGCGCGGTTTCGGTGCTGCTCCCTTTGAGCTTCGCGAAGCATGCGGCCCACTTCGCGTCCACCGAGCTAGGATCCTTGAGGAACTGCTCGTACAAGTCTTCTATGAAGGCGGCGTTGGCGCCGGACAGTGCCGTGGTGGCGAGTAAATCGGCGAGTGATTGGCTCATGAGCGCGACAGAGCGGTAAAAACCTCTGTTACATCAATATGATGGGAGAACAAATAGACGTTCTTTAAGTCCCTCTAGTTTAGCCGAAGGACCCACAATATGGAATGTGACGCCGCTCAGTAAAATTGCAAGATGGCCGGATCGACTTGACCCCGCAGCAGCCACAATTCGTAGCCGATGAGGGATATATAGGCGGCCAGCACCAAATACATCACCACTTCCACCTTCACCAGCCGCATGAACCGATAGCGCGAGAGCACGACTAGGGCGAGCAGCGAGACCCCGGTGGTTGCCATTTTTGCGGCCGTAAAGGCCGCCACGCTGCGATACAGCAGCAGCGCCATGACCGGATTGATCTCATCCGCCCCATTGGCAAGCAGCATCAAGGTCAAGAACGCGTCGGCGACGCATAACAGCGAGATGACGATGGCCACCGCCAGAAGGTGCGGCGAGTACCAATCGATGGTGTGAAAGCGATCGTCGGCAATCCGTCGCGCTGGGCTGCGGCGGCGGGGATTGAAGCTGCCGTACCAGACCGACCAGAGCCGCCGGTGGCGGCGCTCGGGCCTGGCACGCCGCTCGGCCGCTGCGCGATGCGAAAGATTCATCGGTCCTACTCTAGTGGCCGGCAAAGAACCGCGCCGCGCCGATGAGTCATAATCTCAACGCGGCGCGCGAATTATTTTTTCGCGGCTTCGGGCTTCCTCTTATTGCGCTTCCCCGGCGCTTCTGATCGGGACTTCAGGCGCTCACCAATTTCGCCATGAAATCGCTCACCGCCATGTTGGACAGCTTCTTCGAATCGCCGAACAGGGCCTGAATCGACTCGGCCTGCTTGGTCGAGAAATGTGCCGCCACGCTCGCCTCGAATTTCTTCACCAGCACCGGCATGCCCTCGGCACGCCGTTTGCAATGGCCGATCGGATAGTCGACCGCCACGCGCCTGCTCGAGCTGCCGTCCTTGAAGAACACCTGTACGGCATTGCCGATGTAGCGTTTTTCGGGCGCGTAATACTCCTCGGTGAAAGTCGGATTTTCCTTCACCTGCATTTTCGCGCGCAGCGCGTCGACCTTGGGGTCCTTCGCCACCGCGTCCTCGTAATCTGCCGCGCCGAGGCGGCCGAAGAGCAGTGGAATGGCGACCATGTATTGGATGCAATGGTCCCGATCGGCGGGATTGGCGAGGGGGCCGGTCTTGTCGATGATGCGCACGCCCGGTTCCTGGGTTTCGATGACCACCCTGTCGATGGCCTCGAGCTTGGCCGCGATTTCCTTATGCAGCGTCATCGCGGCCTCAACCGCGGTCTGCGCGTGGAATTCGGCGGGATAGGAGATCTTGAAAAGCACGTTTTCCATCACGTAGCTGTCGAGGCCCTGCGGCAGCACGATGGGCTTGCCCTTGAACAGCACGTCCTGGAAGCCCCAGGTCTTCGCGCTCAGCGCCGAGGGGTATCCCATTTCGCCCTTGAGTGCGAACAGCGCGTGACGCACCGCGCGGCTGGTGGCATCGCCCGCCGCCCAGCTCTTGCGCGATCCGGTGTTCGGCGCGTGTCGATAGGTGCGCAGCGCCCCGCCATCGATCCAGGCATTGGAAACGGCGTTGATCACCTGTGCGCGGTCGCCGCCGAGCATGGCGGTCACCACGGCGGTCGATGCCACCCGCACCAGCAGAACGTGATCCAAGCCCACACGGTTGAAGCTGTTCTGCAGGGCGAGCACACCCTGAATCTCATGGGCTTTGATCATCCCGGTGAGCACGTCGCGCACTTTGACACTCTTGCCCGAGCGCGACAGGTAATCGGCCACGGCAAGTATGCCGCCCAAGTTGTCGGACGGGTGCCCCCATTCGGCGGCGAGCCAGGTATCGTTGAAATCCAGCCAGCGGATCATGCAACCGATGTTGAAGGCCGCATTGATGGGATCGAGTTCGAATGAGGTGCCCGGCACCCGCGCGCCGCCCGTCAAGGTGGCGCCCGGCACCACGGGGCCCATGAGCTTGGTGCAGGCCGGATACTTCAGCGCCTGGAAGCCGCACGCGAGCGTGTCCATGAGGCAGTAGCCCGCCGTCTCGTAGGCGAGCGAACTCTTAATCTCGTGGCTCAAGGCATAGTCGGCGATCGCCGTGATGACCTGGTCGGGTGCGGGGCGCTCGGCGGACTTGATATCGTGAGAGGACATGACTTAACCACGCTCCGCTAGAGGAATGAATTTCAGATTTTCGGGGCCCGTGTAGTTCGCGCTCGGCCGGATGATCTTGCCGTCCTCGCGCTGCTCGATGACATGCGCCGCCCAGCCGGAGGTGCGGCTGATCACGAAGAGGGGCGTGAACATCGCCGTCGGCACGCCCATCAGGTGATAGGAAACCGCCGAGAACCAGTCGAGGTTCGGGAACATCTTCTTGATGTCCTGCATCACCGATTCGATGCGTTCGGCAACCTCGAAGTGACGCAGATCCTTCGCCTCGCGCGCCAGCTGGCGCGCCACTTCCTTGATCACGACGTTGCGGGGGTCCGAGACGGTGTACACCGGGTGACCGAAGCCGATGATGACCTCTTTGTTGGCGACGCGCTTGCGGATGTCCGCCTCGGCCAGTGCCGGAGTGTCGTAGCGGCTCTGGATTTCGAAGGCCACCTCGTTGGCGCCGCCGTGCTTGGGGCCGCGCAGCGCGCCGATGGCGCCGGTGATGCACGAGTACATGTCCGAGCCCGTGCCGGCGATCACGCGGGCGGTGAATGTCGAGGCGTTGAACTCGTGTTCCGCGTACAGGTTCAGCGAGGTGTGCATGGCCCGCACCCAGGAGGCGCTCGGTTTCTTGCCGTGCAAGAGGTGCAGGAAGTGAGCGCCGATTGAATCGTCGTCGGTATCCACCTCGATGCGCTTGCCCGAATTGGCGTAGTGATACCAGTAGCAAAGCATGGAACCTAGGCAGGCGAGCAGCTTATCGGCGATGTCGCGCGCGCCGGCCACATCGTGCTTCTCGCCTTCCGGCAAATGACAGCCGAGGGCCGACA
Source organism: Steroidobacteraceae bacterium (assembly GCA_036494165.1). GTDB lineage: Bacteria > Pseudomonadota > Gammaproteobacteria > Steroidobacterales > Steroidobacteraceae > Bog-1198. Next base: position 23,734 of record DASXOQ010000123.1, read on the forward strand.
CGCCGGTTCGCAGCACATCCATCGGGTGGGAACTCTTGGGCAGCTGCTCGAGCACGCTTCGCACCGCCTGCGGCAGCGCCCGCAAGCCCCTGAGCTTGTCTTTGTAGGCGGAAAGCTCGGCGCGGTTCGGCAGCACACCGTGCACCAAGAGGTACGCGATCTCCTCGAATTCGCTGGTGGTGGCAATATCGAGAATGTCGTAACCGCGATAATGCAGGTCATTGCCGGTTCGCCCGACGGTGCAGAGCGCGGTGTTGCCGGCGGCGACGCCGGACAAGGCCACGGATTTCTTCGGCTTGAATGCGCTGCCGGCAGGCGCTTCGGCGCTACTCACTTTTCCTTCCCCTCCGCGAACAGTTCGTCGAGTTTGGCCTCGTAGGCGTGATAGTCGAGATATTTGTACAGGTCGGCGCGCGTCTGCATGGTCGAGACCACGTTCTTCTGCGTGCCGTCGCGGCGAATCGCCTGATAGGTGGCGAGCGCCGCCGCATTCATGGCCCGGTAGGCCGAGCAGCAGTGGAGCACGATGTCGACGCCCACGCCCGCGAGTTCCTCGCGTGTGTAGAGCGGCGTGTGACCGAACTCGGTGATGTTGGCGAGGATCGGCACCTTCACCGCATCCTTGAAGCGCCGATACATGGCAAGTTCAGTCATCGCCTCGGGGAATATCATGTCGGCGCCGGCGTCGACGCAGGCGACCGCGCGCTCGATCGCCTTATCGATACCCTCCACCGCCAAGGCATCGGTGCGCGCCATGATGACGAATTGATCATCATCGCGGGCATCCACCGCCGCCTTCACGCGGTCCACCATCTCCTGCTTGGAAACCACTTCCTTGCCCGGCCGGTGGCCGCAGCGTTTCGACTGCACCTGATCCTCGATGTGCAGGCCGGCGGCGCCGAACTTGATGAAGGACTTTACCGTGCGGGCGATATTGAAGGCGCCACCCCAGCCGGTGTCCGCATCCACCAAGAGCGGCAGAGCCGAGGCATCGGTGATGCGGCGGATGTCGGTCAACACGTCGTCCATGCTGCTGATGCCGAGGTCGGGAATCCCCAGGGAATTGGCCGCAACCCCGCCGCCGGACAGATACAGCGCGCGGAAACCCACGGCCTCCGCCATGCGTGCCGTGTATGCGGTGATCGCTCCCACCACCTGCAGCGGCTTTTCTTCGATGAGGGCGGTGCGCAGCTTGGCGCCGGCGGATCTTCTTTCAGCCATGTTCAAACCTTTCCGGTAATCGGGATCAACGCGCCGGTGATCGATGCGGCGGCATCGGACACCAGGAATGCCATGAGATCTGCAACAGCCCCCAGCGGCACCCAGCGCGAAAAATCCGCCTGCGGCATGTCGAGGCGGTTGCGCTCCGTGTCCATGATGCTGGGGAGTATCGCGTTGACGGTGATTCCGCGGGTCTTGAACTCGGCAGACAGCGCCTCGGTGAGTTTCGCCACTCCCGCCTTAGAGGCCGCGTATGCGCCCATGCCGGCCCCCGCATGCTCCGCACCCTGGGCGCCGATATTCACGATGCGTCCCGCGCCGCTGTTGAGAAGGTGGGGAAGCGCTGCCTGGCAGCAGACCACTGCAGTGCGCAGATTCTGCCGGTACATCGCGTCCCAGTGGCCGACATTCCCGCCTTCGAACTTTTCGAACGCGAAGCCGCCGGCGACGTTGACGAGGGCATCGAGGCGCCCGGTCTGTGCCACGATTTTCGCGAACACCGCCGCCGCCGCGCTTTCGTCGGCAAGGTCAGTGCCGCCAAAATGCAGGGCACCCTCCGCCGCCTTGCCGTGATCTAGATGCGCCACGACGGCGCCGAATTTCGTAAAATCGACCGCAGCGGCGCGGCCCAAGGCACCGCTCGCGCCGGTGAGCGCAACCACCTTGCCGGAAAGGTCGACTGTCATGCTGCCCATTGTTAGCGGGAAATTCTAAAGCAAGTGCCCAGGGTCATTTTGACCAAAGCGCTCAACTGAAGTGCGCGAAATTGCAACACGGGATCCGTCACGGCTGCAAGCGCCGGCGGAACTCCCCCGGCGAGGCGCCGGTCCATTTCTTGAAGGCTCGATGAAAGGCGCTGCGCTCGGAGAAACCAAGTTCGAGCCCGATGTCCATTGCGCTGCGATCCGAGTGGCTGAGGTAGCCGATCGCAAGGTCGCGCCGCAGTTCATCCTTGATCGCCTGGTACGAAGTGCCCTCCTCGTGCAGACGGCGACGCAAGGTTGCCGCCGTCATGTGCATCTGCTCGGCGAGAGCTGCGAACTCCGGCATTTGAGCCGGCGCGCATTGACGCAGCAGGCGTCTCGTGCGTGCGCCGGTGCTGCTACCGTTCTTGTACTTGACCAGGATGTTCTCCGGAGCTGAGCGCAGGAAGTCCTTCAGCGTGCGCTCGTTCTGGACGGGTGCAAGACCGAGCACCTGCGCGTCGAACACAATGGCCGTTGAAGGGGCGCCGAAGCTCAAGTTGGTGCTGTACATCAAGCGGTACTCGGCGCTGTGTCCCGGCTCCGCATAGGAGAATTGCGCGCGGCGGATGGGGATGCGCCTGCCCACCAGCCAACAGGCAAGCCCGTGCAGCAACATGAGCAGCACTTCGTGCGCGAATGCCCCGATCTCTTTGCCGGCGTGCAATCGAATCAGCGCTTCGCCCCCCTCGACCTCGAGCGACCCGGAAATATCATCGAGAATGAGCGCGAAGAATCGCAGCGAGCGGTCGAGCGCCTGACGAAGGTTGCGGCTCTTTAAAACCGCGTGACAGATCATGGCGAAGCTGCCCACCTTCATGCGCCTGGCGTCGCGGCCAAAGAACTCGTCGTCCAAGGTTTTGGCCACCAGACGCCACAACTGCCCGTAGGCGCGCGCCGAAACGCGCGCCTGGGGTACGGATAGCAGCGCCGGAGAAATGCCGACCTCCTTCAGCAGGGCTTCGGCGTCGAGCCGCCGGCGATACACGTTCTCCAGGGCTGCTGCAACGAAGCATATGGAAATGGTTCCCGGTTCCGAGCGCGCCGCCTCCGCATCCGCCGCGCGGCTCAAAGCCTTGGGCTGCTGTTGCATTTTCTCGCACGCATTTTGAACGCTTTGGTAACCAATCCCACGCACCCCTGTGCCTTAGTTTACGTGAACGCCGTGCCGTTCGGCGCCGCCGCCCGAGAGGTAGGGAATTGAGGCCGTTAACCATGCGCAGACGCGCAACCAATTTGCGCCGGCGCATCGGCGGGCCCGGCAGCGCCGGCAATCCATTGGCCGACCTGAAGATTTCCGCCACCGTCCTACGCCAATTGACTCAAGGCCTTCGAGGCCTGAAGAGCGCGTCCGAACCCTGCCTTTCGGGGGCTTGTCAGGCTAAACTTTACGCTTCGCAGATGGCGGAACGAGTCGGCTCGAGGGCGATCCTTAGTCCATGGCGGCTACGGACACCTCGAGGCTGCGACGCGGGGCGGAAGCTGCCGCGACGCCCATATCACGCATATCTGCGAAACAACGAGCGGAATACAGAAATGGTTATTGCGCGGGCGCCTGCACTAGGCGCGCCGCCGAATCCTAAAAGCGAGGCAATGATGACACCCAATCCTGCAGTCAAGGGACAACCCGCGGAGACCGTGAAGCTTCTGATCAACGGCGGCTTCGTTGATTCCAAGTCCAGCGAGTGGCATGACGTGATCAATCCGGCCACCCAGGAAGTGCTGGCGCAGGTGCCCTTCGCCACCGACGCGGAAATCGACGCCGCGGTGGCCGCTGCCAAGGAAGCCTTCCAGACCTGGAAGAATACGCCGCTCGCTGCGCGCGCCCGCATCATGCTGAAACTGCAGTCGCTGGTGCGCGAACACATGAGCCGCATCGCCAAGACCTTGAGCGCCGAGCAGGGCAAGACCCTCGCCGACGCCGAAGGCGACGTGTTTCGCGGCCTCGAGGTGGTGGAGCACGCCTGCTCCATCGGCTCCCTGCAATTGGGTGAGTTCGCCGAGAACGTGGCGGGCGGTGTCGACACCTACACTCTGCGCCAGCCGATCGGGGTGTGCGTCGGCATCTCGCCCTTCAACTTTCCTGCGATGATTCCGCTGTGGATGTTCCCGATGGCCATCGTTTGCGGCAACACCTTCGTGCTCAAACCCTCGGAGCAGGACCCGATTACGCCGATGCTGATCGCAGAACTTGCCGTCCAAGCGGGCGTTCCGCCCGGGGTGTTGAACATTGTTCACGGCGGCAAGCGCGCCGTCGATGCGCTCTGCTCTCATCCCGACGTCGTCGCCGTATCCTTCGTCGGCTCCACGGCGGTCGGTACGCACGTCTACAATCTTGCCGGCCAGCACGGCAAGCGCGTGCAATGCATGATGGGCGCCAAGAATCACGCTGTGGTTCTGCCCGACGCCAGCAAAGATCAATCCTTGAACGCGGTCGTGGGAGCCACCTTCGGCGCGGCCGGCCAGCGCTGCATGGCGACCTCGGTCACGGTGCTCGTGGGCGAGGCGCAGAAATGGATTCCGGAAATCGTCGCCAAGGCCAAGCAACTGAAAGTCAGCGCGGGCACGGAAAAAGGCGCGGATTTAGGTCCGGTGATTTCCAAGAGCGCAAAAAATCGCATCATGGGACTGCTCGATGAGGGCGTGAAGGAAGGCGCCAAGCTCGAACTCGACGGCCGCAACATCAAGGTCGCCGGTTACGAGCAGGGCAACTTCATCGGGCCGACCATTTTTTCGGGTGTGAAGCCCGGCATGAAGATATACACCACGGAGATCTTCGGGCCTGTCATGTGCATCGTCGGCGTCGACACCCTCGATGAAGCCATCGCGCTGGTGAACAAGAACCCGTTCGGCAACGGCACCGGCATCTTCACGCAGAGCGGCGCGGCGGCGCGCAAGTTCCAGAACGAGATCGACGTGGGACAGGTGGGCATCAACGTGCCCATTCCGGTGCCCGTGCCGTCCTTCAGCTTCACCGGCTCGCGCGGCTCGAAGCTCGGCGACCTGGGCCCCTACGGCAAGCAGGTGGTGCAGTTCTACACCCAGACCAAGACGGTCATCTCGCGTTGGTTCCAGGACGATGTGTCGAGCGGCGTCAACACCACGATCAGTTTGAAATGAAAATTGCCTTCATCGGCGTGGGCCACATGGGCGCGCCGATGGCGCGCAACCTCCTCAAGGCCGGTCACGCGCTCACGGTGTTCGACATTGTGAAAGCCAACATCGACGGGCTGGTGGCATTGGGCGCGAGCGCAGCGGGCTCGGTGAAGGCTTGCGCGGCACAGGGCGAAATCATCATCACCATGCTGCCGTCCTCGCCGCACGTCAAAAGCGTGTATTTGGGAAGCGATGGTGTGCTGGCTGGCGCCCGGGCGGCCGCGACACTGGTCGATTGCAGCACCATCGACCCACACTCGGCCCGTGAAGTCGCGAGGGCCGCAGAGGCGGCCGGTTTTGCCATGGCCGATGCACCGGTGTCGGGCGGCACGGGTGGCGCGGAGGCTGCCACGCTCACCTTCATGGTGGGCAGCGCCGAAGCGCTGTTCACGCGCATTAGCCCGATCCTCAAGCACATGGGCAGGAACATCGTGCACTGCGGAGCCTCCGGCACCGGACAGGTCGCCAAGATCTGCAACAACATGCTCCTCGGCATCTCCATGATCGGCGTCGCGGAGGCCATGAGTTTGGGAGCGGCCCTCGGCATAGAACCGAAGGTGCTCGCCGGCATCATCAACACTTCGAGCGGTCGCTGCTGGAGCAGCGATAGCTACAATCCGTATCCCGGGGTGATGGACAATGTGCCGGCGGCGCGCGGCTACACCGGCGGGTTCGGCGCCGATCTCATGCTCAAGGATTTAAGCCTGGCCGCCGAGGCGGCGCGCCAGGTGAAACAGCCGGTGATGCTGGGGGCCGCTGCGCAGCAGTTGTACCAGATGTTCGGCGCCGAGGGCTCGGGCGGCAAAGATTTCTCAGCCATCATCAATCTCTACAGACCTTCGTGAACGCACGGGTGACAACGCGATGATCGACTTGAGCATCGAGGGATCGGTAGCCTCTCTAATTCTCAACAACCCTTCCGCCAACACTTTCACCGCAGCGGCGCTCGAACAGCTTTCCAAGCTCATCGATGAGCTGAACGCCAATGCCGGCGTGCGCTCTGCCGTGATCACGGGTGCGGGCGAGAAGTTCTTCAGCGCGGGGGCCGACCTGAAGGAATTCGCCACCGGCGACAAGGTGCACGCGCGATTGATGGCGCAACGATTCGGCGACGCCTTCGAAAAGCTGCAAAACGCGCGTTTTGTGACCATCGCCGCCATCAACGGCTACGCCATGGGCGGCGGGCTCGAGTGCGCGCTCGCCTGTGACATCCGGGTGTGCGAGGAACAGGCGCAGATGGCGCTGCCAGAGCCTTCGGTTGGGTTGCTGCCTTGCGGCTGCGGCACTCAGACCCTGCCGTGGCTGGTGGGCGAAGGGTGGGCAAAGCGCATGATTCTGACCAACGAGCGGCTCGATGCAGCGACGGCGCTGCGCATCGGACTCGTCGAGCAGGTGGTGCCGCGCGGTCAGGCGCGAAGCACAGCGCTCGACATGGCCAAGCGAGTCGCCACCTTGAGTCCCCGCGCGGTGGAAGCGAGCAAGATTCTCCTGCACCAGGCGCGCTTGGGTACGCCGCGGCCGGCGGCACTCGCATTGGAGCGCGAAGAGTTCATCGACCTCTTCGACGGCGCGGATCAATTGGAGGGCGTGAATGCCTTCCTCGAGAAGCGCAAGCCTGCCTGGCGCGGCGCGTAGGCGGCATGGAAATCCTTTGCGAGATTCGCAATCACGTCGCCTTCATCACGTTGAATCGGCCGGCCGCGCTGAACGCGCTCTCGTTCGGCATGATCGAAACGCTGACACTGCGGCTCAAGGGCTTCATCGCCGACCCTTCGGTGCATGCGGTGCTGATCCAGGGCGCCGGCGAAAAAGCCTTCTGCGCCGGCGGCGATATCCGCGCGCTCTATGAGAGCCATGTGAACGGCTCGAAGCTGCAGCTGGATTTCTTCGCCAGCGAATATCCTCTCGACTATCTGCTGCGCTTTTATCCCAAGCCCTACGTCGCGCTCGTCAATGGCATCACCATGGGCGGCGGCATGGGCATTGCGCAAGGCTCGAAACTGCGCATCGCGAGCGATCGCACCCGCATGGCCATGCCCGAATGCGCCATCGGTTTCTTCCCCGATGTGGGAGCAAGCTACTTCCTGTCGCGCCTGCCCGGTGAACTCGGGCGCTATCTGGCGCTCTCGGGAGCCCAAATCCGCGCCGCTGACACGCTGTATTGCGGCCTCGCCGACTTCTACCTGCCGCCGGCAAACATCGAAGCGCTGTTTCGAGGCTTAGAGGCGCTCAGCTGGCCCGACGAAATGCACGCCCGCGAGATGGCCGTCGGCGATCTGGTGCAGTCGCTCGCGGCTTCTCCTGGACCCGCGCCATTGAAGGCCGTCCGGGCCGCCATCGACCGGCATTTCGCGGCCGAAGCGGTGCCGGACATCCTCGCATCGCTGCGCTCTGAATCCGAGCCGCCGTATCAGAGCTGGGCAGAGGAAACCGCGAAGCTCATGAGCGCTCGCTCGCCCACCATGCTCAAAGTCGCGCACGAACAATTGAATCGAGGCCGCACTTTGGGCTTCGCCGATTGTCTGCGCATGGAGATCGGCATGGCTCACCAGAGCTTCATGCAAGGCGATTTCGTGGAGGGCATTCGGGCGCTGGTGATCGACAAGGACAACGCGCCGAAGTGGCGACCGGCTAGACTCGAAGATGTCTCCGCCGCCGCCGTCGCGGACATCTTCAAGAATCCCTGGGAGGGCTCGGCCCACCCTTTATCAAACCTGGAAGGAGTAATTCCGCATGCTGCTCAGTGATGTTAAGGCCGTGGTCACCGGAGGTGCTTCAGGACTCGGAGCTGCCGTATGCGAACGCATCGTCAAGGCAGGTGGCAAGGTCACCATGCTCGACATCAATGAAGCGCAAGGCAGCGCCGCCGCGCACGCGCTCGGCGAGCGCGCCTCGTTCCTCGCGGTCGACGTAACGGACGAAGCGGCCGTCGATGCAGCCCTTGCCAAGGCCGCGGCCGCCATGGGCACGGTCAATGCCGCGATCAATTGCGCGGGTGTTGCTACGCCGGGCCGTCTGGTCGGTAAGAACGGGCCGCTGGCGGCCGGCGCGTTTCGCAAGGTGATGGAAATCAATGTGACCGGCACCGTGCTTGTCGCCAAGGCCGCCGCCGTCATCATGCAGAAGAACACGCCGAACGCTGGGCTCGAACGCGGCGTCATTATCTTGACTGCCTCGGTGGCCGCCTTCGACGGTCAGATCGGTCAGATCGCGTACGCGGCGAGCAAGGGCGCCGTCGTCGGCTTGACACTGCCCATGGCGCGCGAACTCGCCTCCTCGGGTATACGGGTGGTGACCATTGCGCCGGGCATATTCGCCACGCCCATGATGAAAGGCCTGCCGCAGGAAGCACAGGACTCCCTCGGCAAGCAGACGCCCTTCCCCGCGCGCCTGGGTCAACCCGACGAATATGCAGCGCTCGCCTGCCACATCGTGGAAAACGCCATGCTGAACGGAGAGACCATCCGCTTGGATGGCGCAATTCGCATGGCGCCGCGATGAAGGGCATCGCGGCGATGCTCGCGATACTGATCGCGGGCTCGCCGCTCGTCAGCTGGGGCGCGACTCGCGATTTCGGTAAAATCGAGATCAAGACGCTCCAGCTTGCGGATGATTTCTACACGCTCGAGGGCGCCGGCGGCACGACGAGCGTGCTGGTCGGACCGGATGGTGTCTTGCTGGTGGACTCGCAGTTCGCCGCCCTGACCGACAAGCTGGTGGCGGCCATCAGGAAGCTCTCGCACGCGCCCATCCGATTTCTCATCAACACTCATTTTCACGGCGATCACACCGGCGGCAACGCCAACTTCGCGAAACTCGGCGTCACCATTTTCAGCCGCGATCAACTGCGAGAGCGACTGGCGCATCCAGCCCCTCTCGCCGACGGCGCGCCCGCGGCGCCCCCCTCGCCTGAAGGGCTCCCCATGGTGACCTACGACGGACGGGTAACCATTCATATGGACGGCGAGGACGTCGAGCTTTTGCCCATTCGCAACGCCCATACGGACGGCGACACGCTCATCGCATTTCCGCATCACGACATCCTGGTGGTCGGGGACTACTACCGCGGGCTGGGCTACCCTTACGTCGACTTGAAGAACGGCGGCAGTTTGGACGGCGTGCTGGATGCGCTCGGCGTCACCATCGGGCGTGCGGGTCCTAAAACCAAGATTGTTCCGGGCCACGGCCCGGTCACCGATCGCAGCGGACTCATCGCGCAACGCGACCTTATCCTTGCAGTACGCGACAAGGTGGCCGAACTCATCGCCATGCACTACAGCCTGGAACAGGTGATCGCCGCTCACCCCACGGCGGATTTTGACGCCCAAGTCACCAATTCAAAAGAGACGGCGGATGAGTTCGTGACTTGGTTGTACCACGCCATGCAGGGCTCCTGAGCGCCGTGCGGCGAGGCTGGATCGTCATTGCCGTGGCGCTTCTCGCCAGCTGTCGCAGCGGTCCACCCGCTCCCGGACCGAGCCAGGAGGAAGCACGACTTAGCATCGAGCAGGCGCTGCCGGCGTCGTTGAACGACAAGAGCGGCTGGGCCGAGGACATCTATCAGGGCTTCGAGCACCTCACCGTGACGCCCTCGAGGGAAAATGTCTGCGCCGTGGTTGCGGTGATCGCGCAGGAATCGAGCTTTAGAGTCGACCCGGTGGTGCCGAACCTGGGCAGCATCGCCCGCCAGGAAATCGACCGGCGTGCCGCCAACGCGCACGTGCCTCAGATGCTGGTGCACGGCGTGCTGACGCTGAAGTCAGCCGACGGGCGAACCTACGAAGAACGCATTGGCGCGGCGAGAACGGAGAAGGACCTTTCGGAAATCTACGAAGAGTTCATCTCGTCGGTGCCGCTGGGGAGAACCCTTTTCGAGGACAAGAATCCGATTCGCACCCGGGGACCCATGCAGGTGAATGTCGCCTTCGCGGAACAGTTCGCGGCCGCGGCGCCGTATCCCTACCCCATCAAACGCAGCATTCCGGATGAGTTGTTCACGCGCCGCGGCAGCCTCTACTTCGGTATTGCACATTTGCTCGATTATCGCGCCCCATACTCGGACTACTTGTACCGCTTCGCGGACTACAACGCAGGGCAATACGCCAGCCGCAACGCGGCCTTTCAGCATGCCCTCGCGGTGGCCGGCGGCGCCACGTTCAGTGCGGATGGCGCGCTGCTGCCGCACGACGCATCAGCATCTCCCGGCAATACCGAGCTTGCGGCACGCGCGCTGCGCGTTCGGCTTGGCCTCAGCGACGCGGCGATCCATGAGGCGCTCAGCGAGGGCAAGTCAAAGAGCTTCGAACAGACGCCGCTTTATCAAAAGGTCTTTGAACTCGCCGAGCATCGCGCCGGCCGGGCCATGCCCCGGGCCCGCATTCCGGCCATTGAACTCAAAGGGCCGAAACTCAAGCGCACCCTTTCGACGCAGTGGTATGCCGAGCGCGTCGATCAGCGCTTCAAGCGCTGCCTGCGTTCGCCGTAGCGCGCGGCGCTCCCAGGGTGCCAGGGAAATCGCCGGCGCGGCCGAGCATCCCGGGCAATTCACGCCCCATGACCGAACTCAGCCATTGCGAGGCAGCGATCAGGCGGTCGAGTGACAGACCCGTCTGGACGCCGGAGCGCTCGAGCATATAGACCACATCCTCGGTGGGCACGTTGCCCGTCGCGCGCGGCGCGAATGGACACCCGCCCAGCCCGCCCATGGAGGCGTCGACGATCGCGGCCCCGGATTCCACCGCGGCCCAGACATTGGCAAGGCCGGTATTGCGGGTGTTATGGAAATGCACGCGAACCGGCAGGGGTGCGATGGCATCGCGCACGCCCTTGACGAGCCTCGCCACATCGCGGGGTCCCGCCACCCCGATCGTGTCGGCAATCGCAACCTCGACGGGGCCGGAGTCGGCGGCGCGCCGCGCCATGTCGATCACCCGGGCGGGATTCACCTCGCCGTCGAACGGGCATCCGAAGGCCGTCGAAATCGTGATCTGCGCTCGCCGTCCGTGGGTCTTGGCCAAGCGCACCACTTCGCAACACATGGCGAGGGACTCTTCGGAACTTTGACCTTGATTGCGAGTCGCAAAGCCGTCGGATGCGGCGCATACCGCGCCGACCTCATCGAGGCCCGCCTCGATGGCGCGCAGCGCGCCGCGCTTGTTGAGCGCGAGCCCGATGTAAATTACGCCCGGCACCCGCTTGAGGCCCGCGGCCACCACATCGGCGTCGGCCATCTGCGGCACCAGCCTGGGATTGACGAAACTCGTGGCCTCGATACGGCGGCAACCCGCCTCGATGGCACGAGCGATGAACTCGAGCTTTTGCGCGGTGTTGAACTCGACCTTCTCGTTCTGCAATCCGTCGCGCGGACCCACTTCCACCATTTCGATCATTGCCATGGCGTTCACCTGCAACTAGAAATCACTTTAAGTTCACGCGATTACTAGTCATATTTGAAATGTATAAATTATACCAATCAATGTGTTACAACACTTATCTAGAATATCATTTCAATCCAGTTGCGAACCGAATCCTCCGCCTCCCGGCGTCTTCACGATCATGATGTCTCCCACGGCGACTTCAATCTGGCCGATATGCGACAAGGTCACGGTCGTACCGTCCGCCCTCAAGACCGAATTCTCCCCCAGGGCACCCGGTTGTCCACCGCGGACGCCGAAGGGCGGCACTTTGCGGCAATTGCTCAGAATGGACACCGTCATCGGCTCGAGGAAGCGCAGGCGCCGCTCGCTCCCATCGCCGCCATGGTGTCGCCCCGCTCCACCCGACCCTATACGGATTTCATAGGACTCCAGCCGCACCGGGAATCTGAATTCCAATACCTCAGGATCGGTGAGCCTGGAGTTGGTCATATGGGTCTGGACCACGCTGGTCCCATCGAATTCGGGCCCCGCGCCCGAGCCGCCGGAAATGGTCTCGTAGTATTGATAGCGCTCATTGCCGAAAGTCAGGTTGTTCATGGTGCACTGACCGGCAGCGAGCACTCCGAGAGCCCCATACAGCGCATTGGTGATGCACTGGGAGGTTTCGACGTTGCCGGCGACGACGGCCGCCGGATGATCGGGATTGAGCATACTGTGGGGCGGCACCACGATCTGCAGCGGGCGCAGGCAGCCGGCGTTCAGCGGGATGTCATCGTTCACCAGGGTACGGAAAACATACAACGCCGCGGCCGTGGTGATGGCGCGGGGCGCATTGAAATTGTTCGGCATGAGCCCGCTCGATCCTGAAAAGTCGATGCGCGCATTGCGCGCCTGCGCATCGATTCGCACACTCACCTTGATCAGCGCGCCGTTGTCCAAGGGCAGCTCGAAATCGCCGTCTCGCAAGGCGGTGATGACGTTTCGCACCGCCTGTTCTGCGTTGTCCTGTACGTGCCGCATGTAGGCCGCCACCGTCTCGCGACCGTAGTGGCGCACCAGCGTCTGCAGTTCTTGTACCCCTTTCTCGTTCGCCGCGACCTGCGCCCTCAAGTCCGCGATGTTCTGCTCGGGATTGCGTGCCGGATGGGGTCCGCCCATGAGCAATGCCCGCAAGTTTTCTTCCTGCAGGACACCGCCGCTCACGAGCATGAAATTGTCGATGAGCACCCCTTCGTCCTCGATGCGCTTCGAGAACGGCGGCATGGATCCGGGCGTCACGCCGCCGATGTCTGCATGATGGCCGCGCGAGGCGACGAAGAAGCTCGGCGTACGGTCTTCATCCGAAAGATAGACCGGCGTCACCACGGTGATGTCCGGCAGATGGGTGCCGCCGTGATAGGGATCATTGAGCACGAACACGTCGCCAGGTCGCATGCCGGGATTGCGCTCGATCACGGTGCGGATCGACTCGCTCATGGAACCCAAGTGCACGGGCATGTGCGGCGCGTTGGCAATGAGGGCACCGAGCGCGTCGAACAATGCGCAACTGAAATCCAGGCGTTCCTTGATGTTGACCGAATGAGCGGTGTTCTGCAGCCTCAAACCCATCTGCTCGGCGATGTTCATGAAGATATTGTTGAAGAGTTCGAGGGTCACCGGATTGACCTTGGTTCCGGCCGCGAAACGCACGGCGCGCGCCGTGAATCGCGACAGATCGAGACCGTCTTGCGCGCTTACGTCGGCGCGCCAGCCCGGTTCCACCACCGTGGTGGCGTTGGTCTCGGTGATGATGGCGGGTCCCTCGATGCGCGCTCCGCTCTTCAGCGCCTCGCGTCGATAAACCCGTGCTTCGCGCCACTCGCCCTGCTCGCCCTCGCCAAGACAGTACATGGAGGTTTGCGCGTGGGCTTCGGGCACATAGGCCGGCGCGGCAGGGCCTGCGGCGTATGCGTCCAAGCCCGCGCCGCGGGCGGTTGCCTCGACATTGACGGACTCCAGCACCAGCACGCGCTCGGTCATCAGGAAGGCGAAGCGCCGCCGGTATTGCTCTTCGAACGAGCACCGGATTGCGGCCGCCGCCTCTTTGAGGGGACCTTCAAGCGATAGCGCGCAGGGTAAGGTGCTGTCGGTACCTCGATAGCGTACCTGCACGATGGCCTGGAACTTAAGCGCCTCGGATGAAACGCCCTGCGCGGCAAGCAGCGCAGCGGCCTCACGGATGAGCGTTCGCGCCTGCCCCCGCGCCGCCTCGATGGCTGCCTCGTCGAGGTTCGTTTCAAGCGCGGTAGCGCGCACCACTCCTTGGTCGGCGAGTCCCATGCCATAGGCGGACAACACGCCCGCCAGCGGGTGGATATAGACGCGGTTCATGCCGAGCGCGTCGGCGACCTGACAGGCATGTTGCCCGCCGGCGCCCCCGAAACATTGCAGCGTATACCCCTCAAGATCATGGCCGCGCATCACCGAAATGCGCTTGACGGCGTTGGCCATGCTGCCGACGGCGATCTTCAAGGCGCCGGCCGCCACCTGCTCGGGGCTCAAAGCACTGCCCGTCGCTCGGCTCACCTTGTCGGTCAGTTCCATAAATCCCGACTTCACGGCCTCGGCATCCAGGGGCTCGTCGCCGCGGCCGAACACGTGCGGAAATTCGGCAGGAAGGATTCGCTTCAGGAGCACGTTGGCGTCGGTAACCGTCAAAGGACCGCCGCGCCGATAGCAGGCCGGGCCGGGATCTGCGCCCGCCGAACCGGGGCCCACCCTGAGCCGCGTGCCGTCGAAGCGCACGATCGACCCGCCGCCGGCGGCGATCGTATGGATGCTCATCATGGGCGCGCGAACGCGCACGCCGCCAACTTCCGCATCGAATACGCGTTCGTAGGCACCCGCAAAGTGACTGACATCCGTGGAGGTTCCGCCCATGTCGAACCCGATCACCTTGGGGTGACCGGCGGCGGCGGCAGTGCGTGCCATGCCGACGATGCCGCCGGCCGGTCCCGACAGGATCGCATCCTTGCCTTGGAACTGCTCGGCGCGCGTCAGGCTTCCGGAGCTCTGCATGAAGAAGAGCGGCACGCCGGGCATGGCCTGGGCGACCCGATCGCAGTAGCGTCGCAGAATCGGCGAGAGGTATGCATCCACCACCGTGGTGTCGCCGCGCGGAACGAGCTTCATCAGGGGGTTCACCCGATTGGACACCGACACCTGCGTAAAGCCCGCCGCTCGCGCGAGGGTCGCGGCGCGTTCCTCGTGCGACGGACAGCGATAGCCATGCATGAAAACGATGGCTACCGCACTCAAGCCCTCCTTGCGCGCCTCCTCAAGGGCGAGCTTCAGCGCCGTCTCATCGAGAGGCCGCACCACCTCGCCCTCGGCCGATACGCGTTCATCCACTTCGACGACGCGTCGGTACAGGAGCTCCGGCAATTCAATGTGCAGATCAAAAAGGCGCGGGCGAGCTTGCGTGGCAATACGCAAGGCATCGCGAAAACCCCTGGTGATCAACAGGAGCGTCGGCTCACCCTGGCGCTCGAGAAGCGCGTTGGTGGCCACCGTGGTGCCCATCTTGACGCTCGCCACGCTCGCGGCGGAAATCGGCTCATCGTCGGCGAGCTTGAGCATGCGCCGAATGCCTTCCACCGCAGCGTCTGGGTAAAGTGCCGGATTTTCGGACAGGAGCTTGGCGGTCTTGAGTGAACCGTCAGGATCGCGGCCCACGATGTCGGTGAACGTTCCGCCCCGGTCGATCCAAAATTCCCAGCGGCCCATCTAGGCGCGTGTCCCCAGACGCAGGCTCTCCCAGCTGCCGTCCGCAAGCCAGCCGCCGTCCACGGGAAGGCTCACGCCGTTGATGAAAGCGCTTTTCTCGGAGTCGAGGAGCATCGCGATGGCCTCTGCGACATCTTCCGCGCGGGCAAAGCGCGCCAACGGCACGCGATTGACGATGTCGGCATCCGTGTAAGCACCGCTTGTTTGGTCCGCGAAATCCATCTCCGTCTTAATCCATCCCGGGCACACGGCGTTGACCCTCACACCGCGGCCGCCCCACTCCGCTGCCAGAGTGCGAGTGAGACCGATGAGGCCGTGTTTCGAGGCGTTGTAGGCGCTGCGGTGGCTTATGCCGGCGAGCCCCGCCACCGAGGCCACGTTCACGATGCTGCCGGCTCGGTTTTTCAGCATCTGCGCGCCGAACGCCCGGCATAGAAGAAAAGGTCCCAACAGGTTGATGTCCTGCACGCGGCGCCACTGCTCGGCGGTGGTTTCCTCCGCCGGCTGAATCAGGCTCACCCCTGCATTGTTGACCAGACCGTCGAGCGCACCGAAGCTGCCGCCGAGTTCCTCGGCCAAGCCCTGCACAAAGGCCTCGGAAGAGACGTCGCCCTGTCGCGCCAGCACCTCTCCGAACTCGCCCAGCTGGTTCAACTGCTCGTCGAGGGATTTCAAGTCGCAGAGCACGACTCGATGGCCGCCCTTCAATAAGAGTGCAGCAAGCACATAACCCAGGCCTTGCGCCGCACCCGTCACCAACACGGTCTTCACGTTGTCACCTTCCCGGTCTGCATATCGAGGCAAATTTGCACGGCGTGGCCGAGCGAGGCCGCCGATTTGTCCGCACCCCGAAGGTCGCTCTGCGGCGTCAGATCCGCTTCCGCCTGCAGCAGCATGCCAGGCAAATACACCGCCACGATGCAGGCATTGGGGAAACGCTCGCGCATCTGTCGCGCGGTCGGCTCGCCCCTGGCGCGTTCGTCGCTCGGAAACGCACTCACCACGTAAATGATGGAAACCGCATCGGCCGAGGTGTTTGGAGGCGGAAGCGCGTTCAGGTCATCGAGCGATACATGGCGAGCATCGATCTTCTGATCGCGAAGTATCCTCACCAACAGCTCGGTTGCCAGATCATCCGCCATGGAACCGAGGCCGATGCAAAGCATCACCGAACCCGGAGGCACCGCCAGCGGACCCTGCCAGCGGCCGCTCGTCTGCTCGCGCTGCTGGCGCAGCATCCGGCCTGCCGTAGTCTGCGAGAGCACCGAGCCGCGCCGCTGGCCGCGGCGCCGGCGCCCACCTTCCCCGCCGATGGCCGCGATCACATCGACGGTGGCGCTTCGCACACGACCCTGCTGTTCGGCGCTGATCATGCCCGCCTGCAGGTCGAGCCGCGCCAGATGCAGCGCCGGCAGAAGCACCAGATCGCAATAATTGGCGAAAGTATTGCGCTTGAGGAACTCCCGCGCGCTGGCGATGATCTCCACCGAGTCGGCCGACAGCGCGCGCTGATAGAAGCGTTGCGGCATGGTCAGCGCATGCGTGTCGCCCAGCAGCACGTCCAGAAGGCTCAATGCCTTGATGTGCCGACCGGCTACGAGCAGACACAGGGTGAGCGGCGTCGAGACAATCAGGCCGATCGGTCCCCACAGCCAGCTCCAGAAGATCGCTGCGATCACCACCGAAAGGGGCGAAAGCCCGGTGGTATGCCCGTAGAGTTGCGGTTCCACCAGTTGGCTCGCAATCAGCTCGACCACGACGAACAAACCCAGCACCAGAAAGGTGAGCGCCCAGCCGGGATCGACCGCGGCGGCTATAAGCGCCGAACAGAGCGCCGCGATCCAGATGCCGACGTAGGGGACGAAACGCAGGATGCCGGCGAGCACCGCCCACAGCAAGGGATGCGGCTGGCCCACGAGGCTCAAGCCGATCCAGATCATGGTGCCAACGCCAAAGTTCACCGCGAACTGCGACACGAAGAATCGCGACAGTCGCTCTCCGGCATCGTTGATGGCGAGGGTGGTTAGGCGGATATCCGAGCCGCCGGCGATGCGGATGAACCGGTCGCGCAACGCCTCCTGCTCCAAGAGCACGAAAATCAGCACCACGAGCACGATGCCGCCGGTCTCGAGCGGCACCCAGATCGAGCTCAATACCCGCTCGATCACTTGCAGGGCATTCGCCGGCGCCGCGTGCAACTCCACCGGAATAGGCGCATTGACATTGGCCACGTCCGGCTCGTCGATGGACGCCGGCGGCCGCGGCTCGGCACGCCGGCTGATGAGACGTTCGGCCTGACCGGTCAACTCGCTCACCCTGCCCACGGTGTTGGAATTCAAGCTTTCCAGTTTGTAGGTTATGGTCTTCTCGTATTGCGGCAGGCTCGCGGCCATGCGCACCAGCTGCGAACCGATGACGGTGGCGACGGTCGCGGCCAGCGCAGCCAATACCAGCACCGCGGCAAGCACCGAGAAGGTCTGCGAGAAGCGCAGGCGGCGCAGGCGCTTGACCAGGGGAGCAACCAGGAGACTCAGGATGAATGCCAAGGTGATTGGCACCAGCACTTCGCGCGCGAAATACAAAATCGCAAGCAAGGTCGCCGTGGCGACTATGCCGAGCGCGCGGTCGCGGATTCGGCGAGGCGAATCCAAAGCCTCGGGATTCAGGGAGTCCATACGTTATATTGGCACAATGTCGCAAGGGAGGCTTTAAGTGAGCGGGTTTGGTATCGAGAAGTTGCCGCGCATCGTTCGCGGCGAAGGCAGCTACGTCTATGATGAGTCGGGCAGGCGTTACTTGGACGGCTCGGGGGGACCTGCGGTATTCAGCCTGGGTCACGGCAACAAAGAGATAAATGCCGCGATAGCGCGACAGTTGAACGATGTCGCGTTCGGTTATCGATACCTTTTCACCAGCAGCGCACTCGAAGAACTCACGCAGATGGTCCTGAAGCTCACCGGCGGTGGGTTTCGGGACGTGTTGTTCAACGGCAGCGGTTCAGAAGCGAACGAGTCGGCACTGAAGATCGCCCTGCAGCACCACGCGGCGCGCGACCAGATGACGAAGCGCCATTTCATCGCACGCCGCCGCTCCTGGCATGGCAACAGCTTGGGTGCATTGTCGGTGTCGGATTTCAGCGAGCGGCGCCGCGCCTTCGAGGGCAGTCTGCTCGATGTGTCCTTCGTATCCGCCGCCAATGCCTATCGTCCACCGGCGGGCGTGAAGGAAGAGGCGCTTGCGGCCCATCTTGCCGAAGAACTCGACCAACGAATTCAGTCGATCGGACCCGAGCGCGTCGCCGCTTTCATCTTCGAGCCCATCGTGGGCGCCGCGGGCGGCGTGGTTCCTGCCCCTGCGGGCTACGCCGCGGCTATTCAGGCGGTGTGCCGTAAGCACGATGTGCTGTTGATCGCAGATGAGGTGATGTGCGGATCCGGCCGCAGCGGCACCTGGCGCGCGCTCGAGCTCGACGGCGTGGTACCGGACATCATGACCGTGGCCAAGGGCTTGGGCGGCGGTTATATTCCCTTGAGCGCCACCCTCGTCACGGCAGGCGTCGCACAGCCCATCTATGCCGAGCACGGCGCCTATCAAACCGGTCACACCTTCACGGGACACACCACCGCATGTGCGGCGGGACTTGCCGCACAGCGCATCATCGAACGCGACGGGCTTGTCCCGCGCGTGCGCACGCGCGGCGCCGCCCTCAAGGCCGCAATGGCCGAGACGCTGTCGGCATTCGACGAGGTGGGCGATGTGCGCGGCCGCGGCTTTTTCATCGGCGTGGAACTCGTGGCGGACCGGCAATCCAAAACACCTTTTCCGCGTTCGCGAGCCTTGAGTTTCGAGGTCGGTCTCAAGGCCTTCGCCGACGGGCTCATTTGCTATCCATGCGTGGGCAACGTCGATGGTACCAACGGCGACACCATCATCGTCGCGCCGCCGTTCAACGCCAGCGACGCGGAACTCGAGGAGCTCCTGGTGAAGCTCAAGACCGCGATCGGCGTCGCGCTGTCGCAGGTGCGCGCTTAGGTCTCGACCTTGAACTCGAATCGCACCCGCGATCGTTCCTCCCCGGTACGGCCCCAGCTCCATTCCTCGAACTGCGCTTGGCCGTCGGCATCGACCGTGATGACGGTCGAGCAGCGCGTGCCGTAGGGGTCGCCTCGAATGAACGCGCTTGATAAGAGCTTTTCCCACGCCTCGCTCACGCCGGTGCGCGGCAACTCGTGCTCCGGCGCCGGCCGGTCGTCGCGCAGCAGAGCGAGCACCTGGTCGGTGGCGGGCAATTCGAGCAATGCCGCGCCGAGCGCTGATTTCGCCTGACTGACTTTGGGCCACGGCGTGTCGAGCAAATGGTTCGACAGCCCGTAGATGCCGGGCGGGAGTTCGCGTCCGTCGTTCACGGTGCTCTCGAAGATCGCGAGCCGCCTGCCGTCTGAAAAAATTACATTGAATCCGGCATACCCCGGTCCTACCTTGCGCAGGTGCTCGAGGGTCGACTCAATGGGTTGCGCGGACTCCAAGATCTCCTTGACGAGCAGTCCGCGGCTTGGCGCCGTTTCGCGTCGCGCTGCGCCCCGATAATTGGTAAGCGCGGCGAAGCGACCCTGACGGCTCATGCCGAGCCACGTGCCGCCAGCAAGCAGATCTCTGCCGGCGAGGATTTGCGGCGCTTCGGGCCAGAAACGCGCCGCCTCGGAAGGTCGTTCATGGAACTCATCGCGATTAGCCGCGATGACCGTGGGGAAATTCCGATGTACCTGCCAGGCCGTTAAGATCAAACACATCTCGTCGTCCACACTGTATGGCTGTCGTTAACCATTCGCGCCCGTTACAATTCCCGGGCTGATCAGCAACGATGCCACGGAGCAAATCATGAACTCGACTGCAACACGCTTGTCATGGGCAGCTGGCGTCCTTGCCGCGCTCGTGGCAGGTCCTTATGCACTTGCCGCGGATTCTCCCGAGGCCTGCGGCCATGATACGGGATTGACTCTTCCGGCGGGATTTTGCGCAACGTTGTTCGCCGATCACTTGGGCCACACACGACACCTCGTGGTTGCCCCCTCAGGCGTGGTGTACGTCAATACCTGGTCGGGCCGTTACTACGGCAACGAAAAGCCGCTCTCCGGCGGATTCCTCGTCGCGCTCGAAGACACCAAGCACGCGGGCAGTGCAGATGTCATCAAGCGCTTTGGCGCCACACCGCAGAGCGGCGGTCATGGTGGAACGGGCATCGGCATATATGACGGATTTCTATACGCGGAAATGAACGACAAGATCGTCAAATACCGCCTTTCGACCGCGTCGATCGTTCCCGAAGGCGCGCCGGTCGATGTGGTGACCGGCCTCCCCCTGTCGGGCGATCATCCCATGCACCCTTTCGCCATCGATTCGGCGGGAACTCTGCTGGTCGATGTGGCAACCGCCACCAATGCCTGCCAGCAAAAGAACCGCCAGCTGAAGTCACCGGGCCTCGAACCTTGCGTCGAACTCGAGACCCGCGGCGGCGTGTGGCGCTACGACGCCAACAAGGCCGGCCAACGATTCTCTCCTGCCGATCGGTATGCGACCGGCATCCGCAATGCCGAAGGCTTCGCGGTCGACAACGGCACGCATCGCGTATTCGTAACCCAGCATGGCCGGGATCAGCTGCACACCAATTGGCCGGACATCATCAAGGATCAGACCCAGGAAGCGACCCTCCCCTCGGAAGAACTCATGCTGCTGAAGGCGGGCGGCGACTACGGCTGGCCTCGTTGCTATTACGATCCGTTCGTCAACCGCTTGGTGCTGGCGCCCGAGTACGGCGGCGACGGCCAAAAGGCCGGCATCTGCGCCGACAAACTGCCTCCGGTCGCCGCCTACCCTGCACATTGGGCGCCGAATGCGGCGCTTTTCTACGACGGTTCCAAGTTCCCAAGCCACTATCACCAGGGCGTCTTCATCGCATTTCACGGGTCCTGGAATCGCGCACCCTATGCGCAAGGCGGGTACAACGTCGTATTCCAACCGATGGACGGCGAACACGCAGCGGGTAATTGCGAGATTTTTGCGGACGGCTTTGCCGCGAGCGAAAAATCTCCCGACAAGGCGCCGCATCGTCCTTCGGGTCTCGCGCTTTCCTCGGATGGCGCGCTATACGTGAGCGATGACGTCGGCGGTCGCATCTATCGGATCACCTACAAGGCGGGCAGCAATCCCTCAGGCACCACCGTCGCCTGTCCGAGCAATACCGCGCCGGCGGAGGTCGTCAACGCAATGCACGCCGGGCCGCCGGAGGGCACGCACGCCAACGCAGGACGCGAAGCGCCCCTGCCCCCGGGAATCACGCATGCCATGGTGGCGCTCGGCGACAAGATCTACCACGGCGAGAGCGGCGCGACCTGCACCGGCTGCCACGGCGGTGCAGGCGGTGGTTCTACTTTGGGGCCGGACTTGAGTGCCGGCCACTTTCTTTGGAGCGACGGGTCAGTATCCGGCCTAGCCGCAACCATCACCAAAGGTGTGGCCGAACCCAAGCAGTACCGCTCGCCGATGCCGGCCATGGGTGGCGCTCAGCTGACGACCGACCAGGTGAAAGCGGTGGCTGCTTACGTTTGGACGTTGAGCCATTCGAAGTGATTTAAGCAGTCAGAAGTTCCTCGAGAAACCCGCCGAAACGTCGGGTCCGGTCGACGAGATGAATTTCGAGGATCCAGTGGCGTGGAGCGCCCTGATCGTCAGCCTCGCGCAGCGACTGTGCGTTGCCGTGACGAATTGAGAAGCGCTTCGCCTTGTCGGGCACCCGCTCGTGCGGAAAGTGTCCGATGAGATGGCCGGCAGTGGGCGCCCCGAATTCCCACCCCAGTTCGCGGGCCTTGGCTTCGACGAAGTCGTAGAGTTCGCCGGCGCTCAAATTCGTCTCGGCTTCAAAGTGGCGCCTGCCGGCAGCGAAGGCTGTGCCGAGGTCGGCGACCAGCTTTATCTTCAACGGGTCTTCTCCCAGCACATAGGTGCGACCGAAATCCGCCTCCCACTCGCCGAACACCGGCCCAAAGTCCAGATAGACGACGTCATCCTCACCGATACGCGCCTCCTCACCGTCTTCATGATAGGTGAGGAGCGTGTTCGCGCCCGCTCGCACCACCTTGCGATGCCAATGCCGTTTCACGCCGAAACTGCGTCGCGCAAGCTCATGGATGTCTCGGCTCAATTCGCTTTCGCTCTTGCCTGGCTGGATGAGTCCCTCTGAAACTACCGCGTCGAACAATGCTTGGGCCCGGTCTTGCGCAACTTTCAAGGATTGAGCCGTCAATCTCGCATTTTCATTCATGTCAGTGCCTCATCCAGCCACTCGATCCAATGCTTCACGGGAATGCTCGCGCCCGACCGCAAATGCTGGATGCAACCGACGTTCCCCGAAACGATGACATCGGGGGCCGAGCGCAGCAGATTGTCGAGCTTCCAATCGCGCAATTCGCCCGCCACCTTGGGCTCAAGCAGCGAATAGGTTCCCGCCGATCCGCAACAAAGATGACTGTCGCGCGGCAGCGCCACCTCGAACCCCAAGTTGCGCAAGCCCGCTTCCACGCCGCCGCGGAGCTTTTGTCCATGCTGCAGGGTGCAAGGCGGATGATAGACGCCGCGTTCGCGACCAGAGCGCACCCTTCCCTTGATGGCGAGTGAGATCTGCGGCAACAACTCGCTGAGATCTCGCGCCAGCGCGCTGACTCTGGCCGCCCTGGCTGCATAGATCGCATCGTGCGCGAGGGCCTCACCGTAGCTCTTGAGCGAAAGCGCGCAGGCGGTAGCCGAGGATACGATGGCGCTCACCTCCTGGCCCTTGAGTTCCTCGTCCCAGGCATCGATATTGCGGCGCATGTCATCAAGGCCGCCCTCGTGATCTGCCAGATGAGTGCGCAACGCGCCACAACAGCCGGTCGCCGCTGCAATCCGTGTCTCGATTCCGGCCGCATCCAGCACCCGTATCGTCGCCGCATCGATCGAGGGTAGCAACGCCGGTTGCACGCAGCCGCGCAGAAGTAGGATTTTCCTGGCATGCGAGCCGAATTGCGGCGCCGGCGGCGTGCTTCGAGCCGGGATCTTGTCCCGTAACGTCCTGGGTAGCAGCCCGCGAAATACGCGCCCGAGAGCGACGGCGGTCGCGAACAGCGGCGAGGTCAGCCCGGATCGCAGCGAAGCTCTCGCGGCGCGCTCGAGGGGCGGCCGCGACGCACGTGCTTCGACCAGCTGGCGCCCGATGTCCACGATCTGCCCGTACTTCACCCCGCTCGGACAGGTCGTCTCGCAGTTGAGACAGGTCAGGCAGCGATCCAAGTGCCGCTGCGTGATTCGGCCGGCGGAGCCTCCCTCCAGCATCTGCTTGATCAGATAAATGCGGCCGCGCGGCCCATCGAGTTCGTCACCGAGCACTTGATAGGTGGGACAGGTGGCGTTGCAAAAACCGCAATGCACGCATTGCTTGATGAGGTCGGCGACGCGCTTTGCACCCTGATCCTCGCGGAACACCTCGTGCAGCTTAGTCTGCATCGCCTACAGCTCCGCGTACATGCGGCCGCGGTTGAAGAGCCGCTTCGGATCGAAGGCCTGCTTCAAGGCGCGATGCAGGGTCATCAGATTGCTATTCAACGGCATGAAAACGCCGGCACTCTTGTCCTTACCCCGAACCAGGGTGGCGTGGCCGCCTTTGGCAAGCGCCGAGCGCCTGATGTCAGCTGTCGGCGCCCGGCTACGCCACCAGCGCTGCGCGCCGTGCCATTCGATGAACTGTTGGCCGGGGATGGCAATCGGCGCGCTGTTCGGTGGCAGCGAGCAACGCCAGAGACACTCTCCGGCCGCGAGGTCCTGCTCCGACAGCACAAAGAAGGGATGCTGCTGATCGCGGATACTCGCCCAGAACTCGCGCGACTCGTCGGCGTTGCGCACCGAGCCGGAAAGCTGGCTGCATGCATCATCCACGGCGGCTTTGGCGCCCGACAACCGCAGGGCCAGCATGCCCTCATGCCAGGCGCTTGCGCTGATGGGCAACGGTTTGGCCGCCCACTCGCGCAGGCGCCTCAACGCCTCCACTTCGGGCAGCTCGAAAGTCATCGTGGCGCTCGCCACCGGCGTCGGCAGGACTTTCAGCGATACGTCGCAGATCACACCGAGTATGCCGAGCGCGCCCACCATCAGGCGAGACACGTCGTAGCCCGCGACGTTTTTTGCCACCTGGCCGCCAAAGGTCAAGAGCTCCCCCCTGCCGTTCACCACATTCATCCCGAGCACATGATCGCGAACCGAGCCCACATTCGCACGCGCCGGCCCCGCCAATCCCGCGGCCACCATCCCGCCCACCGTACTGCTCGGGGAGTAGCGCGGTGGCTCGAACGGAAGGCATTGTCCATGTGCCTCCAAGAGGACTTCGAGCTCGCTGAGCCTCGTTCCGGCGCGGACGGTGACTACCAGCTCGGTGGGCTCGTAACTGCTGACGCCCGAAAGGGGCCGCAGGTCCAGCGGTTCGCCGACAAGTGCTCCACCGTAAAAGGCCTTGCTGGCGCCGCCGCGAATATCGAGCGCCCTGCCGCTCGCCGCCGCATCGCGGACTTGATCGACGACTCGCACCAACGCCGGTTCTTCGTTCATCAAAACCTCGGCAGCTCGGCGAAGGGCAGCAAGCCGCGGTGTACGTGCATCTTGCCGTACTCGGCGCAACGCGAGAGCGTCGGAATCACCTTGCCCGGATTTAAGAGAGCGGTCGGATCGAAAGCAAGCTTCACGGCCATAAACTGCGCCCTCTCCGCCGGGGCAAACTGCACGCACATGGAGTTGAGCTTTTCGACCCCGACGCCGTGCTCACCCGTCACGGTGCCGCCCAGACGCACGCTGGTTTCCAGAATATCGGCGCCGAACAGCTCGCAGCGGCGCATCTCATCTGGATTTTCGGCATCGAAGAGGATCAAGGGATGCAGGTTCCCATCGCCCGCATGGAACACGTTCGCACAGCGCAGACCGTATTTCCGTTCCATGTCCTGAATGCAGCGAAGCATTTCCGCCAGGCGCTTGCGCGGGATGGTCGAGTCCATGCACATGTAATCCGGACTGATGGAGCCCGACGCCGGAAACGCGTTCTTTCGCCCGCTCCAGAACTTCAGGCGTTGTGGCTCGTCGCGGCTGACATCGAGCCGAGTGGCCCCCGCCGCCTTGAGAACCGCCTCCATGCGAGCAATTTCCTCCGCCACCTCCGCGGGCGTGCCGTCGCTTTCACAGAGGAGGATCGCGGCGGCCTCGAGGTCATAGTCCGCGTGCACGAACCCCTCCACCGCATGGGTCATGGCCTTGTCCATCATCTCGAGGCCCGCGGGGATGATGCCGCTCGCGATCACGCTTGCCACCGCGCTGCCCGCCGATTCGACGTCACCGAAGCTCGCCATGATGCAGCGGGCGAGCTGCGGCTTCGGGATCAGCCGCACCGTCACCTCGCTGATCACCGCAAGCATGCCCTCGCTGCCGATGAGCACTGCGAGCAGATCGAGTCCTGCGGCATCGAGCGCCTCGGAGCCGAACTCGACCGGGCTGCCATCGACGAGGAACCCGCGGACCTTCAGGACGTTGTGCACCGTGAGCCCGTACTTCAGGCAGTGCACGCCGCCGGAGTTTTCCGCCACGTTGCCGCCGATGGTGCAGGCGATCTGACTGCTGGGATCCGGGGCGTAGTAAAGCCCATAGGGGGCGGCGGCCTCGCTGATGGCGAGATTGCGCACGCCGCACTGCACCCGCGCGGTGCACGAGGTCGGATCTATGTCCAGAATGCGGTTGAACTTCGAGAGCGAGAGCGTGAGTCCATCCTTCGATGGCAGGGCGCCTCCGGAAAGACCCGTCCCGCCGCCGCGCGCCACCACCGGCACCTTGAGTTTGTGACAGGCTCTCAAGATGGCCGCCACTTCCGCTTCGGTTCCAGGCAAGGCGACGACCAAGGGCGATTCACGATAGGCCGTGAGCGCGTCACACTCGTAGGGTGCGGTGTCCTCGTGTTTGTAAAGGATCGCGTGCGACGGCAGTATTTGGTTAAGTGCGGCGACCAGCGCCGCCTGGCGGCTGGGCCGCGAGGCATCTTGCATGTCGATGCGCGAGGCGTTCATGCTAGGATTCAAACAAACAAACGCGGTGAACACAAACCGCCCCGGGGGAAGCAATGTTTCACCAGCTGCTCACGCCTGTAGGTAACAGTCTCTTCCTGTCTTTTCTGGTGGCGATCCTGCCGATAGCCACCGTCCTGGTCCTGCTCGGCATTTTGAAACGCCCAGCCTGGCAGGCAGCCCTCGCCGGCCTCGTCGTGGGCCTGATCATCGCTATCGGCGTCTGGCAGCTTCCGGCAAATCTGGGATTCGCGGCCGCGGCGAACGGCGCGATCTTCGGACTTTGGCCGGTGATGTGGATCGTCATCAATGCGCTCTTCCTCTACAACATTGCGGTGACCTCCGGTCGTTTCGACGCTTTCAAGAGCTGGATCATCACGCGTCTGCCGAATGACCGGCGCGTCGTACTCATCGTGATCGGCTTCTGTTTCGGCGCGCTGCTGGAAGGCATTGCAGGATTCGGTGCACCCGTTGCAATCACCGCGTCGCTGCTCATCATGTGCGGGTTTCCGGCGCTGGAAGCATTGGTGTTCACGCTTCTTTTCAACACCACCCCTGTCGCCTTCGGGGCGTTGGGAGCCCCGGTGACCGTACTTGGCGCGGTCACCGGCTTGCCGGCACCGGCGCTCGCCGCCATGGTCGGTCGCCAGTTGCCCATCATGGCAACCTTTCTGCCCTTCTACGTAATGGCACTATATGGTGGCACCCGTTCGCTCAAAGCCACTTGGCCCATGCTCCTCGTCGCCGGACTGTCCTTCGGCGTCGCACAGTTCCTGTCGTCGAATTATCTCGACTACACGCTCACCGACGTGTTCGCGGCGCTCGGCTCGTTGGTGGTGACGCTGCTCTTCTTGCAAGTTTGGAAGCCGGCGCCCGACCCCAGCTTCACAGTGTCGACGCACTCCTCGGACACGGTGCCGGCTGCGGCTCGAAATATGTCCGCGTGGCAGGGATGGATGCCCTGGCTCATCGTCACCGCAACAGTGATTCTATGGACCTCATTCAAGGTCGCCACCAAAGGTCAGTCTGCGATCCCCTGGCCGGGTCTCGACAAGGCCATCGCGATTACGCTCTACAAGGACAAGCCCTACGGCGCGGTGTATTCCTTCCAGCCCCTGGGAACCGGCACCGCCATATTGCTGGCCGCAATCGTCACCGCCATCCTGGTGCGCATGCCGCCGGCGGAAATCGTGCGTTGCTTCGTGCGCACCATCCAGCAAATCTGGCAGGCGGTACTCACTGTAATGCTGATCGTAGCCCTCGCCTACGTGATGAACTATTCCGGACTCGCCTACACGCTAGGGCTGGCCGTCGCCTCCACGGGGCCTGCCTACATCCTGTTCTCACCGTTCCTGGGGTGGGTGGCCGTGTTTCTGTCGGGCAGCGATACATCGGGCAATGCGCTTTTTGGCAACCTGCAGGTGGTCGCTGCGCGTCAGCTCGGATTGAATCCGCTGTTGTTTGCCGCCACCAACTCATCGGGCGGTGTTCTGGGCAAGATGATCTCGCCGCAGAACATAGCAACCGGCGTATCAGTCACGAATCTGAAAGGCCAGGAGGGCAAGGTGCTGGCGCGGACTTTCATCCACAGTATCGTGCTGACCTTGGTTCTGGTCGTTATCGTCATCGTGCAGCAATACCTCGTACCCGGAATCATTCCGACATTTATCCCGAAATAGCTTTCCCTTTCTTTTTGCAAAGCAAGGGGTGCGCAAGTTTTTCCGGAGAAAAGACGTGCAGAGATCACGTGCCTGGGTAGGACACTTGGGCAGAGAGTGCCCCGGGCAGGAATCGAACCTGCGACCTAGCGCTTAGGAGGCACTCGCTCTATCCACTGAGCTACCGAGGCAGGGAAATCAGGCCGGAGTGAAGACCTCCGGCCATCGGATTGGTGGAGGAGAAGGGGATCGAACCCTCGACCTTCGCATTGCGAACGCGACGCTCTCCCAACTGAGCTACTCCCCCGAAAGGGCGACGAATACTAGCAGCAAACGCGGCCCTTGCCAAAATCTCGTGAACCAAGCCTCTGCTGGGCTAGGATGTCAAGTGGAGGAACAATAAATGCTAAAAGCGGGTGAACGCGCCCCCGAATTCACGCTACCGGACGACAGCGGCAAAGACCGGTCGATGACCGGAATTTTGACCAGCGGCGGCCTGATTCTATATTTCTACCCCGCCGATTTTACCCCCGGCTGCACGCGACAGGCCTGCATGCTTCGCGATGTGCATCAGGATCTGATCAAGTCGGGGCTCATCGTGGTGGGCATCAGTCCGCAGAGTCCGGAATCGCACGCCAAATTCCGTCAAAAATACAACTTGCCGTTCGTGCTGCTGTCGGACGAACACAAAGAAGTCATCAAGATGTACGGGGTGAATGGCCCATTGGGTTTCGGCGTCCGCCGCGCCTCATTCTTAATCGACGGCGGGCGCCGCATTCACGACGTGGTGCTTGCTGACTTCAACATCGGACGGCACGAGGATTTCGTGCGCAAGGCGATTGCGCTGCGCAGCGCCGGAGTCTAGTAACTCAAGCGCAACACATTGGAGTGGCCGATGCGCGGCACGGTCACGACATAGAGCGCCGCGGGATCGACGTCACCCGCCACCCGCGCCCACCTTCCCGACAGCGCCGCGACAATAGCCGGCTGACTCGCACTATCACTGACAATGAGTACCCGGCCCCCGCTGTGCTCATGCAGCACGCGACGGGCGAGATCTTTGGGCGCCTCGCTCGCAAACGTGGTGGGAAAAGTTTTCAACGGCGGGAACTCATCCACGCTCACCTTAGGCACACCAAGATATATGGCATCCAGATGCGCAGGGCCCTTCGGCGGCCCAAACATGCGAGCGAGCACGGCGGCGCGTGCCTGTCCCGCCGGCGAATCGTCCGGCGCCACGATCACGATGACGGTGGTCGCATCGGCCGTGACCAAAACCCAGAGCAGGAAGACCGCGAACAGAAAAGCCAGTCCAAACGCACCGAAGGTCAGCCAGATCGGTATGAGGAAGGGCCGATGCTGCGCGGATTTCATGCCAACATAATAACAATGTTGGCCCACCCGACCCCATTGAATATTGTGATACTCGCGGCCGGCAGCGCTCATCGGCTGGGTCGCTGCAAGCCCCTGGTGCGCATTCACGGCGAGAGCCTGTTGCGGCGGACCGTCAACCTGGTGGCGCACCTGCCCGGCAGATGCTTTGTGGTGATGCCTCCTAACGCATCGCGCTTTCGTGAAGAGTTACGGGGCTTCGAGGTGACCTTCCTCGAGAACCCGGGACGGAGCGAGGGCATTGCAAGTTCGGTGCGCCTCGCGATCGCGCGCGCACCGGGCACCGCCGGAGTCCTGTTCCTGCCCGCGGACCTTCCGAATCTTCGCCTGCAGGAACTGCGCCGATTGATCAGTGTCTGGCGGGGTGCTCCTCGCCGCGTGGTGGCACGGCGCATCGGCGATCAATGGGGCACGCCCCTGATCCTGCCGAGATGGCTTCATTGCAAGGCCATGCTTCTTCGCGGGGACGTGGGACTAAGGGCCGTTCTCGCTACCCTGCCCGCACAAGCCCTGCATCTGGTGGCGCTGCCCTCGGCGGCCGACGACATCGACACGCCGCGGGAGCTTGCCGCGGCACGTAAGCGCTTCGGCGTTCGCCCTAGAACCCGTCGAACTCGCGAAAGGCTTTGACGGCGTACTCGAGCTGCGAGCGGCTCACATCCAGATGCGTCACCAGGCGCGTGCGGCTCGCCACCGACACCAGCACGCCGCGTCCCGCAAGATGGCTCCTCAAGGGCTCGACCGCGGCTGCGGGAATATCGACGTAAAGAATATTTGTCTGCGGCGCTATGACCTTGAGGTTGAGTTTCGCGAGTTCCTCGCCGAGGAGCGCGGCGTGCGCGTGATCCTCCGCCAGTCGCTTGACGTTGTGCTCGAGCGCATAGAGGCCGGCCGCGGCGAGAACGCCCGCCTGGCGCATGCCGCCGCCCAAGGCTTTGCGCCAGCGACGCGCCTGGGCGATGAAAGCGCGCGCTCCCAGCAACAAGGTGCCGGCGGGAGTGCCCAGGCCCTTCGAGAGGCACACGGATACCGAGTCGAAACCCTTCACCGCCTCTTTTTCGCTCTGCCCCTGCTTGACGATGGCGTTGTAGACGCGGGCCCCGTCCAAATGCGTGATCAGGCCCTGCTCGTGCGCCAGGTCGGTGGCGCGTTTCAAGTAAATCGGATTCAGCACCTTGCCGCCCGTGGTGTTCTCCAGGGCGAGGAGCCGCGTGCGCGCGAAGTGATCGTCGGCCGGTTTGATGGCCGCTGCGATGCGTTCGAGCCCGATACTGCCGTCGGGTTCGTTCTCGAGCGGCTGCGGCTGAATGCTGCCGAGCACCGCGGCACCCCCCTGCTCGTACTTGTAGGTATGGGCCTCCTGGCCGACGAGATATTCATCGCCGCGACCGCAATGCGACATGAGCGCCGCCAGGTTGCTCTGCGTGCCAGTCGGGAAGAAAAGCGCCGCCTCGTAGCCGAAGCGCTCGGCGGCGAGCGCCTGCAGCCGGTTCACGGTGGGGTCGTCCCCGTACACATCGTCCCCCACCTCGGCCGCCGCCATGGCCTGCCGCATGCCGGGCGAGGGCCTGGTCACGGTGTCGCTGCGCAAATCCACGCGGACCTGGGGAGGGGAAATTGTGACCGCGTTCTCGGTGCGCGGCCGCTCTGCGACATCCATGGAAACTCCGGCGATTTTGGCGCCCCAAATGGGCGGTTGAGGTGTGACGGGCTCAATTATGACGCATCCGCGCCGATAAACGCAGGACCGGCCCATCAACCGCATGACGCGTTAAATGCAGGCAACCTATAACCTCTGGCTCGTAATCCTCTCGGTCGGTGTTGCGATGCTGGTGTCCTACACCGCCCTGTCGCTCGCCGCACGCGTGGCGGCCGCGCGTGCCTCGCTGCACCGCCTCTGGCTGGTTGGCGGCTCGCTCGCCATGGGCACGGGTATCTGGTCCATGCACTTCATCGGCATGATGGCCCTCTCGCTGCCGATCGCCCTTCGCTACGACATCGTCACGACGCTCGCCTCGTTCGCGATCGCGGTGGCCACCTCCGGCATCGCCATCAGCACGGCCGCCGGCGCAGAACTCGGCCGGCGCCGGCTCGTCGCCGGTTCGCTTGCCATGGGTGTGGGCATCTGCGCCATGCATTACACGGGCATGCACGCCATCACCGTCATGCCGATGATCAACTACGATCCGCTGCTGGTGCTGGCTTCGGGCGGCATTGCCGTTAGCGCCTCCTTTGCCGCACTGTGGCTCGCGTTCCGCCTGCGCTTCGGCAGCTCCTGGAAGATGTCGCTCGCGCGCCTCGCCGCCGCCATCGTCATGGGACTGGCGATCAGCGGCATGCACTACACCGGCATGGCAGCCTCGCACTTCGCGCCGGGCGCCTACTGCATGGGCGGCAGCCTGATCGACAGCCAGTGGCTCGGCATGGTCATCGGGCTGACCGCGGTGGCGCTGCTTTGCATCGCCCTCATCACCGCGGTCTTCGATGCGCACTTGCAGTCGCGCATCTCCGTGCAGACGCTGCACTTGCGCGAGATCAACGCCAAGCTCGAGGCCGAAGCGGAAAAGGCCGACCAGGCGCTGCGTGAGCTGCAACAGTTTCACTATGCGCTCGACCAGCAGGCCTCGGTCGCCATAACCGACCGGGACGGACGCTTCAGCTACGTCAACGACCGCTTTTGCACACTGTCGCAGTATCCGCGCGAACAGCTGATCGGCAGGCCCGCCGCCATCATCAAGTCGGACGTGCATCCGGCTTCATTCTTTCAGGAACTCTGGAGCACCATCGGCGCGGGCGAGGTGTGGCACGGGGAGATCTGCAACCGCAGCAAGTTCGGTCACCGCTACTGGGTGGAAGCCTCGATCGTGCCATACAAGAATGATCTCGGCGCGATCACCCAATTCGTCACCATT
This sequence comes from Steroidobacteraceae bacterium, assembly GCA_036494165.1. Taxonomy (GTDB): domain Bacteria; phylum Pseudomonadota; class Gammaproteobacteria; order Steroidobacterales; family Steroidobacteraceae; genus Bog-1198. The sequence goes on from DASXOQ010000123.1 coordinate 56,081, forward strand.
TCATCGGAAATCACCCAGCGCAAACTCGCGCAAGTGGCCTTGCGCTCGAGCGAGGAGCGCCTGCGCCAGATCACCGACAATCTGCCCGCCATGGTCGCGTACTGGGACCGCGACGGCATCTGCCGCTTCGCCAACCATGCGCATTACGATTCGTTCGGTTTGACGCCCCAACAGATCGTGGGCATGTCATTCGGCGAACTCTTGGGCGATGGCAAGAATGACAATCCCTTCTACGATCCGGTGCGCAACGAGCGCATCGCCGCCGCCTATCGCGGCCAGCGGCAGCTCTTCGACCAGACCCACACCGACACCCGCGGCCAAACGCGCCATTGGCAGACCGAGTTCTTGCCGGACATCAACAACGGCGAGGTGGTCGGCATGTATGCGCTCCTCGTCGACATCACCCAGCGCAAGACCAGCGAAGGGCTGCTCAAACAGCAGGAAGCGCGCCTCCTGGCCATGAGCCACATGGGCGAGATCGGCGGCTGGGAACTCGACCTGAACGCGCCCGGTCCCTACTGGTCGGACATGGTGTACCGGATCTACGAACTGCCGGCGGGCGAGCGCCCGCCGCTCGACATCGCCCTTGCCTGTTATCCTCCCGCGGCCCGCAAGATCGTCACCGAGACGCTCGAGGCGGCCTTCGCGCACGGCAAAGCCTTCGACTTCGTGGTGCCGTTCGTGACCGCCAAAGGCCGGCATCGCTGGGTGCGCTCGATCGGCGAGCCGCAATTGGTCGACGGCAAGTACGCCCGGATCGTGGGCGCCTTTCAGGACGTGACCGAAGCGCGCCAGGCCGAGGAGAACCTGCGCATCGCCAAGGACGCAGCGGAAGCGGCGAATCGCGCCAAGAGCGAATTCCTCGCCAACATGAGCCACGAGATCCGCACGCCCTTGAACGGGGTCATCGGCATGACCGGATTGCTGCTCGACACCGAGCTCGAGGCGCGCCAGCGCGAGTATGCGGAAATCGTGCGCTCCAGCGGCGAATCACTGCTCGCGGTGATCAACGACATTCTGGACTTCTCCAAGATCGAAGCCGGGCACCTCGAGCTGGAGTCCATCGATTTCGATCTGATCAACGTGATTGAAGACAGCATCGACGCGGTGGCGCTGCGCGCGGCGGAGAAGGGTCTGGAACTGCTGCTGAACATCGATGCCTCCACGCCGCGGGCATGCCGCGGCGATCCGACCCGCTTAAGGCAGATCCTGCTCAATCTCTTGAGCAACGCCATCAAGTTCACCTCGCAGGGCGAGGTGCAGCTCTTCGTCGAGGCCTGGCCGGTCGAGGAGGCCATGCATCTTAAATTCGTGGTGCGCGATACCGGCATCGGCATTGCTCCCGACCGCATCAGCACGCTCTTCGCCCCTTTCATCCAGGCCGACACCTCGATGACGCGCCGCTTCGGCGGCACCGGCCTCGGCCTCTCGATCTCCAAGCGCCTCATCGATGCCATGGGCGGGCGCATCGAGGTCGAGTCGAAGGTGGCTGAAGGCTCGACCTTCCGTTTCTCGCTCGACATCGTCCCCGCAGCCGCGCCGAGCGAGGAGATCGGCAACCGCTTGGGCGGCGTGCGAGTGCTCATCGTGAGCGGGGCCGAGGGGACGCGCCGCAATCTTTCGCGCCAGATGCAGCGCGAGGGGTGCGATCTGGCCTATGCGGAGTCCGCGCAGGCCGGTCTGGAGCGTTATCGCAGCATGCTGGCCGCGGACCTGCCGCCCCAGGTAATTCTGATCGACTACCAACTGCCCGACCAGCGCGGCGCCTGGCTTGCAGAACGCATCCGGGATGCCGAGGCGCCGCCCGCCTCGCTGGTGCTGATGACCTCTCTCTCGACGACGGTTTCGGAGGAGGAACTCTCCCTCATCGACCGGCTGGTCACTAAGCCCACCCGGACCTCCCTGATCGTCCGCACCATCGCGGAACTGACCAAGAGCCGCCAGCCCGGGCACATCGCCCCCGAGGAGAAGCCGGCGCTAAAGCCGTTCGCCTCGGCCCGGATCCTGCTCGCCGAGGACAATCCGGTGAACCAGAAACTCGCCATCCGCCTGCTCACCAGGCTCGGCGCCGACGTGGAGGTCGCCGGCAACGGGCTCGAGGCGCTGCACGCGCTGCGTACCGCCGACTTCGACGCGGTGCTCATGGACTGCCAGATGCCGGTGTTGGACGGCTATCAGGCCGCGCGTCAAATTCGCAGCGACGATGCCGTACGAAACCGTAAAATCCCCATCATTGCGCTGACGGCCCATGCGCTTGCCACCGACCGTGCCAAGTGTCTTGAGGCGGGCATGGACGACTATTTGACCAAACCGATCAACCCAGCCCAGTTGGAGCGTACCTTGAGCAACGCCCTGCCTGCGGGTCATAAATACGTGAGACACCAATCCGTGAGCGATGCCATGTTGTTTGACGAGGCGGAACTGTTGAGCCGAACCGGCGATGACAAGGAGTTTGCGCGCGAACTGATCGCAGTGTTCTTGCAGACCGCGCAGGAAACCTTGAGGCAGCTCAAAGACTGCCTGGCGCGAGAGCCGTTCGACGCCAGCGCCGCCCGCAAGCTCGCCCACAGCCTGAAGGGATCGGCATTGACCGCCGCCGCCCGCGCCGTCGCCCTCGCCGCCGCCGAGTTCGAACGGGCCAGCCAGGGAGCGGACGCAGGGAAGGCTTTCGAAGCGCTTCGGTCGGCATTCGAGCGCACCGTGCAGGAATGGGAACGCGACGGCTGGCTGCCGAGCGCCTCCGGCGCCGTGGCCTAGCCCCGAGCTATTGCGTCGCTGCCGACTTGTCGCCGTTGAATTTCCGCAAGGCATCGGTGCCATGGCAGCCGATGCCCTCGCCGCAGATCTGATTCACCGGGCACACCATCGGGGCGCCCTTCACGCATCCGCGCGCGTCCGCACCCGCCGAGCGCGGTGCGCAGCGCTCCTGGCCGTTGCACATCTTGTGGTCGTCGCAATCCGCATCGCTCACGCACTGCAGGGTGGATTGATCGCGATCCGCGCTCGCAAGTTCCCCCTCGCGCGGTATCAGCCCCGTTAGGGTGGCATCGAGCAGCCGCTGCGGAGAGGCCCCGCCGGAAGGCAGTTCCACGTCCGCCGAGACGATCTCGAGCGCCGGGGAGAGCGGATTGGCCGCCCGATAACGCAAGGCTAGGCGCACCACGTTCCGCGTGTCGAGCGACTCGTTCAGCGCGAGCGGTATCAGATGCGTGGAATCGGGAAGCCACGCCTCGCCGTGGACCAGGGGCAGCCGCCGCACCTTGCCGCCCACCTCGTAAATGCGCAACTCAAGATCGCTCCCTGCCGCCAGTTCGGCACCTCCCGTGGTAATGCGCACCTCGAGCTTGGACACCGGTGAAGCGAACGCGAGGTTGGCGCACAGCATCGCGAAGGGCCACAGCAATATCGTCAAACGCATTTTCATGGCACCTCTCCGCGAAGATCTTGATCGAGGCAATTATCATAGCCCTCGACACCCGATACGTCGCCTCTCACCTTGAAATGCGGACGTAATCCCCGATTATTGTTAGATTGCGCTTCCTACAAGGGGTCCGTTCATGTCCACGCTCGCCGATTTCCCCATCACCAAGAAGTGGCCGCCCAAGGATCCCAAGGTCATCCAGCTCTACTCGCTGCCCACCCCGAACGGCGTCAAGGCCTCGATCATGCTGGAGGAGACCGCCCTCCCCTACGAGCCGCATCTGGTGAGTTTCGACAGTAACGATCAGAAGAGCGCCGAATTTCTCTCCTTGAATCCGAACGGCAAGATTCCGGCCCTCATCGATCCGAACGGTCCCGGCGGCCGTCCCTTGGGCCTGTTCGAATCCGGCGCCATCCTCATTTATCTCGCGGAGAAGTCCGGCAAATTCCTGCCTGCCGAGGCCGCCGCCCGCCATCGCGTCATCGAATGGCTCATGTTCCAGATGAGTGGCGTGGGCCCCATGTTCGGCCAGGTGGGTTTTTTCCATAAGTTCGCCGGCAAGGAGTACGAAGACAAGCGGCCGCGCGATCGCTATGTGGCGGAGTCCAAGCGGCTGCTCGGCGTGCTCGACGAAATTCTCGCGAAACGCCGCTGGATCGCCGGCGATGAATACAGCATCGCCGACATCGCCACTTTCCCCTGGATCAACAATTTGGTCGGCTTCTACGGCGCCGGAGAGCTGGTGGGCTTTTCCGACTTCGGCCACATCCAGGGCGCGCTCAAGACCTTCCTTGCTCGTCCTGCGGTTGCCCGCGGCCTCGCCATTCCGAAACGCGCTTAGCGGCGCAAGCGCCTGAGAAGCGCGCCGCGCAGATCATTGAACTCGGGGATCTTAAGAAGATGCCCGGCGGCCGCGAACGAGCCGCCGGCGAGTCCGATGGTGGCGAACACCGCGACGAACTTGACCATGAAACCTTGGGTGGCCCAATCCACCAGGACGTAGTGGGTGCTCGCCAGGCAGACAGCGGCCAGCGGCACGCAGGCGAGGCAAACCTTGGCGAGCGTAATCAGCGTGCGCGTGGAGTCCAGGCCCTTCAGCTGCGAGCGCATCATCGCGTACAGCAGAATGAAATTGCAGGTGGCGATGAGGCCCGTGGAAAATGCAAGACCTCGGTACCCCCAGCCTAAGCGGAAGGTGAATAGCCAGTTGAACAGCAGGTTCAACCCCACCGCGATGAAACTCACCACCATGGGCGTCTTGCGGCGGTCAAGCGCATAGAAGGCATTCACCAGCACCTTGAGTGCCGAGTAACCGGTAAGGCCGATGGCGTAGAAACGCAGTGCGCCGGCCGCCAATTGCGCCTGCTCAGGCGTGAACTTGCCATGCTGATAGAGCAAGGAAATGATGGGCTCGGCGAGCAGCATCAGCCCCACTGTCGAGGGCACGGTGAGCAGAAAGCCCAAGCGCATGGCGCGCGCCAGCTCGCTGCGAAACGCGGTCATCTGTCCGTTGACCACCAAGCGGGACAAGAGCGGCAGCGTCACGGTTCCGAGCGCCACTCCGAACAGCCCGAGCGGCAGCTGCATCAGCCGGAATGCGACCGACAGCCCCACGATCACGCCATCGCCGAGGTCCGAGGCGAACATGGAGTTGATCAGCACGTTGAACTGCGTGGTGCTCGCCGCAATCACCGACGGCCCCATCAGCAAGAGGATGACCTTCACGCCCTCGTCGCGCCAGGCAAAGTCAGGGCGATAGTGATAACCGGCCTTGCTGAGCGCGGGCAGCTGGACCAAGAACTGCAGCGCGCCGCCGAAAACCGTACCGATCGCGAGCCCGGTGAGTGCGCCGAGCCCGAAATGCGGGTCGATGTAGTAGCCGATCGCCACGCCGCCGACGATGGAACCGATGTTGAAGAAACTCGAGGCCATCGCCGGCATCGCGAACACGTTCCTCGCGTTCAGCATGCCCATGACGAGCGCCGCGAGCGATACCAACAGGATGAAGGGAAACATGATGCGCGTGAGGTGCACGGTCAGCGCCGCTTTGTCCGGCCCGAATCCCGGCGCCAGGAGCGCCACCAGGGGTCCCGAGAACACCACCCCGGCGATGCAGACCAAGCCGAGCACCACGGCGGTCATGGTGGCCACCTTGTTGGCGAGCCGCCAGGCCGACTCGTCGCCGCCCCGTACGATGGTCTTGGAAAAGGTGGTCACGAAGGCGGTGGACAATGCGCCTTCCGCAAACAGATCGCGCAGCAGGTTCGGAATGCGGAAGGCCGCCGTGAAGGCATCCATGGCGGCAGCGCCGCCGAACAGCGCGAGGAAGATCTGGTCGCGCAGCAACCCCAGCACGCGCGAGCACATCACCGCGAGGCCGATGATGCCCGCGGCCTTGGTGTTCAGGCGTTCTGTTTTCTGGTTCGGGGAAGCCGCGGCGGCTGCGGAGCTTGTGTTGTCGGCGCTCATGATCGCACAAGAGTTGCGGCAGCTAGTCTAGCGCAACTGTCGAGCCTCAAGCTTGCGTTAACCGGTGCCGAACATGGCAACCACCGTGACGGCCATCACGGCCGTCGCGGCCCACCCGAGGCGCCGCAGGCGCGGGCGGATCACGAACTGCCCCATGACGTCGCTGCGTGATGCCAGGAGCATCATGACCGCCATGATGGGCACGGCGATGATGCCGTTGAGTTCGGCGCTCCACACCAGGGCGCGCATGGGATCGAGCTTCGTGAAATTGAGCGCAACGCCTCCCAAGGTGGCGATGCCGATGATGCCGTAGAAACCCTGCGCCTGATGCAGTTTCAGGTCCATGCCGCTTTTCCAATCGAAACTCTCGGCCACCGCATAGGCCGCCGATCCGGCGAGCACCGGCACCGCGAGCATACCGGTGCCGACGATACCCAGGGTGAACATGATGAAGGCGCCATGGCTGCCCAAGGGTTTCAACGCTTGCGCCGCCTGCGAGGCGGTCTGGATGTCGGTGACTCCGGCAAGATGCAAGGTGGCCGCCGCGCTCAAGATGATGAAGAACGCGATGAGGTTGGAAAATCCCATGCCGATGTAGGTATCGAAACGGATGCGGCGCAGCGCCCGTCGCCCCTCCTCCAGGGTGTGCGGCAGGGTCAGCTCGCGGCCGTCGCGGCCGTTGGCGCTGCGAAGATCCTCCATTTCCTGGGCCGCCTGCCAGAAGAACAGGTACGGGCTGATGGTCGTGCCGAACACGGCCACGATGATGGTGATGGTGTTGTGATCGAACGAGAGCTGCGGCAAGACCATGTCGTGCAGCACCTGCGCCCACGGCACGTTGAACATGAACACCACCGCGACATAGGAGAGGAGCGCCAGGGTGAGCCACTTCAACACGCTCACGTAGGTCTCGTAGCGCAGATACACCTGCATCAACAGGCAAAGCGCCCCGAAAACCACGCAATACAGGTGCACCTTACCGCCGACCAGCAGCCGTGTGGCCTCGCCCATGGCGGCGATGTCGGCTGCGATGTTGATGGTGTTGGCAATGAGCAGCAGGCTCACGATGCCCCAGAGCACCGGGCGCGGGAACACACTCTTCACATTGGCCGCAAGGCCTCGGCCGGTGACGAAGCCCAGGCGCGCGCTCACCATCTGGATCCCGACCATCAAGGGATAGGTAAAGAGCACCGTCCAGAGCATGCTGTAGCCGAACTGGGCGCCGGCCTGGGAATAGGTCGCAATGCCGGACGGGTCGTCGTCAGCGGCCCCGGTGATGAGTCCGGGACCCAACTGCTTGACGCGCGGATGGTCCGCAATGCTCTTGATCAGCTTTACCATCGCCCGAGCGCTCCCTACAGGAACCGAGGCGACCCGCGCGTAGAAGTATTGGAAGCTTTTTTTGAAAAAGCGCGCCCCGCACCTGGCCGGGACGACGCCTAAGGAAACCCGAAAGCGTTATCGAAGCGAAGTGCGTGTGCCGCCCGCAAGGCGCGGCGTCTGCCCGATACAACTACTCACGAGGTTGCCTGTGTGACCGAAAACGCTGCGGACCATATCCCAAGCGCGGCCAATATGCAAAGAAAAAAAAGCGCGTGCAGGGGTTTGCACGCGCTTTGTGATGTCGAGACTTAAGCTTAAGGTTAGGCGTTGGCAGCGGCCTTGGCCTTGGCGACCTCGGCCACGATGGTCTCCGCGACGTTGCGCGGCACCGGCTCGTAGTGCGAAAACTCCATGGTGTAGGACGCCCGGCCGCTGGTCATGCCGCGAAGATGGCCGATGTAACCGAACATCTCCGACAACGGCACGATGGCGACCACTGCGATATTGGTGCCGCGCTCCAGCTGATCCTGGATCGAGCCGCGGCGCCGATTGATGTCGCCGATCACATCGCCGAGGTAGTCGTTCGGGGTCACCGTTTCGACCTTCATGACCGGCTCCAAAAGAATGGGCGAGGCCTTGCGGATACCCTCACGGAACGCAGCTTTCGCGGCGATTTCGAAGGTCATCGCGTTGGAATCGACGTCGTGGTAGCTGCCATCCACCAGGGTGGCGCGGAAATCCACGGTCGGATAGTGCGCCAGCACTCCGTCTTCCTTCTGCACCTCCAGGCCCTTCTCCACCGACGGGACGAATTCCTTGGGCACCGAACCGCCCACGGTCTCGTCGATAAACTCAAAGCCCTGGCCGCGCTCGGTGGGTTCGAACACGATCCACACTTCGGCGAACTGGCCCGAGCCGCCGGTCTGCTTCTTGTGGATGTAGTTTTCCTGGATCTTCTTGGTGATGGTCTCGCGGTACGCCACCTGGGGCTCGCCCATGGTGCCTTCCACGCCGAACTCGGTGCGCATACGATCCAGCGTCACTTCGAGGTGCAACTCGCCCATGCCGCGAAGGATGGTCTGGCCGGTCTCCCGGTCGGTTTCCAAGTGCAACGAAGGATCGGCGCGCACCATCTTGCCGAGCGCGGTGCCGAACTTCTCCTGCTCGGCCTTGTTCTTCGACTTCACCGAGACCGAGATCACCGGATCGGGGAAGCGCATGCGCTCGAGCACCACGGGCGAGGCGCTGTCGCACAACGTGTCGCCGGTTTCGGTTTCTGCGAGCGAGACCAAGGCGATGATGTCGCCGGCGCGCGCCTCTTCGACAGGGTTGGCTTCCTTGGCGAACATTTCCACCATGCGGCCGATCTTCTCGCGCTTACCGCGGGTCGAATTGGTCACCGAAGCGCCCTTGGTGAGCACGCCCGAGTAAACGCGCACGAAGGTGAGCGCGCCATAGGCGTCGTTGATCACCTTGAAGGCCAGGCCCGAAAACGGCTCATCGTCCGAGCATTTGCGCTCGCCGGTGGGATGTCCGTCCGCGTCCACCGTCTTGATGGCGGCGACGTCGGTCGGGGCCGGCATGTAATCGATCACGGCGTCCAGCACCTGCTGCACGCCCTTGTTCTTGTACGAGGAGCCGCACAGCACCGGGGTGAAGGTGCTGGTGATGGTGCCCTTGCGCAAGCACGCGCGCAGCACTTCCGGCGAGGGATCGGTGCCGCTGTCGAGGTAGGTCTCCATCGCCGCGTCGTCCATTTCGAGGCATGTATCGACCAGCTCGGTGCGGTACTTCTGGATGTCGGCGAGAATGGCCTTATCGGAAGGCACGGTGATGTGCAGCTCGTCGGCGATCTTCGGGCTGATGTCGAGCACGTGCCACTGCGAGTCTTTGTCGTCCGAGTCCCATACCAGGGCCTTCATCTCGACCAGGTCGATCATGCCCTTGAAATTGTCCTCGGAACCGATAGGCAGCTGCACCACCAGAGGACGGGCGCCCAAGCGCTTCTTGATCATGTCCACGCAGCGCAGGAAGTTGGCGCCGCTGCGGTCCATCTTGTTGACGTAGCACATGCGCGGCACGCCGTAGTTGTCGGCAAGACGCCAGTTCGTCTCGGACTGGGGCTCTACGCCCGCCACGCCGTCGAACACCACCACGGCGCCGTCGAGCACGCGCAGGCTGCGGTTCACCTCGATGGTGAAGTCGACGTGGCCCGGGGTGTCGATGAGGTTGATCTTCTTGTCGCGCCAGAACGCCGACACCGCGGCGCTCTGAATGGTGATGCCGCGCTTCTGTTCCTGTTCCAGATAGTCGGTGGTGGTGGAGGTCTTGAGATCCTTGGTGTCGTGGATATCAATGATCGTGTGCTTGCGGCCCGTGTAATACAGGATGCGCTCGGTCGTCGTCGTTTTACCGGCGTCGACGTGGGCGATGATGCCGATATTGCGGATATCGGAGAGCGGGGTTGTACGAGCCATGGCGAAATTCCCAAAAAGTTGATGTGGCGGCCTTCTAAGCCGGCGTCCAAAACCACGTATTTTGACACGGGAGAAGACCCATGTCGAAAAATGACAGGTTTATTAAGCCCTTAAGGCCCCGCATGGGGGGCTCAAGGCATCAGGCGCGCGGATTATAGCCAGCCAAAGACACTTGGCAAGTGACGGAGCGGCAGGCGCGTCACTTTACCGAGTAACCGCGACCCTCAAGACAGGCTGATTGGGCTCGGAAATAGTCCGACCTTTTGTTCCCCGCCCCGGGCGCCGAGCCGCCGTTGGGCTGCGTCGGATCAAATCCGGTCTGGCCGACTGCCCACTTGTGGCATTCGAACTTGTCTTTGTTGGTCTGGTCCTCGGACTGACCGTTCTTCGGGTACACGATGAGGCCGGCTTGCGACGGGGCCCCGGGCGCATTGGCCGGCGCCTGGGTGGCCGCCTGACTGGCAATCCCCGCCGGCGGTGCCACCGTCACATACTGGCCAGCGCCGGCATCCCAGCGGTAGTAGGTGTAGTTGGCGTAGTAATACGGCACTCCGCCCCAGTAATACGTGGAATAAGCATAAGGCAGCGTCGCGAAGTAAAGCCCCAGGCCCAAGCCGCCCCAGCCCCAGCCCCAAGGTCCCCAGCCGCCGTGCCAACCCCTGCCCCAACCCCAACCGCCGCCGTGCCAGCCGCCATGCCAACCGCCGTAGAAACGCGCGTGTTGGGCCAGCGCCGGCGTCGAGGTCAGGGACAAGGCCGCGCCCAGGGCGCAGACACTCAAAATCACGTTGCGGGAAAAGGATGGAATTTTCATAGCTCTATAAAACGTAAAAGCGTCTCTCAGGTTGACTCCATTATATAAGACCGGCGATGGCGCCTACCGGTTCAGGACAACTGGACCGTGACGCGGTTATTACCTCAGGTAATATGTTGATGCGTGTGCGATTCGGGTTTGTTGCGATGCAAGAACTCCGTGGTCTAACAGGGAACTGACCCGCACCCGCAGGTCGGGAATGAGACCCTTAAAAAGTCACGGAGACACGATGCAGACTGATAATGCAGGAGCGGTGAGTCGCCGCGATCTTTTGCGGTTGATCGGGGTGGCGGCGGGCAGCACGGCCATGTTCCGCGCCATGGATGCACTCGGCTTCGCCGATGCCTCCCCTTTCAAAGGCCCAGTGGATTTGTCCGGCGCTCCGGCCGGTGCGTCGGTGTTGATTCTCGGCGCCGGCATGGCTGGCATGACCGCTGCCTACGAACTTCGAAACGCCGGCTATCAAGTCCAAGTGCTCGAGTACAACGCCCGCCCGGGCGGCCGCAACTGGACCTTGCGCGGCGGCGATACCTACACCGAACTCGGCGGCGCGACGCAGCGGTGCGAATTCGATCAGGACCTCTATATCAATCCCGGTCCCTGGCGCATCCCCTATCACCATCACGGGATGATGCATTACGCCAAGCAGCTGAATATTCCGCTGGAACCATTTTTCCAGGTCAACTACAACGCCTATCTCCACAGTCCCGATGCCTTCGGCGGCAAGCCGCAGCGCTTCCGCGAAGTCAAAGCCGATTACCAAGGCCATGTGGCCGAACTGCTCGCCAAGGCCACGCGCCAGCATGCGCTCGATGATGGCGTGAGCCGCGAAGACCAGGAACGCCTGCTCGAATCCCTGCGTTTCTGGGGCGCGCTCGACAAGGACTTCAAATACGGGGCGAACGGCGCCTCGAGCGAACGGCGCGGCTTTGCCAAAAATCCAGGCGGCGGTTTGAGCGGTCGCCCGGTGCCTTCGACACCCGTGGGCTTGAGCGAGCTCCTGAAATCCGATCTGTGGGGGCTGCTGTCGAACGGCGATGTGTTCGACATGCAAACCGCCCTGTTTCAGCCTGCGGGCGGCATGGGCCGCATCGGCCAGGCTTTCGGCAAGGAGCTAGGTTCCCTGATCAGCTACGAGGCCAAGGTCACCGCCATCACTCAGGATGAGCATGGCGTGACGGCGAGCTACGTTGATGCCAAGAGCGGGGAGAATCCGAAAACCGCTCGCGCCCAGTGGTGCCTCGTGACCATTCCCCTGTCGGTGCTGTCGCAGATTCCGATGACCGTCGGCAGTTCGATGAAGCAGGCCATCGCCGCAGTTCCGTATGCATCCGCCGTCAAAGTCGGCCTGCAGTTCAAGCGCCGCTTCTGGGAGCAGGACGAGCAAATCTACGGCGGCATCACCTACACCAATCTGCCCATCATGAACATCGCCTACCCGAACAGCGGTTTCCAGAGCAGCGGCAAAGGCGTGCTGCTCGGCTGCTACACCTGGGGCACGAACGCGATGAAGCTCACCGCCCTCTCACCTGAAGAACGGGTCAAACGCGTGCTCGACTACGGCAGCCAGATCCACCCGCAATATCATCAGGAGTTCGACAACGGCGTGGCGGTCGCCTGGCACCGCTCACCCTTCACCATGGGATGTTTTGGCATGTGGAGCGATGAGAGCCGCGCTGCCCACTACGACAATTTGTGCCAGATCGACGGACGCATTGCGCTTGCCGGCGAGCACGCCTCGTTCCTGGGGGGCTGGCAGGAAGGCGCGGTAACCTCCTCGCTCGACGCCATCGGGCGGCTTCATCAGCGGGTTCTGGCGCAGGGGGCTCGAACATGAACCGCTTGCAGACGATGAGCGCTCTGCTCGCTCTGTCGGTTTTCGCGGCCGGGCATCTTCGCGCCGATGATGCGGGCGTCGTGCCCACCGAGAGTGTCGCGCGCATGAACGGCGAACAGATCTACACCCACATTTGCCAGGGCTGCCACATGCCGGGCGGCGTGGGCGCCACCGGCGCCGGGTTCTATCCGAAGCTTGCCGGGGACAAGAAGCTCGTGTCCTGGGAATTCGCCGCCATCACGGTGTTGAACGGGCGCAATGCCATGCCGCCCTTCGGGGTACCCAGCGCCGGCGGCGGACAATTCCTAGCCACGCAACTCACCGACGCCCAAGTAGCGGACGTGGTGAACTACGTGCGCAGCCACTTCGACAACAAGTACAAACCCAACGTCAGCGCGGACAAGGTCCAACAGCTCCCGCATCCAAGCAGCGCCGCCGTTCCCTTCTAAAGACGGCCTTCGAAGCGAACGCACCGCCGTGCAAGACGCCGCCCATTGGGCGGCATCTTCTCGTGGACAATTAAACCCCAAGGGCCCGTAACGGGAACTCACTGCCTATACGCCGCAATCAGGCGGGGAGGTTTCGATGCGCACATTAAGGATGATCCTGTTTTTCGGCGCGATGCTGGCAAGCCCTCTGATCCTCGCGCACGGCGGCGGCGAGGCCGGCGGCGGCGGCATGCCGAGCTTCGGCGGTTCACAGCGTCCCGAGGATGCGGCCAAGTCTCATTACAACGATGGCGTGCGCAGCATCAAGAAGGCCAAAGACTCCGAGGCGGATGCGGCCAAAGCAAGTTCGCCCGAAAAGAGCGCCAAGGCGCTCGACAAAGCCAAGGGTTACTACGAAAAAGCCGCCGCCCACTTCATCGATGCGGTGAGCGCCGATCCTAAGATGTACCAAGCGTGGAATTATCTGGGTTTCAGCAAGCGACATCTTGGCGACTATCAGGATTCGTTGAGCGCCTATGCCAAGGCGCTGGAGCTGAATCCCGACTATCCCGATGCCATCGAATATCGCGGCGAGGCGTACCTGGGGCTCAATCAGATCGACTCGGCAAAGGAAGCCTACATGAAGCTGTTTCGCGACTCGCGGCCGCTCGCCGACGAGTTGATGGCGGCCATGCGTCACTGGGTGGATGCCCGTCACCAGGATGCGCAGGGCGTCTCGAGCGCAGATCTGGAAGCCTTCACGCAATGGATGGACGAGCGCGGCGCGCTCGCCGCGAAGACCGCTTCCTTGGCGCAAGGGGCCTCCTTGACGCGGTGGCCCTAGCCCGCGCACTCGCGTTGCTGGCGGCGGTGCTCCTGTCCGCCGCGAGCGCGGGTGAGTCGTTCGATTGGCACCTGCCGCCGGGATTTCCGGCGCCGCGCGTGCCACGCTCGAATGCGATGTCGTACGCCAAGGTGACGCTCGGCGCGCTTCTTTTCAGGGACAAACGCCTGTCCCAGGACGGCACGCTCGCCTGTGCCAGCTGTCATCGACAAGAGCTTGCCTACACCGACGGCCGGGCGCGAGCGCTCGGCGCGCACGGCGTGGCGCTTCGGCGCAGTGCCATGTCCCTCGGCAACGTGGCGTACAACCTCGCCTACAGCTGGGCCGACCCGAACGTGCGCACGCTGGAGGCCCAGATGCGCACGCCGCTCACGAATCCGAAGGAGATGGGACTTTCCGCCCGCGGCGCACCGGCGCTGAGGCGTCTGGGCGCCGATGCGGCCATTCTCGCGCGCTTCGAGGAAGCCTTCCCGGGTACCGGCCGGGCACTTTCCTTCAAGCACCTCATCGAGGCCATTGCCTGCTACGAGCGCACGCTCATCTCGGGCCGCTCCGCGTTCGATCGCTATGTGTTCGACGATGATCGCACCGCGCTTTCGCCGGCGGCAAAACGCGGGCTGGATCTTTTCTACTCGGCGCGCGCGGGCTGCGCGGCGTGTCACGCGGGCATCAACTTCTCGGGTGCCGTCGCGAGCGTCGGGGCCAGGAGCGGTGCGGCACTCTTTGCGAACACCGGTCTTTACAACCTTCCCGGCGGACGCTATCCGAAAGACGATCGAGGCCTCATCGAAATCACCCATCGGGCGCGAGACGAGGGAAAGTTTCGGGTTCCTACCTTGCGCAACATCGCCCTCACCGCCCCTTACATGCACGATGGCAGTCTCCCCACGCTCGCGGCGGTGCTCGATCACTACTCCGAGGGCACGCATCGAAGCGCATTCCGCGATCCGAAGGTCCACGCTCTGCATTTGACGAAATACGAGAAGGAAGACCTGCTGGCGTTCTTGGAAAGCCTGACGGACCGGGAATTCGTCTCGAAATCGGCCAATTAGGCCCCCAAAATCGACTTTTTGTTGAACCGCGTCGCGGCAAATGCCCTGCACCTGAGGGAGCATGGCTTTCAGGCAACCCTGAATGAACACCGCATCGCCCCGCAAGCCAAGCAGCCTCGGCACCCAGATGGTGACCGCGGTGGCATTGAGCTATCTGATCGATGCGCTGCTGATCGGTGGGTTCGCCTGGGCGGGCACCGTCTCACCCTCCATCCCGCTTTGCTATCTGGCCGCCGGGATGCTCGACAGCGCGCTGTTCCTCACCCTGCGGCGTCGTGCTGTCCGCGATCGTCGCCGCGAGGAGCGCTTCACGCTGCCGCAGATTCTGGTCGCGAGCAGCATCCAGTTGCTGTTCGTGGCTCTCGCCCCGCCGCTGGCTTTCTACTTCCTCACCATGTTGTACGTGGTGTTCGGCTGCGGCAGCCTCGCGCTTCGCCGGCGTCATTCGATTGCCGCACTTGTCGCGGTGACGATCGCGGCCCAGACCTTGCTTACCCTCTCCCATCAGACCGTGGTGATCCCGCAGGACACCACCGCGGAACGCGCGATGGTATGCCTGTGCTTCTTCGCCACCCTGGTCCGCTGCGTGGGCCTCGGCATTTTCGGTCGCAGCTTGCGATTGCGTCTGCAGCACCGGCGCCAGCAGCTGCACGAATCGGTGCAGATGCTGGAACAACGCGACCGCTCGCTCGCCGCGGCGAATCTCGAGCTCAAGCGCCAAGCCACCCACGATGCCCTCACCCACCTTCCCAACCGCGTGCTGTTCATCGACACCGTGGAGGCAGCGGCGCAGGATCGACGCCCGTTTGCGGTGTGCGTGTTCGACCTGGACCGCTTCAAGCTCATCAATGACTCCCTGGGCCACGGCGCCGGCGATTCGCTGTTGAAACAGGTGTCGCAGCGCCTCGCCTCCATCACGCGCGGCAGCGACATGGTGGCTCGGGCGGGGGGTGATGAATTTCTGCTGTTATTGCGCGACGCGAGTCAGACCGCCGAGATCGAGGCGCTCATCAACCGCTGGATGAAAACGCTGTCGCAGCCCTACACCGTCGCCGGCCTCGAATTGCACGTGAGTCCGAGCATCGGCGTCGCGCGCTACCCGACCGACGGGCGCGGCGCCGAACAGCTGGTGGCGCGCGCCGACGAGGCGATGTATCACGCCAAGCGCCACGGCCGGAACACCTTCAAGTTCTTCGACTCCAGCATCATGGGCTTCTCGCGCGAGCGGTTGGAAATCGAAGGCGAGCTGCGCGCCGCGCTGGCCCAGGGCCAGCTTGCGTTGCACTACCAGCCCAAGGTCGACATCGGCAGCGGCGAAACGCGCGCCGTGGAAGCGCTCATCCGCTGGAACCATCCGCAGCGCGGCTGCATCCAGCCGGGCGAGTTCATCCCGATCGCCGAGGAAAGCGGACTGATCCTGGAAATCGGCGATTGGGTGATCCGTGAAGCCTGCCGCCAAGCCCGCATCTGGCAGATCTCCGGCATGCCCTTCCTGCGAGTCGCGGTGAACGTCTCGCCCTTGCAGTTCAGGCAGGCCAATTTCGTCAAGAAGCTGTCGGCGGCGCTCCTCAAGCACCAGCTCGATCCCACCTACCTGGAGATCGAACTGACCGAAGCGACCTTGATGAGCAACGCCGAGTCCTCGGTGGCGCTGCTCAAGGAATTGAGCGCCCTTGGCGTGGTGGTGGCCATCGACGACTTCGGGACCGGTTACTCGAGCATGAGCTATCTGCAGCGCTTTCCCGTGGACAAGCTCAAGATCGACCGCAGCTTCATCAGCGATCTGGCGACAAACCCCGGGGATGCCTCCATCGTGCGTGCGATCATCTCGCTGGCACATGGTCTGCAGCTCAAGGTGATCGCGGAAGGCGTCGAATCCGAGGAGCAGCTTGCCATCTTGAGGCGCATGGGGTGCGATCAGTATCAGGGATTCTTCCGCAGCGCCGCCGTGCCGCCCACCGAGGTGGAGCGTCTGCTGCGCAGCTCGCGCGTGCGCCTCGACTACTCGGAGACAGAGTCCGATCGAACGCAAAGCAAGCTGTTCAAGCTGCGCGGTGTTTGAGATAAGAATTGCCGAGGAGCGCCGGGCGCGCATCCACCGTAGAATTGTTCCGTGATCCATCCTCCCGCCGATCCCGGGGCGCAGCGGCGTCGCCATGGCCTGCTATTGGCGGGACTAGGCGCCGTGGCCTTCTCCGGCAAGGCCATCATCGTCAAGCTCGCCTATCGCTACGGCGTGGATGCCGTAACCCTCATCATGTACCGCATGTTGTTCTCGCTGCCGCTGTTCGTCGGCCTTGCCTGGTGGGCGGGTCGCGGCAAGCCGCCGCTGACCCGCCGCGATATGCTCGCGGTCGCGGGCCTCGGATTCTCGGGGTACTACCTGTCGAGTTTCCTCGACTTCGCCGGCCTCAAATACATTTCGGCGAGCCTCGAGCGGCTGATCCTATATTTGAACCCCACCCTGGTGCTCGCCATCGGCGTGTTCCTATTCGGCCGCCGCGTCAATCGCGCGCAGCTGGTGGCGCTCGCGGTGAGCTACGGCGGCGTCTTCTGCGTCTTCGGCCGCGAGTTGTCCTTGCAGGGCGCAAACGTGCCGCTGGGCGCCAGCCTGGTCTTCGTAAGCACGGTGAGCTACGCGGTGTACCTCGCTTTCAGCGGCGAGGAGGTCAAGCGCCTGGGCGCCTTGCGTCTCACCGGTCTTGCGACCTCGGTGGCCTGCCTCATCTGTATTGCGCAGTTCCTGCTGTTGCGACCCCTCTCCGCCATGGCGGTCGCCCCGCAGGTGATCTGGCTGTCGATATTGAACGCCACCGCGTGTACATTCGTACCGGTGCTGCTTGTGATGATGGCCATCGAGCGCATTGGGGCGAGTCTGGCCGCGCAGACCGGCACCATCGGACCCTTGTCCACGATATTGATGGCGGTGCTGATTTTGGGCGAACCTTTTACAATCTGGGTGGCCGTGGGCACCGTGCTGGTGCTCGCCGGCATCTGGCTCCTGACACGCGCCGCTCGCACGGCTCCGGCGTGAGCGCCCCGCTCCTCGAAGGAACCCCGTTCCCGGGCTTCGAGGTCGTTCCAGACGCTGCGCGCGCCGCGCTCATCGTCGTGCACGGCATCGCCGAGCACGGCGAGCGCTATCGCCATGTCATGCAGGCGCTCGCCGCCAAAGGCATCGCCTGCTTCGTCTACGATCAGCAAGGCCACGGCCGCACCTCGGGCATCCGCACGCATGTGGAGAACTTCACCGAATTCGCGCAGGACCTGAAGTCGGTGGCGGCCGTCATCGGCATGCGGCACCCGGGGCTTCCCCGCTTCATCTGGGGTCACAGCATGGGCTCGGTGATCGTCACCCTGGCGGCGCTGGATTCGAAGGATCTCGCTCGCGGGTTCGTGACCAGCGGCTCTGCTCTCGATGCTCTGCCGGTCCTCAAAGGGCCCATGGGCGCGGGGCTGAACGTCGCGAACCGCTGGCTGCCGAAGCTGCGCATACCCTTGAAGGTCGACGCCAGGGTGCTCACCCAGGTAGAGGAACTGCAGCGAGAGCACATGCAAGATCCCCTGGTGCCACGATCGGCGAGCTTGCGGCTTCTGCATGGCTTCGCCGTCGCCTGCGCCCGCTGCAAGGAGAATTTAAATTCCATCGTCGCGCCATGGCTCGCCATCCACGGCGCCGCCGATACCGTCTGTCCGGTATCCGGCTCGCGGCGGCTGATCGAGGGAATCGCCTCCAGCGACAAGGAACTCATCGTTTACCCGGGCCTCCTGCACGAGCCGCACAACGAGAACGAAGCGGCGCGATCGCGCATGTTCGATGCCATGGCGCGCTTCATTCTGAAGCGCGCCGAGCCGTCCCGCCCTGCGGGCGAAGAGGCTCGCCTAAGCAACGAGGCGATGTGAAATAATCGTCCGTTCTTTCCAGAACCACGAACCGGGAGTCAATCATTATGCGTTTGCGAGTCTTAAGCCTGGTGGCGCTCGGTGCATTTTACGCCGCTGCCGCTCAAGGGGCGGGCCATGATCTGCCGACTGCCAAAGCCGAGAGCGAGGGAATGTCGAGCGAGCGCCTGGCGCGTCTCGACGGCGGCATGAAGGAACTGGTCGATTCGGGCCGGCTGGCCGGCGTCATCACCATGGTGGCCCGACACGGCAAGGTGGTGGACTTCACCGCCGCCGGTAAGCGTGACATCGAGGCGAACTCGCCGATGCAGAAAGATGCGATTTTTCGCATTTACTCCATGTCGAAACCCATCACGGGCGTCGCCATGATGATGCTGTTCGAGGAAGGCAAATGGCAGCTGAACGATCCGGTGTCGAAGTACGTGCCGGAGTTCGCCAATCTCAAGGTCTTCAGCACCGACGAGAAGGGCAACATGGTGATGAGGGATCCCAATCACCCGGTGACCATGGTGGAGCTCATGTCGCATACCGGCGGCTTCACCTACGGCTTCTTCAGCAACACGCCGGTCGACAAGCTGCAACGTGAGGCCGACGTGCTCAACGTCAACAACAGCCTGCAGGAGTTCATCAATCGCATCGCGAAGCTGCCGCTCAACACCCAGCCTGGAACCGAATGGCATTACAGCATCTCGGTCGACATTCAGGGCTACATCGTGCAGAAGCTCTCCGGCATGACGTTCGGCGAATTCCTGGAGAAACGCATCTTCAAACCGTTGGGCATGGTGGACACAGGCTTTTTCGTGCCGAAGGAAAAGCTTTCGCGCTTTGCGCAGATGTACACCTACGACAAGGACGGCAAGCTGCATGCGGTGGGCACCACCGAGGGGCTGAACCATGATTTCGCCGCCAAGCCCGCCTTGGAGTCGGGCGGCGGTGGACTGGTATCGACCGCGACGGACTACATGCGCTTCTGCCAGATGCTGTTGAACGGCGGCCAGCTCGAGGGCGTGCGTTTGCTCTCGCCGCGCACCGTGGAGCTGATGCGCACCAACGTGCTGCCGCCGACTCTTTCGACCTTCGCGCCGGGAACCGGATTCGGGCTGGACTTCGCCGTGTATGTCGATCCGATGGCGGCGGGCGGCTACTACGCCAAGGGCAGCTACTTCTGGGGCGGCGCCGCCGGCACCTGGTTCTGGATCGATCCTGCGAGCGAACTCATCGTGGTCGGAATGATCCAGCAAGTGGCGGGCACGGGTGCCGTGGCCGTGTCGGGCGTCCCGGACGTGCGCGGCCTGTCGCACGCCTATACTTATCAGGCCATGCTCGACCCTTAAGAGCAATCCCGGCGGCATCTCGATCGATGCCGCCGGGTCTGGTTTTCCGGGCCTTATTTCTGGTATTGGCTCACAGATTTAAGCCCCCGCGGCACCGCTTCGTCGCCAGCTTCCGGCAAACGGGTCTATAGTCCCTAACTATTGGTGCTCGGTCGCGCTGACCGCTGGTATTGGCTCAAGCCCGTCGTTTTCGCGCCGATATCGAGCGGTGAAGAGTCGCCGAAAACCCAAGTAGGGAAACGGGGTCGTTGCGGTCGGACTGATGAGAGCGCGCCCATTCCAAGTATGTCATCACTGCTATCGCGGCTGACCGCCAGGTTCCGCCGTGTCCGCCCTGTCCCGCCGGAGTCGCACGACACCGGGGAGCTGCTGCGTCGCCTGAATGCGGTCACCTGTGGCGCGGGGGTGCGTATCTGGGAGTGGGACATCGAGCGCGACATCCTCTACTTCAGCGCCGATCTCGCGGAGGTCTACGGCAGCGATCCAAGTAGACTCAGGCGCAACCCGCGCGAAACCTTGATGCAATCGGTGCACCCAGAGGACCGCGAACGCTTCCGCAGACAGTTGATCCAGGCATTGAAGGGCGAAACGCCGCTCTTCATCGAGCACCGGGTGATTCACAAGGACGGCTCGGCGCATCCGGTTCAGCTTCGCGGCGAAGTATTCCGCAACGCCGACAACCGCGCCGTGCGCCTCATCGGCATCAGCATCGACATGGGCGAGCAGGCAGAAGCCGCCGCGCGTCTGGCGGCGCAAGACGAGCGGCAGAACAATCTGCTGGTGCGCCTGAAACTTGCCACCGAGACCGCCGGCATCAGCGTCTGGGAGCACAATCTCGCTAGCGGCGAATTCGACGACGACGGTTCCTTCTGCAAGCTGTTTGGCTTGACGCCGACGGCGAAGTTTCAGCCGGCCGACAGCATCCATCCCGAGGTGCGCGACGAGGTGCTGGCACCGGTATTCGCTGCGCTCGAAGACCCGAACAGCAACGCGATCATCTCCCTGCGCCATCGCACCATCAATCCGCGCGCCGAGCCGCAGTACGTGCAGACGCATATTCGCGTCTATCGAAACTCCAAAGGCCAGGCGACGCGGCTGCTCGGCGTCACCTGGGACTGCACCCGCGAGGTGGTGCATGCGGCGGTGCTCGAAAAGAAAGCCGCCCAGGAACGCGCGCTGATCGAACGGTTGCGCATCACCACCACGGCAGCCGGCATCTCGCCCTGGGAGTTTGATCTCGCGACCGACCAGTTTTCCTGGCACGGCGAGCGGCCCGCGTTCTTCGGCCTGGACGGCGTGTCGGTCGAGGACTACTGGACGAGGCTGCAGGGCATCGTGCTGCCCGAGGATCTGCCCAACCTCACCTCCGCGGTGGAATCGGCCATCGCGAATCAGTCCGACTTCTACGAATACACCTTCCGCGTTCACGGCACCGACCGCAAGGTCCACCACATGCAGAACTACGCGCGCATCGTACGCGACGAGTCCGGGATAGCCCGCCATGTGGTGGGCGTGACCTGGGATGTGACCCGCGACCACCTCGCCAACGAACTCCTGCAGAGCCAGTCAGACGAGAACCGGCGCCTCGCCGAACAGCTCAACATGGCCACCGAGAGCGCCGACATTTCCTCCTGGGACATCGATCTTGTCAACGACCGCTTCAATTCGGTGAAAAATCCGCTGCACGCGGTTGGCTTGCAGCCGCACGAATACGGTTCGCTCTCCGAATTCGCGGAGCAGTTGGTGCAGGAAGATCGCGCGGCGTTGAACGCGCAGATCGCACGCGCCGTCGCCCAGGGCAGCGACCGGGTGCGACTGCGTTACCGGGTTCGAGCGCGCGACGGCAGCATCGTGCACGTTCAGACCACCGGCCGGATCCTGTGCAACGAACGTCGCGAACCGGTGCGCATGATCGGAGTGTCCTGGGACGTCACCGAGGAGGTCGAGGCAAGCGGCAAGCTGCAGGCCCAGGCCGAAGAGGAGCGCAAGCTCAAAGCACGGCTCAACATCGCAACAGAAAGCGCCGGCATCAGCTCCTGGGAACTCGACCTTTGTACCCGCCGCTTCCTCTGGATCGAAAACCCCATTGCGGCGCTCACCAGGCCGGGCGATGAGGGCTTGGATCTGGAAACCCTCTACAGCCGCATTCTTACCGAGGACCAGGATCTGTTGCTGGATTCGGTACAGAGCGCGCTCGCCAACAATACCGACCGCGTGGCGCTGCGCTATCGCGCCTACGCCGAGAATGATGCGATCGCCTACATTCAAAACTACGGCCGCCTGGTCAAGGACGCGGGCGGTCAGGCCATCACCATGCTCGGCGTTTCCTGGGACGTCACTGAGGAGGTCGCGGCCTCCGAGCAGCTGCGTTCCGCCGAACGACGCCTGGAGCGCGCATCTCTGTCCAGTTTCGAAGGCCATTGGGAAGCCGATCTTCGCACCGGGGCGTTGTGGTATTCGTCGAGTTTCCGGGAACTGCTGGGCTACAAGCCGGGCGCGCTCGCGCCGCGGCTCGACACCTTCGACTATCTCACCCATGCCGACGACAACGTGCCGAGCCGAGCTGCGCTCGATGCGCACCTGACTTTCGGCACCCCCTACGACATCGAAGCGCGGCTGCGCACCGCCAGCAG
The DNA here is from genome assembly GCA_036494165.1 of Steroidobacteraceae bacterium. Lineage (GTDB taxonomy): Bacteria > Pseudomonadota > Gammaproteobacteria > Steroidobacterales > Steroidobacteraceae > Bog-1198. The sequence goes on from DASXOQ010000123.1 coordinate 78,616, forward strand.
CGAATGGCGCTGGTTTCGAATCCGCGGCATGGCCGAGCGCGACGCCGGGGGACGCGCGACCGTGATGGCCGGCTCCGTGCAGGACATCCACCAGCAGCGGCTGGTGGAGGATGCGCTGGGAGCCGCGCAGCGGCGTCTCGAGCGCGCCATCAACGGCACCCAGGATGGCCTGTGGGAATGGGAGGTGAGCAGCGACACCAACTGGTGTTCGCCGCGCCTCGCGCAGCTTCTGGGGTATCCGGCCCAGGAGTTGAGCGCCGGGAACTTTCTGCGCTCGCTCACCCATTGCGACGACAAGGCGCTGGTGGAGGAGGCGATCCGCTCGCACTACAAGAACAACACCAACCTCGATCTTGAAGTGCGCTTGAAGACCGGCAGCGGCGAGTATCGCTGGTACCGCGCTCGAGCCACCGCCGACCGCAACGCCGACGGGCGCGCCATGCGCCTGTCGGGCTCCTTGCAGGATGTGACCGAAGCGCGCGACGCGCGCGAGGAACTGGTGCGCGCCACCGAGGCGGCCAATGCGGCGAGCCGCGCCAAGAGCAACTTCCTCGCCAACGTCAGCCATGAGATCCGCACGCCGATGAACGGCATCATCGGCATGACCGGCCTGCTGCTCGATACCAGTCTCGACCGCACCCAGCGCGACTACGCCGAAACCATTCGCTCCAGCGCCGATTCGCTCTTGACCGTGATCAACGACATCCTCGATTTCTCCAAGATCGAGGCGGGAAAACTCGACATGGAGTCGATCGAACTCGACATCCGCGCCAATGTCGAGGAGGTCGGCGCCATGTTGGCGTTCCAAGCCGCCAGTAAGAATCTGGAACTGATCGTCAACATTCATCCGGAAATACCGGAGCGCGTGCTTGGCGATCCGCAGCGCCTGCGCCAGTGCATCATCAACCTGGTGAGCAATGCCATCAAGTTCACCAAAAAGGGGGAAATAGTCATCGAAGTACGCCCTGAATCGACGGGCGGCGCGGTGATGCAGACCCGCTTCGAGATCCGCGACACCGGCATCGGTATCTCGGGAAAAACCTTGGAGACCCTGTTCCACCCCTTCGTGCAGGCCGACTCCTCCACCACCCGGCATTTCGGCGGCACGGGTCTTGGGCTCTCCATCGTGCGCCGCCTGGTCGAACTGATGGGCGGAGACGTGGGAGTCCAGAGCGAGGTAGGCGTGGGCTCGCGTTTTTTCTTCACCCTGCCGCTGACTGCGGTCGAGGCTACTTCGCCGCGCCTGCCGATCCACAATCCGAATGCCGGGCGTATTCTCGTGGTCGACGACAATGTGACCAATCAGCGCGTGCTCACGAATCTGTTGTCGCACGCCGGTTACGAGGTCGCCTCCGCAGGCAGTGCGGCCGCCGCGCTGCTGCAGCTCGAGTCGGCGGCGCTGGCCGCCCACCCCTTCGACATGGTGATCACCGATTTCCAGATGCCGGACATGGACGGAGCGATGCTTGGCGAGCGCATCATTAATATTCCGACGCTCGCCGACACCCGGCTCGTCATGCTGACCTCGCTCGATCGAACCGGCGATACGCCGAGACTTGCGGCGATGGGATTCGCCGCCTACCTCACCAAGCCGGTGCGCACCCGGGAGTTGCTGCATGCGGTGGCCAAGGTCATGGCCGGCGAACCACGGCAATGGCAGATGGACACCCAGCCGATGATCACGCACAACACCCTTTCACAGGAAGCCGTGCAACAGCGCTTCGAGGGCAGCGTGCTCCTGGTCGAGGACAACATGGTGAATCAGAAGGTGGCCGTGCGGCTACTGGAGCGCCTCGGCTGCAGCGTCGAGGTCGCCAACAACGGCGCCGAAGGCGCCGAAGCTGCGCGCAAGCGCAGCTATGACATCATTCTCATGGACCTGCAGATGCCCGTGATGGACGGACTCACCGCAACGCGTGAGATTCGCGCCGCGGAGAAACAGGGGCATACGCCGATCATTGCGCTCACCGCGAACGCCATGAGCGGCGATCGAGAACGCTGCGAGGCAGCCGGCATGGACGGCTATCTCACCAAGCCGATCGATGTGGAGCGACTCAGAAGTACGCTCGCCAAATTCGGCCTTGCCATGGAAGAGGCGCCCTCTCCGGCCGTCGCGAGCGATACCAAGGCGGTGGCGCCCGGAAGTCAGCGACCGCCCGTGGATCTGCGCGCTTTCCGGGACATCGTGGGCGATGATCCGCTGTTCGCGGGCGAGCTGATCGCAACCTTCATCTTGAGCGGCGAGCAGCAGCTAAGCGACATCGCCCAGGCCATCGGCGCCGGCAACTTCGACGCGCTTGCCAAGGCCGCGCACAAGCTCAAGGGCGCGTGCGCCAACATTCATGCGCACGCGCTGCACACCTTCGCCCATCGCCTGGAGAATGACAGCCGCAACGGCGATCGGCACGCGCTCGAGATCGGGCACCTGCGCCTGCGTCAGGAGTTCGAACGGGCCAAGCAGTTTCTCACCGACCCCGATGTGATCGCGCCACCGCGAGAGGCGGCCTCCTAGCCGGGGGGACCGCCGCCCGCACGCGCGAGATTTTAGTAGCGCCAGCTTCTCAGGTCGGCCCCCGCGGGCGCCGTGGCCTTGATGCGCTCGAGAATCGTCGGCAGATATTGGTAGTTGTAGTGCAGCCGCGAGTAGGCGTTCGAGAGCTTGTGATCGCCGTTCCAGCAGTGCTCGGCGCGATCGCCGTAATCGACGACACCGTCGTAAGCGGGCTTCAAGGCTTCGATGCGCGCTTGCGCGTAGTAGACGGCATCGGTCAGGTAGTAGTTGTCGCCGCTGCCGACATAGATCCGGATCTTGCCCTTGAGCTTCGGCGCCAGCGTGGCCCAGTCACGCTCGATGATGTGGGACAGATCGTAGTGTTCCTTCCAGTACCCGGCCACACTCGGATCGATCGCTCCGGTGAGCTTGTCGAAAATGGGTTTGGGATAGCCATCGGCGCCGACCGGACTGAAGGTCGCCTGCCAGATGTCGTACTGGCCGCCGGATCGCGAGTGATCGCCGGTCGCCAGTTCCATGTAGTTCTCGTCGCGCTGGGTCGCGAACACCTCGCCCATGTAGTTGCGGAACGCCGGCCGCTCGACGCTGGAAGCCTCACCTTTCAAGGTATAGGCATTCTCGTCCTCGTACAGGTTGATGACCGTGTAGGCGCGGAAATCGATCGGGTCGGGACAGGCGGCAAACGCGCCGTTGTACATGTCCGGGTAAAAAACCTGTGTGGCGAGGGCTTCCCAACCGCCCGTGGAGCCGCCGTAGGTGAAGCGCGCCCAGCCCTGGCCCAAGCCGCGGAAGCGTTTCTCGATCTCCGGTATCAACTCCTTGTTGATGGCATCCCCATAGGGGCCCTGATTTTCCGAATTTACGGCGTAGCTGTCGTCGAAATACGGTGTCGGGTGCTGGATTTCCACCACCAGGAAGCGCGGGAAATCGGCAGAAATCCATTTCTGGTAGGAGGCGTAGGCTTCCTGCTGCTCGATGCGGTTGTACCCGTCGAGATGGAAACGCTCCGAATACACAGGCTTCAAGTCCGGATCGGGAGGCGTGGTGCGAAACTCCGAAATGTCGTCGGGGAAATGCCCGTGGAAAACCATCAGCGGATAGTGCGCGTTGGGATGATCGGCAAATCCCTTTGGCAGCAGAACATGCGCCCCGAGATAGATGTCCCGTCCCCAGAACTTCGACAGCAGCTCGCTCTTGATCCTGATGTGTTTGACCCATTCGGTGTCGGCAGCCACTTTGGCCGGCGGGATCTGCTGGTCGAGCGCGATGTTCGTGGCCGGCGCTTGGCCGTGTTCGATGTGCACCTTCACCGGCTTGGAATACAGGTTCCCCGGCTTGCTGTTCCAGTGCTGCCCTTCGCCCTGGTCGGGCGGCAACTTGAGCGTCCGGCCGTCGGCCAGATGGAAAGTCTCATAGCGGTTCAAGACCACCTGCACCGAGTAATCGCCGCTCGGCAGGCTTGAGAGCTTGCCCGCGGGCCAGCCAAACGCCTCGTCGCCCACGTGGACGGTGGCTCCCGGAGCCCAGCCCTCGACGTTGACGCCGAACATGAAGGGCGCATCGAGCGGCAGATTCGCCTCGACATGATCCTTAGGTTCGCGCTTGAAGTCCCCGCTCAAAAGCAAAATGACGCGGCCGTCCTGCGCCGAGGTCACCAGACTCGAAGGAAAGGTCAAAGCGAAGGTGGGCCCCTGCCCCGTGGCGGTTTTCTCGCCGCCGCTGCAGGCGCCAAGCGCGCCCAGAAGCGCCAGCGCGGCAACGATCTTGGAAATTCGCATCCCCTCTCCCCTTCGTTTGATTTGAACACTCGAATAATAGCAAATCTTGCCGGAGCCGCTTTTTATCTGCCGATCAAGGCTTGGCGGTTTTGCCGCGCTCGGTCTGGGTGACCAGCTGGCCGTTGGGCCTCAGCTCCCGCGTTGCATAGCGCAGTGCGCGTTCGGGATGCGCCGAACCGCACATGAAGATGTCCAGCGCGGCGAATCCGGATTCCGGCCAGGTATGGATGGAGATATGGGATTCGGACAGCAGCACGACCCCCGTCACGCCCTCCTCGTCGCCGAAGACGTGAAAGTGACTGCTCAGTACTCTGGCACCGGCTTGCTGCGCGGCCTCACGCAGCAGGCGCTCGAGAAATGCCGCATCCTTGAGCGGCGCGGCGGCCACGCCGTAGAAATCGGCCAGCAGGTGTTTGCCGGATGCGGTGACGACGCTGCTCATTTGTGGCCGCCGCCTCCGCCGGTGGCCCAGCCACCGCCGCTGTAGCCGGGCCCCGAGGTCCATGAGTGCCAGGAATTGCCGCTGCCCTGGCCTCCGGTCGCGCGCGCCGCGAAGCTCCACCAGCTCGCCAGCGAGCAAAACAGCATGACCACCAAGGAGAAGGCGAGATATTTGTTTCTCATGCGCTGTCCGCGTCGAGCTTGTCGAGGAAATAAGCGGGAAGATAAATGGCGAGCGCGCAAAGGATTGCATACGGCATCACGCGTCCGGTGGCGAACAGAAGCGGGATGGCGTTGATCAGTCCCATGGCGATCAGCAATCGCCGGGCGGTTTCGCGGTACTTAGGGTGCGGCTTGGACTCGGCATGCACGTGATTTCCGAACCAGGCTCGCACCTGATCGAGCGCAATCATCGCGGAACGCGACCAGGTGAGTTCCTCGCGCGTCGCCTCAGCGGCTAATTTCTGACGCCCGCCGCTGTATTCGGTGACCTGCACCAGATCGCCGACGCTCACTCGCCAGTTGAAGGAGCCGATGGCATTGAGCACGCGCGCGCCGTATTGAGTGGTCTGAGAGTAGCTGACTCCGTCCGCCCTCGCGTGTCCCGCCCCGTCCCATGCGGGCCAGTGGTCGAGCACTTCGCTTCGTTGCCAGCCCTCATCGGTCTCAACCAGCCAGATGAACTTCTTGCCGGGCGCATACAGAAAATATTCGTTCCAGGCCGATGATGCATCGTCGCTCTCGGCGCGGCGCATCGCACCCAGGATCGCGTAACGCGTGCCATCGATCGTCGCCTCGTCGCCCAGGCCCAAGGTGAAGCGCACCGCCTCGACCTCTGCGCCCTTGGCGAGCACAGCGGCTGCCGCTCCCGAGGTGTCGACTTCCGCATGGCAACTGGGGCAGACGATGTGCACGGTAATCCCCGGGGCCGTTTTCACAGGCGCACCGCAGGAGGGGCAATTAAGGGCGCTGACCTTGCCGTGGAATCGGCCGGTGGTTTCGCCGATCTGCGCTACATCCCTCAACAGTTGCGGCTGCAATGCCTGGAGCTCGACCGACTGGCCGAGGTAGATACGGGCACTGGGCTCCGAGTAATCCAAAGTCATAAAACGATCGTCGGCACGAAAATCGGCGACCCGTGCCTGATAGCCGCTGCCCACCTTGAAAGGCAATTCGCCCTGCCCGGCAGTGCACTCGGCGGTGCGCACGTCCGATGTGGCGAAACTCGCTCCGCCAAGGTGCAAAATGTGGCCGGGCACCAGCTTATCGAAGAGCGGCAGCGCGCCGTCCACCTGCTTTTGGAATGTCATGGTGAACTGCCCGGAGCCATCGGACAGCCAGCCGTTGCTGCCGTCGTCGAACAGCGCATACCACTCGTTCCAAAACCCGCCGGAGTAGCGCAGCTGCAACCGGCCGATGAGCGAAAACGATTTTCCGGCGAACACGCCCGATGACCCGATCTGCAAGGGCGAGAAATCCTCCAGCACCTCCGACATCTTGCCGAGGTTCTGGACCGAGTTGGCGTCCTTCAGGATGGTGGTCTTGCAGAAGGAGCAGACCGCCATCACCGAAGCCGCCGATTTGAATTGCACCGGGGCGCCGCACCCGGGACAACTGACCTGTTGCATGAGGGTCGGGGTCAACCCACCAGTTTCTTGAGGACTTCCGTCTTGGCCGATTCGAAATCAGCCGCCGAGATCAATCCCTTGTCGAGCAGGCTCTTCAACTGACCGAGGCGCGCCTCCGGATCCGCAGCAGTGCCTGGCGGCGCATTCGGGCGTTGTGCGGCCGAGAGCCCCTGGGCCATGGTCTGGCCCAAGGCGACGCCGGCGGAGATGCCCGCGCCGATTCCTGCCACACCGCCCTCGTTCTGGGCCGCCAGCGGGATGGCGTTGGCCACCTGATACTGCGTGAACTTGTTGAGGTCCCCCGCCATACCCATGGCGATGCGCTTGTCGAGTGCCTCCTGCAGATCCTCCGGCAGGTTGATGCTCTGAACATTGAACACATCGAGCGCCAAGCCGTACTTGTCGAAAGCCTGGGCAATGGCGTCCTTCACTTCATTGGCCATCAGCGTCTGATTCGCGGCCATGTCCAAAAACGGCTTGTTGGAGGCGCCGAGCGCGCTGCCCATGGTGGATACCAGAATGCCGCGCAATTGCTCCTCGAGATCGTCGCGCGTGTAACTCGCCCGGGTGCCGCTGATGCCGGTGAAGAATTTCTTGGCATCCGCAATTGCGTAGGAGTACATGCCGAAGGCCCGCAGCCGCACCATGCCGAAATCTGCGTCGCGCACCGTGATGGCCTGCGGCGTGCCCCATTTACGCCCGGTCTGCAGCCGGGTGCTGAAGAAATACACGTCCGACTTGAAGGGCGATTCGAACAGCTTGTCCCAATTCTTCAGGTACGTGAGCACTGGCAGCGTCTGGGTGGTGAGCTTGTACATGCCGGGACCGAACACGTCGGCAATCTTGCCTTCGTTGATGAACACCGCCACCTGCGATTCGCGCACCGTGAGACTGCCGCCGTACTGTATCTCGTAGTCCTGCATGGGATAGCGCCAGGCGAGCACCCCCTCGGTGTCCTCGTTCCATTGCAGGATGTCGATGAACTGTTTCTTGATAAAACTTCCAAGGCTCATGACGAACTCCGTAATGTATTAAGAGAGGGCGCCGGCGCTCACGGCGCCCACCGACACCGAAATGGATGCGAGCAGCAGCCCAAAGGCCACGTTGTTGCCCTCGATCTGCTGTTTGGACATGTGCAACAGGCGCGTGACCAGCACATAGGTGAGAAGCTGAATCGCCGCGGCGGCGGCGGACCAGCCGAGAAACGCGGTGAGGTGATCGGTGTGTTCGAGCCCCGAGGCCACGGTCATGGAGAATCCGATCATGGCGCCGCCCAACGTGAGGGCGGCGGCGACGTTGCCCTGACGGATCAAGGTCATTTCATCGAAGGGAGTCGCCCAGGTATAGATCAGGAAAAAAACGAACAGCAGCAATCCCGCCGCGAGCAGGTGCAAGGCATAATTGACGACCATGTCCAACGGAGCCCTCCACGACGGCCAGGCCGGCCCAACGCCGAGCGCCGCACGCGCGATGTTTGATCGTATTTTAGTTATTTCCGTATTTTTTGTCGCCTCCTGCGGCCTCGCCTACGAATTGATCGCCGGCGCGCTCTCCAGCTACCTGTTGGGCGATTCGGTAATGCAATTTTCCACCGTCATCGGTTGCTACTTGTTCGCGATGGGTGTAGGGGCGCACATCTCGCGCTATATCCGCGACGAGGACGTGCTCACCCGCTTCGTGGAGGTGGAACTCGCCATCGGTTTCATCGGCGGGATATCGGCGGCGCTGCTGTTCCTGGCATTTGCCTGGCTGGCCGCGCCGTTCCGGGCGCTGCTGTATGTTCTGGTGTTCGCCATCGGCGCCCTGATCGGCATGGAGATCCCGCTGGTGATGCGCGCCCTGCACGCCCGCCAGGCGCAGTTCGCGGACCTGGTGAGCCGCGTGCTCACCTTCGACTACCTGGGCGCGCTCGCCGTCGCGCTGCTGTTCCCCATGCTGTTGGCGCCGCACTTGGGACTTGCCCGCAGCGGATTCCTGTTCGGCATGCTGAACGTCGCGGTGGCATTTTGGACCATCCTCGCCTTCGGCACGCAGGTGCAGCGGCCGCGCGGCAAGGTGCTGCGTGCCGCGATCATTTTCGCCATTCTGTGCGCCGGCTTCCTCGCCTCCGATCGGCTCGTCTACTGGGGCGAACGCGGCATGTACGGCGATGAGATCGTGCACGCCATCACCACGCCCTACCAACGGCTGGTCATCACCCGCTGGCATGACGATCTGCGTTTGTACATCAACGGCAACCTGCAGTTCTCGTCGCGCGACGAGCATCGTTACCACGAGGCGTTGGTGCATCCCGCGCTCGAGTCGCTCCCCTGGGCTCGGAACGCGCTGATCCTAGGCGGCGGCGACGGTTTGGCGCTGCGCGAGATCCTGCGGTATCCCAACATCAAGCAGGTGACGCTGGTGGACCTGGATCCGCAGATGACACGGCTGTTTTCCTCCTCGCAGCCCCTGGTCGAACTCAACCATGACTCGTTCCACGACCCCAGGGTGCGGCTCATCAATGCCGATGCTGCGCGCTGGATCGAGACGGCACAGGAGGATTTCGACGTGGCTTTCGTGGATTTTCCGGATCCGTCCACGTTTGCGCTGGGCAAGCTTTATTCTGTGCCCTTCTATGCCATGCTGAAAAAGCGCATCGCGGAGCACGGCCTCGTCGTGGTGCAGGCCACCTCGCCGTTCTTTGCGCCGCATGCCTATTGGTGCATCGAGGCAACGCTGCGCGAAGCGGGCTTCAACACCTTCCCGTACCACACCTACGTCCCCTCGTTCGGCGAATGGGGCTTCATCCTGGCGGGCAATGAAAATCAGTTCGTGCCCCCCAAACATTACAGGCTGCCGATGCGCTATCTCAATGCGGCGGTGAGCGAGGAAATGTTCAGCTTCCCGCCCGATATGCAGCGCATCGAGGTCGAACCCAATCACCTGAACAGTCAGGCCTTGGTGCGCTACTTCGACGAGGACTGGCATCGGGCCATCCGCTGATGCGCCGGCGCGATTTCCTCATCAGCGCCACTGCCCTCGCCGGCGCCGGCGGCGGGCTGTTCGCCTACGGACAGCGCATTGCAGGAAGCGCCGCGTATCCCGGCCGCGAACTCGGTCACTGGCTGCGGGACGCCGCCTCGCTCCCAACCGCCAGCGAGACGCTCGAGACCGACGTGCTGATCGCGGGATCCGGCGTCGCCGGGCTCACCGCCGCATGGGCGTTAAAAAAAGGCGGCGTGAACGAGGTGCTCACCGTCCCCGGCCCCGAGCCGCATGGCAACGCGGCCGGAGGCAGCGACGGCGGGCTGCGTTTTCCCACCGGCGCGCATTACCTGCCTCTGCCGTCGCTGGAGTCTCGGCACGTGCGCGAGATGCTGTTCGAGTTCGGCATCTTACAGAAAGATCCTTATGCGCCGCGTCCCACCTACGATGAACGCTATCTGATACACGCGCCCGCCGAGCGCGTGTTGTACGCGGGCGCCTGGCAGGAGGGGTATCTCCCCACCGACGGGGTGAGCGTCGATGAGCGCGCGCAGCACACGCGTTTCTTCGACATCGTCGACTTCTACAGCAATGCCCGCGGCAGCGACGGAAAACGCGCCTTCGCGGTGCCGCTGGAGGCCTCATCGAAGGAGCAGCGCTTCCTCGATCTCGACAAGACCTCGTTTCGCGCCTGGCTCGTGGGTCAGGAACTCGAGGCCCCGACGCTGCTCTGGTACTTGGATTACTGCTGCCGCGACGACTATGGCCGCCACCTCGACGAAATCTCCGCCTGGGCCGGTCTGCACTATTTCTGTTCGCGCGACGGCGAGGCGGCAAACGCCGAGAAAGGTGCCGTGCTCACCTGGCCCGAGGGACTCTGCGCGCTCACCGAGCGGCTCGAACGCGGTGCCGGCGGCCGCCGCAATTGGCTGGAGGGCAGCATTGCGCGCCTCTCGGTCGGCGAGTCGGGCGTCGAGGCTCTCGCCGTGGCGGTGCGTGATGGAATACCCAAGACCACACGTATCAAGGCGCGCTACGCCGTCGCCGCCATGCCCCTCTACGTGCTGCAGCACGTATTCGACGGGCTCTCGGGCTATGGCTTCACAAGGCAGCGCGATCTGCCTCGATACGCACCCTGGCTGGTAGCCAATTTCCTGATGCACGCCTTCCCCGAAGAGCAGCCCGGTGCGCCGCTTTCGTGGGACAACGTGGTGTATCGCGAGCCGGGCATGGGCTACGTGGTGTCCACCCACCAGGACATTCGCATGAGTCGACCCGAACGCACCGCCTTTACCGCCTACTACGCGCTCTCGGACGCCGAGCCCGAAGAAACGCGGCGCTGGTTGGATCGGGCGAGCGGGGATGAACTCATCCATGCGGCGAGCCGTGACCTTCGGTTGGCGTACGGTTGGCGCCTGCCGCTGTGCGTCGAGCGGGTTGCCATCACGGTGCGGGGTCATGCCATGGCGGTGCCCGAGCCGGGCTTCTTGAGTGCTGCGGGTCGCTTGGCCTTGCGCGACTCGCAAGGCCCGCTCTACTTCGCTCACTCCGATCTTTCAGGTCTCTCGGTGTTCGAAGAGGCCGCCTGGTGGGGCTATCGGGCAGCCGCGCAGATCGTGGCACGCCGCGCCTGACGGCCGGTTGACTGCCGCCCCTCTCCCGTTCAGTTGATCCGCGCCCCGCCTGCGCGAACCTGCTCGCGCGGCAGGTTGCCCCAGGGTCTTCGCAACGCCAGCTGCGCCTGGACGGCCGGCATGGGACGGGCCAGGAGGTAGCCTTGCGCATGGGTGCATCCGAGCTCCTGCAGCAATGCGTACTGGTCCTGCGTCTCAACGCCCTCGGCCATTACCTCGACGCCGAGTTCGGCCCCGAGCGCGATCACGGCTCTGACCAGCACGGCGACTCGTCCGTCCCCGAGCATGCGATGCACGAGGTTGCGGTTGAGCTTGAGCCGATCCACGGTCACGCGCGACAAGTAGCTCAACGCGGAGTAGTCGGCGCCGTCGTGATTTACCGCGACACGCACTCCCAAAGACTTCCACGAGCGCAGACAGTCGAATGCCGAGGCCCGAACGCTGAGCGCGCGCTCGGGGACCTTCAACTCCAGCCGCTCCGGCGCGAACCCCGAGGCGTTCAGCACCGACTCCAGCACCCGCGCGTACTTGGCATCCATCTGCTGCAATGAAACGTTCACCGACAAGGTGAGCTTGGCGGCGTCCTGGCCGAGCCACCCCGCGGCGGTGGCGCAGGCACTCTTCAATATCGTGGCACCGAGGGCACCTATCAGGCCGGATCGTTCAGCCAGGGGAATGAAGGCGGCAGGTTGCAATGTCTCGCCACTGTTCAAGGTCCAACGCGCCAGCGCCTCGACGCCACAGGCGCGGCCGTCCTTCAGGCTGAACTGGGGTTGGTAGTGAACCCCGAGCGCATGACGGTTGATGGCATCGCCGAGTTGCGCATCGAAGAGCTCCGGGCGAAGTGCCGCGCGCGATTTGACGCGGATGTCGGACATGCCGAGAAGCGGTCGGCTTTGGGTCTTGGCTTCCTCCGTGAGCAGGGGTACTTCATGGTTCGCCGCCACGCGCTCCGCCGGCCAGTCCGCCGCGGCGTACGCCCGCCTCGAGGGGATGCCGCCGAGTACTGCCACGGCCGCGTCCGTCGCGGCGGCTCCTCGCGACAACACCAGGAGCACTTCGTCCTGCGACAGGCGCGCCAAAATCCCGCAACGCGCATAGCGCGGCTGCACCGTTTCGCTCAAGGTCTTCAATATGGCATTCGCGACGGTGCGGCCGTACGCGCGCGTCAACAGCGGCAGGCCGTTTAGATTGAGCATCACCAAAGGCAGCGCCGGCCGTGAGCCCGGCGTCATGGCTTTCAACAAGTCGATGAGGTCGTTGGCATGATGCAGATGAGCCGAGGCGGGAGCGCCCATCAGGCGTTCCGCCGCGGGGTTGGCGTGACGCACCCAGCCATCCACATCGAGCACCACCGCCACATCGTCGCTGCCGCGAAAATAGTCGGGAACGCATCCCAAGGCACTCGCAGCAAGCGGCGCTCTGGCCGAGTGCGGCCGGTCGAATTCGGGAAAATCGACGCTCGCGGTTCGAGCCCAGGGGTCTTGGCCTTCGTGCAGTTCGCAGAGCAGTATCTCCGGCGCGCGTCGCGAGGGCAGCAGCAGCACGTCCCAGTCGAGTTCCGCATGCTGCGGCACCTGGTCGTTGCCAACAACCAGGTCGGGCCTGAAGTCCCTAGCCACTTGGCGCAGCTCCGCTTCGCTGTTGGCGTGATGCGTCGTGAGATTGACGTCGAAATTGCAGAGCAGGCGTTCATGCAGCGCCGAGCGCGAGGCGCTTCGCTCCACCAGCAGTATTTTCAAGGCTCGTCGCATCGGCACTGTTCTCACGCGGCTGGACTTAAAATACGTCCGCGCCGCGCGCGAGGGCTGTAGGGAAACTCCCATGTCGCCATTTGCTGCCAAGTGCGTCACAAAGCGCCGGCTCGCACCGCTCGGTCTAATACCGTGAGATGCAGCGATATCCGCTCGTTCAATTTACTTGACTGAGTCAAGTAATTGATCCATGCTCGTTCCATGCCCTCTGCCACTCCCGGCGCGATCGGCGCCATTCGCAAGTTCAACCGCTTTTACACCAAGCAGCTCGGCCTGCTTGAGCGCGGCCTTCTCGGCAGCGATTTCTCGCTCACCGAGGCGCGCGTCATGTATGAACTCGCTCATCGCAGCGAGCCGCTCGCAAGCGAGCTGGCGCGCGATCTTGAGCTGGACTTCGGCTACTTGAGCCGCTTGCTCAAGCGCTTCGAACTCGCAGGCTTCTTGCGGCGCTTACGCTCGAGAAGCGATGCTCGTCAGAGCACCCTGCAGCTGACCCGCGCGGGGCGCAGTGCATTCTTAGGTCTGGATCGCGCGGCAAGGCGCCAGGTAGCGGCGCTGCTAAGACCGTTGAACGGCGCTGAGCGCGGCGAACTCCTCTCCTCCATGCAGACGGTCGAGAGGCTCCTGGAGGCCCGCGGCCCGGCCAGAGATTTCTCGGTGCGCGGCCTCAAGGCGGGCGATGTGGGCTGGATCGTTCACCGCCAGGGGCTGCTTTACGCGAGCGAATACGGCTGGGATCAGAGCTACGAGGCGCTGGTGGCCGAAATCCTCGCGAGCTTCGTCAAGAACTTCGACCCGGAGCGAGAGCACGCGTGGGTGGCCGAGCGCGGCGGACAAATCTTGGGGTCGGTGTTCCTGGTGCGCGCATCGGCGAGCGTTGCGAAATTGCGGCTCCTGTATGTCGAGCCCGCGGCGCGGGGCTTAGGGATAGGAGCGCATCTGGTGAAACTCTGCATCCACTACGCCCGATCGCAGGGTTATCAAACCTTGACGCTGTGGACCAACGACGTGCTGGTAGCGGCGCGCCGCATCTACCAGGCCGAGGGTTTCCGGCTGGTGAAGGAAGAGCCTCATCATGCCTTCGGCAAGGATCTCGTCGGCCAGAACTGGGATCTGGATTTGAAGGCGCCTCCCGCTACACCTTGAGACCCGAGGCGCTCAAAGGAAGTTTGCGCACCCGCTTGCCCGAGGCTGCGAATATCGCGTTGCAGAATGCCGGCAGCGCGGAAGGGTAGGCAGGCTCCCCCAAGCCGGTGGGCGCATGGGCGGTCTTGATGAACTCCACCTGCATGTCGGGAATCTTCTTGTTCCGCAACAGGGTGTAGTCGTGATAGTTGCTCTGCACGACCCGTCCACGCTCCAAGGTGATCCTTTGGGCGATGGTCGCCGACATCGCATCGATGATGGAGCCTTCCACCTGATTTACGGCGTTGGAAGGATTCACGATGTGCGCACCCACATCGACAACGGCGAAAACGCGCCGCGGGGTTACGATGCCGTCGGCGGTGACCTGAACCTCATGCACCTGCGCCACGTAACCCAAATGACTCCAGTAGCAGGCAAATCCCAATCCGCTGCCGCGCACCAGCCGGTGCCTTTGGTGCCACCCGGACATATCACGCACTCTTTCCACGACGGCGATCATGCGTGAGGCGAGATCCCGGGCCGAAGGCGTTGCCGCCCTCCCCCTGCCCTTCGCCCGGCAGCGGCGATCGCAACAGGGCGAGCTGAAAATCGATGGGATCGCTGCCCGCTGCATGCGCCAATTCATCGAGGAAGGACTGAAACACCCACGCATGGGCGTTGTCGCCAGGAGCGCGCAGCGGGCCTACCGGCATGTTGAAAGCGATCCGCGAAGTCTTCAGCGAATAGTTGGGCACGAAGCCGGCGGGAAAATTGTCCTTGCCGGGCACGCCTAAGCGCGCGAAGTACTCGGTCCGCGCGAAGCCCGCAAAATGATTGCGCCAGGCCACCAGCTTGCCCCCGGCGCTCAAGCCGCCCGTGAGGTTGTGGTAGCCGCCGGGCCGGTAGAAGTCGTGGCGGATTTCATCCTCGCGCGCCCAGAGCACTTTGACCGGGGCGCCGATCTCTTTGGAAATCATCGCCGCCTCGATCATGTAGTCGTTGGCTAGGCGCCGCCCGAAGCCGCCGCCGCAGCGGATCATGTGGATGGTGATGTTGGCCGGATCGATACCGAGCGCCTTGGCAAGCCCCTTGCGTCCGGAGCCGGGATTCTGCGTCGGCGCCCAGATCTCCAATTTTCCGTTCTGATAGGAAGCGACGCAGTTTTGCGGCTCCATCGGCACGTGGGCAATGAAAGGATAGGAATAGAGCGCTGAGACCTGCCTGGCCGCACCATTCAAGGCGGCTTGCACATCGCCATCCACCCGGATCGATGCTTCGGGTTCCTGCCTGAAGAGCGCCGCCGCCTTGGCGTCGAAGCCCTCGGTGGAATCCTGCGCGTGTGCTCCCTCCTCCCAGTCCACCTTCAGGCGCTGACGCGCCTTCTGCGCATGCCACCAGGTGTCGGCGACAATGGCGATGCCGCCGCGCAACCCATCGTCGATGCCGCCCGGCGATCCCGGCGGACCTTCGAGCAGGCGCTCGGCTCCCTTGAGTGCGAAGGCGTGGCTCACGCCCGGCAGCGAGCGGATCTGCTCCAGATTCGCAGCTTTGACTTCGGCGTCGAATACGGGACCCTTCTGATAGACCGCGTAGCGCATGCCCGGCACCTTGACGTCGATGCCGAACTGCTGCCTGCCCTGCACGATGCGCGCCTTGTCGGGATCGCGCGTGGAAGTGCCGATGATTTTGAAGCGGTTTTCGTCCTTGAGAGTGACCTGGCCCAAGTCCGGGACCGGCTGCTTCGCGGCACGCTCGGCCAGCAGGCCGTAGGTGAGCATGCGACCGCTCGATGCGTGCGTGACGATGCTATCGGCGGCGCTGCACTCCCCCGCCGAGACGCCCCATTGTTCGGCCGCTGCCTGGATCAACATCTGCCGGCCCGCCGCACCTGCCCGGCGCAACGGCAACCAACTACCGGGCGTCGAGTAGCTGCCGCCCGAGGACTGACTGCCCATCTTGCCGCCCTGGTAGTCGGCCATTTCGATGACGACATCCTTCCAGGCGACATCCAGCTCTTCGGCGAAGATCATGGGCAGCGCGGTCTTCGTGCCCTGTCCCACCTCCGGATTGGGCGCGAAAATCGTGACCGTGCCCGACGGGGCGATGCGCGCATAGATCGTAATTGGATGCGCTTCATCGGATTCGGCGTCTGCAAAACGTCCGATGCCGGCGCAAAGCAACAGACCGCCGCCGAAGGCCGTGCTGGCCTTGAGGAATCCGCGCCGCGAGAATTTCAGCGGCAGCTCGCTCTGCAGAGTGGCCATCAGGTCATCCTCCCTTCATCACCCAGTTGCTTGATGGCGCTGCGAATGCGCTTGTAGCAGCCGCAGCGGCAGATGTTGCCGGCCATCGCCGAATCGATGTCGGCCTCATTGGGATGCGGGGTGCGGGCCAGGAGCGCGCTCGCGGCCATGATCTGGCCGCCCTGACAGTAGCCGCATTGGGGCACATCGAGATGCAGCCACTTCTCCTGCACGCGCTTGCCGACCGCGTTGCGGCCGACTGCCTCGATGGTGGTGATGGCCATCGCGCCCACCGCCTGAATGGGCAGCTGACAGGACCTTACTGCGGTGCCGTTGGCGTGCACGGTGCAGGCACCGCATTGACCGATTCCGCAGCCGTACTTGGTGCCGGTGAGATCCAGCGAGTCTCGCAGCACCCAGAGGAGCGGCGTGTCGCCTTCGACTTCCACCGTGTGCGCATCGCCGTTTACGTTGATGGTGTAGCTCATCGCCGCCCCCTTCGAAAGCGCGTCGGTGCATGGACGCGTGGTGGTATGTACTCAGACAAAATCATTGCAAAACCGACCAAGAAACGCCATGACAGCTTTATGTCCAGCGGCCGGTCGGACGGTCCGCTGCACGGCAAAATGGCCGCGAAAATCACGGGTTTTTCGCAATAAACCTAAGGATAATGATTGTGGGCGCCTTCAAGGCTCGGCGGCTCGGTTGGCGCTCCGCACAGCGGAAAAAATACCTCGCGTAGTGGTTCTCAGAACAGATCTGACGGTTTGACCCGGACCTGGCGCGGAGTTCTACTCAAGCACTACAAAGTCCCGCCGACAACCTGCCATGGCCCTTAAGATTCTGCACCTCGAAGACAATGCCGCCGACGCGGAACTCGTCAGGCGGGTGCTGATGCGCGCCAAGGTCCAATGCGAAGTGACGACCGTGGACTCCGCCGAGGCGTACGCCAACAAGCTCAAAGAGCATTCTTTCGACGTTGTCCTCTCGGACAGCGGCATTCCCGGTTACGACGGTCGCAGCGCCCTTGCCCTGGCTCTTGCGACCCGACCCGGCATGCCCTTCATCGTGGTGTCCGGCAACGTCGATGATACTCCCACCGTGCCGTCGCACGAACCGCAGCCGACCGCGAGGGTTTCCAAGAGCCGCTTGGAGACCCTCGCCCAGGTCATCAAGGCCAGCGTGCAGCACGAGTCCGCTGCCTCGGCGAGCGAACGCTACACCCGCGGCATGCCCTATCTGATCTCGGTGATCCAGGCGCTGTCCTTGGCACGCGATCTGAACACCGTCATGGATATCGTGCGTCATGCCGCGCGTCACCTGGTGGGTGCCGACGGCGCAACGTTCGTGCTGCGCGATCAAGACCGCTGCTTCTACGCCGAAGAGGATGCCATCGCGCCTCTCTGGAAGGGACAACGCTTCCCGCTGAGCGCCTGCATCAGCGGCTGGGCCATGCTCAACCGCCGTCCCGCGGTGATCGCGGACATCTACAAGGACGATCGCATTCCCCATGAGGCCTACCGTCCGACCTTCGTTAAGAGCCTGGTGATGACCCCGATCCGCACCGCCGCTCCGGTTGGAGCCATCGGCGTGTACTGGGCTTCGCATCACGAGGCGAGCAACGAAGAAATCGAACTTCTGACGGCGCTGGCCGATTCCACCTCCGTCGCCATGGAGTCGGTGGACCTGATCGCAAACCTCGAAGAGCGCGTGGCACGGCGCACCGAGGAAGTGCGCCAGCGCCAAGCCGAGCTCGAAGTGCTCAACAAAGAGCTCGAGGCGTTCTCCTACTCGGTGGCGCACGATCTGCGTTCACCGCTCATCACCATCGACGGCTTCGCGCATTTGCTGGTGGAGGCTTGCGGCGAGAGCTTGAACGAGGACGGCCGCGGCTACCTCGGGCGCATCACGGCCGCGACCACCCGCATGCAGGGCCTCATCAACGATCTGCTGGCGCTCTCGCGCATCGTGCGCGCGCCCATGAATCACATCGACGTGGACATGGCGCAAATGGGCAATGAGATTGCCGCGACGCTGGCCGAGCGCGCCCCGGAGCGCAAGGTCGAGTTCAGCGTCGAGGACGGCTGGGCGCGAGGCGATGTCGGGATGCTGCGCATCGTGCTCGAGAACCTGATGTCAAACGCGTGGAAGTTCACCTCCAAGACACCCAATGCCCGCGTGCAGCTTGGCATCGTCGAACGCACTGAGCGCCTCACCAGCTTCTATCTCAAGGACAACGGCGCAGGATTCGACCCGCGCTATTGTTCGAACCTGTTCAGCCCCTTTCACCGCCTGCACACGCAGGAGCAATTCCCGGGCACCGGCGTCGGGCTCGCAACCGTGCGGCGCATCGTCAACCGCCACGGCGGGGAGATCCGCGCCAGCGGCGAAGTCAACGTGGGCGCGACCTTCTACTTCTCGCTGCCCACCGGCCAGCCCGTCAAAAGCTGAAGGCGGCGCTCACGGCGCGCCGGCGATCGCGCCTTGCATCGAAGCCGCATTGGGATTGCTGCCGCCACCCGCCATCCAAAGATCGAGCTGCCGCTCGAGCTCGGGCAAGGGCACTGCGCCTAAGCCCAAAATAGTGTCGTTGAACCAGCGCTGATCGAACTTGGACCCAAGTTTCGCTTCCGCCTCGGCGCGCTTGCGGCGGATGGTCAGTTCGCCGAGCTTGTAGGCGAGCGCCTGCCCGGGCCAGCTGATGTAGCGGTCGACTTCCGTCGTGATCTCATGGGTGGAGAGCGCGGTGTGACTCGACAGGAAGTCGATCGCCTGCTCGCGCGTCCACCCCATGTGGTGAATGCCGGTATCGACCACCAGCCGCGCCGCACGCCACATCTCGTAGGTTTCGCGCCCGAACTCCTCGTAGGGCGTCTCGTAGATGCCCATGCCGATGCCGAGCCATTCGCAATACAGCCCCCACCCCTCGCCATAACCCGAGAAATAAGTGGTCTTGCGCAGCTCCGATTGATGCGGCACTTCGAGCGCGAGCGCCGCCTGCAGACTGTGACCGGGACTGCACTCATGCAGGACCAAGGATGGCAGCGTGTAAAGCGGCCTGGCCGGCAAGTTGTAGGTGTTCATCACGCAGCTCTCCAGACCGCCGTTGCCGCCGGTGCCGAAGGGTGCGACCGAGGCCGGTGTCGGGCGAATGGTGAAGCGATAGCGCGGCAGCAATCCCAAGGTGTACTTCAACTGGCCGTTGATCTTGTTGGCGATGTAGTCGGCGCGGGCCAGTAGATCGTAGGGGGTCTTGGCGTAGAACTGGGGATCGGTTTTCAGGAATTTCAAAAAACCGGCGAAATCGCCCGACCACCCTGCCTTCTTCATGGTGGCATGCATGTCGGCATCGATACGCGCGACCTCCGAGAGCCCGATGTCGTGGATCTTGTCGGGACCCAAGTCGAGCGTGGTGAATTCGCGGATTTTCGCCTGGTAGTAGGCCTTGCCGTCCGGCAATTTCTCCGCCGCAAGTTCGGTGCGCGCGTTCGGTATGTATTCGTCGCGCACGAACGGCAGGAGCTTTTCGTACGCCGGCACCACGACATCCTTGATCACTCGGCGCGCATCGGCCTTCAACGCCTCGCGCTCTTTTTCACCGATGGCGGGCGGCGTCTCGGTGAAAGGCGCAAAGAACGGGTTTTTCTCAGGATCGCTGACCGCGAACGCGGCGATGGTTTCATCGCGACCCTGAAGCGACACCTTGGGTGGCGTGAATCCGCGCTTCAGGCCGGCGCGCATGTTTGCGACTTCTTCATCGAAGTAGCGCGGGATGTCGCGCATGCGCCCGAGATAGGCCTTGTACTCCGCCAGATTCTCGAGGCCGCCGCGCGGGGCGATGTAGCTCCAGAACGACTCGCCGCTGGTCAGCGGCGCCTCATAGTCCTTGAACTGCTGATTGGCGACGAACGCCTCAAGCACCGCGCGGAACACGGCCGCATCGACCTGTTCGCGCTCGATGTCCTTGGCGGGAATGGCGTTGAGCTTCTCCAGGCTCGAACGCCAGTAGGCAAGGCGGCGTGCCTGACTCGCCGGATCCTCGTGCGGCAGGAAATCGGGCCGCGGGCCATCTCCCTCGTCGGGATGCCCGAATTCCTTGAGGCGAAATGCCCACTCGGCGTCAATCAAAGCCTTGACCTTGGCATCGCCCGGGTGCGCAGCTCCCGGCGCCTGTGCGAGAGCGGATGCCGACAACACCACCCAAAGACCCAACATTGCCCCGGCACGGAAACTCACGTTCGACTCTCCCCTTTATTCAATGCTCGGCCCCGATCATCGCATCATGCCCAATTCACGGGACGGGTAACATCATGACCCGATGAAGGCTCGTGAACGACTCGTACGGCACGCCGGTTACCTCAAGATCGGGCTCGCGGCCTACCTTCTGGGCGCCGGGTGGCTCATGAGCGCGTACCCGTTCGGATTCGTCATCCGTTTCGTGTTCGCGGTGGTTTCGCTCGCCATCGTGGCAGCGGCTTTCTGGAGCCTGTTCGAAATGCCATGCCCCGCCTGCCGCAAGCCCCTCGGTGCCGCAGGCTTCAAGATCGCGACTCGGGCCTCGCGCGCCAGCGAAGCGCGTTGTCCCCACTGCGCGCAGCGCCTGGACGATGCGCCTTAAGATGCGCGCGTCTTCGCCTTGATCGCCCGCCTTACCCGCTCGGCGTCCTCGCGCCCGGCCGGGTTGTAGACCACCATGGAAAGATCGGCTCTGCCATCCACCCCGAAGGCCGAGTATTCGAAGGCCATGGTGCCGAACTCGGCATGGCGCAGCCTCTTGGTGCCCTCGCCATAGCTCACCACATCGTGCTCTCGCCACATCTGCTCGAACTCGGTGCTGGCGCGCGCAAGCTCGGCCACCAGGCCCTCGGCGTAGCGCGAGGCCCCGCCGCGCGCCACATCAGCCCGGAATGCCGCCACCACGAAGCGCGCCACGCCGGCCCAATCGACCTGGGCTGCCCGCACTTTAGGATCCAAGAATATCAACCTGAGGATATTGCGCTGCTCAGGCGGCAGCTTGCTGTAGTCGGTCAACACCGCCGCGGCGGCGCGATTCCAAGCGAGCACATCCCAGGTTGAATTCTTGACGATGGCAGGGCTCAGCTCCAAGGCGTCGAGCAGATGCTGCAGTCGAGGTGTCACTCCCGCCGGCGCCTGGAAACGTATTTCCGGCGGTCGCCCGAAGGCCAGCAGGAAAACATGTTCGCGCTCGACCTCGGTGAGCATCAATGCATGGGCGATGCGCTCCAACACTTCTACCGAGGGTGAACCGCCGCGTCCCTGCTCCAGCCATGTATACCAGGTGGCGCTCACGTGCGCGCGCTGCGCTACCTCCTCGCGCCTCAGGCCCGGAGTGCGCCTGCGCATCTGCGAAAATCCCAACGCCGCTGGATCGAGTTTCGCGCGCCGGTCTTTGAGATACGTGCCGAGCGGATTTCCGGTGCTCTGTTGCATGCTGATCCTATTAGCAATTATACCTGTATAAAGTCACTACTTTACCCTGATAGTGTCTGGCGCATTATGCACCCATCTAATCAGGAGGCACATCATGCGGATCTTCGTAACAGGGGCGAGCGGCTGGGTAGGCAGCGCGGTCGTCCAAGAACTCTTAGGGGCAGGTCATAAGGTTTTGGGGCTCGCGCGCTCCGACTCTGCCGCCGCTGCAATCAAGGCTGCGGGCGCCGAAGTACAGCGCGGTTCGCTCGATACGCCCGATTCCTTGCGCGGCGCGGTCCGATCGTGCGATGCCGTGATCCACACTGCGTTCAACCACGACTTCTCCAAATTCGTCGAAAACTGCAACGCCGATGCACGCGCCATTGAAATCATGGGCGAGGAACTCAAAGGCTCCGAGCGTCCGATGTTGGTCACCGGCGGCCTCGCCCTCCTGGCAAGCGGCCGGCCTGCCACCGAGGAGGATGTCCCCTCTCCCAACGCCAACGTCCCGCGCATGTCGGAAGCCGCGGCAGCGAAAGTCGCGGCGCAGGGCGTGCGGGCATCCGTGGTGCGATTGCCTCCCTCGGTACACGGTTTGGGCGATCATGGCTTCGTGCCGCATCTGATCCGGTTGGCGCGGGACAAGCAGGCAGCGGCTTTCATCGACAAGGGCGACAATCATTGGGCCGGCGTGCACCGCCTCGATGCCGCGCGCGTGTTCCGTTTGGCCATCGAACGCGGCGTCGGCGGCGAGCGCTATCATGCCGTCGAAGAACCCTCGGTGCCCTTCAAAGCCATCGCTGCCTTGATCGGCCGCCGACTCGGCGTGCCCGTGGTGAGCCGCTCCGGCGAGGCTGCCATTGAGCACTTCGGCTGGTTCGCAGGATTTGCCGGACTCGAGATGTACGCCACGAGCGAGCGGACGCGAACGCTCCTCAATTGGGAACCGAAACAGCCGCCGCTGCTCGACGATCTGGACCAGCCGGGATATTTCGGGGCTTAAGGGGACTTTAAGGAAAGCCGTCTAACCTAGCGAAGCATGGCGGAAGCGGTGAGATTCGAACTCACGAATGGGTCGCCCCATTGCCGGTTTTCAAGACCGGTGCATTCAACCGCTCTGCCACGCTTCCGCAGGTACTCAAGCAATCAACGATTTGCGCGCGATCTTACCTGCCGAGCGCTGTTGAAAGAACCCCCGTCGAACCTCATATAGGATGAAATTGTCATATTGGGTAACCCCGCGGCGGGGGTGATAAAATAGCCTTACTGTCATTGGAGGAGTTTCATGGCGACTTTCCCGAGCAACAACACCGTCTTCCGCGGCACCGGCATCGACACCCGCGCGACGTTCATCACCCGCACCTACACGCACGTGGTGGGCGGCATCCTGGGATTTGTCCTCGTCGAGATGGGCTTGTTCGAATCGGGGTTAGCGTACCCGTTCGCGAAGTTCATGCTCGGCTTCAACTGGTTCCTGATCCTCGGAGCCTTCATGTTGGTCGGCTGGCTGGCCACGCACACCACATCAACCAGCACGTCCAAGGCCATGCAGTACTTCGCATACGCGATGTATGTGGTCGCCGAGGCGGTGATTTTCCTGCCGCTGCTGGTGCTCGCCGACATGCGCGCACCGGGCGCGATCGACAGCGCCACGCTCATTACGCTCTTAGGCGCAGGCGGTTTGATGGTGGTTGCGCATCGCACTCGCCGCGACTTCTCGTTCCTGCGGGCGGTTCTGATGTGGGGCTTCTGGGTGGTGCTGCTCGCCATGGTGGGCGGTGCGGTGTTCGGCTTTCAGTTGGGAACCTGGTTCTCGGTGGCCATGATCGGCTTCGCCGGCGCCGCGGTGCTTTACGACACCTCCAACATCATTCATCACTATCCGGAAGATCGCTACGTGGCGGCCGCGATGCAGCTCTTTGCCTCCATTGCGCTCATGTTCTGGTACGTGCTGCGCTTGGTGATGGGCGGCAGTCGCAACTAGATCTAAAGGCTCAAGCTAAGAAAATGCAGGCCCCTTGCGGGGCCTGCTTCATTTCAGGGCCGTGATGCCGCCCATGTAGGGCTTGAGTGCTTCCGGGATCAACACCGAGCCGTCGGCCTGCTGGTAGTTTTCCAACACCGCGACGAGCGCCCGGCCCACGGCAATGCCCGAACCGTTCAGCGTGTGCACCAATTCCGGCTTGCCGGTATCAGGATTGCGCCAGCGCGCCTGCATGCGCCGCGCCTGGAACGCCTCGCAATTGCTGCAGGAAGAAATCTCCCGGTAACGATCCTGCGAGGGCAACCACACCTCAAGGTCGTAGGTCTTTGCGCTGCTCGGGCCGACATCGCCGGCGCAGAGCGAAAGCACCCGGTAAGGCAGATCGAGACCCTTGAGCACCGCCTCGGCATGCGAAGTCAGTTCCTCGAGCGCGGCATAGGAAGCCTCGGGCTTGACGATATGCACCAGTTCCACCTTGTCGAACTGATGCTGGCGGATCATGCCGCGGGTGTCCTTGCCGGCAGCCCCCGCCTCCGAACGGAAGCAGGGCGAGTGCGCCACGAGCCTGATGGGCAGGCTGTCGGCCGGCAGGATCTGGTCGCGCACCAGATTGGTGAGCGACACCTCGGCGGTGGGGATCAGATAGAAAGGCGGATCACCGCGCACCGAGAATAGATCCTGCTCGAACTTCGGCAGCTGACCTGTGCCCATGAGCGCGGCTGCGTGCACCAAATAAGGCACGTAGGCCTCGCGATACCCGTGTTCGCCGGTGTGCAGGTTGAGCATGTATTGCGCGAGGGCGCGATGCAGCTTGGCCAGGTGTCCCATCATGACCACGAAGCGCGCGCCGGACATGCGCCCCGCCGCCTCGAAGTCCATGCCGAGCCGCTCACCCAATGCCACATGATCCTTGGGCGTGAACTCGAAGCGCTTCGGGGTGCCGACGCGGCGCACCTCGACGTTCGCCGATTCATCGGCACCGTCCGGCACGCTTTCGTTGAGGATGTTGGGCAGGCCCCACTGCAGCGCGTTCAACTTCTCCTGCACCGACGCAAGCTGCTTCTCGGCCTCGGCGAGCTGCCCCACCAGGGCTTCGCCTGCTTTCAGCAGCGGCGTCGCATCCTGTCCCTTGCCCTTGGCCATGCCCACCGCCTTGGCGTTGGCGTTGCGCTCGGCGCGCAGGCGGTCGGCCTCGATCTGGGTGCTCTTGCGCGTCTCCTCAATCGCGGCAAGCGCCTCGACGTCGAGCACAAAGCCGCGGCGCGCGAGTTGTTTCGCGACGCCCGCCAAATCAGTCCGCAACAGCTTGGGATCCAGCACGAGAAGTTCCTTCGAAAATGGACGGCTATTGTAGGCGAAGATGACGGCGCTATTGCGCGGCGCCGCTGCGGGCCGCAAGGTCGCGCGATCTTCGCGCGGCGAGCGCCTCGCCGATCTTGATCTCGAGCCCGCGCGCCGCCGGCACGTAGTAGCGCTTCTCGCTCATCCCTTCGGGGAAGTAGCGCTCGCCGGCGGCGTAGCCGCCCGGCTCGTCGTGCGCATAGCGGTACTCCTTGCCGTAACCCAGCTCCTTCATGAGACGGGTGGGCGCATTGCGAAGATGCAGCGGCACCTCCAGGGAACCGAGCTTCTGCGCATCCGCCATGGCGGCGTTGAAGGCGGCGTACACCGCGTTGCTCTTGGCGGCGCAGGCCATGAAAATGACCGCCTGCGCGATCGCGAGTTCGCCCTCGGGACTGCCGAGCCGCTCGTACACGGCGCAGGCTTCGAGGGTGAGGGTGAGCGCCCGGGGGTCGGCATTGCCGATGTCCTCGCTCGCCATGCGCACGGCGCGCCGCGCGATGTACATCGGATCGCAGCCCCCCGCGAGCATGCGGCACAACCAGTAGAGCGCCGCATCGGGATCCGAGCCGCGCACCGATTTGTGCAGGGCCGAGATCTGGTCGTAGAAATTCTCGCCGCCCTTGTCGAAGCGCACATAGGTGCTGCCGATGACCGCGCGGGTGGTGTCGAGATCGAGCTTGTGACCTCCCGGCACGGGCACCGCAAGGTCCGCGGCGGTTTCCAGGAGGTTCAGCAACCGGCGCGCGTCGCCGTCGGCCGCCGCGAGCAGAAGTTCGCGCGCCTCCTGATCGATCTGCACGTGCTTCTCCCCCAGGCCGCGTTCGACATCCTCGAGCGCCCGGCTCATCAAGCGGTCCAGGTCCGCTGCGGTCAGGGACTTGAGCACGTAAACCCGCGCCCGCGACAACAACGCGTTGTTCACCTCGAAGGAAGGATTCTCGGTGGTGGCGCCGATGAATATGAGGGTACCGTCCTCCACGTAGGGCAGGAACGCGTCCTGCTGCGACTTGTTGAAGCGATGCACCTCGTCGAGGAACAGCACCGTGTCGCGCTCGCCGCGCAAACTGCGTGCCTGTTCCACCACCGCCCGGATGTCCTTGATGCCGGCCTGCACCGCCGAGAGCGACACGAACTCGGCTCGCGCGCCTTTGGCGATCAGACGGGCGAGCGTGGTCTTCCCGGTGCCCGGCGGACCCCAAAGGATCATGGAGTGCGGATGGCCCGATTCGAGCGCACGTCGCAATGGTGCCCCTTCGCCCAACAGGTGCGACTGGCCGACGTATTCCTCGAGCGTCTGGGGGCGCAGCCGGTCGGCAAGCGGTCGGTAGTTGCCGCTGCCGATCACTTGCCCTGGCGCCCGATCACATCGACCCCCGGCGGCGGTGTGAAGGTGAAAAGATCGGGTGGGAAGCTCACGTTGCGCTTGGGGTTCGTGAAGGTGACCTGTGTGATCTGGTTGAGCTTGTCGGCGAGGAACATCGAGGCGAGCTCGCCCTTCAGGAAGCCGATTCTCACCAGTTGAAAATCGCTGTTCGCATGTTTCGGGACGAGCTGATACCAGTCCATGCCTTCCTTCTTGGGGAGCGCCGTGACGTCGAACTCGCTGCTGACCGTGGCACCGCCCGACAAGAGCACCGCCGGGGTGCTGGCCAGACTCTGGTCCACGTCGCGCACATTCGCCTGTTGCAGATCCTTGTCGTAAAACCAGATCTGCTTGCCATCGGCGAGGATCAGCTGCTCGGAGGGTTCGGTGTAGTCCCAGCGGAACTTGCCGGGCTTTTGCAGCGAGAGCTTGCCTGCGGCGCTGCGCAAGGTCTTGCCGTTGGCATCATTGATGGTCTGGGTGAAATCCGCAGACCAGGTGGTGACGCCGTTTAAATACTTCTCGACGTCCCCTGCGGGCGTCGCCGAGGCAAACCTTGCCGCCGCGACAGCAATCGCGGCCATCATGAGTCCAAATCGCATTTATTCCTCCGGCGGCGGCGCGCCGTAAATTTCCCGATTACCGTTCGGCTGCAGCGGCCCCACCAGTCCGGCCGCCTCCATGGCCTCCACCAGGCGCGCGGCCCGGTTGTAGCCGATCTTCAGGCGCCGCTGCACGCCCGAAATCGAAGCCTTGCGCGTCTCGGTGACGATGCGCACCGCCTCGTCGTACAGAGGATCGGATTCGGCTTCCGCCGCCCCGCCCTCGCCGGCTTCTTCTTCATCGGAGGGGAACCCCGGTATCGACACCTTGGGCCCGTCGAGAATTTCATCGATGTACACGGGCGCCGAGGCGGTCTTCAAGGCGCCGACCACGCGGTGCACTTCCTGGTCGGAGACGAAAGCGCCGTGCACGCGGGTCGGAATCGAGGTGCCGGGCGGCAGGTAAAGCATGTCGCCGTGGCCCAAGAGCGATTCGGCGCCGCTCTGATCGAGGATGGTGCGCGAGTCCACCTTGGCCGACACCTGAAAGGCGATGCGGGTGGGGATGTTGGCCTTGATGAGGCCGGTGATCACGTCCACCGACGGGCGCTGCGTCGCGAGGATCAAATGGATGCCCGAGGCGCGCGCCTTTTGCGCGAGACGTGCGATCAGTTCCTCCACCTTCTTGCCGACGATCATCATCATGTCGGCAAGCTCGTCCACGATCACCACGATGAAGGGCAGCGGAGTCAGATCCTCGACGTCCTCCGCCACCACGCCGGGCACGCCCTGCGCGATCTTCTGCATGCGGATCGGATCCTTGATGGGCGAGCCGGCCTCGGCCGCATCCTTCACCTTGCGGTTGAAGCCGCCGATATTGCGCACGCCGAGCATGGCCATCAGCTGATACCGGCGCTCCATCTCGGCCACGCACCAGCGCAACGCGTTGGCCGCCTGCTTCATGTCGGTGACCACGGGCGAGAGCAGGTGCGGAATGCCCTCGTACACCGAGAGCTCCAGCATCTTCGGATCGATCATGATCATGCGCACGTGTTCGGGCGTGGCCTTGTAGACCAAGCTCAACACCATCGCATTGATGCCCACCGACTTGCCGGAACCGGTGGTGCCGGCGATCAGGAGGTGCGGCATGCGCGCCAGATCCGCGACCATGGGAATGCCGCCGATGTCCTTGCCGAGCGCGAGGGCGAGCGGAGAACTCACCTCGTCGTAGGGTTTGGATTTGATGATCTCGCCCAGGGTGACCAATTCGCGCTTCTCGTTCGGGATCTCCAGACCCACCACCGACTTGCCCGGGATCACTTCCACCACGCGCACGCTCACCGCGGATAAGGCGCGCGCGAGATCCTTGGACAGATTGCTGATCTGCGAAACTTTGACGCCGGGCGCCGGACGAAGCTCGAAGCGCGTGATCACCGGCCCCGGCTGCACCGCCACCACCTCCACCTCGATGCCGAAGTCGCGCAGCTTGATCTCCACCAGCCGCGACATGGCCTCGAGCGCTTCCTGCGAATAGCCCTGCTCGCGCACCGCCGGCTCGTCGAGCAGCGACATCGCGGGCAATTCCGTGGATTTGGGGGCGTCGAACAGCGGCACCTGGCGCTCGCGCTCCACCCGTTCGCTCTTCTCGAGCGCCGGAGCCGGCGGCTCGATCTTCGGCGGCGCTCGCACCGCGGTCTTTTTGTGCTGCTCTTCCCTGACCACCTCGGCGCGCGCCTGCTTGCGCTGCTGCCCGGAGGCGATTTCGCGCTTCTGCTCGCGCCGCGCCTGCACCCACTCGAGCCCCTGCAACACCCAGGCGCCGAGCTTGTCCATGATGTCGAACCAGGAAACACCGAGAAACAATGCAACGCCCGCGAGCCACACGCCCAAAAGCAGCAGCGTTGCGCCGAGGAAACTGAACCCGTGTGCCGCCCCGCGACCGGCCAGCACGCCGAGCACGCCGCCGGCGCTGTTCGGCAACCCGGCCCCGCTCCAATGCAGGGTCGCCAGCCCGCAGCTGCTCAAGAGGGTGAGCACGAATCCTGCGGCGCGAAGCAGCGTGTTGATACGCGAATGCTGATCGGGAAGGCTCGCTTCTTTGTGCACCAGCCACCCGGCGTAGGCGAGCATCATGGGAAAGAGGTACGCAGGCCGGCCGAACAGAAACAAGAAGAAACCCGCCACCCAGGCGCCTACCGGCCCCATCCAATTGCCCACGGGCCCCGGCTCTCCGGTGTCTGAAAAGCCGGGGTCGTGCGGGTGATACGTAATGAGCGCCAAGAGCAGCACGAGGGCGAGCGCCAAGAGCACCCAAAGCGTCCCTTCCCGCAACGAGCGGGCGACCGCGGCCGAGAGCTTGGCCTTGGGCTTCGAGCGCTTGGGCGCCGGGGCTTCGGATATTTCTACACTTTTAATGACGTTTACTTCTTAACTGATTGAATAATATAAATAGTAACCGAGTATTCCTCGGCCACCAACCCCGCTTGCGTGGCGCGAAAGCCGGCCCTTGTTAGCAGTGGCCCAAGCCCACAGATTTACTTACCATGAGTCGGCTAACGTAGAGTTGAACGCTGGAGAGCATTCTATACATGAGCGTCGTCAGGCACAGTCCACTCCTTATCCTGGGTTCCGGCCCCGCCGGCTATACGGCCGCGGTGTATGCCTCGCGGGCCAACCGCAAGCCCCTGCTGATCACCGGCCTGGAACAGGGCGGCCAGCTCATGACCACCACCGATGTGGACAACTGGCCGGGCGATGTGGAACACCTGCAGGGCCCGGCCCTCATGGAGCGGATGCGCCGGCACGCCGAGCGCTTCAATACCGAGATCGTGTTCGACCACATCAACAAGGTGGAGTTGCGCCACCGCCCCTTCCACCTCACCGGCGACAACGGCGAGTACACCTGCGACGCCCTCATCATCGCCACCGGCGCGTCCGCCAAATACCTGGGGCTGCCTTCCGAGGAAACCTTCCGCGGCAAGGGCGTCTCGGCGTGCGCCACCTGCGATGGTTTTTTCTACCGCAACAAGCCGGTGGCGGTGGTCGGCGGCGGCAACACCGCGGTGGAAGAGGCGCTTTATCTGGCCAATATCGCCTCGCACGTCAGCCTCGTCCACCGGCGCGACAAGCTGCGTTCCGAGAAGATTCTTCAGGACCGGCTCTTCGCCCTCGCCCACTCCGGCAAGGTGTCCCTGGTGTGGAACCACGCGGTGGATGAGATTTTGGGCGACGAGGCGGGCGTGACGGGCGTGCGCGTCAAGGCCACGGCGGGAGGCACCACGCGCGAGCTCAAGGTGGACGGCGTGTTCATCGCGGTGGGCCATCAGCCCAACACGCAGCTCTTCGAGAAGCAGCTGGAAATGCGCGGCGGCTACATCGTAGTGAAGAGCGGCAGCGCGGGCGGCGCAACCGCCACCAGCGTAGCGGGCGTGTTCGCGGCGGGGGATGTCGCCGACCACGTCTATCGCCAGGCCGTGACCTCGGCCGGCACCGGATGCATGGCTGCGCTCGACGCCGACAAGTACCTAGAACAACTGGACGCCGAGTCGCACGCCAAGCCGCTAGCCGCGCACGCGTGATCCTTCGCCCTGCGCGCATCTTGGAAGGCATCGCGCAGATCGACGCGGCGCGCTGGGATGCGCTCGCCGGTCGGGGCCAGCCTTTCCTCAAGCACGCGTTCTTGGAGGCCTTCGAGCACACCGCCTGCGTCGGGGAGCGACTCGGCTGGCTACCCCGGCACCTGATTCTGGAGGACAGCGCCGGTCGGCCGGCGGCGGCCATGCCGCTGTACCGGAAGATGAACTCGCGCGGCGAATTCGTCTTCGACTTCTCCTGGGCCAACGCCTATGCGCAGCACGGCCTGCGCTACTACCCCAAGCTCCTCACCGCCATTCCTTTCACGCCCGTCAGCGGCCCGCGCCTGTTGAGCCGTGCCGGACCCGACGAGGCCTCCCTCCGCCGCGCGCTCATCGAAGCGGCCTTGAACTATGCGAAGAGCGAACGGGTCTCTTCGTGGCACGTGCTGTTCCCGGGCAATGAAGCGGCCGAATCGCTGCAAAGCGCGGGGCTCACACTGCGGCGCGATTGCCAGTTCCACTGGTACAACCAGGACTACGCCTCGTTCGATGCGTTTCTGGCCACCTTCACCGCCGAGAAACGCAAGAAGGCCAAGCGCGAGCGGCGCCGCGTGCAGGAGGCCGGCATCGAGTTCGATACGCGCCACGGCCACGAGATGACCGATGCGCTGTGGCGCGCG
Organism: Steroidobacteraceae bacterium; assembly: GCA_036494165.1. Taxonomy (GTDB): domain Bacteria; phylum Pseudomonadota; class Gammaproteobacteria; order Steroidobacterales; family Steroidobacteraceae; genus Bog-1198. Next base: position 109,616 of record DASXOQ010000123.1, read on the forward strand.
GTGTACGGCTTTTATGCCGATACCTTTCATCGCCACGGCCATGAGCCGTACCTGAACCTCGCCTTCTTCAAGCGCGTTGCCGAAGTGCTGCCCGAGTCCTTGATGCTGAAAATCGCGCGGGTGGGCGACACGCCCATCGCCGCCGCCATCTTCTTCGTCGGCGATGACGCGCTTTTCGGGCGTTATTGGGGCTCCAGCGGCAATTATCACAGCCTGCATTTCGAGACCTGCTACTACCAGGGCATCGAGTACTGCATCGAGAAGAAGCTCAAGCGCTTCGAGCCGGGCACGCAGGGAGAGCACAAGGTGCCGCGCGGCTTCGTACCGACCATCACGCAGTCGGCTCACTACATCGCCGATCCCCGCTTTGCCGAGGCCATCGCCGACTATGCACGCCGCGAAGCCCGCGGCGTGGATCACTATGCGGCGGCCGTGAACGAGCACGTTCCGTATCACGCCGATCTTCACCTGGAGCTGCCCCTCTGAGCCGTCTGGTGTGGTTGGGCGAGCAGGCGGATCCGAACTGGTTTCCGCCGTTGGAGCAGGCCTTGCGCGAACCTCCGGGCCTTCTGGCCGCGGGCGGGGATTTGAGCCCGGCGCGGCTGCTGGCGGCCTATGAGCGCGGCGTGTTCCCCTGGTACTCGGCGCAGCAGCCGATTCTTTGGTGGTCGCCGGACCCGCGCATGGTGCTGTTCCCCGCCGAGTTCAAATATTCGCGCAGCCTGAAAAAAACGGTGCGCGCCGGCATCTACGCAAGCCGCCTGGATTTTGCGTTCGGCGATACCATCCGCGGCTGCGCGGCGCCGCGCACCTCGGGCCCCGATACCTGGCTCAATGCCGACATGATCAACTCCTACGAGACGCTGCACGAATTGGGCTACGGGCACTCGGTGGAGAGTTACCGCGGCGAGGTGCTGGTCGGGGGGCTTTACGGCATCCAGCTGGGCCAGGTGTTCTTCGGCGAGTCCATGTTCAGCCGCGAGCGCGATGCCTCCAAAGTTGCATTTGCGCGACTGGTCGAAGAATGTGTGCTGCGCGACATCAAGGTGATCGATTGTCAGGTGGCGAGCGCCCATCTGGCGAGCCTGGGCGCCCGCGAAGTGTCCCGATCGCAATTCTCAGCCCTATTGAAAGCCCACGCGCGGCGCACGCCGCGCGGGAAATGGCACGCTAAAACCGCGTAAATTGCATTACTTAGGTGCTTTATGCACAATGCGCGCGGTTTCAGGCACAGCTAAAGGACGCATGTCAAAAGAAGAGGCAATTCAATTCGAGGGCGAGGTCGTCGAGACCCTGCCGAATACGACATTTCGCGTCAAACTCAAGACCGGGCATGTAGTTACCGCGCATATCTCAGGCAAGATGCGAAAGAACTACATCCGCATACTCACCGGCGATCAAGTCACCGTGGAAATGACCCCCTACGATCTGACCAAGGGCCGCATCGTCTACCGCGGCCGCTAGCTCCAAGAAATCACCCAGCCACTTGCGGCCCTTGCTAGTGGTGGCCGCCGCCCCCGCCCCCGTCGAATCCTCCGTGATCCCCCGCATCGGAATGGTGCGAGTGATGGTGACCGGAGCCTTCCGATGTGTCGCCCAGCCAGAAGCCTTGCGCGGACCCGTCGCCCGGCTCGCCGCGGCGGCGCGGGCCTGAGTACATCATTGCGAGAACCACGGCAGTGAGAAGACCCATGCCGAGAATCACGAAGACGATTTTCATGGCAGCCCTCCGCTTTCCTGACCCCGATAAAGCACTGCGGCCTTTAAGGCCGCAGTGCTTCAAACTTCATCCGCCGAACCCTGGCCTTAACTGTCCTGCGACAGAAGCGCCGGTTGATCGGCTGAGCGGGCATCGAGCTTGAGCTTCTCGCCATCCTCGCTCAAGGAAACCTCGACGTGGCCGCCGTTGACCAGCCTGCCAAACAACAGCTCTTCGGCGAGCGGTCGCTTGATGAACTCCTGGATGATGCGCGCCATGGGGCGTGCGCCCATCTTCGGATCGTAGCCCTTCTTGGCAATCCAGCGCCGCGCGGCCTCGTCCACCGAAATGGTGACCCGCTTGGCTTCCAGCTGCGCCTCGCACTCCACCAGGAGTTTGTCCACCACCCGCTCGATGGTGTCCTGATCGAGGCCGCCGAATTGAATGACGGCATCGAGCCGATTGCGGAATTCCGGAGAGAACAAGCGACGAATGGCCTCCATACCGTCGGACACGTTGTCCGCCTGCGTAAAGCCGATGCTGGGGCGGTTCATTTCGAACGCGCCGGCATTGGTGGTCATGACAATGATGACATGACGGAAGTCGGCCTTGCGCCCGTTGTTGTCGGTGAGCGTGCCGTGGTCCATGACCTGCAGCAAGAGATTGAACACATCGGGGTGCGCCTTCTCGATTTCGTCCAACAGCAGCACGCAGTGCGGATGCTTGGCGATGGCCTCGGTCAGCAGACCTCCCTGATCGAAGCCTACGTAGCCCGGCGGCGCGCCGATCAGGCGCGAGACGGTGTGGCGTTCCATGTACTCGGACATGTCGAAACGCACGAACTCCACGCCCATCGCGATGGCGAGCTGGCGCGTGACCTCGGTCTTGCCTACGCCGGTGGGACCGGAGAAGAGGAAGGATCCGACGGGCTTTCTATGATCGCCGAGGCCTGAGCGCGACATCTTGATGGCCGCCGACAGCGCCTCGATGGCCTTGTCCTGGCCGAAGATGGTGAGTTTCAAATTGCGCTCGAGATTCTTGAGCACGTCGCGGTCCGACATCGAGACGTTCTTCGGCGGAATGCGCGCGATGCGCGCCACCACGTTCTCGATCTGCGTCACGGTCACCGACTGGGCGCGCTTGTCCACGGGCTGCAGCCTGAGGTTGGCCCCCGCCTCGTCGACCACGTCGATGGCCTTGTCGGGCATGTGCCGGTCGTTGATGTGGCGCGCCGCGAGCTCCGCCGCGGCGGTGAGCGCTTCGTCCTCGTACTTGACGCCGTGGTGCTCCTCGTAACGGGTCTTCAACCCCCTCAAGATGTCCACCGTGTCCTGGATCGAGGGCTCGGTCACGTCGATCTTCTGGAAACGGCGTGCGAGGGCATGATCCTTCTCGAAGATGCCGCGGTATTCGTTGTAGGTGGTGGAACCGATGCAACGCAGTTCGCCGTTGGCGAGCGCGGGCTTGATGAGGTTGGAGGCGTCCATGACGCCGCCCGAGGCGGCGCCGGCGCCGATGACGGTGTGGATCTCGTCGATGAACAGGATCGCGCCCGGCTGCTTCTTGACCTCGGCGAGCACCGCTTTCAAGCGCTTTTCGAAATCGCCGCGGTATTTGGTGCCGGCGACCAAGGAACCCATGTCGAGGGAGTAGATGGTCGCATCGAGGAGCACATCGGGGACCTGGTTCTCGACGATCATGCGCGCGAGGCCCTCGGCGATGGCGGTCTTGCCGACGCCGGCCTCACCGACATAGAGCGGATTGTTCTTGCGGCGCCGGCAGAGGATCTCAATGGTGCGCTCGACCTCGAGCTTGCGCCCGATCAGAGGATCGATCTTGCCCTTGCGTGCCGCCTCGTTGAGGTTGGTGGCGTACTTCTCGAGTGCGTTGCCGCCGCCGTCCCCTTCGCGTTCGCCATCGGTGGCGGCGCCCGTGTCCTCCCGTTCGCTCCGCTCCTCGCCGCCCGCCTTGGAAAGGCCGTGCGCGATGAAATTCACCACATCGAGCCTGGAGACATCCTGCATGGAGAGAAGATAAGCGGCGTGGGACTGCTTCTCGCTGAAAATGGCCACCAACACGTTGGCCACGGTCACTTCTTTCTTGCCGCTCGACTGCACGTGGAACACGGCGCGCTGCAGCACCCGCTGGAAGCCCAAAGTGGGCTGTACGTCACGGTCCTCGCCGGCCGGCAGGCGCGGGGTGGTCTGGTCGATGAACTGCTTAAGCTCGGTCTTGAGCTTGGTGGTGTCCGCGCCGCAGGACTTGAGGATTTCGCGCACCTTCGGCGTGTCGACGATGGCCAGCAGCAGGTGCTCCACGGTCATGAATTCGTGCCGCGCTTCGCGTGCGCCGGCGAACGCATCATTCAAGCAAAACTCGAGTTCTTGGCTAAGCACTTTAGGCCTCTTCTAACGTTGCCATCAGCGGATGCTGATGTTGTCGCGCATAGGCGATCACTTGGGCGACCTTGGTTTCGGCGATTTCGTAGGTAAAGACCCCGCAAACGCCCTTGCCCTTGGTATGGACCTCGAGCATGACCCGGGTAGCCTTGGTGCGGTCCATCGAAAAGAACCGCTGTAGGATGTCGACAACGAACTCCATGGGAGTGTAGTCGTCGTTAATGAGTACAACTTGATACAGCGGTGGACGTTTCAGCTTGGGCGTCGCTTCCTCGACGATCAAGCCGGTTCCGTCACGCCCGCGTTCGATATCACTCATGTGTGACCAGTTTATAGGGCGCGACCACGCGCTTTACAAGCCATGTAGGGCAATCCCGGCTGCGAGTTCCATGTCGCCATTTAGTGTCACCCTACTTTAACAAGTAAAAACAAATGCTTGAGCGCGCTGGCACCTCGCCCTTATGATGCTCGTTCGCTATCCCAAGGTGGGGCATGCTCGATACGCGCACAAATGAATGGCTGTCCCGGGTCCAGGCCAACGCGCCGAAGCTGGTGACTCTGTTGTTGGCGGCCCTGATCGCCGTGGAAATCGGTCGCATTGCCATCACATTTCTTTCCAAGCCCGTTGTAACGCCGCAGCCGCTCGCCAACAACGCACCGGTTCACATGCGCAATCAGGGCCTCAACGTACAGACCATCGTGAACGCGCACCCGTTCGGCACCGCGGCGGTGGAGGTCAATACAAACGAGGGCAACGCGCCGCCCAGTTCCGCGAATTTGCAGCTGGCCGGCACCATTGCCACCCAGAACCCCAAGAAGGGCGTGGCGCTCATCAGCGACGGCGGCAGCCCGACCAAGGTGTACGCAGTTGGAGACAATATTGGCGGCGCATCCCTTTATTCGGTTTACTTGGACCATGTGATCCTGGACCGGAGCGGTTCGCTCGAGACCTTGAGCCTGCCGCGCCTGACCGCGACCACGGCCCCGGTGACGCGCCGGATGCCTCCGGCGGCCAATCCGCGCACCGCGGCGGCGGTGGAGAGCATTCGAAGCATGGTGCAGAAGGATCCCTCGATCCTGGACCAGGTAATGCGTACCGTGCCTTCGTATGACAACTCGCAGGGAAAACTGAGAGGCTTTCGAGCTTATCCGGGAAGGAATCGGCAGATATTCGCCAAGCTGGGCTTGAAGTCGGGGGACCTGGTCACGGCTATCAACGGCACGCCGTTGGACGACCCCCAGCACAGCCAGGACGTGTTTAACACGATTCAGTCATCGGACCACGTTACTGTGACAGTGGAACGTGGCGGAGAGAAACAGGACATCACTTTGAACATTGCGCAGGTTGCCGCACAGGCCACATCCGAACTTGAAGGCACCGGCAGCGGTCAGAACCCGAATGGCATTCAGCCCGAAGCGCAGGATGCGCATCATTAAAACCAACAGGCACAACGCTGGTCCATGACATCTATGCACGCTGACCCGACATCCAACGGCCGCTTCTACTCGGTTTGCGCGCTGGCGGCCCTGATGTTCTCGGTTTCCATGCCGGCGCTGCCCCAGGCGCGCCCGCAGCCGGCGCCGCCGCGCGAAGAACCGACCATCACGCCGAATTACAAAGACGCCGACATCACCCAGATCATCCAGGCGGTCGGGGAAGTGACGGGTAAGAATTTCATCATCGACCCGCGCGTCAACGCCAAGGTCAACATGGTGTCCTCGACACCCATGAGTCCGCAGGCCTTTTACGAAACCTTTCTGTCGGTGCTGCAGGTCTACGGTTATGTGGCGGTGCCGGCCGGACGGGTCATCAAGATCATCCCGCGCGACGATGAGCGCCAGTACCCGGGCTTCGATCTCCAGGAAAACGTCTCCAGCAGCTCGGACGAGTTGGTCACTCAAGTGGTTAACGTCAAGAACCTGAACGCCCAGCAGCTGGTACCGCTGCTGCGTCCGTTCGTCGCGACCCAGGGTCAACTGGTCGCCTACCCCGCGGGCAACGATCTGATCATTTCCGATCGCTCCTCCAACGTGAGCCGCATCATGCGCATCATCGAGCGCATGGACCAGAACTCCGAGGATTCGGAAGTCATCCCGCTGCACAATGCGAGCGCGGCGGACGTGGTGCGGGTATTGAACTCCCTGAACCAGGGCCAAGGCGAAGGCGGCGGCGTGAAGCTCGTGGCCGACGAGCGCACCAATTCGGTGCTGCTCGGTGCCGGGGACAAGGGTCAGCGGCTGCGCATGAAGTCCATGATCCTCAACATGGACACGCCGCTCACCACGGGCGGCGACACCCAGGTGCGCTACCTGCGCTATGCGGACGCCGAAAAGATTGCCGACAAGCTCAAGGGCCAGGCCACCGCCACCGCAAAGGCGCAGGGCGGACCTGCACCGGCCGGCGGGGCGGCCGCGGCCGGCGGCGGCGGCTCCAACGTCGATGCCAGCGTAACGATCTGGGCCGACACCGCCACCAACGCGCTCATCATCACCGCGCCGCCGAAGATCATGCGCTCGCTGATGCAGGTGATCGACAAGCTCGACATCCGCCGCGCCCAGGTGCAGGTGGAGGCGATCATCGTCGAAATCGACGTCAACAAGCAGTCGAACCTCGGCGTGCAGTGGCTGCTGTTCGGTCAGAACGGCACCACGGTGCCGGCCGGCGTGGTGAACCTGCCGGGTTCGGGCACCAGCATCGTCGATCTTGCGGCGCTCGCCTTGAGCGGCGTGGCCACTAGCACCACCACCAACACCTCCACCGGCACCACCGCCCCTGCGATTAGCAGCTCCACCCTGGGCACCGGCGCCTCGGTGGCGGTCGGCCGCATCTCCTCGAGCGGCGTCAACTTCGCCGCACTGCTGCAGGCGCTGCGCAGCGACGGCAGCAGCAACATCATTTCGACGCCGTCCGTCATCACCATGAACAACGAGGAATCCGAGGTCAAAGTGACCCAGGAAATCCCGCTGATCACCGGCTCCTATGCCAACACCACCGCGAGCGTGGCCGGCACCACTAGCCCCTTCCAGACCATTCAGCGCGAGGAAGTGGGCACCATCCTGAAGGTGACGCCGCACATCAACGAGGGCAACTCGGTACAGCTGAAGATCGAGCAGGAAGACTCCTCGCCCGGCGCCAAGCTCACCGACTCGGCGGACATCTCCACCAACAAGCGTTCCATCAAGACCACGGTGTTGATCGAGGACGGCGGCATCATCGTGCTCGGCGGACTGATGTCCGACACCGTCACCGAGAGCGAGGACCGGGTCCCGGTGCTGGGCGCGATTCCGATTCTTGGCAATCTTTTCAAATCCCGCTCCGGCTCGCGTCAGAAGAAGAATCTTCTGGTGTTCATCCGCCCGAAGATCCTGCGCGATTCGGATGCCACCGAGAGCATCTCGGAGGCGAAGTACAACGAGGTGCGCCAGTCCGAGAAGACTCTGAATCACGGCAAGATCACGCTGCTGCCCGGCCAGACGCAACCGTCGGTGCCGGCGATTCCCTCCGGCATTGCTCTGCCGCCGGCACCGGCGCCGGCGCAGACCAACGAGCAGGGCGCGCTGCCCGCCAACCCGGCGCCCACCACCACGCCGCAAACCACCACCACGCCGTTGCCGACGCCCCCCATCACGGAGCCGACGCCGCAGAAACCGACGCAGCCATGAACGCGGAGATCCAGGAAGGGCCCGTCGAGCGCAAGCTCACGTTTCCGTTTGCGAAACGCCACGGCGTGTTGATCCGCGGCATCGCCAACGGCATCGCCGACACCGTTTGCCGGCCCGGCGTGACGCCCCAGAGCATCGCCGAAGTGCGGCGTTTCGTGGGCGTGCCCTTGAAGCTCGAGCGCGTCTCCTTGGAGAAGTTCGATTCACTGCTGCGGGTGGCCTACGAGGCGGGCTCCGGCGCCGCGATGCAGATGCTCGAGGGCCTGGACGACAACACCGACCTTGCGCATCTGGCCGAGGACATCCCGGAGTCCTCCGACCTGCTCGAAAGCGACGACGAAGCACCCATCATCCGGCTGATCAACGCGCTGCTCACCCAGGCGGTGAAGGAAAACGCGTCCGACATCCACATCGAGCCGTACGAAAACCGCCTGGTGATCCGCTTCCGCGTCGATGGCGTGCTGCGCGAAGTGCTGCAGACCAAGCGCGCGGTGGCCCCGTTGGTGGTCTCGCGCATCAAGGTGATGTCAAAGCTCGACATCGCCGAGCGGCGCCTGCCGCAGGACGGCCGCATTTCGCTGCGCATCGCCGGGCGCGCCGTGGACGTGCGCGTCTCCACCCTGCCCTCGGGCCACGGCGAGCGGGTGGTGCTGCGTCTGCTGGACAAACAGGCCGGGCGCATCGATCTGTCGGCCCTGGGCATGGATCCTAAGACCCAGGAGGTCATGGACGAGATCATCCACAAACCCCACGGCATCATCCTGGTGACCGGACCCACCGGTTCGGGCAAGTCGACCACGCTCTACGCATCGCTCGAGCGCATCAACGACAACACCCGCAACGTCATGACGGTGGAAGACCCGATCGAGTACTACATCGACGGCATCGGCCAGACGCAGGTGAACACCAAGGTGGAAATGACCTTCGCGCGCGGTTTGCGCGCGATCCTGCGCCAGGACCCGGATGTGGTGATGATCGGCGAAATCCGCGATCTTGAAACGGCGCAGATCGCCGTGCAGGCGAGCCTCACCGGCCACCTGGTGCTCTCGACGCTGCACACCAATACCGCGGTGGGCGCGGTGACGCGCCTGCGCGACATGGGCATCGAGCCGTTCCTGCTCTCCTCGAGCTTGATCGGGGTGCTGGCCCAGCGCTTGGTGCGGGTCTTGAATCCCGAGACGCGCGAGAGCTTCACCGCCGGGGAGTACGAGCGGCGCCTCTTGAACCTGGATGCCAAGGCCGGCCCGGTGCAGCTGTACCGCCCGTCGAGCGAACCGGGCATGGGCTATCGCGGACGCACCGGGATCTACGAACTCATCGCCGTGGACGATCACATGCGCACCATGATCCATGACGGGTCGGCGGAGCAGGAACTGGAGCGCTATGCGCGCACCAGCAGCCCCGGCATCCGTGACGATGGACGGCGCAAGGTGATGGCCGGCGAAACCACCCTCGAAGAAGTCCTGCGCGTCACGCGCGAGGATTGATGGGCGCGTTCGAGTACACCGCCCTCGATACCCAGGGGCGGGAACGCAAGGGGCTGATTGAGGGCGATACCGCCAAGCACGTGCGGCAGCTGCTGCGCGAGAAGCAGCTGCTGCCCTTGGACATCGTCGAATCGGCGCAGCGGGAGGCCAAGCAGGCCGCCAGCCACCGCCCCTTCGTGCGCCGCGGGCTCTCCAGCCTGGATCTGGCCTTGTTCACGCGCCAGTTGGCGACGCTGCTGCGTTCCGGCCTGCCGCTCGAGGAATCGCTGCAGGCGGTTGCGGAACAGACCGAAAAGCCGCGCGTCCAGCGCATTGTGCTCGGCGTGCGCAGCAAGGTGGTCGAAGGCCACCCGCTGGCGGACGGCTTCAGGGACTTTCCGCAGGCCTTTCCCGAAATTTACCGAGCCACGGTTTCCGCCGGCGAGCAGTCCGGCAAGCTCGACTCGGTGCTGGAGCGCCTCGCCGACTACACCGAATCGCGCCAGGTCATGGGCCAGCAGGTGAGCAATGCGCTCATCTATCCCATCGTGCTCATGGTCCTCTCCTTCGCCATCGTCTCCTTCCTGCTCGCCTACGTGGTACCCCAGGTGGTCGCGGTATTTCAGTCGGGCAAGCAGGAACTGCCGATAGCGACCCGAATCCTCATCGGCATGAGCGATTTCATCCGCCTGTATTGGTACTACGGGGCGGCGGTGCTGGCGCTCCTGATCTGGGGCTTCAGACGCTGGCTGAAGACCGCCGAAAACCGCCACCGCTTCCACGTGCTGCTGCTGAAGGTCCCCCTGGTCGGCAAGGTGATCCGCGGCGTGAACACTTCGCGCTTCTCGCGCACCTTTTCGATCCTCACTGCAAGTGCCGTGCCGGTGCTCGAGGCGCTGCGTATTTCCGCCGAAGTGGTCAACAATCTGCCCATGAGGCGCGCGGTCGAGGATGCGGCGCTGCGGGTGCGTGAGGGGGCACCCATCGGCAAATCCTTGGCGGCGCGCAAGTTATTCCCGCCCATGATGATTCACCTGATCTCGAGCGGCGAATCCTCCGGCGAGCTGGAGAAGATGCTGGAACGCGCCGCCAGCAATCAGGAACGGGAGATGGACGGCCTGCTGTCCACCATGACCAATCTGCTGGGGCCCTTCATGGTGGTTTTCATGGGCGCCATCGTCATGTTCATCGTCATCGCCCTGCTGCTGCCGATATTCCAACTCAACGATTTGGTCAAATAAATTTACTGTGCGGCAGGGTCTTGCACGCCGAACGCGTTTCCGTTTATAACGCGCGCGTGTCAGTTGACGCTGCGAGCTTCCTGAAGCATGAGCGAAAAGCCGGAATCGGACGAGTTCGAAGAAGAGGACGCCGAGGACGTAAGCCCGGGCAGCGACGATGTCGATGTCGATCACATCATGCGCGATGTCGATTCGCAGCGCCGCCGCGCGCCGAAAGGCACGGAGCCCGCGTGGCGACGTCTGGAGCGCGTCATGGAGGAGCGTCGTACGGCCGAACTGCTGAGCGATTTCGACGATTATGAGATCCGCGGAGAGGCTGCGGAGGGCGGCGGCGAGGCGGATGATGATGAGGACCTCGACGAGGACCACGCCTCCGAAGACAAGCACCGCAAGAAGAAAAAAGGCCGCTAAGGCGACTTTCTTGCGTTCCCTTCCGCCAATTATTTAAGTTTCGCAACAGCGCGCGGGAATTCCCCCGCCGGAGGCGCTCGGTCCTCGGGCTGCGCTAGTGGAAATTGCGCGCGCTCACAGTCAGTTCCCCGAGCAACGCCGACAGGTCCGTGAGCTGGCGCGCGATCACGTGCTGCACATCGCCCTCGCGCTGCAGCTGGCCGCTCACTTCCAGGAGCCGCGACTCCAGGAGTGCGGCGCGCTGTGCCTCGGCTACCTTGTTCCAGACGATCAAATTCACGTAGCCGGTTTCATCTTCCATGGTGACGAAAATCACGCCGCTGGCACTGCCCGGCCGCTGCCGCGTGATCACCAAACCCGCGGTCTTCACCACGCGGCCGTTCGGCTGCTGCCACAACGATTCGGTGCTCAGGGTGCCGCGCGCCTCGAGCTTTGCGCGCAGCAGCGCCACAGGATGGCGGCGAAGCGAAAGACCGGTACTGCCGTAGTCGGCGACGATATCCTCGCCCTCGCGCGGCGCGCGCAGCAGCGGAATGCCCTCCTCCGCCGCCGTGGCCGCGGGCAAAAGCGGCAACGGGCGCTCCACTCCGCTCACCTGCCAGACGGCGCGATGCCGGTGGCCGCTTAAAGGGGCGAGCGCGTCGGCGGCGCCCAGGGCTTCCAGGTCGCGCCGCTCGAGGCAGGCTCGTTCGGCAAGGTCCGCCAGCGTCGCGAAGGACCGCTCGGCGCGTGCCATCACGATGCGCGTGCCGCTCTGCTCTCCGAGGCGCTTGACCATGCGCAGTCCCAGGCGCAGCGCCGGCTTGCCGTCGGAACGCTTCTCCAGGGTGCAGTCCCAGCCGCTCACCGTCACATCGACGGGGCGCACCTCCACGCCGTGCACGCGCGCATCGCGCACCAGCTGTGCCGGCGCGTAGAAGCCCATCGGCTGACTGTTGACGAGCGCTGCGCAGAAGGCCGCCGGCTCGTAATGCTTGAGCCACGCGGAGGTGTAGACCAGCAGGGCAAAGCTTGCCGAGTGCGAGTTGTGCGCGATGAAGTGCTCGGCGACGAAATTATGATCGGCCTCGATTTTAAGATCGTAGGTTTCGCGCTCGCCGAGCTCTTCGATGGCGATGAGACGCTGCCACTCGATCTGGGCGCCGCTCGCAAGAGTAGGAGCCATGGCGAGGACATCATCCACGGCGAGCGTCTTGAGGATGCGCCAGCCCGTCGGGGTGAGGAACGGGTGCTCGGCGCTGGCGCAGATGCAAAAGCCGGCCGCGGTGCGCAGCCGCCACACGGCTTTTGCGCCGCTGCGCATGACGGCAATGACCCTGCGGCGCGCCAGCCTGCCGCCGGCGCCGCAGGCGAGCGTGTGCTCCAGGCGCGCCGTGCCCTCGATCAGTTCCTCGATCCGCACGAAGCGCTCGCCATCGGCATCCCACACGCGCGTGTCTCCTGCCAGGCATTCCGGAAATCCGTACTCGCCGAATCCCAGGATCTGATTGAAGATCTGCTGCGCGAAGCTCTCCGCGTAGCCGCGTTCGCGCATGCCATCGATCAGCTGCCTCTGGAAGGGTTCGAGTCCGCCCTTGCGTTTCCAGGCCGCCATGGCGCGCCGCAGCCGATCGGCCTCGCCCGGACTGAACCCGGCGGCGACGATGGCGAGCTGCATCACCTGCTCCTGGAAAATCGGCACGCCCAGGGTGCGGCTCAAGACCGCCTCCACCGCCTTGCTGGGATAGCTCACTGCTTCCTCGCCCGAACGGCGCCTGAGGTACGGATGCACCATCTCGCCCTGGATGGGCCCCGGGCGCACGATCGCCACCTCGATGACCAGGTCGTAGAAATTGCGCGGCTTGAGACGCGGCAGCATCGACATCTGCGCGCGCGATTCGATCTGGAACACTCCGGTGGTGTCGGCACGGCAGATCATGTCGTAGACCTCAGGATCCTCGCTCGGCACCCGCTCCAAGGAGATCTCGCCCGGCAATGCCGCCGAGCCGCCGAACTCGTTCACGAGATCGAACGCCTTGCGCATGGCGCTCAACATGCCCAGGGCCAGCACGTCGACCTTGAGCAGCCCCAGGGCGTCCAGATCGTCCTTGTCCCACTCGATCACCGTGCGTTCCGGCATGGCGGCATTTTCGATGGGCACCAGTTCATCCAACCGCTCGCGCGCGATCACGAAGCCGCCCACGTGCTGCGAGAGGTGGCGCGGAAAACCCAAGACCTCGCTGGTGAGGGCGATGAGGCGCGCAATGCGCGGATCCTCCGGTTCGAAGCCCGCCGCACGGATGCGCTTGGGATCGATCTCTTGCCCGTCCCACCATTGAATGGCGTTCGCCAGCCGATCGACCTCCTCCAGGGCGAGGCCTAAGGCCTTGCCCACATCGCGCAGCGCGCTGCGCGGCCGGTAACTGATCACGGTGGCGGCGAGCGCGGCCCGGTTGCGACCATACTTGTCGTAGATGTACTGGATGACCTCTTCGCGCCGCTCATGCTCGAAATCCACGTCGATGTCCGGCGGCTCGTTGCGCTCCTTGGATATGAAGCGCTCGAACAACATCGCCATGCGCGAGGGGTCCACCTCGGTGATGCGCAGGCAATAGCACACCGCGGAGTTGGCGGCGGAACCGCGTCCCTGGCAAAGAATGCCCTGCGAGCGGGCGTACTGCACCACATCGTGCACGGTGAGAAAGAACGCTTCGAACTTAAGCTCGGCGACGAGCTTGAGCTCGTGCTCGATGTTGTCGCGCACCGCTTGCGGCGCTCCTGCCGGCCAGCGGTAAGCCATGCCGCGCAAGGTGAGCGCGCGCAGATGGCTGCTGGGCGTCTCGCCCTTGGGCACGATTTCCTCCGGATACTCGTAGCGCAGCTCATCGAGAGAGAACCGGCAGCGCTCGGCGATGGCTAGCGTTTCTTCGAGGAGCGCCTTGGGATAGAGCTCGCGCAGCCGCGCGAGCGGCCGCAGATGCCGTTCGCCGTTGGGGAAGAGCGCGAAACCCGCCTCGTGGAGCGAAAGACCCAGGCGCACGGCGGTGAGCACGTCCTGCAGGGCACGGCGGCTGCGCCTGTGCATGTGGACATCGCCGCAGGCCACGCACGGCAGGGACAGCTCGCCCGCGAGGGCCTGCAGCATCTCGAGCCGCCTTGCATCGGCGCCGCCGGTCAGAAGCTCCACGCCGATCCAGAGCCGATCCGAAAAGCGTTCGCGCAGATAACGGCCGTTGTCCTTCTCGTGCGCCGACACCGGGCGTTGCGCCTCGGGCAGCCAGAGGATGAGACAGCCCTGCAGCTGTCCTTCCAGATCCTCGCGCTCGAGGCTGTAGCTGCCCTTCTCGCTCGCGCGGCGCGCCTTGCTGATCAGGCGGCTCAAGGCGCCGTAACTCGCCCGGTCGGTGGCGAGCGCCACCAGCTTCAAGTCGTCGCGACAGCGAAACTCCGCACCGATGATGAGCGGCAATCCCGCTTCCTTGGCCGCGCCGTGGGCGCGCACCACGCCGGCGAGCGAGCACTCGTCGGTGATGGCAAGCCCGCGATAACCCAAGGCCTTGGCGCGCACCACCAGTTCCTCGGCGTGCGATGCGCCCCGCAAGAAGGAAAAATTGCTCAAGGCGTGCAGCTCGACGTACATGGGGCTTAAGCGAACACGCCATGCAGATACCAGCGCCGGCTGCGACGCTCCTGGAACACCCACAACCGCTCGCCGGAGTCGCTTCGCGCCACGTAATAATCGCGCGCCACCCCCTTGCCGTCCCACCAGCCGCTCTCGATGCGTTCCGGCCCCTCGATCAGCTGCGGCGATGACAGCGGCTGAGGTTCGGCGAGCAGCCAGATGGGGCGCGGCATGTCGCCCGTGAGCGGCGGCGGGAGCGCAAGCCTGGAGGACTTGAGCTTAAGTTCCCGCACCCGCCGCCAAGCCGCTTCCGGCCGGTGCTCGGCGATCGGACACACTCCATACACCGCCGCTTCACCGAGGCGTGCGCGCAACCGCTCCACCAGCTGCGGCGCGCTGTCGCGTCCGCCCTGACCGGCAAGACCCGCAAAGGCATCGAGCGAGTCGGCTGACAGCGCCCGCAGGGTGCCGGAGATGAGTTCCAGGGCGCGCACCGGACTGTCGAGCGTCACGCGGCCGAGCTTCTGCACCACCACATCGAGCAGCCGGGCACGTTCGCCGGTGATGCTCGCCAGGCCCAGGAAAAGCTGCGTGGCCGGCCGGTCGCGGTGTTTGAGATGCAATTTCAAGCGCTGCACGCCGGCCTGCCGCGCACGCAGAAAGTCGGCGCAACGGCCGATCAGCGGCTCCACCGCCTGTTCCAGATAAGCCACCTGCTCGACTTCTATTTCAAGATCGCGCTTCTCGCGAAAGCGCTCGCGCGGCACGAAGGCACGCCGCGGCGCGCCCTGTCTGCCGAGTGCGATGTCCAGATCGGTGAGCAGTTTCGGCTGCAGCCGTTTCGCAAGACCGGCGCGCGGCAGCCGCTGAAGCTCCCCCAGATGCCTCACGCCCATGGCGCGCAGGGTTTGCAGCGGCTCCTCCTCCCAGGCACACACTGACAAGGGCAATGGAGCGAGAAGGCTCGCGAGCGAAGCGGCCGCCTCCTCGTGCACGCACTGGCCGGCACGCGCCGACCAGAGGGCGGCCAGCGTGGCTGGCAGGGTCGCGCTCTGCGCCTTGAGTCCGAGGGAACGCCAGCGCGTATCGATCAGGACGTGAAGCTTCTCGAGCGAGCCGAACAATTTGATGCTGCCGCGGATCTCGAGCAGCAGAGCGTTGGGCGGCTCGATGCTGACGAAGGAGGTGAAATTCTGCGCATGCAGACACAGGCGCGTGAGCGCCGCTTCGCCCTCAGGCCCCGCAAGCTCCGGAAACACCACGGCATACCACAGCTGCCTGGAAGCGCGCCGCGGCTGCGGTGTCGCCTGCGCCGGCAGGGTACGTCGCGGCAGGCGTGCCGCCGGCGCCGCTGCGGGCGCAAACAAATCCGCCGTGAGCGACTTCGCGGCGCGCGATCTCATACATCACGCGCTTCTACGGGACCAGGGCGTCCGCCCTGCACCTTGATGAGCTCCACGCATGGCATTTCTTGCTCGCCGCGGCTCAACAGCAGACGCAGGCTGGCGGGCGATGATTCATAACGATGCCGCTCGGGGCGAAACAGCACGCCCAAGGCACCGCCCGCCTCGGCGGCGAGCTTTAAACGCCGCAGCCACCTGTCATCGGTGCCCTTGAGCCAGAGGAACACCGCGGCACAAACACCGGAACTCAAAGCCTGTTCTGCGGCCCACAAGGCTTCCATGGCGCTATCCGGCCGTACGATGAGCAGACGTTCGAGCGAGATGCCCTGCTGAAGCAGCGCGGGCGCATAGGGTTCGTAAGGCGGCGCTATCCAGATGATCCAGGGTTCGCCGATCTGGCGCTGGCAGGCGACGAGCGCAGGCAGGAACAGCTGCACCTCACCTAAGCCGATGTCATCGAGGAGCACCTCGATGAGCGACGCCGTCGGCCACCCCCCTCCTGGCAAGCGGGTATCGAGCGAGCTTCTACCGGTGGACCAAACCGGACGAGCGGGGGCGGCCGAGGCGTCTTTTAACTTCCAGACGCGTGCATCGGCGAGAATGTCCGCAAGCGATGTTGCTTCACGCGGCATCCACGTCTTTGCCACGACGCAAGACACCCACCACGACCCCTTCGATAATCATGGGCTGCTCTTTGAGATCAACCCGGATGGGCTCGAAGTCGGAGTTCTCAGGCAGCAGCCATACAATGGTGCCTTCCTGACGATAACGCTTCACGGTGACTTCGTTTTCCAAACGCGCCACCACGATCTGACGATTGCGCACTTCCGGCGTACGATGCACGGCGACCAAGTCGCCATCGAGGATGCCGGCGTTCTTCATGCTCATGCCGCGCACCTTGAGCAAATAATGCGGCTGCGGCTGAAACAGATGCGGATCAATTTGATAACGGCTTTCGATATGTTCTTCGGCGAGAATGGGACGACCCGCGGCGACGCGGCCGATGAGCGGCAAACCTAATTGTTCACGCAAAATGTCCTTCAGCTGAATGCCGCGCGATGCACCGGGAATCAGATCGATCACGCCCTTGCGCTGCAGAGCGCGCAGATGTTCCTCCGCCGCGTTCGGCGACTTGAATCCGAGAGTGCGCGCAATTTCCGCGCGCGTAGGCGGCATGCCGCTGTCCGCAATCGCATCTTGGATGAGTCTTAAGATCTGCGTTTGCCGAGGCGTGAGGTCCGACATGCATCACCTGTATATGTAGACAGTGACTGGCATTATATACAGTCTTAGGGAGCTGACAAGTGACTTTAAAAAAGACCTCTGAAACCGACCATTCGCTCGGGATGCATGAGCCCATTACCCGCCGCGACTTTCTGAACGGCGTGGCCCTTCTCACCACGGCAGCGGCCTCAGGGCCGCTGCTGGCGGCAGAAAGCGGCGATCTTGCCGCCCAGGATGCCGCCGCTTACTACCCGCCCACCCTGACCGGTATGCGCGGCAGTCACCCGGGATCGTTCGAGGCCGCACATGCCTTGCGCGACGGGCAGCCGGTGCCCGCCCCCACAGACACGGGCGAGCAGTACGATCTGATCGTGGTCGGCGCCGGCATCAGCGGCTTGTCCGCCGCCCACTTCTACAGAACCGCCACTTTAAAACGCAGCCGCATCCTGCTCCTCGACAATCACGACGATTTCGGCGGTCACGCCAAACGCAACGAATTCCACATCGACAACCGACTGGTGCTCATGAACGGGGGCACCCTGGAAATCGACAGCCCGCGTCCCTACAGCAAAGTGGCCGCGGGCCTCCTCGAAGCCTTAGGCATAAATGTCGCCTCCCTCGCCAAGCGCACCCAGAAGCTCAAGTTCTACGAGCAACGCGGCATGGCGAGCGGCTACTTTTTCGACCGCGAAACCTTCGGCGCCGACAAACTGGTGGTGGCCACGCCGGACAAAAGCCTTGCCGAACATTTGCAACACGCCCCGCTCGATGATCGGGCGCGCGAGCAGATGGTGCGCCTGCAGGAAGGCATGGACGACTATCTACCGGGACTGTCCGCGGCCGAGAAGAAGGACCGCCTTTCTCGCATGAGCTACGAGGCGTACCTGCGCGATCTCGCTCAGGTCGACCCGACCGTGCTCAAGTTCTACCACGCCCGCACCATGAGCGAATGGGGCGTGGGTAGCGATGCGGTCTCGGCAATCGATTGCTGGGGATTCGGTTTCCCCGGATTCCAGGGCCTGAAGCTGCCGAAGGGTTCCATACACCGCATGGGCCCGACGGCCGCCGGCTATCACGACACCGGCGGCTCCTTGCATCTGCATTTTCCGGACGGCAATGCCACCATCGCCCGCTCCCTGGTGCGCGATCTCATCCCGCGCGCGATTCCGGGGCAAGGTGTCGAACAGCTTGTCACGGCACGCGCCAACTATGCCGAGCTCGATCATGCCGGCAATCCGGTACGCCTCAGGCTCAACAGCACCGTGGTCCGCGTCCGCCACCTTGGCGAACCGCAGAACTCGCCCATCGAAGTCACCTACGAACGGGCTGGCCGTTCGTTCACCGTGCGCGGCAAAGGCGTCGTGCTCGCTTGTTACAACATGATGATTCCGTATCTGTGCCCGGAGCTTCCCCAAGGGCAGAAAGCGGCGCTGCACGAATTGGTCAAGGCGCCGCTGGTGTACACCAGCGTGATCCTGCGCAACTGGCGCGCCTTCGATCGGCTCAATTTGCACGCCGTTTATGCGCCCGGATCGTATTTTCCGGGCTTTCGCTTAACGCCGAACGTCAACATCGGTGCCTACCGCAGCGCCCGCACGCCGGACGAGCCGATCGCAATCCACATGGTACGCACCCCCTGCAAGGCCGGACTTCCCGAGCACGAACAGAACCGCGCCGGGCGCGCCGAACTGCTCGCCACCAGCTTCGAGACCTTCGAGCGCAACATCCGCGATCAGCTGAACCGGATGCTCGGTGCCGGCGGATTCGATGCGGCCGCCGACATCAGGGCCATCACGGTCAATCGCTGGCCGCACGGCTATGCGCCCGAGTACAACCCGCTCTTCGATCCGGACGGCCCTGAAAATCAGCGACCCAACGTCATCGGCAGGGCGCCCCTGGGACGCATCACCATCGCCAACTCGGACT
>DASXOQ010000124.1:0-10590 GCA_036494165.1 Steroidobacteraceae bacterium
AACAGATCGCGGGCGATCCTCTCGCCTTCGCCAGGGTTAAAGGACGGCGGTGTCGCTTTCAGCGCCAGCAAGGCGCTTAAAGCTGTTTGAGCACGCTGTCGGCGGAGGAAACTTTGAATTCGCCCGGCGCTTCCACGTGCACAGAGCTTGCCACGCCGTTCTTCACGATGATCGCGAAGCGCTGGCCGCGCGTTCCCATGCCGAACTTGCTGCCGTCGAGTTCCAGCCCCAAGGCCTTGACATAGGTGCCGTTGCCGTCCGCCAGCATCAGGATCTTGTCGCCGACGTTGCCGTGCTTGCCCCACGCGTTCATCACGAACACGTCGTTGACCGCCGTGCAGGCGATGGTGTCGACGCCCTTAGACTTGATCTGATCCGCAAGATCCACAAACCCCGGCAGATGCTTGGCATCGCAGGTGGGCGTGAATGCGCCGGGCACCGAAAACAGCACCAAGGTCTTGCCGTTGAACAGCTGCTCCGTGGTGAGCTTTTGCGGACCGTCCTTGGTCATCTGGGTGAAGGCGCCTTCCGGCATCTTCTCGCCTGCTTTGATTGCCATGTGTGTGCCTTAGCCCTGGGCCGAGCCCAGCTTGTCCGCGTACAGTTCCCACAGCTTGAGCACGCGCGGGCTGACGTTCGGCGCGCTCTTCAGCTGCGAAAAAGCCTTCTTGGCATCCGGGTAGTTCTTCTGCGCGGCGAGCGCGCGGCCCAGATACACATCGGCCTCCGCCAGGGACTTGACCTGACCCTTCTGCAGACCCTGATTGATCAGGTTCGAGGCGCCGGCATAGTCGCCGAAACCGAAGTGCACCTCGCCCACCTTCACGGACAGCTCGCCGGCGGCATTCTTGGCCGCTTCGGCATCCTGCGAGGGCAGTGATTTCTTGTCGGTGTCCGCGCGGGTCTTCAGCGCCGTCATCAGGCGATTGGTGCGCTCCTTGTGTTCATCCTTGAGGACGCCCGAGCTCGAAGCCTTGTCGAGCACCGCGGCCGCCTCGCCCGGCAGGCCCGCATCGCCGAGAAGCTGCGCCATTTCGATGAAGTCGGTATCCGCTTGCATGGAATTGGTGTCGTACATGACTCGATAGATCATGAGCAGGTTCTTGTCGTCGCGCTCATCCTGGCGCTCGATGCGGATCAGGTTGTTCCAGTACTGGGTCTTGTTGGTGAGACGCACCAGTTCATAGAGGTTCGCCAGCACCGCCGGATTGTCCTGATTGTCGCTCGCGCACTGCAGCTTGATCTGGTAGAGAACTTCCTTCGGCGCCTCGCCGCTCTTCTTATAGGCCGCGATTGCCTTGTCGCCCCAGGCCTGCGCGCTCTTGCAGTCTTTTTGCTGGTAGTAGAGCTGCTCCATGATCAAAAAATCGTTGGGCACCGCGCCCGGCTGCTCGGTGGCCGTCTTGCCGTATTCGACTGCCTTCGCATACTGCTGGTTCTGGGCGGCCAGCTGGAACAGCATCTTGGTGGTCTTGGTGGACTCTTCCGGCGTGTAGCCGCCGGTGGCGATGGCCTGCTCGTAAGCCGCCTCCGCTTCCTTGTACTTCTGCAGCTTGATGTAGGCGAAGCCCTTGAAGTCGTAAATGGTCTTCTTGTCGAAGGTGGTGAGACCGGACTTGCCCTCGGCCGCTTCCAGATTCTTGATCACGTCCGCCCACTGATTTGCCTTCATGGCCTTTTGAGCCGCATCGATTTCCTTACCGATGGTGTGACTGATCTGCTGCTCTTTTTTGTCGGCGGCGATGGCACGCGGCGGACTGGCCAGGGCGCAGACGAGCACCAATACGGCGCCCAAGCTCACATGACCCACCCAAGAAAACGCGGCACCATGCCGGGAAATCGAATGACTCATTAGCAAACCTCTTTTTCAGTTCTCGAATATATTTTAAGGCTTGGCAAGCGCTCAGGTGATGAAAGAGCTGAAATAAACGGCGCGCCAACCCTCGGTGTGAGGGCTGACGCGCCGCAATACCACCTGGGGATACCTACTTAGAAATAGTCGTTGTTAACGAAACCTAGTTTCTTCAAACCACGATGCTGCAGATCCGCGAGGGTCTGGGCGACAATTTCGTACTTGGCAAACTTGTCGACCGCGATGTGCACCTCGGGTTGCGGAACGTGCGTCGCTTCTTCGCTGATGTAACCTTGCATGGTCGTCCGGTTCACAGCCGTACCGTTCCACAACAGCGTGCCGTCGAAGTCAATCGAGAGATTGATGATTTCCGGCGGGGTCGTCGGGGGCGGCGGGTTGGCATTTTGCGGGTTGTCGATCTTGACCGCATGCGTCTGCGAGGGAATCGTGATGATGAAGATGATCAACAACACCAACATGACGTCGATCAGCGGCGTCATGTTGATTTCGGACATGGGCCCTTCGGAGGCACCTGCACTCATTGCCATGGAAGAAACTCCTAGTCCACATCCGGACCGAAATGGTCCGGCTGGGTGATGAACGCCACTTTCTTGATGCCGATCTGCTGGGTTGCCGCCAGCACCTGGCCGACGAACTGATAACGCACATTGGAGTCGCCACGGATGTGGATCTCCGGTTGCGGCTCAATTCGCACGATGGACCGCAACATCTGCTTCAGTTCATCGGTGCTGCCGAGCTTCCTGGTGTTCCAAAAAACGTCGCCCTGCTTGTCGATCGCGATGGTGATGTTCTCCGGCTTGGTCTGCGTAGGAAGGTTGGTGGCCTTCGGTAGCTCCACGGGGACCTGCTGGATGATCACGCGAATCGTGATGATAAAGATGATGAGGAGCACCAACATCACGTCCACTAAGGGCGTGACGTTGATGTCGGCCATCATGTCGCCTTCTTCTTCGCCGCCAACGCTGAGTGCCATGAAGAATGGTCCTTATTGCGTCTTAGCGGGCAGCCGCCGGCGAGGGCTTGGCCACCGATATCGGCGCCTTCTCCATGCCGAGACCCATCTTCACGCCGGCAATCAGGTAGGCGTGCAGTTCGTGCGTGAAGTGACTCACGCGCTCTTGCACGGCCTTGTTGCGGCGGAGAAGGATGTTGTAACCGAGCACCGCGGGCACCGCGACCGCCAGACCGATGGCGGTCATGATGAGCGCTTCACCGACGGGACCCGCCACCTTGTCGATGGAGGCTTGGCCGGCAACGCCGATCGCGATCAAGGCGTTGTAGATGCCGATGACGGTGCCAAGCAGTCCAATGAAGGGCGCGGTTGCACCGACCGAGGCGAGCACCGGGAGGCCGGATTGCATGCGCGTGGTGACCATGTCGGCGGTCCGCTGCAAGGACTCGGTGATCCACTCGCTGGTGCCGATGGCGGCCGACAGGCGGGTCTTATTGACCTCGTGATACTCGTACGCCTGCTTGCCGGTTTCGGCGAGCGCGCGGAACGGATTGGCGCCGCCCTTTAGCTTGGCGATTGCATCGGTGAGGCTGGAGGAGTTCCAGAACTCCCTCTCCGCCTCGATCGCCTGCTTGCGCTGACGGCGCTGGTCGAAGAACTTGGTGATCATGATGAACCAAGTAAGCAGGGACATGATTAGCAAAATCGCGAGGATCGACCTTTGTACGATGCTGCCGTTAAGAATTAACTGTTGAATGCCATATGGGTTATCAACAACGTTTGTATCTTGCACTTGCATTGACCGATTCCCTCTACTGGAGCTTATTTGATGGTGATGGGTACTTAGTAACTGAAATTGAAACCCGCAGACTATTTGCCGGTGAGCTTCCAAACGATCGGCAGGCTGACCGTCTTTTCCACAGGCTTGCCTTCTTCAGTGGCCGGCAGCATGCGCTGACCATGCACGCCCTTGAGACAAGCTTCATCCAAGCGCGGGAACCCCGAACTCGTCTGAATGGATTCGTTGCTGATGCGACCGTCGGCGGCCACCGTGATGGTCACGATGCAGCGGCCCTCTTCATTGGCGCGCTTCGATGCATCGGGGTAGTACTCCTCGCCGATGTGCAGCGGATGCTTCGGATCCATGCGGATCGGCGTACCGGGCTTCGGCGGCGGCGGCGCGGCAACCGGCGCCGGCGCTTGCTGAACGTTCGTCACGGTGGTGATTGCGTTGGTCGGCTGCGGTGCCGCTTCGATATCCACGAACTCGGGCGGAGGCACGTAGGGCTTGACTTCTTCAAGCTTGGGAGGAGGCGGTGGGGGTTTGTCGTCTGTCTTGGGTTTGTCGATCTGGGCTACTTCTACGGGAGGGATGATTTTCTGAACCAGCTTTCCCGCGAGACCCGCATAAAATCCCCAGGCGATGAAGACGTGAAGAATAATTACCGCGATGAGCGCCGCGCCGCGTCTGCCTGAGAATATCGATGGCTCTTCGTACTTGTACATATGTCTAAAACGCCTACCCCTAATTAATCTTGCGCTTTGCGCACGCCGGGAGTCATCGCGCTGAGCTTGCCCAGCAACGTCCCTTCAAGCTCCCTTCGGTGGAGTAAAGAGACTGACACATAAACCGCCCGAACTGCAAGCACGTCATGAGCGAGAATGTTCTCTATGAAACATCGGCATCGGGCCTTCTCTTAAGTAATAGCTATTGAAGTCCTTACAGGTCGGTGACCGCGCCCAAGGAAGCACTGCTGACCTCGCGAGAATACTTCGCCAACGCGCCTCGGCTCGCATAGGGTTTAGGTGCTTTCCAAGCCTTCCGCCGTCGTTTCAATTCCGCAACGGCGACATGCAACGTAATCTCGCGGCGCTGGGCATCGATGCTGATTTCATCGCCATTCCTGACCAAGGCCAAGGGGCCGCCGACGGCCGCTTCGGGTGACATATGTCCCACCACGAAACCATGACTGCCGCCGGAGAACCGCCCATCGGTTATCAATGCGACCTGATCGCCCAAGCCTTTGCCCATGATGGCACTGGTCGGCGAGAGCATCTCGCGCATGCCAGGACCGCCCTTGGGTCCTTCATAACGAATGACGACCACATCCCCCGCCTTGACTCTGCCGTTCAAAATACCCTCGAGCGCATTCTCCTCGGAGTCGAACACGCGGGCTTTGCCGGTGAAGCTCAGCCCTTCCTTGCCGGTAATTTTTGCAACCGCACCGTCCGGGGCAAGATTCCCGTACAGAACAACCAAGTGACTATCCTTTTTAATAGGCTCCGCCAGCGGTCTTATGATCTGCTGGTCCAATGGATAAGGTGCGACTTGCGATAAGTTCTCGGCCAGACTGCGGCCGGTAACGGTCAGGCAATCGCCGTGCAGCAAACCCGCCTTCAGCAGGGTATTCATAAGAGGTTGGATCCCTCCGATGGCGACGAGTTCGCTCATCGAGTACTTGCCGCTCGGCCGAAGGTCCGCGAGCACCGGGACGCGCTTGCCGATCCTGGTGAAGTCATCGAGCTGGAGCTTGACGCCGACGCACGAAGCAATGGCCAGCAGATGAAGCACGGCGTTGGTGGAGCCTCCCAAGGCGATCACGACGGTGACGGCATTCTCGAAAGCCTTTCGGGTCATAATCTGCCGGGGCGTGATCCCTTGTTGTATCAAGCGCACAACCGCGGCCCCCGCCCCCGCGCTGTCCTCACGTTTGTGCTCGGAGACCGCCTCCTGAGCGGAGCTGTTGGGCAGGCTCATGCCAAACGCTTCGACGGCCGAGGCCATAGTGTTGGCCGTGTACATGCCGGCGCACGACCCGGGGCCCGGAATCGCCGTGCGCTCGACGAACTTCAGCTGTTGCTCGCTCACCGTGCCTCGCGCATGGCCGCCCACGGCTTCAAACACCGAGACGATGTCGCGTTTGTCGGCACCCGGCCGGATTGTTCCGCCGTAAACAAAAATGGCTGGCCGATCCAAGCGCGCAAGGCCCATCATGCAGCCGGGAATGTTCTTGTCGCACCCGCCAATGGCCACCAGTCCATCGAACCCCTGGGCGCCCGCCACGGTTTCGATCGAATCGGCGATGACTTCTCGCGACACCAGCGAGTAGCGCATGCCCGGCGTGCCCATGGAAATGCCATCGGAGACAGTGATGGTGCTGAAGGTGATGGCTTTGGCGCCCGCCCGCGTCGCCCCGTCCGCGGCTTTCCGCGCGAGCTCGTCGATATGCATATTGCAGGGCGTCAAATTGCTCCAGGTGGAAGCAATACCCACCTGGGCCTTTTCGAAATCCTCATCCGCGAAACCGACCGCGCGCAGCATGGCGCGGCTGGGTGACTGCTTGGCACCATCCACCACGAGACGGGAATAACGACGCGGATCAACGCCCTTCGAGGACTTTCTCTTACTGCTCATTAGCTTTCGGTTCCATAACGATCGATGAGATAGTGATAAAGAGCCCGCACTGCCTGCGGCTCGGCGCCGACGCCGCGGCCCGGCCGGTCTTTTGGATTCCAGGCATAAAGATCGATGTGCACCCAGCGCGTGCACTCGGTGACGAAACGCTTCAAGAACAATGCGCCGAATATGGCCCCTGCGAATGAAGACGCCGACACATTATTGAGGTCGGCGATTTTCGAGGAGAGTTCATCCTCGTAGGCCGCCCATAACGGCATGGGCCAGAGCGGATCGTGTTGCTGAACGGCGATGCGTGCGAGGTCCTCAACCACGGCGTCGTCGTTCCCAAAAAGCGCAGGCAGCTCAGGACCCAAGGCCACGCGGGCGGCGCCCGTGAGGGTGGCAAAGTCGGCGATGAAGTCCGGGCGCTCGGCATCGGCAAGCGCCAACGCATCGCAAAGAACCAAGCGGCCCTCGGCATCCGTATTGCCCACCTCGACGCTCAAGCCCTTGCGGGTGGCGAGCACATCGCCCGGCCTATAGGCATTCCCCGAAATGGCATTCTCAACCGCCGGGATGAGTACGTGCAGATTGGCCTTCAGGCGCGCACCCATCAACATGTTGGCGAGCGCGAGCGTCACCGCCGCGCCGCCCATATCTTTCTTCATGAGCAGCATCCCTGCCGCCGGCTTGATGTCGAGTCCCCCGCTATCGAAGCACACGCCCTTACCGACGAGCGCCACGGTGGGGAGCGGCGCTGCTGCCGATGGCGACCACCGCAACTGCAACAATCGCGGCGGCTCGCCCGCCGCGCGACCGACTGCATGGATCGCGGGGAAGTTATCCTGCAACAACTCCTCGCCACACCACTCCCTGAAGCTTGCCCGATGGCGTTCGGCAATCTGCCGCGCGGCTTGCGCCAGTTCCTTGGGACCGAAATCGCCGGCGGGGGTGTTGATCCAGTCGCGGGCCATGCGCAAGGACTCGGCTGCATTGCTCACATATCGAGCATCGGCATTCGCCGGCAGTTCCAGATGCGCGGCCTCATGCTTGACGGCGCGATAGCGCTCGAACCGGTACAGGCCATAAGCGAAGCCGAGCGCCAGCTGCGTCGCATCGCGCGCTGAGAATTCTTGCGCCAGATGGAAACGGCGCGCCGGCAAACGCTCGGCAAAGCCCGCGCCATGCCAGACGGACAACTCGCCCTGTCGCTTGCCCAGCCCGCCCACCGCGGATTGCAGAGCACCGTCTGCACCAGGCAGGAGCGCAACGCGATGGCGCTCGCCCTTGAAGCCCTGCTCGCTCAGCCATCGACGGACGGCTTCGGACTGCGTTGCGCGCCACGCGTCGACTTCATCTTCGAACAACAGCCAAAGAGGCAACGATGCGTTGCTGGTCATGATCCGGATCCCCGTGGAGGAGCTTGCATGATATGAGATTCTATGGTGCTATTTGCGGCTAGTTAACGGCGCTTCAGCGCAATCTTAAGGACCCCGCTTGAGGCTACGTGTCTTTAGGCGGGGTCTTTGCGTTTTGCGGGGCGCGATTTTAGGGCAAGGAGATTTCGATGCGGTTGTATTCCCAGAAAGACGTCGACAGGAAGGCGTTGCGCGGCGCGCGCATCGCGGTGCTAGGTTACGGTAGCCAGGGGCGCGCGCATGCGTTGAACCTGCGGGACAGCGGCTACGACGTCGTCGTCGGCGTGCGCAAGGGAGACAGCTGGAACAAGGCGAAGAAGGACGGCCTCAAAGTTATGGAGCCCAAGCAGGCGGTCAAGGGCGCGAAGCTCGTGGCCATGCTGGTGCCGGATCTTACCCAGAAGGCGTTGTACGCCGACGTGAAGAGCGATCTGGAACCCGGCGCGACGCTGCTGTTCGCCCATGGCTTCAACATCCATTTCAAGCAAATCAAACCGCGCAAGGACCTCGACGTGGTGCTGATCGCCCCGAAGGGCCCTGGCGACTTGGTGCGCCGCCAATATCAGCAGGGCCGCGGTGTGCCCTCGCTTCTGGCGATCGCACAGAACGTTTCGAAGAAAGCCAAGGCGAAGGCGCTGGCCTATGCCGACGGCATCGGCGGAACGCGCGGCGGCGTGCTCGAAACCAGCTTCGCAGAAGAGACCGAAACGGATCTTTTCGGCGAACAGGCGGTCTTGTGCGGTGGTGCGACGGAACTGGTGGTCAAGGGATACGAGACCTTGGTGGAAGCGGGCTATCAACCGGCAGTGGCCTACTACGAGTGCCTGCACGAGCTCAAACTCATTGTCGACCTTCTGCATGAGGGCGGCATCACCAAGATGCATCGCTTCATCAGCGAAACCGCCAAGTATGGCGACCTGACCCGCGGACCGCGCATCGTCAACCGCGCCACCAAGAAAGAGATGAAAAAGATTCTCGCCGAGATCCAACAGGGCAAGTTCGCCCGCCAGTGGATCGCGGAGAACAAGGCCGGCCGGCGTAAATACGCGAAGCTCCTGAAGGCCGATCTCAAACACCCGATCGAGAAGGTCGGCGCGCAGCTGCGTGCGCGCATGCCCTGGTTGGAAAGCGCCCGGACGTAGCCTTCCGATGTCGCCGCGCACGTTATACGACAAGGTCTGGAGCGCGCACGAGGTGGTGCCCGAGACCCCCGACACCCCGGCGGTCCTGTACATCGATCTTCACCTCGTCCACGAGGTCACTTCGCCGCAGGCCTTCAGCCTGTTGAAGCAGCTGAACCTGCCGGTGCGCCGACCTGACCGTACCCTCGCCACCATGGACCACTCCACGCCCACGGTGAGCGATCAGGTGTTCGGGCGCGTCCCCATCAAGGTGGATGCCGCCGCGCAGCAGGTCAAGCAGCTCGAGACCAATGCAGCGGCGTTCGACGTGGAGCTGTTCGGTCTGCGCGACGCGCGGCGCGGCATCGTCCATGTCATCAGCCCGGAACTCGGTGCCACCCAGCCGGGCATGACCATTGTGTGCGGCGACAGCCACACCAGCACCCATGGCGCCTTCGGCGCTCTGGCCTTCGGCATCGGCACCACCGAGGTGGGGCATGTGCTGGCCACTCAATCACTCCTGCAGCGAAAGGCGAAGACCTTCGCGGTCAACGTCGAGGGACAATTAAAGCCAGGCGTCACCGCCAAGGACTTGATTCTCGCCATCATCGGCAAGATCGGGGTGTCGGGCGGAACGGGCTACGTGCTCGAATACCGCGGCTCGACCATCCGTTCCCTCTCCATGGATGAGCGCATGACGGTGTGCAACATGTCGATCGAGGCAGGCGCCCGAGCCGGCATGATCGCACCCGATGATATTACCTTCGCCTACTTGAAGGGTCGGCCGCGCGCCCCGACGGGCGCCGCCTGGGATGAGGCGGTGGCACGTTGGCGGCCGCTGGCGAGCGATGCGGGTGCCAGATTCGATGCCTCCATCGACATCGACGCATCGGGCCTGGAGCCGATGGTCACCTACGGCACCCATCCCGGCATGGTGCTGCCCATCGGCGGGTCGATTCCGCGCGACGGTGACGCCGTGTTCGACAAGGCCATGCGCTACATGGGCTTCCACGGCGGCGAAGAGATGCTCGGCAAGCCCGTGAACACCGTGTTCATCGGCAGCTGCACCAATGGCAGACTCACCGACCTCAAGGCGGCCGCCCATATTCTCAAAGGCCGGAAAGTGGCCCCCGGCGTGCATCTGCTGATCGTGCCGGGATCGCAAGAGATCAAGCGCGAGGCGGAAGCGGCCGGCTATGCCGACATCTTCAAGGCGGCCGGCGCCGACTGGCGCGAGTCTGGCTGCTCCATGTGCCTCGGCATGAACGGCGATACGGTGCAGGCGGGCCACTACTCGATCAGCACCAGCAACCGCAACTTCGAGGGCCGGCAGGGCGTCGGGGCCCGCACCCTCCTGGTCAGTCCTTTCACCGCGGCGGCAAGCGCCGTGAGGGGTCGGATTGCGGATCCCCGCGAGATGCTCTGATGGCTCCCTTTAACCACATCCGTTCCAAGACGGTGGTCATCGGGTCCACCAACATCGATACCGATCAGATCATACCGGCGCGCTTTCTCACCACCACCACCAAGGTGGGCCTTGGGAAACAGCTGTTCGCCGACTGGCGCTATACGAGCGGCGGCAACTTGAATCCGGAGTTCGTGCTGAACAAGCCCGAGGCTCGCGGCGCGCAGGTGCTCGTGGCCGGCCGCAACTTTGGCTGCGGCTCCTCGCGAGAGCATGCTCCCTGGGCGCTGCTCGACTATGGCTTTCGCGCCGTCATCAGCACCGAGATCGCGGATATCTTCCGCGGCAATTCATTGAAGAACGGGCTGCTGCCCATCGTCGTCGACGAGAAAAGCGCGCAGTGGCTGATCGAACACCCGGGCGC
>DASXOQ010000125.1:0-47607 GCA_036494165.1 Steroidobacteraceae bacterium
GTTCAGCTACGGGAGAATTCCGAAAACCGCCACGCTGTTGGTGGTCCCCACCATGACCTTGCCGTCGGCGATGACGGGCGTGATGAACTTGTTGCCCGTGCCGAAGGCGTCGCGGTTGCTCGCCGCCTGCGTGCTGTTGTAAATCTCATGGGCGAGATTGCTGGCATCGTAGGCGTGGAGCACGGCGGTGGAGAGATTCTCGTGCGCCCAGACGATGCCGTTCTGTGCGCCGTTGGCCGAGATCGCCGGCGCCGTGCCCGGAAAAGCGAATTGCGTGGTTGACTGCGAGGACGGCTGCGTGGCGAGCAGGGCATTGCTCACGGCAAAGGCTTTGAGCGTGCCGCTCCGATCCCCGTAGTACACAGTGCCGTTGAAATAGGCCGGCGTGGCGAACACACCGCCCGGCACGATCCCCGTCGCTTGCTGAAAGATGTTGTTCTTGCTGGCGTTGAACTTGCCGAGATTGTCCCGCGACACCACGTAGACGTTGCCGTCCTTGCCGGCGCCGACCATCAGGTGCTGGGTGGCGCCGCCCGAATCCTTAAGATCCGGGAGCAGCATGATGCCGCCGGAACCCAGATCGATGTCGCCATTGGATTCGGACACCTCGTTCATGAGCGCGAAGTAGTCGACGATCGAGATCTTCCCGCCGCTGTTGCCGATCTTGACGAACGAGTTGCCGAAGTCGCCGAGATTGGGAAAGCCGTTGGCATCGAGCGTGGTTTCGAAGGCGCCGTTGGCGGTGAGCAGGTAGACGTTGCCCGCGCTGTCCGCCGCAGGGCCTCCGCCGGACATCCAGATCGCGGGCCCCGCGCTGCTGTTGGAACCGACATTGAGCAGCGAGGTTTGCGCCAGCGAACTCTCGCCGTAAGCCATCACCCAGCCCGAATAAGGCGGGGAGTCGCAATGCGAGGTGAAGCTCAAATACACCGTGCCGCCCGACAGGAGCAGCGCCGCTCGCTCCTCGTACTGGCCGGCGCTGAAACTGTTGCTGCCGCCGCCCTGCGTGGACACCGAGCCGGAGACATCCACCGGTCCGCTCAAGAGCTCCGCGCCGGTGGCTAGATCCAGAGCATGCAGCCGCTGGTGATAGCTGCCGCCCGAATCCTTGGACATCCCGACGACGAACAGGGTGCCATGCGTGCCCGCGCTCTTGTCGATCACCGGCGTCGAGGTGATGCCGATCTCCGGGGTGACCTGGCTGCAGCCGTGATCGTCGCTGGTGGACTCGCCGGATTTGAGCAGCGATACCTGCCACAGGTTGCTGCCGCTGTCGGCATCGAAGGCGTAGACCGAGTCGTGCTCGGTGGCGACAAATACCACGTTGTGGGTGCCGCCGAGCACGGCCAGATGCGACACGTACAGGGGCTGCGCGTCCACCTTGCCGTCGACACGCAAATTCCTCAACAGGCCGAAGGTCTTCGAGTTGACGTTGGTGAGCGTGAGATGGGTTTCGGCGAGGTTCGCGCCGGAACGGCTCACATCGTATTTGTAAGTGGTCGCATCGACGCCGGAGCTGCCCGATGCCGCCGTCACCGTGAGCGTGGCGGCGGCGCTCGTCACGGAGCCGCCGCTATTGCTGACCACCACCGTGAACTTCGCGCCGTTGTCGCCATCGACGGTGGCGGGCGTGGTGTAACTGGCGGAGGTCGCGCCGCTCACCGCGCTGCCGTTCTTGTTCCACTGATAGCTGAGCGATGAGCCGCTCGCCGTCACCGAGAAGGTGGCGGTTTGTCCGAGCACGGCGGACTGGTTGGCAGGCTGGGTCACGATGCTGGGACCCGACTGGGACGGCGGCGAAGAAGTCGAGCCGCTGCCGGCCGAGCCGCCGCCCCCGCCGCAGGCGGAAAGTGCCCCCAGAAACAACCAGCAGACCCAGAACGAAAACCTCAAATGCGCCTCCTGCTTCACGCCGGATCCGATTAAACCTCAACCGCCGGCGCCGGCAACCGTCGCGGCAGCCCGACGTTTAGCAGGAGGATGCCGACAGGTCCCCCCAGATCGCCTGCAGATAGGTCAGCCCTGCAATGGCGGCCGTTTCGGTCCGCAGTATCCGCGGTCCGAGCTTCAGCGCCCGAAAGCCCGCGAGCGCAAAGGCCTCGAGCTCGGCTGCCTCGAAACCCCCTTCGGGCCCCACCGCGAGGTCGACGGCGCCGGCGGCTGCTTCGAGCCCGGCCGCTTCGCCTTGCGCGTACGGATCGAGCACCAGGCGCAACCCCCCTGGAGCGAGACTTCCGAGGTGGTTCAGCAGTGCCACCGGGGTTTCAACCACCGGCAGGCGCGTGCGGCCCGACTGCTCGCAGGCGCTCACCGCCACCGCCTGCCAGTGCGCCTGCTTGGCGGCCGCCTGCGCGCCGTCCAGGCGCACCACGCTGCGTTTCGAAAGTACCGGCACGATGCGGTGCACGCCGAGCTCGGTGGCTTTCTGTACGATGAAGTCCATTCTGTCGCCGCGCGGCACGCACTGGATCAGGGTGGTCGCGAGGGGCGACTCGGCGTCGACCTCGAGTCGTGCCCCAACCTGCACCGACACGCGATTGCCGCGCACCGTTTCGATAACCCCGGCGAGTTCCTGCCCGTCACCATTGAACAGGCTCACCGGATCGCCCGCATGGGCCCGCAGCACCTTGGCAACGTGCGCGGCGGTGTCCTTGGGCAGTTCGACGAGCGCTCCCTCGCGCAGGGGCTCCGCCACGTACAGACGCGTCAAGCGCACGGCAATGTCTCAAGCGCGTCGACATACATAAGAGTGGGATTGTCGCATATGCTTATCCTCATGCAGGTCGATATGGACAGCGCGCTTCTGCAAGGCGCCGATTTTCTGCCCTCGCCGAACTTCGATGAGCGGCCTGGTAACGCGCCGCCGGATCTCATCGTGGTCCACGGCATCAGCCTGCCGCCCGGCGAGTTCGGCGGCCCCTGGATCGATGCCTTGTTCACCAACGTCCTGCCGCTCGATGCGCATCCTTATTTTCTACAGATAGGACCCGTGCGCGTGTCCTCGCACCTGCTGATCCGCCGCTCCGGGACCATAACGCAGTATGTAAAATTCACTGACCGGGCCTGGCACGCCGGCGCGTCGCGTTATCAAGGGCGCGAGGCCTGCAACGATTTTTCCATCGGCATCGAGCTCGAGGGCGCCGACGAGACACCTTACGAAGCCGCCCAGTATCGGGCCCTGGCCGAGGCCATCGCGGCGCTATGCCGGGCCTATCCCTCGATCTCGAAGGATCGCATCGTCGGCCACAGCGACGTGGCGCCCGGCCGCAAGACCGATCCCGGCCCCGCGTTCGACTGGAACCTCGCCCGACGGCTGATTGCAGAGGCCGTGTAAGGGCCGCCCTGCTATCGGGGGCAACGTGAACGGCGTCACGTTCCACGTCCCGAAGTTTTCACCGCAAAAGCCGACACCCAAGCTTGAGAGATTGATTGGTTCGTTCCTACCGAAGGGAGGGAGCTTGATACGCCGGTTCGCGGACCTCCCGATCGAGCGCAAATTAAGATTCGTGATACTGGTCCCCGCGATAGCGACCTTCGCCATCGCGCTCGCGATGCATGTCGCGACCAATGTCATGGAGATGCGCCAGGACATGTATCGCCGCGGCGCGAATCTTGCGCGCTTCATCGCCGTCGAGGCGATCACGGCGCTGCGCTCCGCTCATCCGGAGGCGGCGGTCCGCGACTTAAGCGTGCTGCGCGACTATCCCCTGGTCAGCCTGGTCGAGCTGTATGACGCGAAGGGCGCGAAGCTCGCGGTTTTCGATCACGCCAACGGCGGCGCCGTACGCGTCGAACCTGCCGGGGCGGGCGCGCCGGAGCTATTCCGCGGCATGCCCGAGAGGGGCCGGCTGGCACTGATCGGCAGCAACATCCAGCTGATCGCGCCGGTGATGCGGGACGGCGCGACCGTGGGCTATTTTCGCGCCGTCGTGCCGATCAGCGCGATCTATCCCACCTGGCTCCTGTATGCGGTCATCACGCTGGGCGCGGCCGCAGCCGCGATCGTGGTGGCGAGCTATCTTGCCGCGCGCCTGCACCGGCAGATCTCCAATCCCATAGTGCATCTCGCACACACCATGAAGCGGGTCTCGGCGGAAAAGGACTTCACCTTACGGGTGGAGCGCAGCTGCGACGACGAAATCGGCTCGCTCTTCGACGGCTTCAATCAAATGCTCGCGCAGATCCGTGAGCGCGACGCCCATCTCGAGCGTCACCGGCAGTATCTGGAGCAGCAGGTCGCCGAGCGCACGGCCAATCTCGCCAACGCCAATCGCGACCTTAAGGCCGCCATCACCGAGGTGACCCTCGCCAAGGAGGTCGCGGAGCGCGCCAACAGCTCCAAGAGCGAATTCCTCGCGCGCATGAGTCACGAAATCCGCACGCCCATGAACGGCGTCATGGGCATGTCGGAACTGCTGCGCGGCACCGAACTCACCCCGCGGCAGCGCCACCTTTCCGAGACCATCTCGCATTCCGCCGAGTCGCTGCTGCAGGTCATCGACGACATCCTCGACTTCTCCAAGGTCGAGGCCGGCAAGCTCGAGCTCGAGAACATCGAGTTCGGCGTACGCGAGACCGTGGAGCAGGCGGTCGACATCTGCGCGGCGCGCGCGCACGCCAAGGGACTCGAGATATCCTGCGCCGTGGACCTCGACGTGCCCGCCCGGGTCCGCAGCGACCCCATGCGCCTGCGGCAGATCCTCATCAACCTGTTGGGCAATGCCATCAAGTTCACGGAAGTGGGCGAGGTGGTGGTGCGGGTTAAGAGTCGGGGAGCGCTGGTGCGCTTCGAGGTCACCGACACCGGCATCGGCGTCGAACCGGCCGCGCAGCGGGATATTTTCGATGCCTTCAGCCAGGCAGACTCGTTCACCACCCGCAAGTACGGCGGTACCGGATTGGGTCTGGCTATCTGCCGCGATCTCACTCATCTTTTCGGCGGTGAGATCGGCGTCGCGAGCGAGCCCGGCCATGGCGCTACCTTCTGGCTGGAGCTGAAGCTCGAGGCGGTGGCGGAGGCCACTCCCACTTTCACGCGTCTGCCGCGCATGCGGCTCATGGGTTTGAAAGCCCTCATCGTCGACGACAACGCCACCAGTCGCGAGATTCTCTGCCAGCACCTGGCCTCCTGGGGCGTCGAGGCGACCGCGCTCGGCGACAGCCACTCGGCACTCAAGCTGTTGGGAAGCGAGGAGGGCGGGAGCTTCGATTTCGCCATGATCGACGATGAGCTCGCGGGGACCTCCGGGATCGAACTGGCGCATCTTATCCGCAGCATGCCGCGCCACGCTGCCACGCGCCTCATCATGCTCACCATCCGCGACCATGACGACAGCACATCGAGCGCCGCGCAGTTGTTCGCGGCCATCCTGACCAAGCCGCTGCGCCGCTCGCAGCTGCTCAATTGCATCACCCGGGCGATCTCCAGCCCCACCGATTGGCGCGACGAGACCGGTGCGTTCGTGCTGCCCACGGCGGCCTCCCGCATCCAGGCGCCGAGGGTGCTGCTGGTCGAGGACAATCCCGTGAACAGTGAGGTGGCACAGGCCATGCTCGAGAGCATCGGCTGCACCGTGCAGGCGGTGGAGAACGGCTGGCTGGCGATCGATATCATGAACAACGAGAGCTACGATGCCGTGTTCATGGACTGCCACATGCCGGTGATGGATGGACTTTCCGCCACCGCCGAAATCCGCCGTCGCGAGCAGCAGACCGCGAGCGCCCGCATCCCCATCATCGCGCTCACCGCGAACGCCATGGACGGGGACCGCGAGCGCTGTCTCGCGGCCGGGATGGACGATTTCTTGAGCAAGCCGTTCTCCCGGCAGCAGCTGGCCGCTCTTCTCAGGCGCTGGCTCGCGCTCAATGCGCTGCCGGAAAAACAGCGCCGCGATTCCTCGCGGCCGCCGCTGATCGACGCGGGGGTGCTGCGCAATATCGCGGCGCTGGCGCGTCCCGCGCTGCTCAATTCCATGATCGAGCTGTACCTGCGCCACTCGCCGCCGCTGCTCGGTGCCATCGAGAAGGCGGCGGAGAAGGGCGAGCTCGCGGCGCTTTCCGAGACGCTGCACACCTTCAAGTCGAGCACCGCGAATCTCGGCGGCGTGCGCCTGGCGGGGCTAACCAGGGAATGCGAGACGCTGCTGCGCGAGGGCGGCATCGCGCGCGCGATCCCAATGCTCTCGAGAATCCGCAAAGAGTATCAAGAGTTTTGTAGCGCGTTGAAGCGCGAGAAGTCGCCGAGCGCGGCCTAGAGGACCTGTTTGCATGCAAAAGGAACACCCGGAAAATGCCGCCACCATCCTGGTCGTCGACGACGACCCGGGGGCGCGGCTGTTGGTGAGCAGCGCGCTCGAAATCGCCGGCTTCAAGGTGATCACCGCGTGCGACGGGCCGAGTGCGCTGGCGCAGTCGCGGCAGCACTTCGCCGATTGCGTGGTGCTCGACGTGGTGATGCCGGGAATGAGCGGCTTCGATGTCTGCCAGGCCATGCGGGCAAGCCCCGAGATGCGCCACGTGCCCATCCTGATGCAAACCAGTCTCGATGACATGGAATCGGTGCAGCGCGCCTACACGGCGGGCGCCACGGACTTCTCCTCCAAGGGGATCAATCCCATGCTGCTTGCCGAGCGCGTCAAGTTCCTGGTGCGCGCCAAGCAGACGCAGGACCAGCTGCGCGACAGCGAGGCCAAGGTGCGGTATCTGGCGTACTTCGATCCTCTGACGGGGCTTCCCAACCGGCAGCGTCTGCAGCAGATCCTCGAGCAGCAGGTGGCATGGGCGGAACAACACCGGCGCGGCATCGCCGTGCTGATGCTTGACATCGACAACTTCTCGCGCATCAACGACACCCAGGGTCACTCGGCGGGCGACGCGCTGCTGCAGGAGATCGGGAGCCGCTTGAAGCAATCCCTGCGCGATCAGCGCTCGCTCGACAACCAACCCTCGAACGGCGACAAGGGCGAGATCAACGACTGGGTGGCGCGCACCGGCGGCGACAAGTTCTCGCTCGCGCTGCCCGGAATCGCAGATGCCGACACCGCGCAGGTCGTGGCGCGGCGCCTGCAGAGCGCGCTGTCGCGCCCGTTTGTCTTTTCCCAGCAGGAACTGCCGATCTCGGTCACCATGGGCGTGAGCCTGTTCCCTTCGGACGCGAGCTCCGCCGAGATGCTGCTGAAGAACGCGGATGCCGCCATGCATCACGGCAAGAAGGCCGGCGCCAACGGCGTGGAATTCTTCAAGAAGTCGATCAGCGCGCGCGCCGCCAAGCACCTGTCCATCGAGGCCGACCTGCGCAAGGCCCTGGACCGCGGCGAGTTCAAGCTCAACTACCAGCCGCGCGTGCGCATCGAGGACATGCAGGTGGACGGGGTCGAGGCGTTGCTGCGCTGGTGGAATCCGACGCGCGGCTTCGTGTCGCCGGACGAGTTCATTCCCATCGCCGAACAGAGCGGCCTGATCGTGGACATCGGCGACTGGGTGTTGCGCGAGTCCTGCGCCCAGGCACGCCGCTGGCGGGATGCCGGCACGCCCTGGCGGGTCGCGGTGAATGTCTCCGGTGTGCAGTTCCGGGATGGCAGCCTGGTCGAACGTGTTTCGAGGGCGGTGGATGCCGCCGGCATCGATACGCGCCTCATCGAGCTCGAGTTCACCGAGGGCGCGCTGATCGAGTACTCGGCGGTGGTGAGCAAGGCGGTCAAGGCGTTAAAGGCGCTGGGAGTCGCCACGGCGCTCGATGATTTCGGCACCGGTTACAGTTCGCTGTCCTATTTGAGGCACTTCCCGATCGAAACCTTGAAGATCGACCGCGTGTTCGTGCGCGACATCGTTTCGCAAAGCGGCAACACGCCGCTGGTGGATGCCATCATCGCCATGGCCAAGAGCCTCGGGCTCGTCACCGTCGCGGAAGGGGTCGAGACCGAGGCGCAATGGCAGTATTTGAGATCGCGCGGCGCCAATCACCTGCAGGGATTCCTGTTCTGCCGGCCGCTGGCGGTCGCCGATCTCGAGCGTTGGCACCAGACCTGGGGCAGCGAGATCAAGCAAAAGATGGCGAGCGTGGCCTAGCCGCGATTACGCTGCCACAGCACCTCGCCGCCGGGATGCGCCCGCGCCAGAACGCGTGCGATCACGAACAACAGGTCCGACAGCCGGTTCAAGTACTTCAGCGCTTCGGGTCCCACCTCGTCCACCCGCTCGAGCGACCAGCAGCGCCGTTCCGCCCGTCGGCAAATGGCGCGGGCGAGATGACAGGCCGCGCCAGCCCGGCCGCCGCCCGGCAGGATGAAATCCTTGAGGGGCGGCAGATCCTCGTTGAAGCCGTCGAGCTGCGACTCCAGCCGCTCGACCATTGCCGCGGTTACGATCTTGTGGCCGGGGATGCACAGTTCCCCGCCGAGATCGAAAAGATCGTGCTGCACCTCGATGAGGCAGGTGCGAACCGCCGGCGGCAATTCTTCGGCCAGCAGCACGCCCAACGCACTGTTGGCCTCATCCACCGTGCCGTAGGCCTCGACCCGTAAGGATTCCTTGGCGACACGCGAGCCGTCGCCCAGGCCCGTGCTGCCGTCATCGCCGGTGCGCGTATAGATCTTGCTGAGTCGATTGCCCATGGTCTGCCCCTCGAAGATCGAGCGAGATTAGCACGGGGTTTGCTACATTTGCGGCTATGAATCCGTCCCCTGAACTGCAAGCGGCGCTCGATGCCGCCGCACGCGCCGCCGAGATCGCGCGCTCGCTCTATCAGCACAATATTGAAGTGCGCATCAAGGAAGATAAATCGCCGGTCACCGAGGCGGACGTCAAGTGCGAGATCGCGATCCGCGAGATCATCGAATCGCGCTTTCCCAGCCACGGCTTCTACGGCGAGGAGACCGGTTCGCATCACACCGACGCCGAATATCTCTGGCTGGTTGATCCCATCGACGGCACCAAGGCGTTCGTGCGCGAATACGCCATGTTCTCGACCCAGATCGGTCTCATGCGGCGCGGCGAGATCATCCTGGGGGTCTCGAGCGCTCCGATCTACGGGGAAATGGCGTGGGCGGAGAAAGGCCATGGCGCGTACCTGAACGGCAAGCCCCTGCACGTCAGCCAGATGAACACCGTGGAGGAGTCCACCTTCTCGGTGGGCAACATGAAATCCCTCGCCTTAGGTTCGCAGTGGATCAACTACGGCAAGATGATCGCGCGCTCCCACCGCATCCGGGGCTATGGCGATTTTCTTCACTATCACCTCCTGGCCGCCGGCAAGATCGATGCGGTCATCGAGACCGACATCAACATTCTGGATGTCTCGGCGTGCGCCGCCATCGTGATGGAAGCGGGCGGGAAATTCACGCAGCTCGACGGCGGACCGTTCGGCTTGAAATCAACGACCGTGTTGGCAACCAACGGCCCCATGCACCAGGTGACGCTCGACGCGCTGGGCTGACAGAAGACAACGAAGGGCTAAGTTGCTGCCGATGCTTCGAATTCAAGACCGGCTCGCCGATCGTTACGGTTTGGCATGCTGCGGCCAGCGGATCTCGAGCGCGGTCGCCGGACCCACCACCACTTCGTTCAAGCTCTCCGCCTGTTCGAACCGATCCGGCGCGAGGGCAAGCCTACCGGCCATGATCTCGGCTACCTGCTGCGGGTAGAGCGGCTTCTGCTCCGGATCGCCGTAGCCGATCGGAAAGATCGGCGCGTTGCTCGCAGGGTCGTACTTGTCGGTGGCGCCCAAGGTGTGCAGCAACTCGTGCGCGATGATGACGTCGTTGTCCTCGTTCATCTGCGGCGTCGCGAATGCGTACACCACACCGATCAGCCCTTTCATCAATCCCAAGGAGTGCGGCACGGAGGGCGTGAGCGCGGGGTCCGCGTACAGCACGAACACGCGGATGTCTTCAGGTCCCTGCACGTGGCCCGAGTGCCGCCAGGCCCAGTAGCGCAGTTTCAGGCTCCAGAGCATGGTCGAGAGCACGCTGGCGCTCGGGTCGTGCTGCGGCGGCAGCTCATGCAGCTCCTCGCGCAAGTGGGTGCGGAACGGCTCGTCGATCCGAAGGTGATACTTCGCCGCTTCGCGGATGAAAAAAGCATCGATGGACTTGAAGCGTTCGGCATCGAGCCCGTCGAGATAGCGCCGCGTCACGGGACTATCGTCCGCGGCGATCGGATAGATCGAGACGTACAACGGCACGTTCCAGCGCCGGCTCAAGTATTGGTCCTGCCAGCTCTTCGCGGCCACCACCAGCAGGATGAGAAGAAGAATGAGAATGCGCAGCGAGCGCCAGCCGCTGCGGCGCGCCGGCGCTGCCGGGGCTTTGGACCTTACCGCCACTTCAGGTCACATCGACGATGAGCTCCGCCAGCTCGCCGTCCTTGACGCTGTAGGTCACCGCCATCGGCTGGCAGCACACCGAGCAGTCTTCTATATAAGACTGCTCCTCGACGGACAGATCCAGCGTGAGGCTAATGCTTTCGCCGCAGTACGGACAGCTCGCCTCGTGGGTATCAATAAGGTTCATATCGATATAAATCAATTGGTTAGAGTATCTGCGCTGCGCCGAAGAAAGGCTCTTGGTTTCCTTACATTCTGTTGCCAAAACTCCGGAAGATGCCCACAGGTCGTTATACTTGAACATTGGCCACAAGGGGGGCACCGAAGCCACGAGTATGGAGCCGACCGACACATCGAAACCTGACTACTTTCATAGAGTTGTAGACTGCCAATGGGCCTGCCCCGCGCACACCGACGTTCCTGAGTACATAAGACTCATCGCTCAGGGGGAGTTCACCGAAGCCTACATGGTGAACCGCGAATCCAATGTATTCCCCGGCATTTTGGGCCGCGTCTGCGATCGTCCCTGCGAGCCTGCCTGCCGCCGCGGCCGCATCGAGGAAAAACCCGTCGCGATCTGCCGCCTGAAACGCGTCGCCTCCGACAACCGCGAGGACATCAGCGGACGCCTGCCCAAGGCGCCGGCGACCAAGAACGGCAAGAAGATCGCCTGCATCGGCGCGGGGCCCGCCTCGCTGACGGTGGCGAACGATCTGCTGCCGATGGGGTACGAAGTCACCATATTCGAGCAGTACGGCGTGCCCGGCGGCTTGATGCGCACCAATATCCCGGCGTTCCGCCTGCCCGCCAAGGTGCTCAACGAGGAGATCGGCTACATCGTCGACATGGGCGCGGACCTCAAATTGAATTCGCCCATCAAGAGCATGCAGAAGCTTCTCGAGGAGGGCGGCTTCGATGCCGTATTCGTGGGCTCCGGCGCGCCCAAGGGCAAGGAGCTCGAACTGCCCGGCCGCTACGACACGGATCGCATCCACATCGGCATCGCGTGGCTCGAGTCGGTGGCCTTCGGGCACATCGACAAGGTGGGCGAAAAGGTTCTCATCATCGGCGTCGGCAACACCGCGATGGACTGCTGCCGCTCCTCGCTGCGCTTGGGTGCCAAGGACGTCAAGGTCATGGCGCGCAAGCCCCGCCAGTTCTTCAAGGCCTCGGAGTGGGAGCTGGAGGATGCGGAACAGGAAAAGGTCGAGATCGTCATCAACCACGCGCCCAAGGCGTTCGTAATAAAGGACGGCAAGCTCACGGGCATGACGTTCGAGAAGCTCGAGTACGACGTCGAG
Source organism: Steroidobacteraceae bacterium (assembly GCA_036494165.1). Lineage (GTDB taxonomy): Bacteria > Pseudomonadota > Gammaproteobacteria > Steroidobacterales > Steroidobacteraceae > Bog-1198. The sequence goes on from DASXOQ010000125.1 coordinate 11,623, forward strand.
AACGGCGACATCAAGGCGCAGCGTTCCCTGGGCGATGTGTTCATACCCTGCGACGATGTGATTCTGGCCATCGGCCAGGAGAACGCCTTCCCCTGGATCGAGGACTCGACCGGCATCGTGTTCGACAAATGGCACGTCCCCAAGGTCGACGAGGTCACCTTCCAATCGACGCGTCCCGACGTGTTCTTCGGCGGCGACGCGGCGTTCGGCCCGAAGAACATCATCTGGTCGGTGGAGCACGGGCATCAGGCCGCCATCTCGATCCACAAGTTCTGCCAGCAGGAGCCCGTGACGCAGCGCCTGCCGCGCGGCGTCAAGCTCTCGAGCCGCAAGATGGGCATCCACGAGTGGGCCTACAAGAACGAGTACAACGGCATCGAGCGGCGCCTGGTGCCGCACGTGAACCTGGTGGAGCGCTTCAAGAAGATCAATATCGAGGTGGAACTCGGTTTCAACGCCGAGGAAGCCGCGCTCGAAGTGCAGCGCTGCCTGAATTGCGACGTGCAGACGGTGTTCGCGGCGAAGCTGTGCATCGAGTGCGACGCCTGCATCGACATCTGCCCGGTCGACTGTCTCACCATCACCAAGAACGGCAATGAAGCGGATCTGCGCTCGCGGCTCACCGCGCCGTCCAGCAACCCGAGCCAGCCGCTTTACGTGTCGACGCCGCTGCCCGGCACGCAGCGGGTAATGGTCAAGGACGAGGATGTTTGCGTGCATTGCGGACTCTGCGCCGAGCGCTGCCCGACGGCGGCGTGGGACATGCAGAAATCGGAGATCCGCATCCCGCACGCCGTGGATGAGGAGAGTAGCGCCCATGCCTAGTTCGTCTGCGGATCAGGTCCGCATCAACGATTTCGTCATCAAGTTCGCCAACGTCAACGGCACGGGATCTGCGAGCGCCAACTCGCTCATCATGAAGGCGATCTTCCGCATGGGCATTCCCGTCACCGGCAAGAACTACTTCCCGTCCAACATCCAAGGCTTGCCCACCTGGTACGAAATCCGCGTCACCAAGGACGGCTACGCGGCGCGCGCCAGCCATGTCGACATCATGGTGGCGATGAACGCCGAGACCTACTCGCGCGACATCCGCGAGGTCAAATCCGGCGGCTACCTCATCTACGACTCCACCTGGCCGCGAAGCGCGCTCCTGCAGCGCGGCGACATCACCGTCATACCGGTGCCGCTCGCCAAGATGGTGAACGAGAACTTCGATGGCGTGCGCAACCGCATCCTCTTGAAGAACATCGCCTATTCCGGCGTGCTGGCAGCGCTGCTCGATGTCGACCTCAAGATCATCGACAGCCTGCTGCACGAGAGCTACGGCAAGAAACCCAAGCTTTTGGAGTCGAACTCCAAGGCGCTGAAATTGGGCTACGAGTACGTCAAGACGAATCTCGACTCGCCCCTGCCGCTGAGAGTCGAGCACCTGGACAAGACCGCCGGCCACATCATGATGGACGGCAACACCGCGGCGGGGTTGGGCTGCGTGTTCGCCGGCGCCACCGTCGGGGCCTGGTATCCGATCACGCCGTCGACCTCGCTGATGGACGCCTTCAAGGGCTTCTGCGACCGCTACCGCGTCGATGCGCAGACCGGCGAGCGCAACTTCGCCATCATCCAGGCCGAGGACGAACTCGCGGCGGTGGGCATGGCGATCGGCGCCGCCTGGAACGGCGCGCGCGCCTTCACGCCGACCTCGGGCCCGGGCATTTCCCTCATGAACGAGTTCGTGGGCCTTGCCTACTATGCCGAGGTGCCGTGCGTGATTTTCGACGTGCAGCGCGTCGGGCCCTCGACCGGCATGCCGACCCGCACGCAGCAGGCCGACATCATGCTCTGCGCCTATGCCTCGCACGGCGACACCAAGCACGTGCTCCTGTTCCCGGCAAATCCGGAAGAGTGCTTCTACATGGCGGTGCAGGCGTTTGATCTGGCCGAGCGTCTGCAGACCCCGGTGTTCGTGCTGTCGGATCTGGACATCGGCATGAACGACTGGATGTGCCCGGATTTCAAGTGGGACGATGCGTATCGTCCCGACCGCGGCAAGGTGCTCTCCAAGGAAGAGGTCGACAAGCTGGAGAAATTCTACCGCTACCTCGACCGCGACGATGACGGCATCCCCTACCGCACCATTCCCGGCGTGAGTTCCAAGGGCGCGTACTTCACGCGCGGCTCGGGCCACAACCAGTGGGGCGTGTACACCGAGGATGCGGCCGAGTACCAGGTGGTGCTCGACCGGCTGCGCCGCAAGTTCACCACCGCGTCCCGCTACGTGCCCAAGCCGGTGGCGTTGGGCAAGGGCAATGCCAAGGTCGGTATCCTCTCGGTGGGCAGCTGCGACGGCGCCGTGCGCGAGGCGCTCGACACGCTCAATCATCAGAAGATCGAGGTGGATTACCTGCGCGTCAAGGCCTTCCCGTTCACCATCGAGGTGGAAGCCTTCTTGAAGGCGCACGAGACCGTCTTCGTGGTGGAACAGAACCGCGACGCGCAATTGAAGTCGCTGCTCATCCTCGAAACCCAGGTGGAGAAATCCAAGCTGGTGTCGATCTTGAGCTACAGCGGCCTGCCGATGACCGCGCAGCCCATCGTCGATGAAATCCGGGCGAAACTCGCCGAAGCGCCGCGCCTCACGGCCGTGACGCGTTAGAGGTCCTCATGTCGTACATCAACAAACCCAAGGTCGCCCATCCCTCGCTGCCGGTGAACGATCTGGGCATGACGCGGCGCCAGTACGAAGGGGCCATGTCGACGCTGTGCGCCGGCTGCGGCCACGACTCGGTGACCGCCGCCATGGTCGAGGCCTGCTGGGGGCTGTCGCTGAAACCCGAGCAGCTGGTGAAGCTCTCGGGGATAGGCTGCTCCTCCAAGACCACCGCCTATTTCGTCTCCGGCTCGCACGGCTTCAACTCGGTGCACGGCCGTATGCCCTCGATCGCGAGCGGCGCGATCGCCGCCAACCGCGCGCTCGCCTACGTGGGCGTGTCGGGCGACGGCGATTCGCTCTCCATCGGCGTGGGCCAGCTGACCCATGCGATCCGCCGCAACATCAACATGCTGTACATCATCGAGAACAACGGCGTGTACGGACTCACCAAGGGGCAGTTCTCGGCATCGGCCGACATCGGCACCAAGGCGAAGAAGGGCGAGGTCAACTCCTCGCCGCCCATCGATCCGGTGCTGCTGGCCCTCACCCTGGGCGCCACCTTCATCGCACGCAGCTTCTCCGGCGACAAGGAGCAGCTGGTGCCGCTGATCCAGGCCGGCATGCGCCACAACGGCTTTGCGCTCATCGACGTGCTCTCGCCGTGCGTGACCTTCAACGATCACGAGGGATCCACCAAGAGCTACACCTTCACGCGCGAGCACTATTCGCCCGTGACCGAGGCGGACTTCGTGCCGCACGCCGAGGCCATCAAGGTGAACTACGCCGAGGGCGAGGCGCTGCCGGTGAGCCTGCACGACGGCAGCCGGGTGATGCTGCGCAAGCTGGATCCGGACTACGATCCCACCGATCGATCCGCCGCCTACGGCTACATCGAGGCCAAGCTCAAGCAGAACGAGTATGTCACCGGTCTCATCCACATCGACGAGTCGGACGCGAGCGAGTTTCACAAGCTCAACAAGACCGCCAAGACCCCCTTGAACGCCATTCCGTTCGAGAAGCTCTCGCCCGGCAAGGCCGCGCTCGACAAGCTGATGAACCGCTACCGCTAACTATGCGGCCGCGACGCGCTGGTCGGCGTCGATGCCGAACCAGAGCAGCGCGCTCACCAGGGCGAACGCGGCGCCGATCAGGAACACCAGGCTCCAGTGGCCGGCGCCGGAGAGCGCCGCGGCGATGGGCGTGACGATGAGTCCGCCGACATTGCCGCCGGTGTTGAGCACCCCGGTCGCCGCCATGCATTCCTCGCGCGCCACGAACATGGTGGTACCCCAGTACGCGCCCTCGTTGAGCTCGATCAGAAAATAAGTGAGCGAGAGTGCCGCCACCGCGAGGTACGCGTTGCCGACCGCGACCGTCACGATCAGCAGCAGCCCCGCGCTCGGCAACGACAGGAACGGCACCAGGCGAAAGCCGCGCCTGGCGCCGAACCGCGAGCAGGCCATGGACACGAGCTTTCCGCCGACGCCGGCGCCTAAGCCCGCGGCGAACTGCGGCGCGGCGGTCAGCAGCCCGCCTTCCAGCACGTTGAAGTGGCGCTCCTGCACCAGGTATAGAAAGCACCAGAACGAGATCAGGTAGTACACGTAGTTCATGCACACGTAGGAGAGGGTGAGCAGCAGCACCGAGCGGTTGACGAGGATCTTCTTCACCCGCGAAACGCTCAAAGGGCGCGCCTCGGCAGCCGGGCGCTCGCCGATTTCGACGAGTTCCTCGGCGCTCACACCGCGATGTTCGCGCGGCGAATTCCGGGCATACCATGCCCAGAGCACGATCACCCCGGCGGCGGGCAGGGCGGGCCACAGCAGCGCCTGCTGCCAGCCGACGGTGCTCATGAGGTAGGCCACCAGCGGCGCCGTCAAGGCCGAGGCGAATCCCAATCCCAAGGATTGCATGCCCTGCACGAACGCCCAGCTCTTGGGCGGAAACCAGGCTTCGACTATCCCCGCGCCCACGGGGAAAATGGGTCCCTGCGCCACCCCGACCAGGCATTGCAATGCGCACAGCGCCACGAACAGCGCGCTTCCCTGCAGCGCTTCCGGGGCGAGCGGCGTCAGCACGGTGCCGAAGAAGGCCACGGTGCTGATCACGGTGAAAGTGAGGCGCGTGCCCCAGCGCTGGCCCAACAGGCCGCCCGGAAACTGGAACAGCGTGTAGCCTAAGATCAGCGACCACTCGAGCCAGCCGATCTGCACCTGGCTCAAATGCAGGGCCGGCATCATGCGCTCGGCCGCGACCGTGAGGCCGCTCTTCTGGAAGTAGGCTATGCATCCGAAGGTGAAGAGCAGCGCGTAAATGCGCCAGCGGACGCGGTGGGTGAGCGAATAGATGCCGGAGACCTCGCCCACGCGCGGCTTTAGGCCGGCGCGCGCGCGAGTTCGGGACCCAAGCGATCCTTCACGTAGCGCCGGATGTCCAGACTGTAGTCTTCCATCGGCGCGTAGTAGCCGTGTTGATGCACGCGGGAACTCATGCCGCGCTGGACCGATTCACAGATGATCCAGTCCTGGCGGTTGGTGATGTCCCAGAATTCCACCGTGTCCTTGGGGTCGAAGTCGCGCGCCGCGATCGCCTCGGGTTCGAACAGGAACTGGCACACGATCTCGGTGAGTTCGGGCGATTTCGGTTCCAGGATGAAGGCGGCCACATGATCGCAGGCCAGGCTCACGAACAGGTTGGGATAGATGACCTCGCCCTTGTGCCGCGTGCGTTCATCCTCGTTGAGCGAGGGGAACGGCCGGCGCTGCGTGGTGCCCGTGTGCGTGAAGGTGTAGGCGCCGTCGCGGTGCGGAATGCCGCGCGACCAGTCGAGGCCGCCGCCGCCCGAAGTCCGAAACGCCGGCACCACCGCGCACAGTTCCGGGTGCACGCCGCCGCAGTGGTAGCACTCGTTGTAGTTCTCGCAGATGGATTTCCAGTTGGCGTGCACGGTGTAGCGGATCGAATGCCCGATGCGCAACGACTTCAACGGGTAGCGTTCGGTGCGCAGCGGGATCTCGCCGAGCTGGTCCAAGAGCGGCTTGGCGTTGCCCGGCGTGAGGTTCAGGAAAATGAATCCGCCCCAGCTGTCCACCGCCACCGGATACAGCGACACCTTGGACTTGTCGAATCCCTTCGCTTCACCCAGGTGCGGCGCGACGATGAGCCGGCCGTCCAGATCGTAGGCCCATTGGTGGTAGGGGCAGACGATGCTGCGGCCCGCGACCACCCCGCCCTGCACGGCGAGCCCCGGGGTCGGCGAGGCGCCAGAGACGCGGCAAAGCTGCGCGCCGCGGTGCCGGCACACATTGTAGAAGGCCCGCAGCACCCCCTGACGGTTGCGCACCAAGAGGATGCTCTCGCCGAGCACCGAGAGGAGCCGGTGTTCGCCGGCGCCCGCGAGTTCCTCCTCGCGCCCGACGCAGATCCATTCGCGCGCGAAGATCGCTTCCTTCTCGAGCTTGAAGAATTGCGCGTCCCGGTACCAGCTCGAGGGCAGCGTCTGCTCGAGGCCGGGGATCGTTTGAATTTCAGTGCTCATCCGAATTTCTCTCCGAGAGCTCCGCGGTCATTCCTGGTAGATGCGCGGCTCGTCGACGATGATGGGCGCATCGCGCAGGTACAGGGGCGATTCTACGTCCTGATCCAGTTCTTCGGCATAGCGATGCCCCGAGTACACGGCATGCGCGATGGCGCCCGGCGCCAGGGCATCGCCGATGCGCACCACCGAGGCGATGCCGGCGGCGGCAAAGTCCGTCTCCCTCGCCATCAATTCCTCGTAAAGCTCGCTCCTGGCCTCCCTGGCACCCACCACCACCAGCGCGCCGCAGCGCAGGCGCGACTCGGCGCCGGTGAACAGGTTGGCGAGAATCGCTTCGCCGGCGGCGAAATCCTTCACCAGCGACAGGGTGTGCAGGCTGATCCCGGCGCTCGCCAGCGCCCGATGCACCTGCGGCTGCTCGTTGGTCATGATGCCCCAGGCCGAGGCGTGGCCGGCGGGCGTCACGTAGTGCACCTCGGGATGCGTGCGCCTCAAGAACTGGGCGAGGACGCCGCCCATGTAGTAATTGTCGAAATCGAACACCACCACCGGACCTTCCAGCGGCACGCCGGCGGCGATGTCGTCGGGGGTGAACACCCTCGGGCTCTTGAGTTCTGCCGTCGGCAGCTCCAGCGCCGAGTACAGCCTGCGGGTCCAGCGGGCGCCGGTCGCGATCACCACCCGGTCGTGCTCCAGCCCGAGGATATCCTCAGCGCTCAGGCGGTTGGCGGCGAACAGGGTGACATGATCCAGCTTCTGCAATTGTCCCAGCCGCCAGTCGAGCACCCGCCCCCAGGCCGAGAGCCCCGGCAGCGTGCGCTCGAAGCGCACCCGTCCGCCGAACTGCTCGTCGGCCTCGGCGAGCGAGACCACGTAGCCGCGCCGCGCGAGGGTGAGCGCGCACTCGAGCCCGGCAGGACCCGAACCCACCACCAGCACGTGCGCCTCGCTCTTGGCCGCGGCCACGCGTTCCGGATGCCAGCCGCGGCGCCATTCCTCGCCGATGGTGGGATTTTGCGTGCAACGCACCGGCACGCTGTCGTGCCAGCTGGAAATGCAGATGTTGCAGCCGATGCATTCGCGGATGTCGGATTCGGAGCCCCGGTCGATCTTCCACGGCAGGAAGGGGTCCGCGATCGAGGGTCGCGCCGCGCCGATCAGATCGAGCACGCCGCGCTTGATCTGCGAGACCATGGTGTCGGGCGAGGTAAAGCGGCCCACCCCGACCACGGGCTTTTTGGTCACCTGCTTGACGAAGTCGATCACCGCTTCGTGACTGCCCTCGGGCGTGAAGCGCGACGGGGCGCAGTCAGTCGGGCTCGAGTCCATCTTCACGTCCCAGAGGTCGGGCACCTCTGCCAGCAGCCCCACCACCTCGTGGGCTTCGGAGGCGGCATTGTCGCTGGGCCGGCCGCGCAGTTCCTCGAGACTGATCCTCAAGGCCACCGCGCAGGTGTTGCCCACCGCTTCCTTGGTCACTTCCAAGAGTTCGCGCACCAGGCGCACGCGGTTCTGCGCCGAACCGCCGTACTCGTCGGTGCGCAGATTCCAGTCCGGCAGCAGGAATTCGTAGGGCAGGTAGCCCATGCCGGCGTAGACGTAGACGATGTCGAAGCCCGCGCTCCTCGCCTTCAGGGCCGCGGCGCGCTGCCATTGCAGAAGATTCCTGATGTCGGCCTTGTCCATGGCCTTGGAGCGCTGATTGCCCATGAAGCCGACGTGCGTCGCCATCCAGGAAATGCCCGAGGGCGAGAGGGGCGGCAGGCGGCTCACCTTGTTCGACACCGAGCCGCCGCCGTGCCAGAGCTCGACGCCGGCGAGCGCGCCGTGCGCGTGCACCGCGTCGGTCATGAGCGCATGGGCGCGGATGTCGTTCTCATCCCAGAGCGTCGCGTAGGGCAGCGGCGAGTCGTCGCTCGAGGGATGCACCGAGACATAGCCGCTGCACACCACGCCCCAGCCGCCCTCCGCCTTGGTGCCTCGAAACGCGGCCCGCATGCGCGGCATGCGGTTGGTCATGCCGCTGGCATGCGGCACGGCATAGAAACGGTTGGGGGCGGTCACCGGACCCAAGCGCACCGGTTCGAACAGGACATCGTAGCGGCTGTTGCGCGCCATCTTGCATCCGAAGTCTTTGAAAAGCGTGGCGCGAGTATAACGAGTCTTCCCGCACCCGCCACTGTTTATCAGTCGTTCAGTAACGGCTCACGGCTGCAGCCGCGTCGCGCTCCAGGCGGCGCCGGCGCCCTTGCGGGTGTAGCGGGCGCGGTCGTGGATGCGAAACTCGCCCTCCACCCAGAGTTCCACCGCATCGGCGATGAGTTTGTAGCCGCCCCAGTGCGGCGGCCGCGGCACCTCATGCTCGCCCTCGGGCTCCGCGCTGCCCGGCCCCGCGTAGGGGATGCCGAAGCGCTTCGCCTCGCGCGCCACCGCCTCGGCGAGCGCGCCGCGCGAGGCCACCGGCTCGCTCTGCCGGCTCGCCCAGGCGCCTAAGCGGCTCTGCCAGGGGCGCGAGGCGAAATAGGCGTCGCTGTCGGCGGCCGAGAGCTTCTCGACAGTGCCCTCGATGCGCGCCTGGCGGTGCACGTGGTCCCAGTGGAACACCGCGGCCGCGCGCGGATTGCCGTCGAGCTCGCCGCCTTTTCTGGACAGATAGTTGCTGTAGAAGACGATGTAGCCGGCCTCCACCTGGATTTCCTTGCACAGCACCACCCGCGCCGAGGGACGGTGCTCTGCATCCACCGTGGCGAGCACCATGGCGTTCGGATTCGGCTGCTGCGCATTGTCCTTGGCCTGCGACAGCCAGCGGGACAGCACGCTCAGGGGATTGCCGGGCAGGGGCTCGGGCAGGGTTTCGGTCCAAAATGTCTTTTTCACGCCGCTCATAAGACAATGTTAGCCGATACCAAGAATCGGGGACCGGCCGCTTCCATGAATCTCGACGAACTTAGAACCGAGCTGTCGGACATCGATGCGCGGCTGTTGGAACTGGTGGCGCGGCGCCAGGCGTTGAGCGAGCAGGTGGCGCAGGCGAAGCGGGCCACGGGACGCGCCACCCGCGACTATGCGCGCGAGCGCGAGGTGATACTGAGAGCCCGCACCGAGGCTGAGCGCCTCAAAATCTCCCCGGATCTGGCCGAGTCGCTGCTGCGCCAGCTGATCCGCTCCTCCCTCACCACCCAGGAACATCTTCGCCTCGCCGCGCAGGCGCACGGCACCGGCAAGCGGGCGCTGGTGATCGGCGGGCGCGGCAAGATGGGCGGCTGGTTCGCCGAATTCCTGGCGAGCCAGGGATTTCGCGTGGCGATCGCCGATCCCAATCCCGGCGCCCCCGAGTTCGCCCGGGTGGCGGACTGGCAGAACGATCCCTTGGATTTCGATCTGATCGTGCTCGCGACCCCGTTGGGCGCCACCGCGGAACTCTTGAAGGTGCTGGCGCGCAAGAAGCCCGCGGGCCTGGTGTTCGATCTAGGTTCGTTGAAGACCCCGCTGCGCGCCGGGCTCGACGCCCTGGTCAAGGCCGGTTGCCGGGTGACTTCCATCCATCCCATGTTCGGTCCGGACACGGAGCTTCTGTCCGGCCGGCACGTGATCTTCATCGACCTGGGCAATGCCGAGGCGCTCGCCGCGGCGCAGGAGATCTTCTCCTCCACCATGGCCGAACGCGTGGTGATGGACTTGGACGAGCACGACCGCCTGATCGCCTACGTGCTCGGCTTGAGCCATGCGCTCAACATCGCCTTCTTCACCGCGCTCGCCGATTCCGGCGAGGCGGCCCTGCGGCTCGCAAAACTCTCCAGCACCACCTTCGACGCGCAGCTCGATGTTGCCAGCAAGGTGGCGGCCGAGAGCCCCGAGCTGTATTTCGAGATCCAGAGCGCGAACGACTACGGCGGCGAGTCGCTCGCGGCCCTGCAGGGCGCGGTGCAGCGGCTCATCGGCGCGGTGGAATCGAAGAATGCGAAGGAGTTCTCGGCGCTGATGACGCGCGGGCGCGAATATCTGGAAAACCGCGCTTTCGCGCGCCAGCCGCCAAAATGAACGAAACCGACGACCTCAAGCTCGAGAACGAGGAGCTGAAGAAAAAGCTCCTGGAACTCACCGCCGAGGCCGCCAACAACGAGAGCATCCTGAAGCGCACCCAGGCGCGGGAACTCTCGCTGCTGCGCGCCGACAGCCTGCCGCAGCTGTTGAACGCCATGGTCGAGGGCCTGCGCGAGTCGTATGCGCTGGATGCGGTGAGCGTGGTGCTCCTGGATCCACAGCACGAGATCCGCCATCTCTTGATCGCCGGCGGCGACCGGCCGGAGGAGTTCAAGCAGATCTTCTTCGTCGACAGCCTGATCGGCCTCGCGCCGCAGCTCGCGGCCCTGCACAAGCCCTGGCTCGGTCCGTTCGTCGGGGCCGATCATCATCTGCTGTTCCCGGGCTTCTCGAACCTGAAGAGCGCGGCGCTGCTGCCGCTGCCGCGCAAGGACCGCGCCACCGGCGCCTTGTGTTTCGCCAGCCGCGAGGCCACGCGCTTTACCCGCCATCACGCCACGGATTTTCTCTCGCACTTGGGCGCGGTGGCCGCGGTGTGCATCGAGAACGCGGTCAACCGCGCGCGCCTGCTGCGCGCCGGGATCACGGATTTTCTCACCGGCTGGCACAACCGCCGCTATCTGCAGCAGCGGCTCAAGGAGGAGCTGGCGCGCGCCCAGCGCCGCGGCGGCAGCATCGCCTGCCTGATGATCGACATCGACAAGTTCAAGAGCATCAACGACGGCTACGGGCATCTGGCCGGCGACAGCGCGCTCAAGGAAATCGCGCACCGGGTGGAGGGCCAGATACGCAGCATGGACACCGCCGCGCGCTTCGGCGGCGATGAGCTCGCCATCCTTCTGCCCGAGACCAATCAGGAGGAGGCCAAGCGCCTGGCCGAGCGCATCCGCGAAGTGATCGCGCACGAGCCCTTCGCGCTCAGCTCGCAAATCGTGCGCGATTTAACCATATCGGTGGGCGTGGCGGCGCTCGCCCCCGGGCGCAACGAAACCGATTTGAAGGCGCTCGCCGACCGGCTGATCGCCGAGGCCGACGCCGCGCTTTACCGCGCCAAGGCCATGGGCCGCAACCGGGTGCAGGTCGGGGCCGGGTAAACATTCACGCCTCGATATGGAACAATGCCCGGCATGGCCACGCAACCGGGCATTGACTACATCGACAGGGATGGATTTCGCGCCAACGTGGGCATTGTGCTGACGCGGGGCAACGGCGAGGTGTTTCTGGGCGGACGCGTGGGCGGCCGCGGCTGGCAGTTCCCGCAAGGCGGCGTGAACCGCGGCGAGCAGGTGGAGGCGGCCCTGTTCCGGGAACTGAAGGAAGAGATCGGTCTCGATCAGAAGGACGTCGAGGTGCTGGGTTCGACGCGCGGCTGGCTCAGGTACCGGCTGCCGCGCCAGTACGTGCGCGACCGGTGCATCGGACAGAAGCAGCGCTGGTTCCTGCTCAAGATGCTCGCCGAGGAGTCGAAACTGCGCTTCGATCACACCGCCGCTCCCGAATTCGACCGCTGGCGCTGGGCGGACTACTGGACCCCGGTCCGCGAGGTGGTCTACTTCAAGCGCCGCGTGTACGTGCGGGCGCTGCACGACCTCGGCAAGCACATGTTTCCGCAAGGGCTGCCGCCGTATCCTGCCTGGTGGCCGGAGGTGAAGCAGGCCGCATCGTGATCAGAACGGCTTCACCACCGCCAGAATCACGATGCCGATCGCGAGCACCGAGGGCACTTCGTTGAAGCCCCGGTACCACTTGGCGCTGCGCGAGTTCCTCCTCGCCGCGAAGTCGCCCTTGAGCTTGGCGCAGTACAGGTGATAGGCGATGAGGAGCGCCACCAGAACAAGCTTCACCTCGAGCCAGCGCTGCGACAGATACGCGGGAGCTGCGAGGATCATGCAGATTCCGAAGCCGATGGCGAGCGCCGCGCCGATGCTCATCATGACGTACAGGCGGCGTTCCATGACGATGAAGCGCTCGTGGCTGATCTTGTCGGAGGCCTCGGCGTGGTAGACGAAAAGGCGCGGCAGATAGAACAGGCCCGCAAACCAGGCAATGACGCCGAACACATGAGCCGCCTTGAGCCACAACAACATGTTCAAATCCGCTTAGCAACTCCGTCGATGATACCGTAGCGCCGTGGCTGATTCATTCGGCAAGCTGGTGGTCCGATCCTACACCCCGAGGCGCCGCGCGCTCGTGTGGGGCGGCGCCGCGGCGGGCGGATTGTTCATCCTGTACGCCACCTTCGAGCTCGGGCGCTACGATGCCGGTTTTCGCGTGGTGGATTCGGTGCGCGGCGCGCTCGCGGCCAGTTCCAGGATCCGCGAGCTCGAGGCCGAAAACGAAGAGCAGCGGCGCAAGCTCGAAGCCGACGACGTCGCGCGCCGCTCGGACCGCGAAGGCTATGCCCTGGTCTCGAAGAGCCTGGGCGACATGCAGAGCCAGATTGCGCGCCTCACCCAGGACCTTAACTTCTATCGCGGCCTGGTGCAGCCGGACTCGCTGGTGCACGTCAAGGTGCAGCAGATGCAGATCGTGCCGCAGGCCAATAGCGGCCAGTTCCAGCTGAAATTCGTGCTCATGCAGACCGGCAAGTCCGACAAGGACGTGAACGGCAGCGTGGCTTTGAGCCTGGACGGCACCCAGGCGGGCAAGCCCGCCTCGCTAACCTTGGCGCAGGTCTCACCGACCAAGCACCTCAGCCTGGCATACTCGTTCAAGTATTTTCAGGAGTACGACGAGGCCATCGTGCTGCCGCAGGGATTCGAGCCGAGCCGCATCGGCGTCGAGATCCGCAGCGGCCGCGACGTGAGCCACAGTTTCAAGCAGGCATTCGTATGGAAGGCACAGGGCATGTCGGTCGAAACGGAGACCGGCGAGAAGGGTGATCAAGATGTTCAAACCGAAGTCGAATAATCACAACGCCAAGATCGACACCTTGATCGGGGCCAAGACGCGCATCAACGGGGATGTGGAGTTTGCCGGGGGATTTCACCTGGACGGCACCATCAACGGCAATGTCAAATGCACCGCCGCGGGCGAGGATGTCCTCTCGGTGAGCGAGCATGGCCTGATCGAGGGCTCGGTCAGCGCGCCCAACATCGTCCTGAACGGCGTGGTGAAGGGCGACATCGAGGCGCTCGACCGGGTCGAATTGGGCCCCAAGGCCAAGGTTTTGGGCTCGGTTCACTACCTGACCATTGAAACCGCCGTCGGCGCCCAAATTAATGGCAAATTGATCCATAAACGCAAGGCGAAGTCCAAGGACAAATGAACCCGTGTCGCATTGCAGGGGGCCGTTTTGGAGTACCCCGCGCCGATCGAGTAAAATGACCCCCATGAGCAGCTCCCCCGAAGTATTGAATACCGCCCCGCCGCCGCCCCCGAACGTCCTGGTGTTCACCGATGCCGCGGCCGGCAAGGTGGGCGAACTGATCAAGGAGGAGGCGAACCCCAACCTCAAACTGCGGGTATTCGTCTCCGGGGGCGGCTGCTCGGGCTTCCAGTACGGCTTCACCTTCGACGAGAACATGGAAGAGGGCGACTTCTGCGTGGAGAACGCCGGAGTGCAGCTGCTCATCGACCCGATGAGCGCGCAGTACCTCATGGGCGCCGAGATCGACTACAAGGAAGACCTGCAGGGCGCGCAGTTCGTGATTCGCAACCCCAACGCCAAGACGACCTGCGGTTGCGGCTCCTCTTTCTCCGCCTAAGGGCGCCCCGTTCGGTGAGCCGATGAGCACTCCCCGGGCCTTCGTGCCCGATGTGCTCGCTGCCGTCGATCTGGGCAGCAACAGTTTCCACATGGTGGTGGCGCGCTATTCGCACGGCCAGCTGGTGATCCTGGACCGCTTACGCGAAATGGTGCGCCTCGCCGCCGGCGTGCACGACAGCGGGCGGCTCGACGATGCGGCCACCGATCGGGCGCTCAGGTGCCTGGAACGCTTCGGCCAGCGGCTGCGGGCGGTGCGCGCCGACAGCGTGCGCGTGGTGGGCACCAACGCGCTAAGGCACGCCAAGCGCAAGCGCTGGTTCCTGGAACGCGCGCGCGCGGCGCTCGGCCATCCGATCGAGATCATTTCAGGGCTCGAAGAGGCGCGCCTCATCTATTCGGGCGTGGCGCACACCAGCCCCATGAGCCCCGACAAGCGCCTGGTGGTCGACATCGGCGGCGGCTCCACCGAGGTGGTGATCGGCGAGGGCTTCACGCCGCATCTGCTGGAGAGCCTGTCGGTGGGCTGCGTGGGCCTGTCCACCATCTGTTTCGACGACGGGCGCATCACCGAGAAGCGCTTCGAGCGCGCGCGCACCGCGGTGCGCATGGAGCTCGAACCCATCCAGGAAGCCTATCGCAAGATGGGCTGGCTGCAGGCTTTCGGCAGTTCCGGCACCGTGCGCGTCATCGCCGACACGCTGCGCTCGCTGTATCCGGATTCGCCGCACATCACGCTCGAGAACCTCAAGTCGCTCGCCAAGCGCGTGATCGAGGCCGGCCAGATCGATGAGCTCGAGCTGCCGGAGGTCGATGCCGAGCGCGCGCCGGTGTTCCCCGCGGGACTCGCGATACTCATCGAGATCGTCGAGAACTTCGGCATCGACCGCATGCGGGTCGCCGAGGGCGCGATGCGCGAGGGCCTGCTCTACGACCTGATGGGCCGCTACACCGACGAGGATGCGCGCGTCATCAGCGTGCGCGCCATGGAAGAGCGCTACCACGTGGATGCCGAGCAGGCGAGCCGGGTCGAGGCCACCGTGGTGAACCTGCTCGAGCAGGTCGAGAACGAATGGGGGCTCGAGGATCCGCTCGCCGAGTCTATCCTGCGCTGGGCGGCGCGTCTGCACGAGACCGGACTCGACATCGCGCATTCCAAGTACCACCGCCACAGCGCCTATCTTCTGCAGCACGCCGACATGCCGGGATTTCCGCGCGAGGAGCAGCTGCTGCTCGCGGCCCTGGTCGGCGGCCATCGCCGCCAGCTCTTCACCGACACGCTGGAGGACCTTCTGCCGCCGTGGGACCGGCACGCGGAGTTCATGACGGTGCTGTTGCGACTGGCGGTGCTGCTGCACCGGGGAAGAAGTCCCCAGCCGCTGCCTGAGGTGAAGCTCACCGCCAAGGGCCGCAGCGTGGTGCTGGACCTGCCGTCGCGCTGGAAGAAGGAACACCCCTTGACGCTCGAGGATCTCGAGCAGGAGCGGGGTTATCTCAAGGACGCGGGATTCAAGCTCAACATCGCCTGATCGCTATTCGATCAGGGAGATGCGGTCGTCGTACTGGCTCAAGAGGCGCATCTGGGCCGAAATCTGCTTGTCCCCGACGGCGCGGCTGTAGGTGCCGTCGCTGTTGAGCACCCAGGCCTGCACGTCGTCGTCCAGGTACAGCTTCAAGTCCTCCAGCACCCGGTGCTGCAGCTCCGGGACCTCCACCGGGAAGGCCACCTCGACGCGCCGGTATAAATTGCGGTCCATCCAGTCGGCGCTCGCGCAGTACACCTCGCGCTGCCCGCCGTTCTCGAAGGCGTAGACGCGCGAATGTTCGAGGAAGCGCCCGACGATGGAGCGCACGCGGATGCGCTCGGAGACCCCGGGCACCCCGGGCCGCAAACAGCAGATGCCGCGGATGATCAGATCGACCTCGACGCCGGCGCGCGAGGCGCGGTAGAGCGAGTGGATCACCGTCGGCTCGGTGAGCGCGTTCAGCTTGGCCTGGATGTGCGCCTTGGTGCCGGCGCGGGCATGTTCGATTTCGCGTTCGATCTTGGCGAGCAGCGCCTGATGCAGGCTGAACGGCGCATGCAGGAGCTTGCGAAGCTTCGGCACCGCGGTGAGGCCGGTGAGCTGCAGGAACATTTCGTGGATGTCCTCGCCGATCGCTTCGTCCGCCGTCAGGAGGCCGTAGTCGGTATAGAGGCGCGCGGTCTTGGCGTGGTAGTTGCCGGTGCCCAGGTGGCAGTAGCGGCGCAGGCCCTTTTCTTCGCGGCGCACCACCATCACCAGCTTGGCGTGCGTCTTGTAGCCGAAGACGCCGTACATGACGTGCGCGCCGGCCTCCTGCAGCTTGTTCGCGAGTTCGATGTTGGCTTCCTCGTCGAAACGCGCGCGCAGCTCGATGATGACCGTGACGTCCTTGCCGGCCGCGGCGGCCTCGGTGAGCGCCGAGACGATGGTGGAGTCGACACCGGTGCGGTAGAGGGTCTGCTTGATGGCGAGCACGGCAGGATCGCTCGCGGCCTGCTTGACGAAGTCCGAGACCGGCTGGAAGCCTTGGAAGGGATGATGCAGCAGCACGTCCCCGGCGCGTAAGGTGGAGAAGATGTCGCTGCCGAGCTTGAGCTTCTCCGGAATGCTCGGCGCGAACGGCGCGTACTTAAGTTCGGAGCGGTCCACCAGGTCGTAGAGGGCCATCAGGCGGCTCACGTTCACCGGACCCGACACCTTGTAGAGATCGTCCGCCGTCAGGGCGAACTGGCCGAGCAGATAGGTGAGGATGTCGTCCGGGCAGTCGTGCGCGGTCTCCAGGCGCACCGCATCGCCGTAACGGCGGGAGGCGAGTTCGCCCTCCACCGCGCGCAGCAGATCGTCCACTTCTTCCTGCTCGACGAACAGGTCGCTGTTGCGCGTCACGCGGAACTGGTAGCAGCCGCGCATGCGCATGCCGGCAAAGAGCTTGCCGACGTAGGCCTCGACGATGGTGCCCAAGAATACGAAGGTGCGGTTGCCCAGTTCATCCGGCAGCCGGATGAGCCGCGGCAGCGAGCGCGGCGCCTGCACCACCGCGAGGCCTGAGTTGCGGCCGAAGCCGTCCTCGCCCTCGACCACCACGGCGAAATTCAAGCTCTTGTTCAAGACCTTGGGGAACGGCCGCGCCGGATCCAGGGCCAGCGGCGAGAGCACCGGCTCGACTTCGCGATGAAAATAATCCGAGATCCAGCTGGCCTGCGCCTCGGTCCAGGTTTCCGGCTCGACGAACACGATGCCGCTCTGCCCGAGTTCCGGCATGAGCACTTCGTTCAAGAGCTGGTACTGCTCGTCGACCAGGCGCACCGTGCGGGCGCGGATTTCCCGCAGCTGTTCCTGCACCGAGCGTCCGTCGGGACCCGAGGTGGTGGCGCCCGCCTCGTGCAGCTCTTTCAGGCTCGCGACCCGGATCTCGAAGAACTCGTCGAGGTTGGAGCACGAAATGCACAGGAACTTGACGCGTTCCAGAAGCGGAATGCGCACGTCCTTGGCCTGCTCGAGCACGCGGTTGTTGAACTCGAGGAACGACAGTTCCCGATTGAAATAAAGCGCCGGGACTTGCAGGTCGACGTCGTTCATAGCCTAGTTTGGCCGGACGGCCGTGACAGTTTCATGAAGCTTGAGGGGAGTCACAATCAGCCATTTTAGGCCTCATGGGCCTACCCATACCGATACACGCCGCCCAAAATCCGGGCCCCCCGCGCCCCGGTGACGCTGCCGGCGCTGGAAGTGCGCCCCTCCAGGGTGTTCTTGGCGAACCAGGCAAAGGCAATGGCCTCCACGAAATCGGGATTGAGGCCCAAGGCCTCGGTGGAGGCCACCTTGTTGGGGGCCAGGCGCCGCGCCATCGAGGCCATCAGGGCCTTGTTGTGGGCGCCACCGCCGCACAGGTAGAGCGCTGCCCCCGGGGCATGGCGTTTCACCGCGTCGACCACGGTTTCGGCGGTGTACTCCTGCAGGGTGGCCTGGACGTCCTCGGGACGCCGCTCGAACAGGCCGAGCCTGGCCTTGAGCCAGGCCATGTTAAAGAGTTCGCGGCCGGTGCTCTTGGGCGGCGGCAGCTTCAGATACGGTTCTTCCTTAAGCTCGGCCAAGAGCGTGGCGTCCACGGCACCGCTCGCCGCCCAGGCGCCGGCGGCGTCGAAATCCTGCTGCTTGTGTTCGCCGATCCAGGCATCGAGCAGGCGGTTGGCGGGGCCGGTGTCGAAACCGGTGACGGTGGCATCCCTTCTCAAGATGGTCACGTTGGCGATGCCGCCCAAATTGCCGATGACGCGGTCCTCGGCGCCGGAGCGAAACACCTGATCGTGGAACACCGGCAGGAGCGGCGCCCCCTGGCCGCCGGCGGCCACATCGCGGCGCCTGAAGTCGGCCACCACCGTGACGCCGGTGGCTTCGGTGAGCACGTTCGGATCGCCGATCTGCCAGGAGAAAGGCGCGGATAGGTCGGGCCGGTGGCGCACGGTCTGGCCGTGACTGCCGATGGCGGCCACCTCGCCCGCCGCGATGCCGGCTTGCTTGAGAAGCGCGCTGGAGGCTGAAGCGAAGGCGCGGCCCACCTCGACGTCGAGCTGGCCGATTTCATCGAGCGCTGCTTCGCCCGGATGGTCGATGAGGGTGCCGAGACGCGCCTTGAGCGCTTTCGGGTAGGGCGTGGCGCTTGCGGCCACCACCTTGAGCTGAGCCTGCGAAAAATCGACCAGCGCCGCGTCGATCGCATCCATGCTGGTCCCCGAGATCAAGCCGAGATAGAGCGCCATGATCAGCGCACGGCGGCGTTCTTGGCGCGCGGCAGCTCGAGCGGGATGGCGGCGGGCTCGGCAGCCGCGACCGGCGCTGCGGAAGCGCCCGGCGGGCCGCCGCCTGCGACCAGGCCGGGCGGGGCGCCGGGAGCGCCGTTGACCAGCGTGGCGAGGAGCCCCGCGGTGCGCTCATGAAACTCGGCGAGCGCCTGGGCGCGCAACGGTTCCGCGCCCGGAAGCTGCACGGTCTGCGGGTTCTTGTGCACGCCGTTCACCAGGTACTCGTAATGCAGATGCGGACCGGTGGCGAGGCCCGTCATGCCGACGAAGCCGATGACCTCGCCTTGATCGACGCGCGCGCCCACGCGGGTGACGCGCGCGAAGCGCGACAAATGTCCGTACAGCGTGGCGACGCTGCCGCCGTGGGACACCATGATGCAGTTGCCGTAGCCGCCCTTGACGCCCACGAAGCTCACCCGCCCATCGCCGGCCACATGCACCGGCGTGCCGATGGGCGCTGCGTAGTCGGTGCCCATGTGGCCGCGGATGGTGTTCAAGATCGGGTGCAGGCGGTGCGGGTTGAAGGCGGAGCTTACGCGGGTGAAGTCCACCGGCGCGCGCAGAAAGGCTTTGCGCATGGGGCGCCCGTCCGGCGTGTAGTAGCCCGGATGGCCCGTCTCGCCCACGTAGCGCACCGTGCGGTAGGTATGGCCGTTGTTGACGAACTCGGCGGCCAGCACCTCGCCGTCGCGCAGGTATTTGCCGTCCTGATACACCTGCTGGTATTCGACCGTGAATTGATCGCCTTGGCGGATATCGAGCACGAAGTCGATGTCCCAGGCGAACACCGCGGCGAGCTTCAGGGCGATGGGATCGGACATCTTGGCGCTCTCGGCCGCCTGGAAGAGCGAGGAGTCGATGGTGGCGGTGGCGGTGCGCACGCGAAGGTCCAGGGGATTCTCCGTGATGTTGGCCACGAAGCCATTGGCACCGCGCTCCACGTTCAAGGTTTGGGTCTCGCTCACCTTTCTGGAAAGGCTCTGCACGTCGCCGTTTCGATGCGTGAGCCTGATCAGATCGCCCACCTTGAGCTGATCCATCCCGGCGCGCGCGCCGGGCAGCGCGCGAATGGCGGCCAGGTCGGAAAGACTCAACGAGGCGCGCCGGAAAATGAAATCGAGGGTGTCGTTCTTGCCCACGGTCACCTCTATGGCGATGGGCGCATCGGGCGCCGGAGCGGAAACTTCAGGAATCTGCTTCACGGGCGCGGGCGGCGGCAGCTGGGCGAGGCGGGGTTTGGATGCCCGCCAGGCGCTGAAGGCGAAGGCACCGAGGATTAAAAGGGTGCATAGAAACGCGCCCAGGATGGCGGGTCGGCGCGTGACTAATGCCCTGATTTTCGAAGGAATTGTGCCGCTCTCCGGATTTTGCTTCCGTACCAAGAATATCCAATGAGGTAACTGATTAGGCTAGCCGGTGTGCGGCGCCGAGGTCAACGATGTAGGACAACACGCGGATCGGGGTAAGAACTTGCTGGCGGTTAAAAAGTGTGGAGTTTTGTAATGTTAGCTTGATGCGAGATGGGGACGACAATCAATCCAAGACCGGCATCTGGGGTCTTGATGATGTGCTCGCGGGAGGCTTTTCCCGCGGGGGCATTTTCCTGCTCGAAGGAGAACCTGGCAGCGGCAAGACCACCCTTGCGCTGCAATTCCTGCGCGAGGGCGCCGCGGCGGGCGAGAAATGCCTGTACATCACGCTTTCCGAAACCGAGGCGGAACTGCGCGCCGGGGCGCAGTCCCACGGCTGGCAGCTCGACTCGAACATCGTCGTCCGGGAACTGATTCCCGCCGAAAGCCTCATCCGCGGCGGCCAGGAACAGACGCTGCTCTATGCCTCCGACTTGGAACTCGGCGAGGCCACCAAGCAGATCTTCGAGGCGGTCGATGCGGTGAAGCCGCGGCGCCTCATCATCGACAGCTTGTCGGAGATCCGGCTCCTGGCGCAGAGCGCGCTGCGCTACCGGCGCGAGATCCTCACCATCAAGCATCGCTTCGCGCAGCTCTCGACCACGGTGCTGTTGCTCGACGATCTGACCACGGACAGCATCGACAAGACCGTGCACAGCATCGCCCACGGCGTCGTGCAGCTGCAGCAGCTCACGCCCGATTACGGCGCCGAACGGCGGCGGCTGCGGGTATTGAAGTACCGCGGCCGCAAGTACAGCGGCGGCTACCACGATGTCAGCATCACCCAGGATGGGCTCAACGTCTTTCCGCGGCTGATTGCGGCCGAACATCGCACCCGCTTCGAGCGCACCCAGATCCCCACCGGCATCAAGAACTTCGACGCCCTGGTGGGCGGCGGGGTGGAGGTCGGCTCCTCGACGCTCATCATCGGGCCCGCCGGCACCGGCAAATCGCTGATCGCGAACAGCTTTGCGATGTCGGCCATCAGGCGCGGCGAGAAGGCGGCGCTCTTTATCTTCGATGAGGAACTCGGGCTCTTGTTCGATCGCATGCAGGGCTTGGGCATTGATCTCGAGGGTGAGCGCGATCGCGGCAACCTGAAGATCGTGCAGATCGACGCCGCGGAGGTCTCGCCCGGCGAGTTTGCCCACCGCGTGCGCAACATCGTCGACAAGGAAGCCATCAAGACGGTGATCATCGACAGCCTCAACGGCTACCAGGCGGCGATGCCGGAGGAAAAATTCCTGGTGCTGCACATCCACGAGCTGCTGCAGTACTTGAACCGCCAGGGCGCCGCCACCTTCCTCACCATGGCGCAGCACGGCTTCATCGGCCACGGCATGACCGCGCCGGTGGATGTCACCTATCTCGCCGACACCGTGCTTTTCTTGCGGTACTTCGAGGCGCACGGCGAGGTGCGGCGCGCCATCTCCTGCATCAAGAAGCGCACCGGTCCCCACGAGAGCAGCATCCGCGAGTACCGGATCGGCGAGGGCGGCATCAGCGTGGATGAGCCGCTGAGCGGCTTTCAAGGGGTGCTTACGGGCGTGCCGATCATTTCGGCGCGCAGCAACGGCAACGGCATCGCCGCCGGCAAAATCCAATGAGCCTGTTTCACTTCTGTGCGACGCGGGCGCTGGTGCTGGCGCCCACCGGGCGCGACGCCAAGCTGGTGCAGACGCTGCTGAAGGACATCGGCGTGGTGGGGGAAGCCTGCCCGGACGCCACCAAGCTCGCCCTCGAGCTCTACGAGGGCGCGGCGCTCGCCATCGTCGCGGAAGAAGCGCTGCGCGACACCGATCTTCGTCCCATCGCGGGATTTCTCGCCGATCAGGGCGAGTGGTCGGACATGCCCGTGATCCTCCTGACCCTGCGCGGCGCGCTGCCGGGTCGCGATCCCGAACTCATGCGCATCGCAGGGGTCCTGGGCAACGTCAATTTCCTCGAGCGCCCGTTCCACACGGCGACCCTTCACAGCATGGTGCGCGCCGCGCTGCGCAACCGGCACCGCCAGTACCAGGGCCGCTCGCGCCACGAGGAAATCATCGAGCGCGAGCAGCAGCTGCAACACGCGTTGAACGCCGGGCGCCTCGGCGCCTGGAGCCTGGAGGTCGACAGCCTGCGCCTCGACACCTCCGTGACCTCGCGGGCGCATTTCGGGCGCGAGTCGCAGCAAGCGCTGTCCTTCGAGGAACTGGTGGCCTCGATCCACTCCGAGGAGAAGCAGCACCGCCTCGCGGAGCTCTCCGCGGCCATCCAATCGGGCAAGGACTACATCAGCGAGTTCCGCAACTACTGGCCCGACGGCACCGAGCACTGGGTGGACGTGCGCGCGCGCGCCCTGAAAGAGCCGGAAGGCCGCGTGAGCCGCTTCGTCGGCGTGTCCTCCGACATCACCGCGCGCAAGATCGCGGAACTCGAGCGCGAACGCCTGATGGCCGAACTCGCCGCCGAACGCACCGCGCTCTCCAATCTAACGCGCACCCTGGAGCAGCGCGTCGAGCAGGGCACCGCGCAGCTGCGCGCCGAGGTGGCCACCCGCGAGAAGACCCAACTGCAGCTGTTGCAGGCGCAGAAAATGGAGAGCGTGGGGCAGCTCACCGGCGGCATCGCGCACGATTTCAACAACCTGCTCATGGCCATCATGGGGAGCCTGCAGATCCTGCGCAAACGCGTGCCCGACGAGCCGGCGACGCGGCGCATGATCGACGGGGCCATGCAGGCGGCCACGCGCGGCGCCTCGCTCACCCAGCGCATGCTCGCCTTCGCGCGCCAGCAGGAGCTGCGCACCGTGTCGACGGATCTTGGCACCCTCATCGAAGGCATGCAGGAACTCCTGCAGCGCTCCATCGGCCCGCAGATCGCCTTGAGCATCGCGGTGGCCGACGAACTGCCGCCGGCCGAGGTCGATCCGCATCAGCTGGAGCTTGCGATCTTGAACCTCGCCATCAATGCGCGCGATGCCATGGCGGAGGGCGGCGCCATCGACATCAAGGTCGATTGCGAGGACGTGAAGCATCTCGGGCACGCGGACTTGAAGCCCGGGCGCTACCTGCGGGTGCGCCTCGCCGACACCGGTTGCGGCATGGACGCGGAAACCCTGGCGAAGGCGGTGGAACCGTTCTTCTCCACCAAGCCCGCCGGAAAGGGCACCGGCTTGGGGCTGTCCATGACCCATGGCCTCACCAAGCAGCTGGGGGGCGCGCTCAATTTGAAGAGCGAACTGAACAAGGGCACGGTGGCCACCTTGTACCTGCCGGCGGCGTTGACGCCTCCGGAGGCGCCGCACGAGGATGGGTTTCGCATCGTGGTGGAGCGCGTGGCACGGATCCTGGTGGTGGACGACGATCCGTTGGTCGCCATGAGCACGGTGGACATGCTCACCGACCTCGGCCACTCGGTAGTGGAGGCCAACTGCGGCGAGCGCGCGCTCAAGATCTTGGATTCCGGGCAGAGCTTCGATCTGCTCATCACCGATCAGGCCATGCCCGGCATGACCGGCATCGAGCTCGCGAGCCGCGTGCGCGTCAAGCGCGAAGGTCTGCCGGTGCTTCTGGTCACCGGCTACGCCGATGTGCCGGCCTGCAATCAGGCGCGGCTGCCGCGCCTGTCCAAGCCCTACACGCAGGCGCAGCTGCAGGTGGCCATCGAGGAGCTCTTGGGCGACCATGAAGGCGTGCAGTACCACGCGCCCGGTCCCTGGCCGCGAACCGATCGCGAGCCGGGCGGCGCCGAGGCGGAGCTCGCGCGGCGCGGATCGGTCCTGCGCCACTAGTGCGCGGGAATGAGCTGCTTGACGATCTCCGAGGCGGGCTGCGGCCGGCCGAAGAGATAGCCCTGCGCCTCATTGCAGCCCAAGGTTTTCAGGCGCGCCGCCTGCTCTTCGGTCTCGACGCCCTCCGCGACCACCCTGATGCCTAAGGCGCGGGCCAGATTGATGATGGCCGACACGATGGCCATGTGCTCGGCGCTGTTGGACATGCCGCCGACGAAGGCCTTGTCGATCTTCAGGGCATCCAAGGGCAGGTGCGCGATCTGGCTCAGGCCCGAGTAGCCGGTGCCGAAATCGTCCATGAACACCTGCACCCCCGCCTCCCGCAGCTGCAGCAGTTTCTGCACGTTGGTGGCGGTGTTCTGCGCCAACATCGACTCGGTGATTTCGATGTCGACGCCGGAGATGTGATCCTGGGGCGAGCCCAAGGCCGCGAGCACCGTGGCCACGAAATTCGGCTGGCGCAGCTGCACTTCGGAGACGTTGACCGCGACGCGCGGCACCGCGAGGCCCATGGAACGCCATAGTTTGATGTCGCTGACGGCCTGCTCGATCACCCAGCGGCCCACCTCGACGATCATCCCGGTTTCCTCGAGCAGCGGCACGAACTCGAGCGGCGATACCACCCCCACTTCCGGGTCTGGCCAGCGGATCAAGGCTTCCAGGCCGCGCACGTGGCGGCTCGCCATGTCCACCTTGACCTGGTAGTAGAGCACGAACTCGCGCTGCTGCACGGCCTTGCGCAGTTTGTTCTCGAGGCGCATGCGGTGCGCGACGCGCGCATTCATCTCCGGCGAGTAGAAGAGGTAGGGCTCGGGATGCTCCTTGGCGCGCTTCAAGGCCGCCTCGGCGTTCACGAACAGCGTTTCCGCCGCCTCGCCGTCGGCCGGATATTGCGCGATGCCGATCTTCACCGTGGTGCGCAGCTCGATGTCGTCGACCATCAGGGGTTCGGCGAACGAGTTGACGATCCATTCCTCCACCCAGCGCGCAATGGCCGGACCCGGCAGGTTCGGCACCACCACCGCGAAGTGATCGCCGCCGATCCGCGCCGGCGTCGCCGATTCCGAGATGGTGCGCCGGAGCCTCACGGCGAGTTCCTTCAGCACCTGGTCGCCGGCGTAGCGGCCGAGGGTGTCGTTGACGCGTTTGAAGCGTTCGAGGTCGATCAGCATCACCGCCAGCTCTTTTTTCTCCGAGCGCGCCACGTTCAGGCCCTGGGCCAGGCGGTCGAAGAACAGCTGCCGGTTCGCAAGTCCGGTGAGGGTGTCGTAGTAGGAGACGTAGGTGAGCTGCTCTTCCTTGCCGATGTAATCGAGCGCGAAGGAGATGTCGCCGGCCAGATCCTTCAGCAGCTTCAGCTCCTCGTAGTCGAAGAATCCGGCCTCGGCGGCGAACAGCACCAGGATGCCCACCGGCTCGTCGCCCACCAGCAGCGGCATCGCCATCTGTGAGCGGAAGCCGCGCGCGAGCGCCTCCTGCTTCAAGGCCGCCGTGGGATCGGCCTCGATGTCGTTGATGATCACCATTTTCTTCGACTGCAGCGCCCGGCCCACCGCGGTGGGATCCTCGGCGCGCTCGGCGAGCCACGCGCTCGCCTCGGCGAGATAGCCCTGCTCGAAGCCGTCCCAGACCAGCGGCGTGACTTTGAGCGTCTCGCTCGCCACCGTGCCGATCCAGGCCATGCGGAAGCCGCCCTGCTGCACGGCGATGCGGCAGGCCTCCTTGAACAGTTCGTGGCGCTCGCGCACCCGCACGATGGTGGAATTGATGCCGGAGAGCACTGCCTGGATGCGACTCAAGCGCGCGATGCGCTCCTGCTGCAGCCGGCGCTGCGTGATGTCGCGCGCCACGCCGCGGTAACCGACCACGGTGCCGTGCGAGTCGGTGAGGGGCAGGGCGTTGTTGTCGAGCCAGCGGATGCCTCCGGCGGCGTGCTTCAGATGCAGCACCAGATCGCGCCAGCCGCGCCGTTCGGTGAGACCGCGGCGCAAAAGGTCCGCCACCGTGGGCTTGGTGGCGCTGGTGACGATGTCCAGCCAGTTCTTGCCGACCAGCTGGTCGGGCTTGTAGCCCAGGATCGACTCCACCGCGGGGCTGCAGAAGGTGTAGCGGCCGTCCGCATCGATCTCCCAGATCCACTCCTGGGTGGCTTCGGCGATGCTGCGGAAACGCTCCTCGCTGGCGCGCAGCGCCCGCTCGGCCTGGACTCGGTCGGTGATGTCCTGGATCTGGTAGATGAAATAGTGCGGCTCGCCGCTCTGCAGCCAGACCAAGGATCCGGACAGCTGGGTCCACACCACCTGGCCGTCCTTGCGCACGAAGCGCTTGTTCGCCTGGTAGGATTCGACCGCTCGTTTGAGCATGGCCTGGATCTGCACGTCATCGAGCTCGCGATCGTCCGGAAAGGTGATGGACTGCATGTCGCTGGCGAGCAGCTCGGCCTCGGAGTAGCCCACCACCTCGCAGAGCGCGGGATTCACGCCGAGCCAGCGGCCATCGGGGGCGACCAATGCCATGCCCACCGAGGAGAAGTGCATGGCGAAGCGAAAGCGCTCTTCGCTCTCCTCGAGTTCGCGCTGCGCCCAGCGCTTCGCCTCGCGCTGCTCGACCTCCTTCAAGGCGCGCTCGATGGCCGGCACCAGCCGCACGCGGTTGTCCTTGAGCACGT
The DNA here is from genome assembly GCA_036494165.1 of Steroidobacteraceae bacterium. Classification (GTDB taxonomy): domain Bacteria; phylum Pseudomonadota; class Gammaproteobacteria; order Steroidobacterales; family Steroidobacteraceae; genus Bog-1198. Next base: position 38,244 of record DASXOQ010000125.1, read on the forward strand.
AATCGACCGCGCCCTGCTTCAACGCCTGGATGGCGCGCTCCTCGCCGATGGTGCCGGAGACGAAGATGAAGGGCGTGTCGGGACGCCGGTGCAGGGCGATCTCCAGCGCTTCGGTGCCGTGGAAGCCCGGGATGGTGTAGTCGGAGAGGATGAGATCGGGCGCGAAATTTTCCAGCGCCTCTTCGAAGTCCGGTCCGGAATCCACGCGTTTGGCGCTGATGCGCAGGCCGCGCAGGCGCATCTCGCGCAGCAACAGCTCCGCATCCTCGGGGCGGTCCTCGACCAGCAGCACTTTGATCGGTTCGTCCATCAGTTCGGAATGCGGTTCATGACGGCCCAATAGAGGCCGGTCTGGGTGATGACGCTGGTGAAGTCGGCGAAGGCCACGGGCTTCACCAGGTAGCTGTTGACGCCGAGCTTGTAACTTTCCTGCACGTCCTGGGCCTCGGCCGAGGAGGTGAGCACCACTACGGGGATGGTCTTGGTGGTTTCGTCCGACTTCATCCGGCGCAGCACATCGATGCCGCCCATGCGCGGCATCTTCAAGTCGAGCAGCACCAGGCGCGGCTGGCCGGCGCCCCGGTCCTTGAAGCTGCCGCTCCGGAACACGAAGTCCAGGGCCTCGACCCCGTCGCGCACCCGCACCACGCGATTGACCACGTTGCCCTTGCGCAGGGCACGCATGATGAGCTCCGCATCGGCGTCGCTGTCCTCGACGAGTAGGATCTCCACCGCTTCGAAGTCATTCATCGCGAACTCCTAACTGGGCAGCGCGAAACAGAATACCGCGCCTTCATTGACTTTTCCTTCCGCCCAAACCCGACCTCCGTGCCGCGTTACGACACGATGCACGATCGCGAGCCCGACGCCGGTGCCCGCAAACTCATCGGCGCGATGCAGGCGTTGAAACACGCCAAACAGCTTGTGCACGTAGTCCATACTGAATCCACAGCCGTTGTCGCGGACCTGGTATTGAGTTTCGGAGTCTGCCGGGGTGGCGGTGACCTCGATGTGGGGATGTTCAGTCTTGCTCGAGTACTTCACCGCGTTGGAGATCAGGTTGACGAATACCTGCCGCAGCAGCGTCCGGTCGCCCTTGGCGGGCGGCAGCCGGCCGATGTCGATGCGCGGCAGGCGGCCGCCCGCAACGCGCGGATTGGCCGCCTCGACGCTGAGCACCTCGTCCGCCACTTCACGCGCCAGGGACTCCATGTTGACGTCGGCGCGGGCCACCGGCTGGCGCCCGAGGCGCGAAAACGACAGCAGGTCGTCGATCAGCGCGCCCATGCGGCGGCTGTTCTGGCGGATCACCGACAGGTAGCGCTCGCCCTCCGAGTCGAACTTGCCCTTGTAATCCTCCTCCAGCATCTCGGCGAAGCCGTCGATGGCCCGCAGCGGCGCGCGCAGATCGTGCGACACGGAGTAGCTGAAGCTCTCCAGTTCCCGGTTGCTGGACTCGAGCTGCGCGGCTTTGCCCGCCAGAGCCTCGTTGAGGTTGTAGATGGCATCCTCGGCGAGCATGCGCTCGGTGATGTCCACCGACATGGCGAGAAGGAAGCGCGGGTTCTCGGGGTCGTCGCCGATCGGCACCTTCATGGTGTGGAAGTTGCGCACCCCGAACTTCGCCGTGGTGATCGACTGCTGCGGGATGTCGATCAGGCCGCGCTTGGCGAGCGCTTCGCGGTCCTTGGCCACCACGAAGTCGGCCTCTTCCTGCGAGAACAGCTCGTGGGCGGTGCGCCCGATGAGCTCCTCGCGCGAATAGCCGATGAGATCGGCAAACGCCCGGTTCAGGCGCACGAAGCGCAGGTTCTCCGCGTCCTTGACCACGATCATCACGGGCAGGTTCTCGATGAGCGAGTCGAGGAACTGGTTGGCCGAGGTGAGATTGTCCTGGATGTTCTTCACCGCCGTGGAGTCGCGCGCCACCGCCAGCAGCCGCTCCGGCTGGCCGCCGAAGTTGCGGATCGGCATGACGATCACGTCCCACCACTTCTCGACGCCCTGCCGCGTGGTGCTGGGACCCGAGAAGCGCGATTCGTCGCCGTTGCGCGCGGCCTGCACGGCGCTGCGTGCCGCCTGCCGGTCCTCGCCCTCCCAGAAGCTGCACCAGTCCTTGCCGGCCACCTCGGCCGCGTCGTTGTAGCCGAGCAGCGCGACGCCCTGCGGATTCATCTGGGTGATGTGCGCGCCGGTGGTCAACACCGAGACGCAGTCGGGCGAGCTTTCCAGGATGCTGCGGTTGTACTGATCCGAGTCGCGCAGCGCCCGCTCGGCGCTGCGCCGCGCGAACATCTCGCGGTGAACGCCGCGAAACAGGGTGATGAACAGTCCGATGGCGAGCGCCAGGGTGACCAGCAGCGAAATCAGGGTGGAGAATCGCACGCGCGCCGCCTCCGCGCGGCGCAGTTCCAGGAGTTTCTCTTCGATCACATCCATGCGATCCGCCTGGGCGCGCACGTCCTCCACCGTGCTTCCGGTGCGCGACACGGTGAGCACGGCGCGCACCGCGGGAATGCCGTAGTCGCGATACGCGGCGAGCGCGGAGTTCAGCACCTCGAGGCGCTCGTCGACCAGGGTGCGAAGTTGCGCGAGGTTCGCCCTCTGCGCGGCATTGTCGGCGGTGAGACGGTTCAGATCCGGCAGATTCGTGCGCACGCGATCCTGCAGGCGCTGCGTCTCCTCGAGCAGGGCATGTTCGCGGGTGAGAAAGTAGTCGCGTTGCGCGACCTCGGCGCCCGCCAGCGAGCCGTACAGATCCGCCAGAGTCAGGCGCACCTGCTGCGTGTGGGCGATCCATTCGATGGAAGTGGCGAACACCACGCTGTTGCGATACGTGAAGGTGCCGCCGCAGACCAGCAGCAGGGTGGCGGCCAAGAAGCCGATCAATATGCGCACTTCGACGCCGGCCAGTTCCGCGCCGGCGCTGGGAGCGTCCAGGCGCTCGCGGGTCATGAGCACGCCGGCGCCGAGCGCGACTAAGCAGATACCGGTGTTGAGCGCGATCGGCGGAAGCCACCGATCGGTGGTGAGTTCGCGCGCGTCCCAAAGATAGCCGAGCAGCGCCACCATCCCCACCGCCATGCCCAGGCCGGCCGCCAGGCGGGCGGCGCGGTCGAGATGGCGGATGCGCACCGCGGCGATGCCGAATCCCAGCAGCACGAAGGCGGTGGAGGTATAGGGCGACATGCGCCCGCGGATCACGTTGTAGACGCCCGCGCGGTCATGGAACAGCAGTTCGTCGATGCCCAACTGCCAGCCGAAAAGATATTCCCCCAGGGTCGCAACGCCGATGCAGGCGGCGAACACCGCCGCCGCGCGCGCCGCGCCTTCGACGGAGGTGCTGGAGTGGCCGGCGAGGAGCATCAGGGCGATGCCGCAGAGCACAAAGCAGAGGGCCGTATTGGCCTTCATCTCCACCGCGCCCGGCACCAGGCTCGTGAGCGTGCGGATGTCTAAGATCCAACCGAGGAGGCAGGCAAGTCCGACGAGCACACCGATGCCAGCCGCGACCCGGGCGGGCGCGGCGCTGGTGCCCAATGTCAGCCCTGTGTATGCCATGTAACTGTCGAATCCGCTACATCCTGGTATCGGCCGTAGGCTAACCGCTTAAAGGTCCCTATTGCGGTGCGATAAGTGCTTAATGTGACCTGGGTTTTAGGCTCTCGGGTAGCGGAAAAACCCGCCTTCTCGGCTGAGGAAACTGCCGAGATATTATGTGAAAACGTGCCCTGGGGGGCCCTTTTCGCGGGCCCCTTGGCGTCCGGTGCGCGGCCGCTGTAACCCACAAAGGACACTGCCTGTAACCGCCCGTTCATGTTGCGGCGCTAAAAAGTCGCTCTTCTTCACACGCGCCATCAAGAGGGGAGCGATATGCGAGATTCAGGGTTTCTGCGCAAGAGCATCACGGCCATCGTTGCGGGTGTTGCCACCTGCGCCGTGCTGACGCCGGCCTTTGCGGACAATGCCAATTCCGCCAATTCCGTGCGAACGGCCACGCCCATCAAGCACCTGGTGGTGATCTTTCAGGAGAACGTCTCCTTCGATCACTACTTCGGCACCTATCCCTGGGCTGCGAACCCCGCCAATTCCGGCGAGCCGGTGTTCTATCCGCGTCCCGGCACCCCGAGCGTGAACGGCCTGTCCGGCACGCTGCTCAATGCCAACCCGAATGCCGCCAACAAGGCCAACGGCCTGGGCGCCACCAACCCGTTCCGCCTCGACCGCAGCCAGGCGGCCACCGCCGATCAGGATCATGACTACACGCCCGAACAGATGGCCTTCGACCACGGCTTGATGGATGCCTTTCCGGTTTCCGTCGGCACCGCGGGACCGCCGCCCGCCGGCAGCCCGATCACCGCGACCACCGGTCTTACCATGGGCTATTACGACGGCAACACCGTCACCGCCTTATGGAACTACGCTCAGCACTTTGCGATGAGCGACAACTCCTACGACACCAACTTCGGCCCCTCCACCCCGGGCGCCATCAACCTGGTGTCGGGCCAGACCAATGGCGTGACCACCGACCTTAATCCCGGCGGTTCGACGATTTCCGACGGCAACGGCGGCCTCACCCTCAACAGCGATGCGGACCCGGTGGGCGATGTGTGCTCGACCACCTCGGGCGAGCTGGTGCAGTTCGGCGGCAAGAACGTCGGCGATCTTCTCAGCGCGGCGAACGTCAGCTGGGGCTTCTTCGAAGGCGGCTTCAATCTGGCCACCGTGAACTCGAACAGCAGCACCGGCTGCAAGCGCTCCACCACCTCCACGGTGACCAAGACGCAGAAGGCGGACTACATTCCGCATCACCAGCCGTTCCAGTACTACGCCTCGACGGCGAACCCGACGCACGCGCGTCCCTCGTCGGTGGCGAAGATCGGCAAGAACGGCGACGGCGCAAATCACCAGTACGACATCCAGGACTTCTACGATGCGGTGGGCGCCGGCAACTTCCCGTCGGTGTCGTACCTGAAGGCTCCCGGATACCAGGACGGCCATGCCGGCTACTCGGATCCGCTCGATGAGCAGACCTTCGTGGTGCAGGTGATCAACTTCCTGCAGAAGCAGCGCGACTGGGAATCCACCGCCGTGGTCATCGCCTATGACGACTCCGACGGCTGGTACGACCATGCGTTGGGCCAGATCGTGAATCAGTCCACCACCTCCGCCGATGCGCTCTCGGGCTTGGGCGCCTGCGGCGACGGATCCACGGCGCTTCCCGGCATCAATCCTGCCACCAAGCACGCGCAGGGCCGTTGCGGCTTCGGACCGCGCCTGCCGCTCCTGGTGATTTCGCCCTGGGCGAAGCGCAACTTCGTCGATCACACCATGACCGACCAGTCCTCGATCCTGCGCTTCGTGGAGGACAACTGGCTGAAGGGTGCGCGCTTGGGCGCCGGATCCTTCGATACGGTGACCAACCCGATCAACAACATGTTCAATTTCGAGTTTCCGGAAAATCTGGAGCCGGTGATCCTCGATCCGAACAGCGGCGAGGAAACTAGCCGCCGCGGCTGGTAAGCCTCGTCTTCGACCAGGCAACGAAGGGCGCGGGACATCCCGCGCCCTTCGTCTTTGTTGAGCTACCATTGCCGCTCAAGTGACCAGCCGCCGAACGTTCCTGAAAAGCTCCTCGCTGGCCGCGGCCGGCCTCGCCGCACGGCGCCTGTCCGCCCATCCCATGCCGGCGCTCGCGCCCGCCGCACCCAACTTGAATCCCGACACCCTGGCGCGCTTCGTCGATCCGCTGCCGCGCATTCCGATCGCGCGAGCGCTCGCTCACAAGCCCGGCGAGGTGGCCAGCTATCGGATGGCGATGCGGCAGATCACGAGGAAGCTGCATCGCGACCTGCCGGGGACCAGCCTCTGGTGCTACGGGGATTCGTTTCCGGGGCCGCTCTTCGAGACGCGCAAGGGGGAGGCGCTCGAGGTGGAGTGGGCGAACGAGCTGCCGCAGAAGCACTTCCTGCCCATCGATCACTCGCTGCACGGCGCGGAAGCTTCGCTTCCCGAAGTGCGCGGCGTGGTGCACCTGCATGGCGGCAAGACTCCGCCCGAGAGCGACGGTTGGCCCGAGGACTGGATCGTTCCCGGACAATCGCGCCGCTACCGCTACCCCAACGATCAGGAGGCGGCGCTGCTCTGGTATCACGATCACGCGATGGGCATCAACCGCCTGAACATCTATGCGGGCCTGCTCGGACTGCACGTGGTGCGCGATGCCGGGGAAGACGCGCTCAATCTGCCCAAGGGCGATCACGAGATACCGCTGGTGATCCTCGATCGCGACATCGGCCGCGACGGCCAGTTAAGCTACCCGGTGGCCGCGGATCCCAAGCACCCGTGGGTGCCGGAGTTCTTCGGCGAGACCCAGCTCGTCAACGGCAAGATCTTTCCGTATCTGAACGTCGAAGCGCGCAAGTACCGGCTGCGCATCTTGAACGGCGCCAACGGCCGCTTCTACCGGCTGGCCGTCAAACCCGAGGTGCCGATGCACCAGATCGGCAGCGATCAGGGGCTGTTGGCGGCGCCCGTGGCCGTCAAGTACGTGCAGCTCGCGCCCGGCGAGCGTGCCGATGTCGTCGTGGATTTTTCGCAGTCGCGCGGCGCCAAGCTCGAACTTGTGAGCGATGCCTTCACGCTCATGCAGTTTCGCGTCGATGCCAAGCGCGTCAGCGATGCGAGCGAGCTGCCGAAATCGCTGCGCCCTATCGACCGGTTGGATGAGTCGCGCGCCACCGTCACGCGCCGCTTAACGCTCGATGAGAACCAGAACCTGGTGGCCGAGTCGTTGGGCATGCTCTTGAACAAGACGCCCTGGCACGCGCCCATCACGGAAAAGCCGCGCTTAGGTTCCACCGAAATCTGGGAGTTCGTGAATCTCACCGAGGATGTGCATCCCATTCATCTGCATCTGGTGCGCTTTCAGATCCTCGACCGCCGATCTTTCGACTGGTTTCAGTACATGACCCAGGGGAGCTTGCGCTTCCTGGCGCCGCCGATGCCGCCGGATGCCAACGAGATGGGCTGGAAGGACACGGTGCGCGTCAATGCCAAGACCGTCACCCGCATCATCGTGCCATTCGAGGGCTTCGCCGGAAAATACGTGTGGCACTGTCACATCCTCGAGCACGAGGACAACGAGATGATGCGTCCCTACGAGGTGCTCAGGGCTTAGGCGCGGCGTATCAGGCCGTGGCGCTTCTTGCCCACCGACAGCCGCGCGCTGCCGGAACCGTCGAGATCCGCTTCGGACACGCTGGCACTCGCGGTCTTGACCGTCGCGTCGTTGAGCTTGACGCCGCCCTGTTCGATCAGGCGCCGCGCCTCGCTCTTGGAGGCCGCCATGCCGAGCGCGATGGCCACATCGACGATCAGCACCGGCGCGCCGTCCTTGAGCGTGTAAGTCGGCAGGCCCTCGGCGGCGGCGCCGGAGAAGGCGCGTTCCGCGGTGGCCGCTGCCTCGCGCGCGGCCGTTTCGCCGTGACAGAGCCGGGTGATCTCGGTGGCGAGAATCTTCTTCGCCGCGTTGATCTCGGCGTCCTTGAGCTGCTCGAGGCGCGCGATCTCATCCAGGGGAAGCTCGGTGAACATGCGCAGGAAACGCCCCACGTCGGCATCCTCGGTGTTGCGCCAGTACTGCCAGTAATCGTAAGGCGAGAGCCGCTGTGCGTTCAGCCACACCGCGCCGCTCGCGGTCTTGCCCATCTTGGCGCCGGAGGAGGTGGTGATGAGCGGCGAGGTGAGGCCGTAGAGCTGCTGATCGTTTACGCGCCGGCCGAGTTCCACGCCCTGCACGATGTTGCCCCATTGATCGGAGCCGCCCATCTGCAGCAGGCAGCCGTAGCGTTTGTTGAGCTCGACGAAGTCGTAGCCCTGCAGAATCATGTAATTGAATTCCAGGAACGTGAGCGGCTGTTCGCGCTCGAGCCTGAGGCGCACGCTGTCCATGGTGAGCATGCGGTTGATGGTGAAGTGGCGGCCGATGTCGCGCAGGAAATCGATGTACTGAAGTTTCGCGAGCCAGTCGTTGTTGTTGGCCATGACGGCGCCGGTGGGGCTGTCGTCGAAGCGCAGGAAACGGCTGAAGATCTCCTTGATGCCGGCGATGTTGGCGTTGATCTTCTCTTCGGTCAGCAGTTGCCGAGTCTCGTCGCGGCCGGAAGGATCGCCCACCTTGGTGGTGCCGCCGCCCATGAGCACGATGGGTTTGTGGCCGCTCTTTTGCAGGTGGCGCAGCAGCATGATCTGCAAAAGGCTCCCCACGTGCAGCGAGTCGGCGGTGGCATCGAAGCCGATGTAGGCCGGAATCACCTCGGATCGGGCGCGCGCGTCGAGCCCTTCCGGGTCGGTGATTTGATGCACATAGCCACGCTCACTCAGCGTGCGCAGGAAATCCGAACTGAAGCTCATAATCAGTATTCCAACCTTTAAATCGCGGAATGCGGGCCCCAAGATCAGGCGGCGGGGCTGCGTTTTTTTGCATTGTGCCCTAAGGCCTGTCGGGAAGTGGGCAGTCTTCTCGCCTGTGCTTGCGGCGCAACAGCCGCTCGCCCGGTGCGGCGAATGCGGCTTTTTGGGCCGTTGCGGCCTGTCAAGCAAAAAGCGTAGCGCCGGACCAACTTTTCGCCGTTGACAGCGTTCTTTTGGGGGCTATACTGCGCGCCCTTCCAGCCAAAACGCGTTTTCTTTGACCCATCGACAATTGACGGGTTCGGAAAACGCGCTATACTTGGAAGTTCCGCTCGGGCCTCGTCGCCTAGCGCAGATTCTTTAAAAATTCGAATAGGTAACTTGTGTGGGGACTCGCGTCATGCACGTTGGTGCAATTGATGATGAGTTTCCAAAAACGACCAGCTGTTCATTCGTGAACAGATGTGAGTTTAGGAACTCGAAAACTTCAGTGACTTAAGTGTATTAACTGAAGAGTTTGATCCTGGCTCAGATTGAACGCTGGCGGCGTGCCTAACACATGCAAGTCGAGCGGTAACAGGTGTAGCAATACATGCTGACGAGCGGCGAACGGGTGAGTAATGCATTGGAATCTTCCCAGTAGTGGGGAACAACCAGTCGAAAGATTGGCTAATACCGCATACGTCTGCGAAGAGAAAGCGGGGGATCGTAAGACCTCGCGCTATTGGATGAGCCAATGTCGGATTAGCTAGTTGGTGAGGTAATGGCTCACCAAGGCGACAATCCGTAGCTGGTCTGAGAGGACGACCAGCCACACCGGAACTGAGACACGGTCCGGACTCCTACGGGAGGCAGCAGTGGGGAATATTGGACAATGGGGGAAACCCTGATCCAGCGACGCCGCGTGTGTGAAGAAGGCCTGCGGGTTGTAAAGCACTTTTAGTGGGGA
>DASXOQ010000126.1:0-1556 GCA_036494165.1 Steroidobacteraceae bacterium
TTGCCGTCCGGCCCCAATGTGATTAGAAGAGGGCCCTCCCAAGACCACGCAAAATCCGGATTGAAGTCCGCGCGAATGTTTCGCTCGGCGACAAAACGCATTCTGCGTTTCAAAAGGAGGCCACTATGGCCAAAGGTACCGTCAAGTTTTTCAACGCCCAGAAGGGCTTCGGCTTCATCGTGCAGGACGGGGGCGGCCCCGATGTGTTCGTTCACATTTCCGCCGTCGAGCGCGCCGGCATGAGCAACCTCAACGAGGGCCAGAAGCTCTCGTTCGACATCGAGGCCGACCGCCGCAGCGGCAAGTCTGCCGCGACCAATCTGCAGGCCGTCTAACCACCGGCCGAAGAGGGGAACCCCGCGTTCGCGCGGGGTTTTTTCATTTTCCGGCGCATCGGCGTGGGCCGTTGGGCACAGACCTGCGCCGGCAACGTCACGCTTACACACATCTGCACGCACCACGGGATGGCAACAATGGCAAAAAAACCCGGAACCAACCCCAAAGGCGAATTCGTATTCTTCGACGTCGTCTACGAGGACGACTCGCAGCGCTCCAACCGGCGGGTGCCGGCCGACATCCTCGGCGGCCTCGACAAGGACGAGCCCGCGCGCGCCTACATCATCGAGCAGGACCGCGAGATCGCGGAAAAATCCGGCCGCGCCCCGCTCGAGATCAAGAGCCTCGCGCGCACCGGCGCGAAGAAGAAAGAGCGCCGCTTCGCCTGAGCGCGGCGTTCCGTCACCCTGAGGTGGCCGCCATAGCGTGTCGAAGACGCGCGTGAACGCGCTGGAGGCTCGCACCTCAGAGTCTGACTCAAAATGATATCCATGTTTTCAGGTCCTTACGAGACGGCGGGAGAGAAGGCGGACGCTGGCGATCAGGAACCAGGCCTCGGCGCTTTCGATCGTTCGCTCGAAGTCCTTGGCGAGGCGGCGGTTGCGACCGAGCCAAGCGAAGGTGCGTTCGATCACCCAGCGTTTGGGCTCAGGCTTGAAGGTGCCGATCCGCTCGGATCGGGTGACGATCTCGATCACCCATCGGCCGAACTGTGCGATCGCGTTGCGAAGCTTTTCACCGCGATAGACGCGATCGGCGAAGATGTGTCGCAACTTGGGGAATGTTTGGCGCAGCAACTTGAGGAGCGGCACCGCGCCGTGACTGTCCTGGATGTTGGCCGCGTGCACCAGCACGGCCAGCACAAAGCCTTGGGTATCGGTGACGATGTGGCGCTTGCGGCCCTTGGTTCGCTTGGATGCATCAAACCCGCGTGGGCCGCCGCTTTCCGTGGTTTTGACGCTCTGGCTGTCGATCACGCCGGCCGCGGGAATGGCGTTGCGTCCGACCGCCGCTCGGGCGCGCCGCACCAGTGCGAGATTGATTCGCAGCCAAATGCGTTGATCGCGCCAGAGATAGAAATAGTACTGAACCGTGGAGCGCGGCGGAAAGTCCTTCGGCAGCGCACGCCATTGGCAGCCGGTCGCCAGAACATAGAGAATCGCATTCATCACCATCCGCAGCTTGACCTCGCGCGGACGACCGACACGGCTCGGCCCAGG
>DASXOQ010000127.1:0-65372 GCA_036494165.1 Steroidobacteraceae bacterium
CCGCATTTTACGGTGACGCCGTCGGTGCTGGTGGCGATCCAAGCGATATTCGCGTGCCCAGCGGCATCGGCGATCACATTGACGGGCACCGAGGTGAAGCCATTGATATGTGCGTTCTCGAGCACCACGTGCCGGGGCCGAGTGTTCAAGTCGTACACGGTGACGACGACATCTTGAGTGCCATCATTGGTGATCTTCACCTGAACGCCTTCACCGCCGAGGGCGACTCCCGCGAATAGAAGCGGGATGCCGACGAATAAAAGAGCTGTTCCAATCCTGGCGCGCATAGCTTCCTCCTCGCTATCACGGCATGCGTGAATCGCATGGGAAAATCCTACGTCGCAAAAGAGTTTGCTTGCAGCCAAAAGGGTCCCATTTCGGTTGTGAGATGCGACCGACGCACGTAATGTTGCGTTATGAACAGCGTCATGAAGAGCGCGGCACCGACTCACCAAGTGCAAAAATGGGCTGCATTCAGCGCTCTTGGCGTGGTGTTCGGGGATTTGGGCACCAGCCCCTTGTACACCTTACAAACCGTGGTACAGGCCACCGGTGGCCAGTTCACAGCCGGTAGCGCGCTCGGCGTGTTGTCGCTGATCATATGGACATTGGTGCTCACGGTATCCATTAAATACGGGGTCTTCGTGCTGCGCGCCGACAACCGCGGCGAGGGCGGCATCCTGGCGCTGATGTCGCTCATCGGCGCGAACCGCTTTGCGCCCGGCATAAGCATCCTGACCGGCATGGGCCTGCTCGGTGCGGCTCTCATTTATGGCGATGGCGTGATCACGCCGGCAATTTCGGTGCTATCGGCCCTGGAAGGCGTGAACGTGGTCACCGACTCGCTCAAGCCGTATGTGATGCCGATGGCGGTACTGATTCTGGTGCTTCTGTTCGGCGCGCAGCGCCTCGGCACCGAGAAGATCGGGCGCGCGTTCGGTCCCATCATGCTGCTCTGGTTCGTGGTCATCGCCCTCATTGGCGTGGCATCCGTCGCGGCCCATCCGGTGGTGTTGCTGGCCATCAACCCCGTCTACGCGGTGCGTTTCCTCGCGCATTCGGGATCGAGCGGGGTGATGGTGCTCGGCGGCGTGTTCCTATGCATCACCGGTGCCGAGGCCCTGTATGCCGACATGGGACATTTCGGACGCTCAGCCATTCGGCGTGCGTGGTATCTGATCGTCCTTCCGGCATTGCTGTTGAGCTATGCCGGCCAGACCGGGTACATGCTCGATCGCGGCGTGGTGGACGGCAATCCGTTTTTCAAAATGGCGCCGGCTTGGTCGATCTATCCTCTGGTGGTGCTCGCCACCGCGGCCACCATTATCGCGAGCCAAGCAATCATCACGGGCTCCTTCTCGATGACCCGTCAGGCCATGCAATTGGGATGGTTGCCGGGCGTTGCCATTCGGCAGACTTCCGACCGGATTTACGGACAGATCTATGTGCCGGTGGTGAACTGGCTTCTGATGTTCGCCACCATCGCCATCACCATCGGGTTCGGCAGCTCCGATCGCTTGGCCGGCGCCTACGGCACGGCGGTGTCCACCACCATGCTCCTCACTACGGTGCTGCTGTTTCGCGCCATGCGCACGCTCTGGGACTGGCCGCTCTGGGCTGCATCAGGCGTGGCCGGGCTATTTCTTATCGTGGATTTATGCTTCTTCGGCGCGAATCTGGTGAAGATTGCCGAAGGCGGCTGGCTGCCGCTTACATTTGCGGCGCTCCTGTTTATCGTCATGGTCACGTGGCGCACCGGCATCGAGGCCATGCGCGCGACGTTGCGGCAGAAGCCCGAGTCCGCAGACCAGTTTCTGGAGAAGCTGAAGGCGGGTCTCATCCCTCGCGTCGAGGGCACCATCGTGTTTCTCACCCGAAGTCAGCAGAAGGTTTCGCGGCTCATCATGGATCACGCGCATTTTGTCGGCGTATTGCCCAGGCATGCCATCGCGCTCAGCGTGGTGTTCGAAGCGGTGCCCCGCATCGCGGGCCCCAACTGCACGGTGATCGATACGGTCGGGGAGGGTCTCTGGCACGTCGTGGCGCGATTCGGCTTCCTGGAGATACCGGATTTACAGCGCGCGCTTCTCAAGACCCATGGCTTGGGCGCAAATGTCGATTTCACGGAGGCGCGCTTCGTCGGTACCCGCGATTTGGTGGTTCAAAAGGATCGCAAGGCCGGGCTTCGCAGCATGCGCGTCGCGCTGTTCGCCTTTCTCTACCGCAATTCGGTGAAGCTCGTCGATCGGTTCAATCTGGCCGCCGAGAATGTGATCGAGATTGCCAGGCAAATTGAGATCTAGAGCCCGGCTGCTCACTCTCGTTCGAATGCTCCTTGCCCCGAGCGTTGTGCTCGTGGAAGGTGGGCCGGTTGCGGCCTTCAAGTTCGGGTGTGAACCGGTCGCGCCGCGGCTGCGAGACATTCGCGACTGCGAGCGCCACGCCGAGGCATACGATGATGGCCAACAAGGCTATGACGGCAGTACTCATGGCGCAATTGTGTCGCAGCGCGCATGGGTCCCGGTGTAGGAAATTCTTAGCGGCCGCTGTAGGTCGAAGCCAAAAACGCGGTATCCGGGAGTCCGTCCCATCCGTCAGAGATGCGTGTCAGGCATTTCCCGGCGTGAAATGACGCGCAAGCCCCTGCCAGTGTGACAAATAGTCGCTTTGTAGCCTAGGCGTCCCGTGCAAAGCAGTCTCGACCACCCGTAGGGGGAAGCGTGACTCGAACATGAATGCCATGGTGTCGCGGACGGCCACAGGCGCGCTGATATCGGCTTTGGAGGCCTTTTCAAAGGTGGCGGCGTCGGGGCCGTGGCCGCTCATGCAATTGTGTACCGAGGCCCCGCCGGGGACGAAGCCTTCGCTCTTCGCATCGTACACGCCGCGGATGAGGCCCATGAACTCATTGGCGATATTGCGGTGGAACCAGGGCGGCCTGAAGGTGTGTTCGGCCGCCAGCCAGCGCGGCGGAAATATCACAAAATCCAAATTGCTGGTTCCCGGCAGCTCGCTTGGGGCATGCAGCACCAGGAAAATGGACGGATCGGGATGATCGAAGGAGATGGAGCCGATGGTATTGAAGCGCCTCAGGTCGTATTTGTACGGGCAGTTGTTGCCGTGCCAGGCAACTACGTCGAGCGGCGAGTGGTCCATGCTCGCCCGCCAAAGTTTGCCCAGATATTTGCCGATGAGTTCGCAGGGCTCGTCGCGATCCTCGAAGCGCGCGACGGGCGCGAGAAAATCTCGAGGGTTGGCCAGGCCGTTCGAGCCGATCGGCCCCAAGTCCGGCAATTTGAAAGGCAGTGCGAAGTTCTCGCAGATGTATCCGCGAGACGCCCCCTCGATGCCGACGCGAAATCTCAAGCCGCGCGGGACCAGCGCGATCTCCTCGGGCCCGATGCGAAGCCGCCCGAGTTCGGTGTCGAGCGTGAGGGCGCCCTGCTCGGGCACGATCAGGAGTTCGCCATCCGCGTCGTAAAAGTAACGCGAACGCATGGAGCGGTTCGCCGCGTATAAATAAATGGCGCATCCCGAGTGGGCGTCGGGCGCGCCGTTTCCCACCATGGGCGTCAGGCCTTCGATGAAGTCGGTTGGCGCGGCAGGCAACGGCAAGGGATCCCAGCGCAGCTGATTGGGCGTCGCCACGGTCTTGCCCATGGTGTCGAGCAGGGCGTGAGGCCAGGGTTCGAACGGCAGATGGGTGACTGCCGGACGGATCCTGTACAGCCATGAGCGGCGATTGCCGGCGCGCGGTGCTGTGAAGGCGGTGCCGCTGAACTGCTCGGCGTAGAGGCCGTAGGGGCAGCGCTGCGGCGAATTTTGACCGCGCGGCAATGCGCCCGGAAGCGCCTCGGTGGCGAACTCATTGCCGAATCCGCTCTGATAAAGTTCCAAATCTTGGGCGCCTGGACTCACGTCCTGATTATACGATGCGTGCGCCCTGGCGCTTAAGCTCGGCCTGCACCAGCTTCACGTCGAGATCCTTGAAGCTCTGACCGCTCTTGGCAGACACCGCCGCCGCAGTTCCTGCGCCCTGGCCGCTCACCGCGCAGCACATCATGTTGCGTACCGAAGCGTGCGAGACCTTATCGCCGCCGATGCAGCGGCCGCCGACGATCAGTCCTTCGATGTTCTTCGGCACCAGCGAACGGTACGGCACGTGAAAATAGCGTCCGGTGGTCGGCAGGATAAGAATGCCGTAGCCGTCGATGAATTCGGGGAAGATGCCGATCGCATCTTCGAAGCGGCCCTGATCGCGCACGTCCGCCTCGGTCAGGTTGTAGAGCGCATCGATCTTGCGGGTATCGCGTACGCCCAAGGTCATGCCGAAGTTACGAAGCTTGGCCTCCTCGCAGCCGGGCATGAAGCGCCGCAGGGCCGAAACCGCCATGATGGCCTGGCGCCGGCCTTCTATTTCGCCCTGGGTCAGATCGAAGGCATTGGTGCCGTCCAAGTTCGGTAAGTGCACCAGGTTCAAGTAAGTCAGATCGCCCTGGTCGGTGACCGTGCCCCACGTACCGGCAATGGTGTTGAGATTGGACGGTATCAAACCGCTCTCGACCGCCTGCTTGAAAGGTTTGCGCAGGAAGGGCGAGAACATGTCGTCCTCTTTGCCGGCGGTGGTTATCTCCCACTCGCCGTTGCCGCTCCAATCGCGATAGGTCTGCGGGTCCGCCTTCACTTGCTCGATGAACTTTTTCTTGTTGACTCCGGACATCGAGAACATGACAGAGGTGGCCATCATCTCTTCGCGCGGCGTTTTGCGTGCCGGTGCGCCACAACGCACGGCGACGTCGGCATCGCCCGTCGCGTCCACTACGCGCTTGGCGAGGATTGCTTCGCGCCCGGACTTGCTTTCGATGATCACGCCTTGAATGGCGCCATCCTTGACGATGGGCGAGACGAACATGCGATGCAGCATGGGCGTGACCTTGGCTTCCTGCACCAAAACGTCCGCGACGTATTTGAACATTTCTGCATCGAGCGCGTGGCTCATGGACTGAGGTTCGGGCATGGCCGCGCCCATTTCGGTGGCGCGCTTCTCCAGTTCGATGCCTATGCCTTCGCAGTCCACGGTCTTCTCGTGCCGGTACCAGGCAAAGCCTTCCACGCCTACCTGGGTGATGTTGCCGCCGAAGCAGCCGTTGCGATCCATGAGGATGGTGCGGGCGCCGGCACGTGCCGAGGCCAGCGCTGCGCAAAGGCCGCCGGGGCCCGAGCCGACGACCAGCACGTCGGTCTCGGCGATGACATCCACGGCGCGTTGGGGTTCGATGATCTTGGCGAGTGCGTTCATGCTGCTATTTTAGCGCAAAGCCGCAAGCGCTTCTTACAAGGCCGTCGGATTTCAGCCTACATCGCCGTGTCACCATATTGTGAAATACTGAAGCCCGGCGTGGCTTGGTACTTTTTCCTCCAGGAGCCACCCAGGAGTCACAGTGAACGAGCATCAAGAGACCGTTTTGGCGGTCCATGAAAATTCCAATGGCTACTGGTATATCGGGGCAGGCCGCACCATTGCGGAGGGCCCGTATCGCAGCCCCGAGCAACTGCTCCACGTGGCGTCCGATCTACTCTCCGCATCGCCGCGCTGGCGCATCGAGGTGTTCGACGTGGAGGGCACCAAAATCATCAGTCTCTCCAGCGAGGAGACGGATGTGAGCGATTTGCGGCCGTTACGCGGCCGGGGGCAGTGGACCAGCTTCAGGAACGCCCGCCGCCACTGAGACCGTGTCCACCTCGAGTTCGATCGCGTCATCCTCCGCCTCGGTATGCGGGCTCAAGAAGTTGAGCAGCGGCTCACCGCCGCGGGAATGCGCGGCGATCACCTTGAGGGCCGCCAACGATGGGGTTGCCAAAATGATGCCGGGAATGCCCCAGAACAGGCCGCCGAACCACAAGGCTAGGAACACCAGCATCGGGTTCAGTTTCAAACGCCGGCCCACCAGGAGCGGCTGCACGAACTGTCCCTCGACCGTGGTCAGCGCAAGGAAACTTCCCGCCACCGCGAGGACTTGACCCAATCCCTCGAATGAGACCACCGCGACCAGCGTGAGCACCAGCAGCGTGGCGGTCGGACCTGCATAGGGGATGAAGTTCAAGACGGCCGCCACCGTGCCCCAGAGAAACGGGTTCGGCATACCGCACCACATCATCACAAAACCGGTCGCGATTCCCAGGCCGACGTTGATGAGCGTCGAAGTCGCGTAAAAACGACCCACCTCACGCCGCACCTCCTCGATCACCATGATGATGTGGTCACGCTTGATATCGCTGGCGAACGCGCCCGCCATGCGTGCGAGCATGGGCGGACCTCCGGCGAGCAAGAACAGACTCAAGATGACGACGGTGGCGAAGCTCACCACCACGCCGCGCAAGGCGTCGATCAGCGAAATAGGGGTCTCTTCAGGAGCGGGCGCAGCGGCTTGCGGCGTTCCAGGCTTGGCAGTCGAGCCGATATTGCCCGCCGAATTCCTGATGGAGTCGATGCGTGCCATGACCTGTGCCACGGGGCGAAACTTCTTCTCGACGACCCGGATGGTATGGGGCGCGGAGTTGAACCATTGCTGAGCGGGTTCGGAGAAGAGGTTGCCGAGGGCCACCACGGCGCCGAGCAATGCTATGAGAAGAACGGCGGCGCTCAAAGCGCGCGGCACGTGCCAGGCGTGTAGACCCTCCACGGGTCCCGACAATACCAGCGAGGCAAGCAATGCGAGGGCCACCGGCACGAATGCCATGTGCGCGAAATACAGCAGTAAGCCGAGCGCGCCTGCGACCAGCCACTTGAGCAATGTCACCAATTGAACGCTTTTCTGCGTGCCGACACGCGGGGGAAGTACTTCTTCCTTTTTTATCATGCTCATCCCTTCAAGCGAGCTGGCGCCTGAAGGGACGCCAGCTCGAGTCGCGCCATATTACTTCGAACCTTCCTTGCGATTCATGTGCTCTTTGTCGCGGTTCGCATCGTTCTGCTGACGCTGCGGTTGCTGGCTGCCGCCTTGCTGGCCGGGTTGTTCCTTATGGCCTTGGCCCTGTTGGCTCTGCTGGCCGCCCTGCTGGCGTTCGGTGCCGCTTTGCGACTGATTCTTATCGGGATTTTGCGTGTTGCTGCTCATCTTTGACGTCCTCCGAGCTGTGATTGACCCTACAACCATAGAGTCAGGACATTACCCTCGATGTCAGAGGGCGGTGGGCAGCGGACTAACGTCGATCCGATGCGGGGGTAGGAATGCACCTACGGCGCAATTTCGAAATCCATGGGTGCATCGCCGCGATCTTGGCGTTGAATCATGTGCTCGAAGGCACGCTCCAAACAGCGCGTGAATCGCTTCGCGTCAAAGATGAGCGCGCTCGCACGCTCTTGCAGCAATGTGCGTTTGAGCCGCATTTGGCGCTCAGGCTGGCTCGCGATCGCCACGGCGAGATTTTCGTAGGCCTCCGCGCTGCAGCAGCTGAGTTCGGAGAGGCCCACCGCAGCCAGCGCGCTGGTTGCCACGCGACTTGCGAAGGTGTTGCCCCTCAATGTGAGCACAGGAAGTCCGGCGCACAGCGCATCGCTCGCCGTGGTGCCCGCATTATAGGGGAAGGTATCGAGAAAAAGGTCCAGAGCGGCCAAGCGGCCCACATATTCCTTCAATGGCAGGCGTGGCGCAAAAATGAGACGTTTCGCATCGATGTCGAAGCGCAGCGCCTCGCCTCGTAGACGGCCGGCCATTGCCGCCTCGCCCTGAAGCATCAGCACGGCGTTGGGCGCGCGCCTTAAGATGCGCATCCAGAGCGCAAAGCCGTCGGGCGTGATCTTGTAGGTGCTGTTGAAGCAGGCGAACGCGAACGCATCCTGCGGCAAGCCCAGACTTTCCCGCGAAGGGATGTCGGTGGGATTTGGCAAGGCCGTGTCGTTTAAGTGGTAGTGGGGCAGGTAGGCGAGCTTCTCGTCGTAGTACGGGCGCAGCGAGTCGGGCACGAGACTGCGATCGGCGAGCAGGTAGTCCATGAAAGGGGCGCCCAGCGTGCCGAGAAACCCCAGGTAACTCACCTGCACCGGCGCCGCACGGGCCGCAAATATGGCCGGCCGACAATGCTTGGTGAGGCCGGCAAGATCCACCGCCACATCGACGCCGAGATCGCGCGCGAGCGCGGCCACATCGCGGGCCGGTGTTGCTGCGACGTCAAGAAAGCGATCGACTCCGCCACTGACGCGCCTGCGCCAGGTATCACCAGTGTCGGGTCCGAACGAGAAACCGAGCACCTCGAATTGTGCCCGGTCGTGTGATTCAAACAGCGGCGCAGCCAGGCGGGCCACCGGATGATCGCGAAAATCCGGAGAAAAGTAGCCGATGACGAGCTTGCCGGACTTGCGCTGCATCCTCGGCGCGGGCGAGGCCTTCGGCGGCCGAGCGATTATCCAGCTGCGCGCGGCCTGTTGCTGAAGCTGCGGTGAGTCGCTCAGGGCAAGCAGCGCGAAGGGCGTGGCCGCCCGTTCGCCGCGCTGCAAGGATTCCTCCAGCGCCCGCCGCCGGGGCTCGTACCCCTGCCAGGCACTCGCCTGCAGCCGCGCAAGCAACGCCTCGCCCGCGGCATAGTCGAACCTGGGATTGAGCGCGAGCGTATGATCGAACTCCTCGGCCGCTTCTCCATAGCGGCCCATCTCGGCAAGCATCTGTGCGCGGTTAAAATGCATGCCGGGAAAACCAGGTCCGAGCTGCACGGCACGCTCGTAGCTCTGAAGCGCCTCCGCGATCCGGCCGAGCTGATACAGCGCGTTGCCGCGGTTGTTATGGGCATGCGGAAAATCGCGTTCAAGTTCGATCGCCGCCTCGAAGCTCTGCAGGGCAGCAGCCCACCGCTCGAGTTCCATCAGCGCCATGCCGCGATTCAAATACGCGTCCGCGTAGTCGGGGTGCAGCGCCAGTGCGGCATCGAAACTTGCGACCGCCTCCTCAAACCGCGTGAGTGCCGCGAGCGCGGCGCCGCGAAAGTTTCGAGCCCGCGCGTGATTCGGATCGAGCGAGAGCGCCACATCGAAACCCTTGAGCGCGCCGTCATAGTCCTCAAGATCAAGGAGCGCCATGGCCCGATTGAAGTGGCCGCCGGCGAATGTGGGGTCTAATCGCAAGCACTGATCGTAGTTCTCGATCGCCCGGGAAAATTGCTTCAGTTCGAAGCAGGCGTTGCCCCGTCCCGCAAAGAGCTCGGCCTCGTTTGGCGAAAGTCCGATCGCCTTCTCGTAAGCGGCAAGCGCCGCCTCGTAGCGTTTGAGCGCACCGAGCGTGCGGGCATAGTCCTTGAGCGCGGCGAGGTTCGACGCATCGTGCTCGAGGGCCTTGGCGAGGGGCTCCAAGGCCAGCTCGGGCTTGTTCGTTTGCAGAGCAACGACCGCCAAGAGATGCCAGGCGCGCGAGTGGGCCGGTGCGAGTTCAAGCAGCGCAAGGTAATGTGCGCGCGCTTCGGCTAGCCGCCCCTGTCGATGGAGGATAAGACCCTGATCGAGCAGGCCATTGACCCTGCCGTCGAGGTTTGTCATGAGAGGTAATGAGAAGGCATCCCGCAGCGATGTTACACGGTTCCTCGGGTGGGGCCGAAACCTCGGGGGTATGACTTATGCCGGAAATTCATGAGGTTTTTGGGCTAGTCGGCCTCCGTAAGGCCGGGCTGATAGCGACGGGAGACGAGCTTTGTGCGATCCTTGGCGCCCTTCGAAACTCAAGGGTTTGCCATGGCGCGTGAAGGTTTTCACTGGGATGATCCGTTGCTCCTCGATGCACAGCTCAGCGAGGACGAAAAACTCATTCGCGATGCGGCTCGCGACTATTCGGAAGGTCGGCTCGTGCCGCGCGTGCTCGAGGCGTTCCGCAACGAAAAGACCGACCCTTCGATCTTTAAGGAGATGGGCGAGGTGGGCTTGCTCGGCGCCACCATCCCGGAGTCCTACGGCGGCGGCGGCATGAACTATGTGAGCTACGGGTTGATCGCGCGCGAGGTAGAACGCGTCGACTCGGGTTTTCGCTCCATGATGAGCGTGCAGTCATCGCTGGTGATGCTGCCCATCCTGAAGTTCGGCAGCGAGGCGCTGCGCCAGAAATATCTGCCGAAGCTCGCGCGCGGCGAGTCGATCGGCTGCTTCGGACTCACCGAGCCGAACCACGGTTCTGATCCCGGCAGCATGATTACGCGTGCGAAAAGCGCGCCCGGCGGCTACCGGCTTTCTGGCGCCAAGACCTGGATCACCAACAGCCCCATCGCGGATGTGATGGTGGTGTGGGCGAAGACGGATGATGAAATCATCCGCGGCTTCGTTCTGGAGCGCGGCTTCAAGGGTCTGGAAACGCCGGCCTTGCACGGCAAGGTGGGACTGCGCGCTTCGGTCACCGGCCAGATTCTCATGGACGATGTGTTCGTGCCGGCGGAGAACATGTTTCCCGAGGTGCGCGGGCTGAAGGGACCGTTCACCTGTTTGGACTCGGCGCGCTACGGGATTGCCTGGGGCGCTCTCGGCGCCGCCGAGAGCTGCTGGCACACCGCTCGCCAATATGTCCTGGATCGCAAGCAGTTCGGCCGGCCGCTCGCGGCAAATCAGCTGATCCAGAAAAAACTGGTCGACATGCAGACCGAGATCACGCTGGCTCTACAGGGATGCCTGCGTCTGGGCCGAATGAAGGACGACGGCAGCGCGGCGGTCGAAATCACTTCCATCATGAAGCGCAATTCCTGCGGCAAGGCGCTCGATGTGGCGCGCATCGCGCGCGACATGCTGGGCGGCAACGGCATTTCCGACGAATACGGCGTGATCCGTCATGTGGTGAACCTCGAGGTGGTGAACACCTACGAGGGCACGCACGACATCCATGCACTGATCCTCGGACGCGCGCAGACCGGCATCCAGGCCTTCTCCTAAACGGCGCTCTACGGGTAGACCGAGGACCCGGCGCCAGAGACGCGCGGGACGCGCACCGGCAGCTTGACGTTCAAGCGCCATTGCGCCTGCGCGGGCTGATCGGCGACGATGGTGATCATCTGTTTCGTGGCCGCTTCGCCGCCCTCGAGTCCGGGGTGCCAGATGCGCACCGAATATTCTCCCGGCGGCAGATCGGCAAGGTGAGCCATGCCATTCGCGCCCGTCTTGGCGAAGAACGGCGTGTCCGCGACATAGATGTAGCCGATCATCCAGTCGTGAATATTGCAGCCGAGCACCACCACGCCCGGTTTGTCGAACTGCACCGGAGCGGCCTGCGAGCCGGCGTAGAGCGGCAGTTCGAAGTTCTTTGCCGGGGAGAAGGAGTAGACCTGGTGCCGGATGTGGTCGTTGTTCGGGAAACGCACCATCGAACCCACATAAATGGGCTTCACGTAGGGCACAAACTGCTTGTCCACCTGATCGACCGCGTCGCCCGGTGCCGGCGCGTGCTGTGCGGCCTTGGGATCAAGCGGCGTGGCGAGAACCACGGCATCGGCCAGCGGCTTGCCGAGCGCATCCTTGACGAGCGCGGCAAGCTCCGCCGCGTTGGCGAAATTCGCGGCGAGAGCGAGGACGACGATCAGTGCGGGTCTCAGTAGCGGTAATCCCACCGTAGCTCCGGTATCGAGTTGCGATAATTGTTGCCTGCGGCATGCGTCGACAGCAGTTGGTAGCTCAGGGACAGGGCGCTGTGCGCGGTGAGCGCGGCGCTCAAGCCGACGCGGCCGCCGTAAGTCGTGCCGAGAAAGCGGTACGCGTAATACTCCTCGCCGAGCGCCGGATCCTCCTCGATGGCGCGCGCCTCCGCGTAGCTATAGTAATACTCGTCGCTGCTCACCACGACATCGCCGCGGCGCCACAGCGCCGAGGCGTTCAAGCTGATGTGGTTTCCGAACGCATATTCGATGCTCAATGCAAGCGCTTGCGAGTTGCCGCTGAACACATCCGCCGAAACCCACGGCTGCACTTCCTCGCCGGGCGAGGCAGAACGGTGTTCGAAGTTGTACTCGAGAAGCATGTTGAATGCAGGCGTAAAGCGTTTGCCGGTGGCGAGCGCGGCGCGATACCAGGTGGCGTCCCGATAGCCGGCATCGGAATCGGTGCGGCCGACGCTGAACGTGGCGCGCGTCCACGGTGCCATCAGCCCCAGTGCCCACTTGTGCCGCAAGGCCAGGGAGGCATCGAGCGAGGCATTGCGAAGGCCCGTGAGATGATCGAACCACTCGCCAGACAAATCGCCGCCTGCACTCAGGGTGTCCGCGCCGTCGAGGACCACAAGATCATAGAGCCCGATTCTCGCGGCCAGCACTTCATCGGCAATCCGCTCATCGCTCTCGGCGGCATTGCCGACGTTGTCGTTATAGCGCCCGGCGGCCATGGCCGAGACCGACATGTCGGCGTGCGCAATTCCCATTGCGGCCGATGTCAGCGTGCCTATCGCGAGCGTGAGGACCCGATGCACAAAACCTCCGCGATCCATCTCGTCCGTCAATGTGCTGCGCGGCGTGATCCGCGTGAAGAGCGCGTCTCCACACGATGGTCGTTTGAAGTCCGTCACACTCTCATGCGCGCGGTGAGGAAATCGATCAGGACGCGCAGTTTCAACGGCATTTGATCGCGGCTTGGATAGTACAGATAGTAGCCCGCAAACGACGGGCACCAGTTCTCCAAAACGGCTTTAAGGCGGCCGGCGGCCAGGTCTTCGCGAGCCAAATCTTCGAACAGATATGCCAGCCCGACGCCATCGCGAGCGGCCTGCAGCATGAGATTGTTGTCGTTGCAGACCAGGGGGCCGTCGAGGTCCATGTCGAACTCCTTGCCCTCGCCGGAGAACTCCCACCGATAGATGCCGCCCGAACTGAAGCGAAAGCGGATACAGCGATGCCGATGCAGCTCGGCCGGAGTCTGCGGCCGTCCGTGGCGCTCAAAATAACTTTCCGATCCCACCACGAGCATGCGTTGATTGCGGCTCGCGCGCACGGCGATCATGCCTGGCGCCAGACTTTCTCCGAGCCGCATGCCCGCATCGAATCCCTCGCCGACCAAGTCGACGAAGCGGTCGTCGGCCACGAGGTCCAAGGTGATCGATGGATAGGATTCGCAGAATTCCTTGAGGAGCGGGGCCATCACCGAGAGCATGGCGATGCGCGGCAGCGAGATCCGCAGCATCCCTTTGGGTTCGCCGCGAAGTTCCTCGAGTTCGCCGAAGGCTGCGTCGAACTGCTCGAGGGCGGGCAGCACCCGCTGCAGGAACAGAGCACCCGCCTCGGTGACCGACACGTGGCGGGTAGTGCGATTTAACAGCCTGACCCCGAGACGTGTCTCCAGCGAGCGCAGCGTCTGCGATAGGGCAGAGGGACTTACGCCGAGAATCCGGGCGGCTTTGGAAAAGCTGCCCTGCTGCGCCACCCGCGCAAAGGCTGCGACGGCGGGCAGACGGTCAGGGTGCAGAGCGCGTTGCATGTATTTTGAAGTACATCTTCATAAAGAATGAAGATTCTGCCGATTTATAATACAAACAGCAAGGCGCACTATGGTCTGACCGTCTTTTAGACACTCGCGGAGAGCATTACATGAAGACACGAAAACTCGGCGGTCAGGGCCTGACCGTGACCTCGCTCGGCTTGGGCTGCATGGGCCTCTCGGACTTCTACTTCTCGAGCCGCGCCGACGAGCAGCAAGGCATCGAACTCATCCATCGCGCGCTCGATCTTGGCATTACGTTCTTGGATACCGCGGATGTGTACGGACCGCACACCAACGAGGTGACCGTGGGCAAGGCGCTCAAGGGCCGGCGCGACCGGGTGGTGCTTGCCACCAAGTTCGGCATCGTGCGCGAAACCGGATCCGCCAACCGCGGTGTGAATGGCTCTGCCGCCTATGTACGTTCCTCGTGCGAGGCGTCTCTCAAGCGTCTGAACGTCGAAGTCATCGATCTTTATTACCAGCACCGCGTCGATCCGAAGACGCCCATCGAAGAGACCGTGGGCGCAATGGCCGACCTGGTGAAGGCCGGCAAGGTGCGCTATCTCGGCCTTTCCGAAGCGGCCCCATCGACCATCCGGCGCGCCCACAAGGTGCATCCCATCAGTGCGCTGCAAACCGAATATTCGCTTTGGAGCCGTGACCCGGAGGACGAGATCCTGCCCACGGTGCGTGAACTCAACATCGGCTTCGTGCCCTACAGCCCCTTGGGCCGTGGCTTTCTGGCCGGGCGTTTCAAGCGGCCGGAGGATCTGGCCGCGGACGATTGGCGGCGCGAGTCGCCGAGATTTCAGGGCGAGAACTTCGCCAAGAATCTCGCGGTGCTCGAGCGCATCAACGCGCTCGCAGAGCAGAAGGACTGCATGCCCTCGCAACTGGCCCTCGCATGGCTACTTGCCCAGGGCGAGCACATCGTTCCCATCCCCGGTACCACGAATCTGAGGCGTCTCGAAGAGAACGCGGGTGCCGTGCAGGTACAACTGTCGCAGGCCGACTTGGACAGCATCGATGCGCTCGCGCCGCAGGGCGTCGCGGCCGGGCAGCGATACCATCCGGCAATGGCCTCGCTACTGAACGGTTGAGGTGACCGCGTCCTCGGCAGGGGCCGGCGGTGCGAATTCCACCGCAAAGCCGGCCGCCAGCCAGGCATCGAGGCCGCCGAACAGCGGCCGGACCCGCTTGAAGCCGTGATTCATCAGGACTCTTGCAACGCGCGCCGCCGAGGCTTCGCTGGGGCAGGTGCAGTACAACACGATGTCGCGATCCTTGGGCAAGCTCTTCACGTGCCGGCCCACATCGTCCAAGGGCACATGCAACGCCCCCGGGATCCATCGCGGTTCGAGCGCGCGCGCGGTGGTCGAGCGCACATCGATGATCACCGGCGCGCCGCCCTGCTTGATGAGCTGATGCAGGTCGGTGACATTGATGCGAGCCATTCGCAAGGCGTGGAAGAAGCGCGCGCGGTCAATGGCTTTATAGGCGATGTAGGCGGCGAGCGCGGCGAGCGCCGCGGCGCCGAGATAACCCCCGACGCGGTCCAGGTTGAGGAGCACCGCCTCGATCTGCGCCTTGAACACCATCCCGGCGACGAGCGCGACGCCCGCCCATAAGACGGCGGAAAGGGTGCTCAAGGCGATGAAGCGCATCCAACCGATGCGCAGCGCCCCCGCCATGGGCGGGGCGATGATGGCGAGCCCGGGGACGAACTTGGCGATGATGAGGGAATTGACCCCCCAGCGTTCAAAGCGGTTCTGCGTCATGCTCACGCAAGAATCGGGTTCGAGCGAAATCCGGCACAGCGTCTTCAACACCCGGATCCCGTACAACTGTCCGAGCAGGTACCAGAGACAGTCGGCGACGAGACAGGCGAGGACCGACCCTATGAAAAGCCCGGAAAAGGACATCTGCCCGTTGGCCGCGATGCCGCCGGCCACCACCAGTGTGGGCACAGCCGGCACCGGCACCCCCAGCTGGTCGATGAACACGTTCAGGATCACCACGCTCACTCCATAGGTGGCGAGTACGGTGAGGAGTTGCTGCGTCAAGTGCTTACCTTAGCCCTGGGCGAAAGATTCGGCAGAAATGCCGTCGCGAGCCCGAGCAACGGCAAATAGGCGCACACCTCGAACACATACTCGATGCCGCGCTGGTCTGCGAGTCCGCCCAGCACGGCGGCGCCGATCCCGCCGATGCCGAAGGCGAAGCCGAAGAACACTCCCGATATGGCGCCGACCTTGCCCGGAATCAACTCCTGGGCGAAAACTAAAATGGCGGAAAATGCCGAGGAGAGCACCAGGCCGGTGAGGAACACCAGCACTGCGCTCATACCGAGTCCCACGTGCGGCAGAATCAACGTCATGGGCGCCACGCCGAGAATGGATACCCAGATGACGATCTTGCGGCCAACCCGATCGCCGATCGGGCCGCCGAACAAGGTGCCGATGGCGCTCGCGAACAGAAAGAGGAACAGCAGCAATTGAGCCTCGCGCACCGAGACGTGGAATTTCTCGATGAGGTAGAAGCTCAAATAGCTGGTGATGCTCGCAATGTAGAAGTATTTGGAGAGCAGCAGCAGCACTAGCACGCTCAGCGAGAAGCGCACCCGTGCCCGGCTGAGTTCGTGCGGCCGCACTCGTCGCGCGCTCGGCGCGGGCCGCGTCAGGTGCTGCTCTTTGTACCAGCGGCCGACCCGCGCGAGGATGAGCATCGCCGCGAGAGCGGCGAGTGCGAAGCAGGCGACGCTTTTCTGTCCCCATGGGATGATGATCCAGGCGGCTAGCAACGGTCCCATGGAACTGCCGGCGCTGCCGCCGACCTGGAAGATCGATTGCGCGAGCCCATGACGGCCCCCCGAAGCCAGCCGTGCTATGCGCGAGGATTCGGGATGGAATATCGAGGAGCCGGTTCCGATCAAGGCGGCGCCCAGCAGCAAGTACGCATAGCTCGGGGCGAAGGCGAGCACGATGAGTCCGGCAAGTGTTGCGCCCATGCCGGCGCTCAGGGAATAAGGTTGCGGGTGTTTGTCGGTGTAACTGCCGATGAAGGGCTGCAACAGCGATGCGCACAGCTGGTAGGTCAGACTGATTGCGCCGATTTGTGTGAACGAGAGATGGAAGTCGCCCTTCAGAAGCGGATATATAGCGACGATCAGCGACTGCATCATGTCGTTCAGAAAGTGCGATACGCTGATCGCAGTGAGCACCCTGTAGCGTGTCTCAAGGGCCTGCCCGACGCTGTCGGAAATTGCGCTCATGCTCTTTGCCATAAACCCGAATTCAACCTCTTTCTCTAGAGCTAGCTAGTTACTCGCGGCTCCTGCGAGAATGCGCGGATGAAACGCATTGAGCCGTTCGTGTTTCTGCGTGGGCTTGCGTCCCGCTGGGACGTGCTTGCCTTCATCGTGGTCATTGGGCTCATCGTGTTTCTGGGGGAGACCTCGCGCGGCCTGTTTGCGCCGCTCACCCAGCTAGAGCGCGTGCCGCTCTCGCTCGCCCCTTCCCACCTGCCCGAATATGCCGCACGCACCACCTTTCGGATGCTGGCGGCGCTGTTTCTGTCGCTGCTGTTCACTCTGACCTACGCCACATGGGCCGCGAAGAGCGAGCGCGCCGGCAAGCTCCTGGTGCCCATGCTGGATATTCTACAGTCCGTGCCCATCCTGGGTTTCATTTCCGTGACAGTGGTGTTCTTTATGTCGCTGGCTCCCGGACGCGTTCTCGGCGCGGAGTTTGCGGCGATCTTCGCCATTTTCACCAGCCAGGCCTGGAACATGGCATTCAGCTTCTACCAGTCGCTTCGCACCATCCCGGTGGAACTCACCGAGGCGGCGGAATCCTTCCGCCTCTCGCCCTGGATGCGTTTCTGGCAGCTGGAAGTACCGTTCGGCATGCCGCCGCTCATCTGGAACATGATGATGTCAATGTCCGGTGGCTGGTTTTTCGTGGTGGCCTCGGAGGCCATCAGCGTGGGACATACCACGGTGGCGCTCCCGGGCGTCGGCTCCTACATCGCCCTTGCCATCGAGGACAAGAATCTGCCGGCCATCGGCTGGGCCATTGCCACCATGCTGGTCGTCATTCTGCTCTACGACCAGTTGCTGTTCAGGCCGCTGATCGCCTGGGTGGACCGATTCCGCGTGGAGCAGGAACCGGGTGTGCGCACGCCGCAGTCATGGGCGCTGACCATGATGCGCCGCTCGCGCCTGATCAGCGCCGCCACCCTGGCATTTCACACCTTCGTGCTGCGGAGCAGCCGCATCATCGCGCGCAAGGATAGGGCGGTGGTGGTCGAGGAAACACCGCGCAAGCGGCGCAGTCTCGACCTGCTGTGGGTGTCGCTCATCATCGCCGCCGTGATTTTGGGTCTCTGGCACATCGTGTGGGTGCTCATCAAGCACACGCCGGTCAGCGAGGCGCTGCACGTAGCCGGGCTCGCATTCCTGACGATGCTGCGTGTGTTCGTGTTGATCACCCTCGCCAGCATTCTGTGGGTGCCGGTGGGCGTCTGGGTGGGCATGCGCCCGAGGGTTGCGCAATTCGTGCAGCCGGTGGCGCAGTTCCTGGCGGCGTTCCCCGCCAATCTATTGTTCCCGCTTGCGGTGTACGGCATCGTCTCCTGGAAATTGAACGCCGATATTTTCTTGAGCCCCTTGATGATCCTCGGTACCCAGTGGTACATCCTCTTCAACGTGATCGCCGGAGCGTCCGCGATTCCGGCGGAAATGCGTTACGTGGCGGCCAATTTCAAGGTATCGGGTTGGCTGTGGTGGCGAAAGATCGCGCTGCCCGCGGTGCTGCCCTTTTACGTGACCGGCGCAATCACCGCATCCGGGGGTTCCTGGAACGCAGCCATCGTGGCGGAGCTTGCTTCCTGGGGCGACACGCAGGTGCAGGCACGGGGCTTGGGTTCCTACATCGCGGAGGCCACCACCGCCGGCGATTTCCACCGCATCGTGCTCGGCATCGGCATGATGAGTCTGTTCGTCGTCATCATCAATCGGCTGTTCTGGCGCCCGCTCTACTACTATGCCGAGCGCAAATACCGGCTCACCTGAAGAGGCATCCACATGATGAATTCCTCGCCCCTGTTGCAATGTACCGATATCCGCAAGGTGTTTCCGAAGCCCGACGGCGACGAGCTGTTGGTGCTCGAGGGAATGAACCTCGAGGTGCGCGAGGGTCAGATCGTCGGGCTGCTCGGCCGGTCGGGGTCGGGGAAATCGACGCTGCTGCGGTTGATCGCCGGTCTCTCCGAGCCCACCGCCGGCAACGTGCGCTACTTGGGCAAGGACATTGTGGGCCCGGCGCCCGGCATCGCCATGGTGTTCCAGAGCTTCGCGTTGTTTCCATGGCTCACCGTGTACGAAAACGTGGCGCTAGGGCTCGAGGCGCAGCGCATGGCGCGCGATGAAATCCGCAAGCGTTCGCTGCAGGCGATCGACCTCATCGGTCTCGACGGATTCGAGTCGGCATATCCGCGCGAGCTGTCGGGCGGCATGCGCCAGCGCGTCGGCTTCGCGCGCGCCCTGGTGGTGCATCCGAACATTCTGTTGATGGATGAGCCATTTTCGGCACTGGACGTACTCACCGCAGAGACGCTGCGCACCGATTTCCTGGATCTTTGGTCCGAGGGACGCATGCCCATCAAGGGCGTGATCCTGGTGACGCACAACATCGAAGAGGCGGTGCTGATGTGCGACCGCATCCTGGTGTTTGGCAGCAACCCGGGACGCATCTTGAGCGAGATCAAGGTGACTATGCCGCAGCCGCGCAACCGCCTGGACCCCACCTTCCGCGAACTGGTGGATCGGATCTACGTCGAAATGACCGCCCGGCCCAAGCACACCGGCCCCGGGCGTCAGGAGCGCTTCCCGGGCCTGGGTATTGGCAGCGTACTGCCGCAAGTATCATCCAACTTGCTGGCCGGCCTCATGGAGGCGGTGGCCGCGCCGCCGTACAACGGCACGGCGGATCTGCCGAAAATCGCCTCGGACCTGCAGATGGAAATCGACGAGCTGTTTCCGGTGGCAGAAACGTTGCAGCTGTTGCGCTTTGCGGAGGTGGAGGGCGGCGACATCAAGCTTACCGAAGATGCCATGCAGTTCGCGCACAGCGCGCTCGATGAGCGCAAGCGCATCTTCCTGCGCCATCTTTTGACTTATGTGCCCTTGGCCGCCCACATCCGGCGGGTGCTGGACGAACGCGCCTCCCACTCGGCCAGAAAGAGTCGTTTTATCGACGAACTTGAGGACTTCATGAGCGAGGAGGAGGCTGACAACACCTTGCGTGCGGTACTGCGCTGGGCGCGCTACGCCGAGGCCTTCGCATACGATGACGAGAATGCCATGTTCAGCCTCGAGAATCCGACTTAGAATGAGCCCATGAGCGAAAGCGCAGCGTATCTGTCCCTGCATGTGCCGCCCGATGAAATGGTGAAGTACATCCAGGACCTGATGACGCTGCCGCAAGGCGAGATCGCGGCGAACTCCGCGATGACCTTGGCGCGGCGGCACTTCAGCGGCGACACGCCGCTCGCGCGCGCCGCGCTGTTGCGCTGGGGCGCCTTGAACCTGGCCTTCCAAGACAAGCGTTTGGAAACCTGGACCGTGACCCGGGAGAACGACCGCATACAGGTGCCGGCGGCGCTGGTGGCCGCCGCTGGTGTTGCACCCCTGGTGTTGGACAACGAACGCGCGGTTTTCGACATTCCGGCCCTCCTGGACGCGACCCTGGAATTTCAGCCCCCGGCAGGTCAGGCCTAGCATCGCAATGCCTACCGCCCCGGATAAGGCGCCGCAGCGCTTTGGTGTGCTGCGTACCATCGCCCTCTACAAGCTGGTCAAGGTGGTGCTCTTGCTGGGTGTCGCCTATGGCGAACTGAAGCTGCGTGATGCCGGCCGGGTGGAGCGGATCCTGACGTGGCTCTCGGAGCGGCCGAGCGGCTTGGAGCGGCGGCTGATTACCTACGTGATCGAGTGGTTCAGCAACCTGCCGTCATCCCATGCGGTCATGTTGCGCGCGCTTACCCTGCTGACCGCCGCGGTATTCACGGTGGAAGGCATCGGTCTTTGGTTAGGGAAGCGCTGGGCCGAGTGGCTCACCGTCATATTGACGGCGTCCTTGATTCCGGTGGAGATCTGGGAATTGATCCAGGGGCCGAACATCTGGAAAATGCTGATCCTCCTCGGCAATATTCTGATCGTGGCCTACCTCATCTGGCACGTGCGCAGCCGCCATCATCCGGCTCGGTCGACGCCGCATTCGGCCACCGATTGAGCATTGTGAAATGATCTTCATGTCGCTACAAAGGACTTGTTCGGGCGTATTCTTCGATCGCTCGTCAATTCCACCTGTTTTGGAGTGTTCATGAACAAGTCCGCGTCCCTGATTACCGCCGCCGTGTTGGCTTTCGGCTTGACTGCCGGCGCCATGGCTGCCGATATGCCGAAGTCCGCCGCCCCGACCGCCGCTGATCAGCCGGCGCCATCGACCGATGCGCCGAAGACCAAGGCGAAGCATAAGAAGCACAAGAAGTCGACCAGCACGCCTGCGACGACCAGCAAGTAATTTTCCAGTGAGCGACGCCCCGGTTGCCTATGGGTGGCCGGGGCGTTTTCGTTTGTGCGCCCGGCAGGGCGCACTTTCTTGGAGGTGGAAGTCCTCTACACACCCGACACGGGGAAGTGTTAGCTGCACGGCAAGGGCTGTCCGGGCGACCGGGGGTCTGAAGGAAGCCGGAGGCAAAACGCTGGCGCGACGAACAGGAAGCGGATAGAGGCGTCACTGCGGGGTAAGCAGGCAAAAAGATGTGAAGCCCAGTACGTGTACGGAACGCGGTGGCGTATATCCGACGCGCATAAGCGGGAAAGAAAGTGTGCAATACCCGGGGAGATCTGCAGAGGTGCCGCTGGGCTACGAGGATCGAGAGGTTCTTGGATGCGTCTGTAGAAGTCAGCAGAGGCCATAGTAGTAAGGTGACTTGCGAAGGGCCGAACAAGCAAGCCGAGAGTAGGACGGATGGTCTCGAAGCGAAGCGATGAAGCAGCAACGCCCGAAGGGGCGGCTTTGACGTGGGGTGCAGGCCGGCAGCCGAGCATCGACCGACAGAGCGCGGAGCTTGGCGCGGCGATCTCTGGCGAACGAAATCGGAGGACCACTCGCTCATGGAGCAGGTGGTCGAGCGCAGCAACCTCTGGACGGCGTATCAACGGGTGGTCCGCAACAAGGGCGCTGCCGGGGTCGATGACCTCGGGGTGTCGGAGCTGAAGGACTGGCTGAAGTTACACTGGCCGAGGGTGAAGGAGGCACTGCTGGAAGGTCGGTACGTACCGCAGTCGGTGCGACGAGTGGATATCCCGAAGCCGCAAGGCGGGGTGAGGACGCTCGGCGTGCCGACGGTGGTGGATCGGCTGATCCAACAGGCACTGCATCAGGTCCTACAACCGATCTTTGAGCCCAACTTCTCGAACGGGAGCTTCGGCTTCCGACCGCGCAGGAGTGCTCAACAGGCGGTATTAAGGGCGCAGGGGTACATCCGGGAAGGAAAGCGCTGGGTGGTGGACATCGATCTGGAGAAGTTCTTCGATCGGGTCAACCATGATGTGCTGATGTCCCGGGTGGTACGCCGGGTGCACGATGGACGAGTGCTGAAGTTGATCCGCCGGTTCCTACAAGCCGGGATCATGAGCGAAGGGTTGGTGCAGCCGCGCATCGAGGGGACGCCGCAAGGCGGACCTTTGTCGCCGCTGCTATCAAACATCCTGCTCGATGATCTGGACAAGGAACTGGAGGGACGTGGCTTGAGCTTCTGCCGCTATGCAGATGACTGCAACATCTATGTGGGCAGCCGCAAGGCGGGAGAACGGGTGATGGAGGGGATCAGGGTGTATCTCGAGAAGACCTTGCATCTTTGTCTAAACCCGGCCAAAAGTGCTGTGGCGCGGCCCTGGGAACGCAAGTTCCTCGGATACCGCTTCACGGTGCACCGTGAGAGCCGCGTGAAGATCGCTCCGCAAAGCGTTCAACGGCTGATGCAGAAGGTGCGCGAGAAGATGCGCATCGGGCGCGGTCGATCGCTGGCAAGCACTATCGCAGACCTAAACCCCCTGCTGCTCGGTTGGATCAACTACTTCAAGTTGCATCAAGGGCCGCGGGCGATGGAGGAACTGGATGGGTGGATACGGCGTCGGTTGCGCTGCCTGATGTGGCGACAGTGGCGTCGCCGCTTCAAGCGATCGCGTGCGTTGCGAGCCCTCGGCCTCTCGGCCGTCCAGGTCCGCAGTGCAATGATCAATGGGCACGGTCCCTGGTGGAATGCCGGGTCCCAGCACATGCATCTGGCCATGCCCGCTACCTACTTCGCCCGTTGGGGGCTGGTCTCGCTGCAGCTTCAGTTGCGGCAACTCCAGCGTCTTGCTTGAACCGCCGTATGCGGAACCGCACGTACGGTGGTGTGGGAGGGGGAGTGCGCAAGCGCTCTCCCTACCCGATGTGTTTGGCGCTGCTCCTGGCGAGCGTTGCCTTGCATGCCGCTTCGCTCATCCAGCTGACCGATCCTTGGGCCCGTCCGACGCCCCCCGGCACTCGTGTAGGCGCGGTGTATTTCACCCTGGTGAACACCTCCGCCGTTGCCGACCGACTGATTGGACTTTCCAGTCCGCTCGCCGACAAGGTCGAGATTCACCAGACCGTGAGTGAGGGCGGCATCATGAGCATGCGAGCGCTAAGCTCCCTCGAATGCCCGCCGGGCAAGGTTCTTAAAATTTCCCCCGGCGGCCTGCACGTGATGTTGCTGGGTCTCAAGGCGCCGCTCGTGGTGGGGGATCAGGTGCCCTTAAGCCTCAACTTCAGGGATGCAGGTATGCTGTCGCTCAAGGTCCCGGTGCAGGCACGCGAGGAATGAACTTCTTGGGAGAGCTTTCGCCTCAGAACATCGATATTGCGCACTTGATTCAAGTGGCGCTCACGCCCATCTTTTTGATCTCGGCCATCGGCGTCACGTTGAACGTGCTCACCAGCCGTCTGGCGCGCATCGTCGATCGGGCGCGCGGGCTGGAGTCCCTCGTCGCCGATCCTGCCTACCGCCCGCCCGGCGAGCGCGATCTGCACAAAGCCTTGAAGGTGCTCGAGCGTCGCGCCAATTACATAAACCGCGCCATCACCCTGATCACCCTTTCGGCGCTTTTCATCGCGCTCGTGGTGGTGATGCTTTTCATGAATGCGTTTTTGCGCTGGGATCTGACGGCCTTCATAGCCTGCATGTTCATTTTGTCGATGCTGGCGCTCGCCGCGGCGCTGCTGTCGTTCCTCATCGAGGTGCGTGTGGCCACCAAGACCCTGACGATCGGCATCGAGGCGGCCGGGCGTCAGTGAGCGCCGACCTCGCGCACCGCGATCGGCACATTGCACAAGTCGATCTTGCCGGCGGGTGTCTTGAAGAATTCTTCCGGACGATTGCGCCGTGACTCGACGATCGCGGCGAAGGTCGGGGTATCGGTGCGAATCACCTCGAGCGGCGTGCGCTCCGTGGCCGGCAAATCGGCGGCGAGGCGGATCGACTTGATGCCGAGCGGTTTCTGGTCCTTGGCGTAGAAGCCCATGGCGAGCGAGCCGCGCGGCAGCGCCGAGAGCAGTTCCACACCCTTCAGGACCCGGCCGACCAGCGCCACGTTGCGATCGAGGTGCCTTGGCGCATGACCGATGACCACGTAGAGTTCGGCGCCGCTGCCGCTATCGGCGTCGAGGTCGCGACCGACGCCCACCATGGCGTAGCAATGCGCGAGCCACGTGCGATGCAGCGTGGGCGAACGCGCCACCGGCAGGCCGTTGGAAAATCCGACTTCGGGTGCGTAGACATCGCCGTCGGGTAGCTTGTCGAACGGCAGTTGCGCCGGGGTCGCTATGTCGAACTCGGGGGCCACTTTGCCGATGCCTTTCGGCAGCGGATGACGGTTCTCAGGATCGCCCCACTGCGCCACGTAATTGTCCTGCACCCGAATGACGCCGAGCCCGTCGAAATAGCCGGATCGGGCGAGGGTCTTGATGTTGGCGACATGCAAAGGCGCAAAGCTCGGCGCAAGTTCGATGACGACGCGTCCGGTGGGCAGCTCCAGGTAGAGCGTGTTGTCCGGATCCACCGGCCGCCAGTCTTGCGGCTTCGAGGCGGCCAGGATTTCGCCCATGCTCAAGGGTTTCGCGGCTAAAACCGGCACAGAGAAGCAAGCCAACAGGAAAATCGCTAGAATCTTAGAATAGTTATTCATGGCGAGAGTATTGCACAAATGAGACGAGCGGCCGTAGCGAGAACTCTGCGCAGCCTTCTTCTGGCGAGCGCGCTGACGCTCACCGCGCAGGGCGCGCTGGCGCAAGTGTATGGTCCTCCACCGATCACCGGCGGCGGCCCTGGTCGCATACCGGACGAGGAGGGCGCGCCGCCGACGCAAGTTCAGGAGAAGCCCGACAAGGCCGCGCTGAAGGCCTATAAAGCGGGCATGAAGA
Organism: Steroidobacteraceae bacterium; assembly: GCA_036494165.1. Classification (GTDB taxonomy): domain Bacteria; phylum Pseudomonadota; class Gammaproteobacteria; order Steroidobacterales; family Steroidobacteraceae; genus Bog-1198. The sequence goes on from DASXOQ010000127.1 coordinate 24,937, forward strand.
GCCTCGACAAGGCGCGCGAGCTCGAGGATTTCATCGCCAAAACCACGGACGCGGACAAGAAAAACAAAGCGCTCGAAAAACTTGGCGACACCTACGGCCAGGCGCTCGACCAGTTCACAGAAGTGCTGCGCAACAAGAGCGACACGTACGACGCGTGGAACAAGGTGGGTCTCATTCATCTGCGCCTCGGCGCCTATCGGGAGTCGATCGACGACTACAACCACGCGCTCGCGCTCAAAAGCGATTTGCCCGAGGCGGTGGTCAATCGCGCGCAGGCCTTCCTCGCCACAGACCGGCTCGAAGACGTGAAGTCGGCCTACATGGATCTTTTCTATCACAACCGACCGCTGGCCGATCAGCTCATGGTCTCCATGCAGGCCTGGCTGACGCGCCACCGCAGCGCCGCGGAGGGCGTGCGCCCGGCAGACATCGATGCATTCGACAAGTGGCTCACCGAGCGCAATGGCATTGCCAAGACCGCATCGAGCGGCAGCTAGTCTGTTCAGCGAGGCGGTTCGCCGTCGGCTTTGAGCGCGGCCATTTGCGCGCGCAGTTGTTCCACCAATTCCTCGAGCGCCGCGACGCGCTGCGCAAGATCGGCGGAAGCGCCCGAGCCGGTCGGTACCGGCGCGGCTTCGTGCTCCGCGGGAAGGGCCGGCTGGCCTGAGAAGAGGTGCGCGTAGCGCGACTCGCGCGAGCCGGCCGCGCGGGGCAGTCGCGCGATGAATGGACCGTCCTCGCGCGACATCAGCGACTGAAGGGTTGCCTCCACCTCATCGCTGTCCTTGAACTCGCACAGGCGGTTGGTGCGCGAGCGCAGTTCGCCGGGCGTCTGCGCACCGCGCAGCAGCAGCACGTCGAGCACGCCGAGTTCCTGCTTGGAGAATTTGAGCGAGCCGAACTCGGTGTTGCAGAAGCGGTGCTTGAATTTCGTCACGCGGCCGCCGTAGCCGGCGCTCCGATCGCTCACCAGGTATTTCTTCATCAGGGTGTCGATGGCCTGCTGCACCTCGGCCTCGCTGAGTTCCAGCACCGGCTCGCGGTTGGTCTTTTGATTGCAGGCGTTGGTCAGGGCATTCAGCGACAAGGGATACTGATCCGGTGTCGTGACTTCCTTTTCGATGAGGCAGCCGATCACGCGTGCCTCCAGCGGGGTGAGCTCGATATTCATGGTTTTTTGGGCGTGGCTTCCAAGTAAACGTCGGTTGCTTTAGGGTAGCGCCTCACGTCGAAAATTCACACGACTTGTCGCATGAAAGTGAGCGGCCGTGTGGATGAGCCGATTGAGTGCAATTCTAAAGCGGTGAACCCATGAGCGATGCGCAACTTCTGTCCAAACACGGCTGCTACGGCGGCGAGCAGCGGTTCTACAAGCATGACTCCAAGGAAGTACGCGGTCCGATGCGCTTCGGGGCCTATGTGCCGCCGCAGGCCAAGCAGGGGCCGGTGCCGGTGCTGTTTTTTCTTTCCGGCCTCACCTGCACCGAGGAGACCTTCTGCATCAAGTCGCACGCGCAGATGTGGGCGGCGCAATTCGGCATCATGCTGATCGCTCCCGATACCTCCCCTCGCGAGCCGCGCCTGCCGGGGGACGCGGACAACTGGGACTTCGGCTATTCGGCGGGGTTTTACCTCGATGCCACGCAGTCCCCTTGGGCGCAGTACTACCGCATGGAAAGCTATCTCACCCGGGAACTGCCGCAAGTGGTCGCCGCGACGCTGCCGGCCAAGGCCGGGTCCACCGGCATCTTCGGCCACTCGATGGGCGGCCACGGTGCGCTGACCTTGGCGTTGCGCCACCCCGGACAGTACAAGTCGCTGTCGGCATTCGCGCCGATCGCCGCGCCCACGCAATGCCCCTGGGGCGTCAAGGCCTTCACCAACTACCTGGGGCCCGATCAGGCGCTGTGGCGCGAACACGACGCCAGCGAGCTGGTGGCCGGGAAGGCTTTCGCGGGCCCCATCCTCATCGATCAGGGCGACGCCGATCAGTTCCTGGTGGAGCAGTTGAAACCGGAAAAATTCAAGGCTGCGGCCGAGAAGTCCGGGCAGAAGCTGACCCTGCGGATGCAAAGCGGCTACGACCACGGTTATTACTTCATACAGACCTTCATGGCCGATCATCTGAAGCACCACGCGGAGCAGCTTTGATTGACGATGGGCCGATTACGGGTATCATTCCGCGCTCGCGCAAGGTTCCCGCAAGGGATTTAATCGGAACGCGGTGAAAAACCGCGGCTGCCCCCGCAACTGTGACCGGTTAGCGAACGCCCGTTTAACCACTGAGGTCGACCGAAGACTTTGGGAAGGAGGGCGAAAGCTATGACCCGGGAGCCAGGACACCCGCCTCGCGCCGTCGTCCTGTTATCGACCGGGGTGCGTTGATAGCTGCGGGGGAAACCGTCGCGACGACAGTGTTGGAGTCGTCGCGTTGCGGGAGCCTTTAAAAAATGCCTTCTTTTGCTATGCGCCCGTGCGGTGACTCTTGGCCCCACACCAGGAGATCCATGTGCGCAATTCATCATTCCTAGGACTGTCTCTCATACCGCTCGCAATGGTCGCGAGCGCCGCCCACGCCGCCCCCGACGAAGAGGGTCCGGACACCGTGGTGGTGACCGCAACCCGCATACCGACGCCCGAGCGCGAGGTGGCGAGCAGCATCACCGTCGTCGACGAAAACGAAATAGCCGAGCGCCAGTTGAAGACCCTGCCCGATGTGCTTACGCAAGTGCCGGGCTTGAACGTGGTGCAGACCGGCGGCCCGGGCGGACAAACCTCGGTGTTCATGCGCGGCACCAATTCCAATCACACCAAGGTGCTGGTCGACGGAATCGATTTGAGCGACCCGTCCAATCCCACCGGTGCGTTCGACTTCAGTCAGTTTCTCACCCAGGATATCGAGCGCGTCGAGGTGCTGCGCGGTCCGCAGAGCGGTCTATACGGCTCGGACGCCATCGGTGGCGTCATCAATATCATCACCAAGTCGGGTTCCGGCGCACCGCAGGGCGATGCCGCGCTCGAGGCCGGCTCGTTCGACACCTTCAATCAGTCGGGCGGCGTGCGCGGCTCATTCGAGTCGTTGCACTACGCGGCAAGCATCGATCATCTGCATGCCGGCGCCACGCCGGTCACGCCGCTGGATCTCTTGACCCCCGGCGAGCGGCGCATCGATGACTACGACGATGCGACCAGCGCTTCCACCAAGCTGGGGCTCGATATTGCCCCCGGCCTCGATGTGGGCCTGGTGGCGCGCTTCAACGAGACGCATGTCAGGCTCACCGGCGACAACTTCAACAACTTTCCGGCGACACCCGATACGGCGCAGAGCGAGAACGATGCACGCCAGATCTACAGCCGGGCCACGCTTCACTGGGCGAGCTTCGCCGGAAACTTCGATCAGACCTTCGGCATCGCCTACAGCAATCTGAAATCGTCGGACCTGAGTCCCGACAACCCTCGCAGCGATTTGGCGGGCGAGCGCGTGAAGGCGGACTGGCAGGGCAGCATCGCGCTGGCGCAGACGCAGAAGCTGGTCCTCGGTGCCGAACACCAGCGCGATGAGATTTCGCTGCCCATCGATGCCAGCATCATCACCAACTCAGGCTATGCGGAACTGCAGTCGAACTGGTTCGAAGGCTGGTACGACACGGTGAGCGTGCGCTACGACGACAACGATCGCTTCGGCGGCAAAGCCACTTACCGCGTTGCCCCCGAATACCTGATTGCCTCGAGCGGCACCAAGCTCAAGGCCTCCGTAGGCACCGGCTTCAAGCCGCCGACGCTCGATCAATTGTTCCAAGACTTCCCCGATTTCGGCTTCTTTGCCAATCCCAATCTGAAACCCGAAACCTCCACCGGCTGGGACCTCGGGGTGGAGCAGGACCTTTCGAGCCAGCTGCGCGCCGGAGTCACCTACTATCGCAACGTGATTCACGACCTCATCACCGACAACGCCAGCTTCTCCTCCTACATCAACGCCGGCCATGTGGTTACCGACGGCGTGGAGAGCTTCATCGCCTACCGGCCCACGAAGACTCTCAACGTGCGGCTCGATTACACCTACACCGAGGCCACGGACGAAGATCTGCATCAGGAGCTGCTGCGCCGTCCCAAACACAAGGTCGATTTCAATACCGCCTACAGCCCCACGGAGAAACTGCATCTTGATGCCAGCCTGGTCGGCGTGAGCAGCTGGATCGACGGCAATCGCGACTTCTCAATCATGCGGCTGAAAGCGGCCGGTTACGCCGTGATCGACACGGCAGCGAGCTACGATCTGAATGCGCACATGGCCTTCACCATGCGCGTCGATAACCTATTTAACCGGCATTACGAGAACCCGGTGGGTTTTTTGCAGCCGAGCATCGGGGCGTACGCCGGCATCAAGGCGAAGTTCTAGGAGCCGGCAAGCGGGGCGGCAATCGCCCCGCGTCTTCCGGCGCGCTAGCGGGTCTGCACCTGCGGCTGCGAGGTGATGCGGCCGTCGAAATCCATCCAGACGTGGGTTGCAAAATCGTAGAGTTTGCAGCGGCGCACCGTGTTCCAGTAGTAGCGCCAGGTGAACACCTCGGAATTTAAGCGCTCGTCGAGCGTCGAGGTAAGACGCGCCTGGGCTTCCTTCAAACGGTACAACGGCACGCCCATGTTCACATGATGTGCGCCGTGCTCCAGGATGTAGTGGATCAAGCCGTCCAGCGGGCGGATCAGCTTCACGTGCACAGTGGTGGTGGCATAGCCGGCATTCGCGCTCCACTCGTCGCGGCGCTCATACCAGGCTACCCGGGGATGGGTATGCTGCACGTAGATGACGAAGCCCATCAGGCAGTTCCAGATGAAGAACGGCACGCCGAAACCGAAAATGAGAAGCGACCAGATGGAGCGGTGGGCGTACAAGCCCCATACCACCAGGCCGCCGACCCATAAGATGCCGAAAATCGTCACCAGCAGGCTGTCGAAGGTATGGCTCAGGCGCTTGGTGTTCACGTGCTTGCGCGCCGGGAAGTAGAGCTTCTTCCACCACATTTCGATCATGTAGTAGACGCCTTGGCCGACACCGCTGCGATACACGCGCTCGAGCGTTCTGCGCATACGCGAGAGCTTCTCGAATTCGCCGGGCGAGAAGGGCGTCCAGACGTAGTCGCGGCCCTTCAGATTGGTGAATCCATGGTGGGCCAGGTTGTGGCCGAGTTCCCAGAGGCTGAAGGGCGTCAGCGAGGGCAGGAAAGCGATGCGCCCGATCCATTTGTTCAACGTCTTATAGGGCGTGTAGGAGCCGTGGCAGGCATCATGCCCAATCACGAACAGGCGCGCGATCCACAAGGCCGCCACCAGCGAGGCGAATACCTTCACCCAGAAGGACTCGACGAACAGCAGGCTCGCGATGGCTGCCACGAGCACCAGCCAGTCGATAACGAACCAGATGACGGGCATGGCAACGCTTCGCTCCACCGTAAAGGGCTGCAGCAGCTTCTGAAAGCGGAAGCGGGATTTGTCCGCAACCAGCTGCGCGCTCTTAACCTCGGGGGTGGGCGTTTCTTGCACGAATTCTCCAGCCTACACAGACGACGGCAAGGGCAACATTATACGCTTGCCCCAAAATATGACACTAAATGAGTGCCGGTCGGGAGCCTTTTCGGCGCCAAATCGACCTGCCCGAGCCCTGGTTAAAGGTCAGGCGGTTTCGGCATCCGGCCAGAGCAGCACCCCTAGGTGCTCGCAGGCCTCGATCAGGGCCGTTGCTGCCTCGCGGGTGCTGGCATCCAGGCGCCGGTCATGGGTCAGAAGCCAGGTCAGACGCGCCCGCCGGCTGCGCGCCGAGGGCTCGGAGTCGAAGAGGGCCGGAAATAGCCCCAACGCGTCGACAAACTCGCGCATTGGCGCCGTGGTGGTGGCATTGGGCAGCGGCGTAAGCAATAGCTTCAGCCACGTGACGCAGCGCTTGGCGAGACCTGCGCGGGTAATCCCCAAACTGGTGCGCCGTCGCGACTCGCCGTCGGCCAGCGAGTCGGCGAGATTGCGGTAGCGTTCCACCGCGGATTCCTCCGCCGGCAGCGCCGGGCTGGCATCGGCCAACACCGAGCGCAGCAGATCCGCGAGCAACAGCGAAAGCGCCTCCGCAAGAAAACGTTGCGATTGATCCGAGTCGGGACGCGCGAGCTGCTCCCACGAAACTGGTCCACCAATGCGTCGCGCGTTCGGAGATTTGGACATGGGTTCAAGTGTAGCGGCTCTGCGAATCCTGGCAACTATGTCAAAATGAGAACCCCATCACCGACAGCGTCCGGAAAAAATTCCGCCATTTCTGATTCATGCCGTCTCTTCATTTGTTTGATGCATCGCAGGCGCTAACGTTTTGAATCAACGGGCGCAACTCCTGCCTGAGATCGCCGTTTCCATCGGCCGCGACGTGCAGCGCGTGATCGCCGGCAACGCCGGCATGATGACCGGGCCCGGCACCAACAGCTATGTGATCGGTGCGCGCGATCGCATCGTGATCGATCCCGGACCGCAACTCGAAACGCACATGAGCGCATTGCTTGAGGCCGCCGACAGCAAGGCGCGCTTCGTCCTGGTCACCCACACGCACAAAGATCATTCTCCGCTCGCCCGGGAACTCGCGGAGTGCAGCGGAGCGACGCTGATCGGCATGCCGCCACCCGGCGACGGCCGCCAGGATGAAAGCTTCGTGCCAGAACACATCCCCGCGGACGGCGAACATTTGAAGCTCGGCGACGAGGAATTAATAGCCATCCACACGCCGGGCCACGCTTCGAACTGCGTGTGCTACCTCTTGGCGCGCGAGGGGCTGCTCTTCACCGGCGATCACGTGCTCGAAGGCGTGTCCCCCGTGATCCTGCCGCCCGACGGGGACATGTCGGCCTATTTCGCCTCGCTGGACAAGCTCGAGGGCTATGAGTTCGAACGCATCGCGCCCGGGCACGGGGAGGTGATGGGGCGGGGCAAGCGCGTGATCGCCATGCTCAGGGCGCATCGGCAGGCGCGCGAGAACAAGGTGCTCCGGTGTCTTGCGCAACTGGGCGAGGCGACGCTCGAAGCCCTGACGCCGCCGGTGTACGACGATGTACCCAAGGATCGGCACGGCTGGGCACGTCTCACCCTCGAAGCGCACCTCATCAAGCTCGAGCGGGAGGGCAGGGTTTCCCGTCAGGGCGATGTCTTTCGCGCCCATAGCGTATGAGCGCGAGGCTCGAGATCACGCTGCGCGCAGCGAGCGTGCGGCGCGGGGACAAGTGGGCGCTGCGCGATGTGTCCGCGGCCTTTAGGTCGGGCGAACGCTGGGCGCTGTTGGGTGACAATGGCTCCGGCAAGACTCAGCTGCTGAAACTGCTGTCGGGAGATGTATGGCCGACCCCGGACGAGGATGAGGCCGAGCGCCGCTACTCGCGCGGCGGGAGGCGCGTTGAGCTCATCGATGCCAAGCCGCATATCGCCTACATCGGTGCGGAGAGCCAGGATAAGTACGCGCGCTACGAGTGGAATCTTGCCGGCGAGGAGCTCATCGCCACCGGGTTGCACGGCACCGACCTGCTTCTGAAGCAGGTGACGCCCCGCGAACGCGCGCGGGTGAAGGCTGTGCTTCGGCGTTGCGGTCTCACCCGCTTCGCCAAGCGCCGCTTCCTGACGCTCTCCTACGGCGAAAAGCGGCTCCTACTGCTCGCCCGCGCGCTGGTCGGCGTTCCGGACTGGCTGCTGTTGGACGAGTTCTACAACGGGTTGGATCGTCGCTATCGAACGCGCATCGATGGGATCTTAAAGATCGCGCATCGGCGCGGTCAGGCCTGGGTTGCAAGCGCGCACCGCGCAAGCGACGTGCCTGCGGGCACCAACCGGGTGCTGGAACTGGAAGAGGGCCGCATCGCGCGGCAGGGCAAGCTCACTCGGCGTCACGTCGAGTCGCTGGCCGAGCGCGCCGGCGAGGGCGGGCGGGTTGGATTCCGGCGGTCGCAGGGACGACGCCGGGGGCGAGCGGTGGTGAAGCTCGAAGGGGTTGATTTGTTCGTCGAGTACCGCGCGGTGCTTCGGGGCATCGACTGGGCCCTGCACGCCGGCGAGCACTGGGCGGTTACGGGCGCGAACGGGGCGGGCAAGTCGAGTTTCTTAAAGCTGCTCTACGGTGATCTGGCGCCGGCGCTCGGCGGGATCTTGCGGCGGACGGGTTTTCCGGCCGGCACGCCGATCGCCGCCTGGAAGCGCGCGGTCGGCTTGGTGTCGCCGGAGCTTCAAACCACCTACCTGATCGACACCTCGCTGACCGAACTGGTGGCGAGCGGCAGGTATTCGAGCGTCGGACTGAACGATGCCTTGAGCCCGGCGGATTCGCGCCTCGCGCGGCGCTGGCTCAAGTTCTTCGAGCTCGCGCAGTATGCAGGGCATCGGCCGCGTGAACTGTCCTATGGACAGCTGCGCCGCGCGCTCGTGGCGCGCGCCATGGCCGGAAATCCCAAAGTGTTGCTGCTCGATGAACCGCTCACCGGGTTGGATCCGGGTCAGCGCCGCATCATGAAACGCCTCCTGGAGAAACTCATGCGGCGCAAGGTGAGCATCGTGGCGGCCGTTCATCACCTGGAGGATCTGCCGCGGGGCATGACTCACGTCCTGCATTTACATAAGCACCGTGCACGGGTCTTGGATCAAGATTCTGCGACGTGATTGCACGCGCCGGGCGATCCAATCGAGATAAAAACCGCAGCGACGTTCACTCTTCTCGAGGATCGGAATATGTTGCGTGCTCTTACCGTCTCTTCGGCGCTGGTGGTGGTTGCGGCGTGCAGCAATGGGTATGCGGTTCGCCCGGTGCCGCGCATCGCGGCCGAGAGCGTCGGCAAGCCGGTGAGCCGCCTGCAGGAGGCCTTTGGCGAACCGCGCAAGGTCGACACCACCTCGACCCGGCTGGTGTATGTCTGGTTCTTGCCGCAAAAGCCCAAGGACGGCTCGCCCTCCGGGTTTCAGGGCTGTGAACTCGAGGCGACGGTCGAGCCCCGCTCGCAACACGTCATCGGCTATTCCCTGTCCAATATCGGCTGGTCCAACTGCCGCGACGTAGAGCGGCGCATCCGCGTCGCCGAGCGGTAGATTCCGAAAGCGCGTCGTCTTTAAGTTCCCGCTACAATGTGCGCCGCGAAAAAGGCGTGAGGGGGCTTATTTGTTCGGCGGCATCTCAATAACCTATCTGCTGATCAGCGCGGCATTGGTCGTGCACGTCATCAGAACCGGCCGCAATCAAGCCTGGATCCTGGCGATCGTGCTGTTGGGGCCGATCGGCTGGGCGACTTACCTGGTCATCGAGATGGTTCCGGAATGGATGGGCGGGCAGACCGCGCGCCGGGCCAAGGTAGGCATGCGACGGATCATCGATCCGAATCGCGACATGCGCCGTGCAGCGCAGGAGGTCGAGATTTCGGGCAACGTCGATGCCCGGCGGCGCCTGGCGCAAGAACATTTCGAACGCGGTCAATACGACGAAGCCATCGAGATGTACAAGGCTGGATTGAAGGGCATTTTCGAGTACGATCCCACGCTGCTGCAGGGCCTCGCAGAGGCACAGTTCGCTAAGGGCGAGCCGGACGCCGCGCGGCGCAACCTCGAGTCGCTGTTCGCGCACAATCCGGATTTCAAGTCCACCGAAGCGAAGCTCCTGTACGCACGTGCGCTCGAAGATACAGGCGACCTCGACGCTTCAGAGCGCGAGTACGCCGCAGTCGCAGGTCCCTTCCCCGGGGCCGAGGCACGGCTGCGCTACGCGCTGCTGTTGAAGAAGCGCGGCAAAACGAGCGAGGCGGAACGGCTGTTCAAGGATCTTTTGGATGGCGCTCGCCTGGGTCCTTCGCACTACCGCCGTTCGCAGGCTCGCTGGCTCGACATTGCGCGGCGCGAATTGGGCTAGAATTAGCGTCCACCGCTTGATTTCGGACCGGAGTTTCAAATGTTGATCACCATGCGAGCCCAGGGTCTCGCAGTCCTCGCCTGCGCCGCGGCGTGTCTCGCGGGCTGCTCGGGCGAGAAGGAGTCCGCCCAGAAGTTGCTCATCGATATCGAAGAGGTGCAGGCAGCGGCCGCGCCGGAAGCGAGCAAATACGTGCCGGAAGAACTCAACCAGGTGCGCGACCGCCTCGCCGACCTCAACAGCGCGTTCGAAAAGAAGGACTACTCGCTGGTGGTGGAACGAGCCCCGGAAGTCTTGAGCGCCGCGCAAGTGCTCGCGACCGACGCGGCGGCCCGCAAGGATGAGCTGCTGAAGGCTTTGAACGACGACTGGACCAACCTTGCCGAGCTGCTGCCGAACGATGTGATCGCCGTGCAGGCAAAACTCGAACAGCTGGCGAAGAAATCGAAGAAGACGGGCGTCGACTTTGATTCGGCGAAAGCGGCATTCGGCGATGCCAACCTGCTTTGGTCGAAGGCGCAAGCCGCCTTCGCCGCCGGCAATCTCGATGAGGCGGTGAGCACCGCCAAGCGGGTGAAGAGCGAGGTCGAAGCCGCGGCCGCGTCCTTGAAGATGGAGCTGCCGCCCGCGGCCGTTCCCACTAGCACGTAAAGCCTCAGGCTGCGAGGGTGCCCTCGCTCACGATCACCGCTGTGCCGCCGATGTGCACGGCCTTCAGTTCGCCGGCCTCCACCTCGAGGCGCACCCGCACCTTGCCGGGACGCTGCACGTGCCGGCCCTGACGCCCGAAAAAGGTGACCGCGCGGCCGAACTGCTTCATGTCCCAGAGATAGGCGGCAAGCATGGCATGCGCATTGCCGCTCACCGGATCTTCGGAAATGCCGAGTGCGGGACAGAACATGCGCGATTCGGTGGTCAATTCGTCCGCCTTCTTCTCCACGGCGAACACGAAAAACCCGTCCGTGCCCAATTCGGCGCCGAGCTCGAGGAGGGTCTCGAAATTGGGCGATAGTTCCGCCAGGTGTTTGCGTTCCGCGACGGGAACGAGCAATCGTGTGCTGCCGCGCCTTGCGATGCGAGCCGGCATGGTCTCGTGCAGATGGGTGGCATTGAGCTTCAGCGCCTCGGCGACCCGCAAGGTGGTCTTGAACGGCAGCGGACCGTCCAGTTCCGGGGTGCTTTGACGGAATTCGATCAGACTCTTGGCATCGGTGTCGCGCTCGCGCACCTGCGCAAGCACGGGGATGACGCCGGTTCCCGAGTGCTGCCGGCAGCCCCCGACCTGGCGGCGCCCCAGCGTCAAAAGCACGGTGTGCGCCGCGATCGTCGCATGGCCGACAAAGGGGCTTTCCTTGCGGGCGTTGAAGAAGCGCAACCGCACATCATGGTCGGCATCGCTCGCCGAGAGCACGAATGCCACCTCGGCGTGGGGGAACTCCCGCGCCACCTTCTGCAGGGTCGCATCCGACTGCCCGTCGGCATCGAGAACCACGATTGCCGGATTGCCGCTGAATCGTTTCGCCGTAAAGGCGTCGACCTGGAATATGCGCATGGACGCGAGTTTTACATGCTTGCCTGCGTCAAGCTACACTCACATGACACCTTGGGGTGGCCCCATGAGGGGCCTGAGACGCGAGATCGATGAGGTTTTGTAAGGTGCTCGCGAACCCGTTGAACCTGACCCGGTTAGTACCGGCGTAGGGAGCAGGTAATGCAAGCCGCAATTGAAATCAGCATGTATCCATTGGGAAGCGACTACCGTCCCAAGATCCAGGCGTTCATCGACCGGCTGCACACGCACGCCGGTTTGAAGATAGCCACCAACCAGCTCTCCACGCAGATCTGGGGCGAACTTGATCTTATGCTCGCGGTGCTCGGCGAGGAGATGGCGCGATGCGCCGCTCAGGGGCCGCAGCCCGTGTACGTGATGAAGGTGCTGCCGGGCCTTGCGCCGCCCGAGGCATAGGCGGCGCCGTGATCGAGGAAATCACGCGCCAGATCGCAAGCGCCTGGCGCGACACCAGCGCCGTGGAGCTGATCGCCGCGATTTTGGCGGTGGCATACCTGCTTCTGGCGATCCGCCAGTATCTGAGCTGCTGGTTCGCCGCCTTCGTCAGCTCGGTGCTGTACGTGTGGGTGTTCTTCGGCGCGCATCTCTACATGGATGCGCTCTTGCAAGGCTTCTATGCGGCCATGGCGGCCTACGGGTTCTGGCGCTGGCGGCGGGGCGAGGACCATCACTCGCTGCCGGTGATCCATTGGTCGCTCAACCGACACCTTATCGCGGCCGGCGCCGTGCTGCTCTTGTCCCTGATCACCTCGTTTTTCCTGCGCCGCTATACGCCGGCCGCCTCGCCGTTCTTGGACTCCCTGGTGACCTGGTCGAGCATCTACACCACCTACCTGGTCGCCCAGAAGGTCTATGAGAACTGGCATTGGTGGCTCATCATCGATTCGGTGAGTCTTGGCCTGTATTTCAGCCGCGGCCTGTACCTCACCACGTTGCTCTTTGCACTCTATCTGGTGCTGATCGTGGTGGGCATGCGCGAATGGCGCCGCGACCTCGTCGGTGCCTATGCCCCCGTCTGATCTGGAGCGCCTGCTCGGCCACGTACCCGGCGCAGGCGATATCGAGCTCGAGCGCCTGAGCAGCGGCATGGGCCGCGACACCTATCGGGTGTGCCGCGACGGTGTGCGCTATGCCGTCAAGGTCCGCACGGATACTGCCGGTGCGCAGTTGCCGCAGCGGCGGTTCGAGAGTGAGGTGATCGAACGTGCGGCGGCGGCGGGTATCTCGGCGCGCCTCGTCGCGGCGGACGCCGACTGCACGGTGCTGGTGCTCGAGTGGCTCGAGGGCGTCGCCATGAGCGAGTCCTCCGCCAAGCTGCCCGATGCCAGGCTGGCCGCGCTCCTCAGGGACATTCACGCGCTGCCGCTGCCGAGCGTGCGCCGGGTGATGAGCGCGCGCGACTGGGTCCAGCATTACGATCACGCCTTGGATTGCGCTGCCAGGGGCGTGCGCGAACTTGCGGGCCGCGCGCAAGACGCCCTGCGGCGCCTCGATAAAATGCAGGCTGCTCCTAACCTATGTATATGCCACAGCGATCTGCATCGATTAAATGTACTCACGCTTGAAGGCGGGCCGCGGCCGGGCGCCTTGGCGCTCATCGATTGGGAGTACAGCCACCTTTCCGAGCCTTTTTGGGATCTTGCGGGTTGGAGCGCCAACAACGACCTTGAAGTGCCCGCGCGGCACGCGCTTCTTGATCTGTACCTCGGACGGGCGGCGAGCGATGCGGAGCGGGATCGCCTCGCCGCGCTTTGCTGGCTCTACGACTACGTATGCCTGCAGTGGATCGGACTTTATGTCACCCGCCAGCCCGAGCCGGGCGCGAGTTTTGGGGCGCGCGCGGCGCTTTTGGAAAGCCGCTTGAAAACGCCCGTCTATGGCACAATCGCCGTCCCAAGCGATATCTGAACTTTGAAACTACCCCTCGGAGAGAGTGAATGGCGCGGATGACAGTGGTCGACCGGGATGGCAAGGAACATGACATCGAGGCCAAGCCCGGCCTCAAGATCATGGAGATCCTGCGCGAGTTGGACTACGGCGTCGCGGCCATTTGCGGTGGCCTTTGCTCCTGCGCGACCTGCCACGTCTACGTGGACGAGAACTGGACCGCGAAGTTGCCCAAGCCGCAGAGCGATGAACTCGAGTTGCTGCGCGAGCTGCCGGACTTCAAGGAGCCGGTGTCGCGACTTTCCTGCCAGGTGGATTTCACCGAGGCATTGTCCGGCATCAAGGTGGCAATCGCGCCCGATTCCTGATGCGCTTGCGCGTCAGACCTTTTTCTTTTCCGTCTGACGCTTGACCGCCTCCTGCGCCGCGGCGATTGCCGCCGGGTCGCCGAGGAAGCGCCGGCCCTTGGGCTGCAGCTGCTCGTCGAGTTCGTAGAGCATGGGAATGCCGGTCGGGATGTTGAACTCGACAATGTCGCTCTCGGACATCATGTCCAGCATCTTGACCAGCGCGCGCAGCGAATTGCCGTGCGCAACCACCAGCACGTTCTTGCCGGCCCGAAGTTCCGGGACGATGCGCGACTCGAAATAGGGCAGCACCCGCGCCAAGGTGTCCTTGAGGGATTCGGAGGCCGGCAGGTAGGCGGGATCGACATCTGCGTAGCGCGGATCGAACCGGGCATTGCGCGGATCGTCGGGCGGCAGCGGCGGCGGCGGGATGTCGTAGCTGCGCCGCCAGATTTTTACCTGCGCCTCGCCGTGCTTCTCCACCGTCTGGGCTTTATCCAGTCCCTGGAGCGAACCGTAATGGCGCTCATTCAGGCGCCAGCTCCTCTCCACCGGGATCCACATGCGGTCGGTGGCGTCGAGGATGAGCCACAGCGTGCGGATGGCGCGCTTCAGCACCGAGGTGAATGCGATGTGCGGTTCGAGCTTCTCGCGCAGCAGCTCGCGGCCCGCCTGCGCGGCCTCTTCGCGACCGAGCGCGCTCAAATCCACGTCGTGCCAACCCGTGAACAGGTTTTCGACGTTCCACACGCTCTGGCCGTGTCTGACCAGGATCAGCTTTCCGGGTGCCAACATACTCTCCTAGCGGCGCAGTGCGGCCGCGAACACGCCCTCGAACTGCGCCACCAGTGCCTCGCCGTCGTGCATGGTTGAACTCAAGGTGATTCTGCCGCGCCCCGCGCGCTTCAGCATCTTCAAAAATCGCTCGATCTCATCGTCCGGCGGCGCGGCGAGGCTGGCTTTGAATTCGCCATGAACGGGCTTTACGAACTTCATGTTCGATTCCTGGATCACCGCATCGGCCTTGATACCGCTCAAGACCAGATAGCGGGTCAGCCATGCCCAGCCGCTCAATACCGCCACCGAATAAAGGCTGCCGCCGAATGCGGTGCCCTTGTGATTGCTGTTGGGCGAGAGCGGAGCTCTCAAGGTGACGCCCGCATCGCTCACCGCTTCGACCACGACGCCGATGTGCTTGGCCAGGCGGATCTCCTTGTCGATTCGCGCCTGCATCTCGGCCTCGCCGAACGCGGAGTGTTTTTCCATCGGCATCATCACTCTTGCACCAGACGTCGTACTGCCTGCAGGGCCACCGACAGGGTGGCGAAATCGGGCGGCGAACCAGTGCGAAGGTCCACCACCACGCGCTTCAAGGCATCGACCGGCCCCTGGTTGCGCGTGATCCACTGCTCGACGCGCGCCTTGGGATCTCGGCCCTTCGCCGCGAGCACCGAGAGGGTGATGCGCCGGTGCAGTGTATAGAGGTTGTCGCGCAGGGTGCCGCGCGCCACCGCCTGCCAATGACCATCCGCCGACAAGGCCTCGATCTGCTCTTTGACCCAGTTAAGTCCGATGCGTTCACCTACGTCGAAGTAGACGCGCGCGCCGTAGCCGATGGCGACCTTGGCGGCCATGGCTACCTCCACCAGATCGAGAGCGCAGTGCAGCGGTTCCAAGAGCGCTATGCGGCCGGCAAGATGCTCCGGCACGCGCTGCTCGATGAGCTGGGTGCGCACGTTGTTGTAGCGCGCCTGTTCGGTGATGCTCAAGACATGCGCGAGTTCGCGCGACAGTTCGCCGATCTTGGCGCCATAGCGGGATACCGCGCGTTTGATATCGAGGTCGTCGCGCCGATTTTCCAGCAGCCAGTAACTCATGTGCCTGAGCAGCCGCGTGGTCTGGAACATGGCGGTGTATTGCGCGGCCGCCGGTATCTTGTTGTCGAGGGTCTCGATGTGCGCCCAGACGTCGCGGATCGCGAACACCTCGCGCGCGATGCTGTAAGCGCGGGAAATAGCAGCGGGATCCGCGCCCGTGTCGTCCTGCGCCCGCACCGGGAACACCGGTCCCATGCGGTTGATCAAGCTGTTGGTGATGGCGGTCGCAATGATCTCGCGGCGCAGGCGGTGGCGTTTGATGCGCTGCGCGAAACGCTTCTGTACCGGCACCGGGAAGTAGCGGTTGAGTTCGCCCGAAAGAAACGGATCCTCCGGCACATTGGAGTTGATGAGGGCGCGGTACAGCCAGATCTTGCTGTAGCTCAAGGTCACCGCCAGCTCCGGGCGCGTAAGACCTTCGCCGGCCTTGCGCCGTTCGGCGATCTCCTCGTCGCTCGGCAGGTACTCCAACGCGCGATTCAAGTCGCCGGAGCGCTCCAGCGCGCGGATGACATAGGCGCTCTCGGAGAGACGTTGTCTCGCCTGGAATTCGCTGGTGCTGATCGCCTGCCCTTGCAGGTAGTTGTTGCGCAGAACCAGACCCGCCACCTCGTCGGTCATCTGCACGAGGAGTTTGTCGCGCTGGCCGCGGGTGATCTCCTTGGCGCGCACGGCGCCGTTCAACAGGATCTTGAGGTTCACCTCAACGTCCGAGCAGTTCACGCCCGCGGAGTTGTCGATGAAGTCGCTGTTCAGGCGGCCGCCGCGGCGCGCATACTCGATGCGACCGAGCTGCGACAACCCCAAGTTGCCGCCTTCGCCCACGACCTTGCAGTTGAGTTCGCGCCCGTCGATGCGCAGGGCATCGTTGCTGCGGTCCCCCACATCGCTGCTGCTCTCGGAGCTGGCCTTCACGTAGGTGCCGATGCCGCCGTTCCAGAGAAGATCGACATGCGAACGCAAGATGGCTTTGATCACCTCATTTGGGGTCGATTGCGCAGGCAGTTCGAGAAGCGTCTGCACCTCGCGAGACAGGCTCAAGGTCTTGGCGGCGCGTGAGAAGATGCCGCCGCCCTTGGAAATGGCGGCGCGCGAATAGTCCTCCCAAGTGGAGCGGGGCAACTTGAACAGGCGCTCGCGTTCCGCAAACGAACGCGCCGCCTCGGGGCTTGGATCGATGAAGATGTGCTGGTGGTTGAAGGCCGCCACCAGCTTGATGTGCTTGGACTGCAGCATGCCGTTGCCGAACACGTCGCCTGCCATGTCGCCGATGCCTGCGACGGAAAAGTCCTGGCTCTGGATGTCGACGCCGATCTCGCGAAAGTGCCGCTTGACGCATTCCCAGCCGCCGCGTGCGGTGATGGCCATCTTCTTGTGATCGTAGCCGGCGGATCCGCCCGAGGCAAAGGCATCGCCCAGCCAGAAGCCGTACTGCTCGGAAATGCTGTTGGCGATATCGGAAAAGGTGGCCGTGCCCTTGTCGGCGGCGACCACGAGGTAGGCATCGTCGCCGTCGTGGCGAATCACCTTGGGCGGCGGTACGATCTTGTCGTTGACGATGTTGTCGGTGATGTCCAGAAGACCACGGATGAGGGTCTGGTAGCAGCCGATCACCTCGGCCTGTATCGCGTCGCGCTCGGTGGGCATCCGGCGCACCACGAATCCGCCCTTGGCGCCCACCGGTACGATCACGGTGTTCTTGACCTGCTGCGCCTTCATCAATCCCAAGATCTCGGTGCGGAAATCCTCGCGGCGATCCGACCAGCGGATGCCGCCGCGCGCCACATAGCCCATGCGCAGATGCACGCCTTCCATCCGTGGCGAGAACACGAAGATTTCGAACAGCGGTCGTGGCAGGGGCAGCTCACGAAGCTGTTGGCTCTCGATCTTGAACGACAGGTAGTCCTTGGGCTGGCCGGCTGAATCCGGCTGATACACGTTGGTGCGCACGGTGGCGGACAGCGCATTCCACAGCGCCCGCAGGATGCGATCCTCGTCCGAGCGGGTGACTTCCTCGAGGGTCTCGAGAATCCGCTTACCGAGCTTTGCCAGCGCTTTCAGTCGTGCCGCCGTATCGATCGAAGGATCGAATCGCGTCACGAACAAGTCCGCCAACAGGCGCGACAGCGCGGCGTTGTTGATGAGCACCTGGGCGATGTAGCCCTGGCTGAAGGGCAGTCCCGCCTGCAGCAGGTAGCGGCAGTAGGCGCGCAGCACCGTCACGATGCGCCACGTAATGCCGGCGGACAACGTCAGCTGATTGAAGCTGTCGTTGTCCATGCGTGCGGTCCATACCGCGTCGAAGGCGTTTTTGATCTCCTTGTCGAGGGCGTCTAAGGGAATGGCCGCCGGAGCCTGCATGACCAGCTCCAGATCCTGGATCCAGGCATGGTGCACGCCCTGCAGCTCGAGTTCGTATGGACGCTCCGCCATCACCTTCAGGCCCATGTTCTCGAGCATCGGCAACAAGTCTGAAATCGGAATCGCCTCCGAGCCGCGGAAGATCTTCAAGAACAGCCGGTCTTTGCGCTTCGGGTCCGGCCGATAGATGTCCAGGTGCAGCCGGTTCGGTTCCTTCTCCAGCTCATCGAGGAAGGTGATGTCGAGCGCCGCGGCCTCGCCGTTGAAATCCTCCTGATAGGCCGCCGGAAAGGCCGGGGCGTAAGTTTCGAACAGCTTCAGTGCCAACGCCTCGTCGAATCGCGCCAGCAATGCATTCTTCAAGCCGTCGAGCCAGGAGCGCACCGCACTCGCCACCCGCCGCTCTAGGGTCAGCGCATCGACGCGCGTCTCGTCGGTCGGGTTGGTGCGCGCCACGATGTGGATGCGCGCCAGATTCGACTCGGCGATCTGCACCTGCGATTCCATGCTGACCGCGGCGAATGCCTCGCGCACCAGCCGCTCGATGCGTTGGCGCACCTGGGTGTTGTACTTCTCGCGCGGCACGTACACCAGGCACGAGTAGAAGCGCCGGAAGGGGTCGCGCCGCAACAGCACCCGTACCCGCGGCCGCTCGTGCAACCCGAAGATGCCGCGCGCCGTATGGGTGAGTTCCGCAATGCTCGCCTGGAACAGTTCGTCGCGCGGGAAGGACTCGAGAATGTGCTGCAGGGCCTTGCCGTCGTGGCTGTCCGGCGCGAGCGCGAAATGCTCGATCACGCTCGCCACCTTGTGGCGCAGAAGCGGTATTTCCCGCGGATTGGAGTTGTAGGCGGCCGAGGTCCAGAGTCCCAAAAAACGGTGTTCGCCGATCAGTTCGCCGCCAGGGGAGTAATGCTTGATGCCGACATAATCGAGATAACCGGGCCGATGCACCGTCGAGGGGGTATTGGCCTTGGTGACCAGCGCTAGTTCCTTGGAACGCGCCTGACGGCGAATGTCCGCCGGCAGGATCTTGGTGCGCGAGTCGGGCCGCTTGTGTCCCGGGCGCAGGATTCCCAATCCCGAGGGCTTGACCGGATCTAAGCGCTCGCGGCCGGCACCGCCGGCAAGTTTGTAATCACGGTACCCCAGGAAGGTGAAATGCCGATTTTCCATCCACGCCAGCAGCGCACATGCCTCGGTGAGATCGCTCGGATCGAAGCGCTCGGCCTGGGCGGTGAGCTCGCCGGTGGCGCGACGAGCGACATCGCGCATCCGGTCCCAATCGGCCACCGCCACGCGCACATCGCGCATGCTGCGTTCGATCTGCGCGGCGAGCGCCTTCAATGCCGCAGGATCGACGATTCGATCGACCTCGACGTGCTGGAACGACTCCAGGCGCTGTTTCTTGCTGCCGTTTTCCTGCCGCCGCTGCAGCGATGTCAGCGCGCCGGCGCGGTCGCGCTCCACCGCGAAGACGGGATGCGCCAGAAAATGCAGGGTAAGCGCGTTTTCGGTGAGCACCAGGTTCACCGAATCGACTAGGAACGGCATGTCGTCGTTCACCACATCAATGATGGTGTGAGGCGAGACGAAACCGTGCTCGCGCAACGTCGGATTGTAGACGCGCACCAGCGCCGAACGGCGCCGCTGCATGGCAAAGGTCAGATGCGACAGCGCCGCCTGCGCAAGCTCCGTCGGATCGCGGTGCACGAGATCCTCGCCGTCCACGTTCGCGAAGTAAATCTGCAGGTAGCGACGCCAGTCGAAATTGCGCATCGACTTCGGCGGGCGCACTTTGGCGCGCATTACCGCCGCTATGGTTTTGCGATGCTGTTCCGATGCCACTTGATACATGGATAACTCCCGCTCGTCATTCTGGTTGCTCGAGGTCGGCAATGATCGCCGCCAGGAAGCGGCACGCCTCGCCGCCGGTAATGCAGCGATGATCGAAGCTCAACGACAGCGGCATCATACGATGCGCCGCGATCCGGCCTTCGACCACCACTGCTGCGTCACGAACTTTGCCGGCGCCCAAAATCGCGACTGCCGGCGGCACCACTCGCGGCACGCCGTAGCGGCCGGCGAGGGTGCCGAAATTGGACAACATGAGGGTGAAATTGCGCAGCTCTTCCGGGGCCACGCGCCGCTCGTGTGCAGCCTGTTTCTGTGCGGCGAGCGCGCGCTTCAGCTCCGCGGCGCCAAGTTTCTCGATGCCGCGCACCACCGGCACGATCAGTCCGTTAGGCGTGTCGACTGCCACGGCGAGGTCGATGCTGTCGCGCAAGGTGCGCGTCATGGCCTTCGCATCGAACCAGGCGTTGAGAGCAGGCTCCTCTCGCCAGGCGTGCACCAGACTGCGCATCAGCCGCATCATGTACTCGCCGGGTGCGTGCCAGGCTTGGATATCGGCATCGTCGCAAACGGTGCTCTGCGCTACCTCGTCGCGCGACAGCGCCATCGATTGCGCCATGGCGCGGCGCATGCCGCGCAGCGGCTCTTGTCCGCTGCCGCCTTCGACACGCCCGCCGCAGGCTTTGTCCTTGCGCTCGACAAACCTGAGCACGTCCTCGATGCCGATGAGACCGCCGCTGCCGCTGCCTTCGATGTCGGCAAGGTCGATACACAGCGTTCGAGCCAGTGCGCGCGCGGCGGGCACGGCGCGCGCGCGTCCGTTGCCATTGGCCCGTGCGATGCGGTACGCCGCCTGCGGCGGCAACTCCTCCTGGCTTGCCGTCGCCATGCTGCCGACCACGGTGCCTGAATCAAAATCGATGAGCGGCGAGCCGGTCGCGACGATGTCGCCAGCCCGGCCATGCAGGAGGGTGACCACGCCGCTGAAAGGGGCGGGCACCTCGACCACCGCCTTGGCGGTCTCTACCGAAACCATCGGTTGATCCACCCGCACGTTATCGCCGACTGCCACATGCCATTGAATGATTTCGGCTTCGGCGAGTCCCTCGCCAAGATCAGGAAGATTGAAAGTGCCCATGGTAAGCCGATCAGTCCGCGAATGTGAGTTGCACCGCATCGACGATGCGTTGCGTGCTCGGAATGTAATCCTGCTCGAGCCTGAACAGCGGCATGACGGTATCGTAACCGGCCACCCGTTGGATGGGGGCCTGCAGATCGTAGAGCGCGTGCTCCGCGACCAACGCGGCGACTTCCGCCCCCACACCGACGTTCTTGGCCGCTTCATGCACGATCACCAGCCGTCCGGTCCTGGCCACCGACTCCAGGATGGTGTCGATGTCGATCGGGCTCAAAGTGGCAAGATCGATCACGTCGGCTTCGATGCCCGTGGCAGCGAGCGCCTGCGCCGCGCGCAATGTCTCGAGCGTCATGGCGCCCCAGGTGACCAGCGTGACATCGTTGCCCTCGCGCAGCGTGAAGCACGCATCCAGCGGCAGCGCCGCGCCGTCGTCGAGCACTTCCTGACGGGCGGCTCGGTATAGGCGCACCGGTTCGAGGAACATGACCGGGTCCGGATTGCGGATCGCCGCGAGCAACAGCCCATAGGCGTGTGCGGGCGTCGACGGACAGACCACGCGCAGTCCGGGAATGTGACACAGCAAGGTTTCGGTGCTCTCCGAGTGATGCTCGGGCGCATGTATACCACCGCCGTGCGGCGTGCGGATGACGATGGGGCAACTCAGGCGCCCGCGAGTTCGATTGCGCATGCGGGTCATGTGGTTGACGATCTGGTCGAGCGCCGGATAAATGAAACCCATGAACTGAATTTCCGCCACCGGCTTCAGCCCATGGGTGGCCATGCCCACCGCCATGCCCGCAATGGTGGCCTCCGCCAGGGGCGTGTCCTGCACGCGGTCGGCGCCGAAGCGTGCCTGCAGGCCCTGGGTCGCGCGAAACACACCCCCGTTGGCAGCGACATCCTGGCCGATCACCACGACGTCGGGGTCATGCTGCATTTCCCAGCCATGCGCGAGCGCGATGGCCTCCACCATGGTTATTTTCGCCAATTCAATGCCCGCTGTTCTTCGAGCTGTACCTGCGGGCCACCGCGCGCTGCGCTTCCAAGTGCGGCGGAAGTGAGGCGAACAGATGATCGAACATCGCATCGGTGGTCGGTTTTGGAAACGCGTGGTATTCGGCCACCGCCGCATCGATCTGTCGCGCGCAATCGGATTCGAGCGCGGCTTCGCGCGCCGCATCCCAGGCGCCGATCCGGGTGAGGTAGCCGCGCAGGCGCTTCAATGGTTCGCGCGACCAGGCCTCCTTGACCTCCGCTTCGCCGCGATAGCGGCTGGCATCGTCCGCAGTAGTGTGATCACTCAAGCGATAGGTGAGCGCTTCGATCAGCGTGGTTCCGCGGCCGGCACGGGCTGATTCGAGCGCTGCGCTAACCACGGCGCGCACCGCGAGCACATCGTTGCCGTCCACCTGGACGCCATCGATGCCCGCAGCGATGGCCTTCTGCGCGAGGGTCTTCGATTGCGTCTGCGAATGGACCGGCACCGAGATGGCCCAGCCGTTGTTGACGATCACGAACACGACCGGGAGCTTGCGAGCGCCCGCAAGATTGATCGCCTCGTAAAACGCGCCTTCCGAGGTGCCGCCGTCGCCGATGTAGGCGAGCGCGCAGCGCGGTTCACGGCGCACCTTGAAGGCCATAGCGGCGCCCGCGGCATGCAGTGTCTGGGTGGCGATGGGCACGCACCAGGCGAAATCACCACGCGGCACGGCGAAGTTGTTGCCCGCTTCATCGCCGCCCCAATAGCGCAGGATCTCTGCCATGGTCACGCCCCGCCACAGCTGCGTGCCGAGCTCGCGGTACACCGGCGCCAGCACGTCCTCGGCGCGCATGGCGGCGCCGACGGCGACGTGCGTGGCTTCGTGGCCGAGGCAGGAGGGGTAAGTGCCCAGTTGGCCGGTGCGCTGCAAGTTGATGCATTTGGCGTCGAAGGCGCGTACCAGGCTCATCATGCGGTACATGCGCATCACTTCCTGCGCATCTGCGGCGAAGCCGGGCAGCGGCGAGACCAGTTCGCCGTGCTCGTTCAGCACCTCGTGGTACTGAATGCTGAATTCGGCCACCGTTTTCATGGCGCGGATTATGCCAAAGCGCGGCGCTTGCTTCACGGCCGGTGCTCACCCGACAGATAGGCGGCGGTCTGCATCTCGACCAGTCGGCTCGCGGCGCGTTCGAACTCGAACTTCAGTTTCTCGCCGCCGTAAAGGCCGGAAGGTTGGGCGGCGGCCGAGACCACTAGGTTGACCTTGCGGTCGTAGAACTCATCAATCAGCATGATAAAGCGGCGCGCCGCGTTCTCGTTTTGCTGGGTGAACAGCGGCACGTGGGTCACGAACACCGTGTGATACAGGTGCGCTATCTCGATGTAGTCGTTCTGGCTGCGGGGTCCCTCGCAGATCTCGGTGAATTCGAACCACACCATGCCGCCGCCGACCGCCTCGGCCTTGATCGGCCGGCCCTCGATCTTTAACACCGCGCGCGCGGCACTCACACCCGCGATGAGGCGAAAACGCTCGCGCAGCCTGCGCCCGGTGTCCGGATCCTTGGCGTCGAGGTAGGTCGGTGCCTGTTCGAGCTGTCGCAGCCGGTAGTCCACGCCGGCATCCAGACGCAGCACATCGAGGTGCCGCTCGATAAGACCGATGGCCGGCAAAAAGCGGGCCCGCTGCAATCCGTCCTTGTAGAGGTCTTGCGGCGCGACGTTCGATGTGGTGACCAGCGTGACGCCGCGGCGAAACAAACCCTCGAGCAGGCCGGCCAGAATCATGGCGTCGGCGATGTCCGAGACGAAGAACTCGTCGAGACAGAGCAAGCGTAGGCGCGCGGCGAGGCGCTCGGCGACCAAATCCAAAGGATCGCTCCTGTTCTTGATGCCCTTGAGCATCACGTGCACGTCGCGCATGAAGCGGTAGAAATGCGTGCGTTCTCGCGGCACGTGCGCGAGGGACTCATAGAAGTAGTCCATGATCAGCGTCTTGCCGCGCCCGACGCCGCCCCAGAGGTAGACGCCCTTCGGCGCATCGCTGCGCGCGCGCAAAAACGAAAACCGCGCGCGCAGGCGTTCAGCGAGAGAGGTGCCCTCACCCTCGAGTGCGTTTGCGAGCGCATCGAGAGCCAGCGCAGCGTGATGCTGATTCTCATCGAATGAGAGGTGGCCTGCGCCGACTTCGCCCTCAAGACGCGCCGCGATCGAATTTCGATGACTGCCCGCTGCCGTGGCGATGATCTTACAGACCCTGGTAGTTGGGTCCCGAGCCGCCTTCCGGCGGCACCCAGGTGATCTGGCCGCTGTAGGGCTCCTTGATGTCGCAGGCCTTGCAATGAACGCAGTTCGAGGAGTTGATCTGCAGTTTCTTGCCTCCGGCGCCATCGTCGATCATTTCATAGACGTTGGCGGGGCAGAAGTTCGTGCAGGGGTTGCCGAAGTCGGTGATGCAGCGGGTTGCGCAGAGCTTCGGGTCCTTGACGTGCAGATGAATGGGTTGATTCTCATCGTGCGTGGTTGCGGCGAAGAACACGAAGGCCACGCGATCGCGCGGCGGCAGTTCGCGCGGACCCCAGTCGCGATCCGGCGACTGGTACTCATTCAAATGCTTCATGGCCTTGTCGTCGGCATGATTCTTCAAGGTCCAGGGAAGCTTGCCGAACGTGACGGTTTCGAGCATGGCGTTCGCCATGCCGAACCACACGCCCTTGTTGAATCCTGGGCGCAAATTTCGCACCTTGTAAAGTTCCCGTCCGCCCGGGGATTTGCGCCAGCGCTCATCGAAGCCCTTCGAACCGCCGGTCTCGACGTAGTGGGTAGCCGCGAGCATGCCGGAGCGGATGGCCTGATGAATGCCCTTGATCTTAGGAGTGTTCAGCGTTCCGCCGGCATCGCCTACGAGCAGGGCGCCCGGCATTTCGAGGGTGGGCATGGACTGATAGCCGCCCTCGATGATGGTTCGCGCGCCGCCGGCGATGATTTCTCCGCCCTCGAGCAACTTGCGGACCTCGGGATGATTCTTCCACTGCTGGAAGGCCTCGAAGGGCTTGAATCGGGGATCGATGTAATCGAGACCCGATACGAAGCCCACGTACACTCGGTCGTTGTTCAAGTGATAAAGAAAGCTGCCACCGTAGGTAGCGCCGTCCAGAGGCCAGCCCAAGGTGTGCTGGATCAGACCGGGCTGTACCCGGCCCGGAGGCAGTTGCCAAAGCTCCTTGATGCCCAGCCCATAGGTCTGCGGCGATTTGCCCTCATCGAGCTTGTAATGGGCGATCAGCTGTTTGGACGAACTGCCGCGGCAGCCTTCACAGAACATGGTGATCTTGGCGTGAATCTCGGGCCCCAACGCGAAATTCGGTCCGGGCTCGCCGTTCTTGGCGACGCCCATGTCGCCGATGCGTACGCCCTTAACAGCGCCGGCTTCATCGTAGAGCGGCTCGGCGGCGGCAAAGCCCGGGAACACATCCACTCCCAGCCGCTCGGCCTCCTGTCCCATGATCGGCACCAGCTGGCCCAGGGAAATGATGAAGTTGCCGTGGTTGTTCATCTGCGGCGGGGTCAAGAAGCGGTAGCGCTTCTTCTTGGTCATGATGAGAAACTCATCCCTGGTCGCCGGTACGCAGATCTCAGGGGGGGTCTCGCGCCATTTGGGCAGGAGTTCATCGAGGGGGCCCGGTTCCAGTACGGCTCCCGACAGGGAATGGGCGCCCAAGCTCGCGGCCTTCTCCAGCACGCAGACGCTAAGGTCCGGCTTCAGTTGTTTCAGCTTGATAGCGCAGGCAAGTCCCGCCGGTCCGCCGCCGACGATGGCCGCCTCATATTCCATAACATCCCGCTGGCTATCGCTCATGCCCACACCCCGAAAAGTGGTCTAAATCCATGAAAAATGGGGCGCTAGTAGATCACAAACCAGGTTTATACGGGGAGTCGTCCACCAGGCGGACAGCCGCTGAATGGATTTCGATCGATGTCGCTTTAGCTTAATGGGGACACCCATGTTGATAGGCCAAGGATGCCGTCTTCCAGGAAGGCCAAGGGATTTGGACATGGTCCGGGCAGGGAAGCCCGCCCCATTTTCTAATCGGCGCGCCAGATCGGTTTGCGCTTCTCGAAAAACGCCTTAAACCCCTCTTGCGCTTCCGGCTGAACCCGCAGCTTCGCGAGGCGCGCTGCCATTTCCTTGGAGGCAGCGGCGCGTTCCGCCGGCAGACCATGCGCGACATCCCTGATCAATGCCTTAGCGGCGGACAGGGCTCCCGGGGCGCCCTTCAAAAGGGATTGCTCCAGAAGTTTGCAGGCGGTATCGAGCGCGCCCGCACTCACCACCTCGTGCGCCAAACCTACGCTCTTTAAGTCCGAGGCGCTCAAGGTGTCGGCGGTGAGAAAATAGCGAAGTGCCTTCGCCTCGCCCATCTTGCCCACTACAAAAGGCGAGATGACAGCCGGCACGATCCCGAGTCGCACTTCGGTGAAGGCGAATTTCGCGCTGTCGACCGCCACGACCACATCGCAGGCCCCGATGAGGCCTAGCGCGCCGCCATAACCGTCGCCGTTCACGCGCGCGAGCGTCGGTTTTGGCATTTCATATAGGAAGCCCAACAGCTCGCTCAACTTGCGCGCGTGCGCAAGATTGTCGCTCTCGCTCGCATCGGCCTGCGCCTGCATTTCAGCAAGATCAGCGCCGGCGCAGAACACAGCGCCGGTGCCGGTGATCTTGATCACGCGGATCTTGTCGTCTTCCGCGCACTGCTTAAGGCCGCGCGTCAGACCCTCGATGGTGTCGCGATCGAGCGCATTGCGCTTTTCGGGTCGGTTGAGGGCGAGCTGCGCGACGCCGCCCTCGATGCGCAATTCAACCGAGCTCACACGAGCTCGACCGCGATCGCAGTGGCTTCACCGCCGCCAATGCACAAGCTCGCGATGCCGCGCTTCTTGCCGCGCGCTCTGAGGGCGTAAAGCAGCGTGGTGAGGATCCGCGCGCCGGTGGCGCCGATGGGATGGCCCAGGGCACACGCGCCACCGTTGACGTTGACCTTGGCAGGATCGAGCGACAGATCCTTGATCGCCGCCATCGCGACCGCGGCAAACGCCTCGTTGACCTCATAGAGGTCCACCTCGTTCGCATTCCAGCCGACTTGAGCGAGGAGCTTCTTGATGGCGCCCACGGGCGCCAAGGTGAAGCGCTCGGGCTCGCGTGCGAAGCTCGTGTACCCGAGGATTCGTGCCATGGGTTTCAATCCCTTGGCCGTCGCCACCGACTCGCGGGCAAGCACCACAGCGGCTGCACCGTCGGAAATGCTGGAGGAACTCGCGGCAGTCACGGTGCCGTCTTTCTTGAATGCTGCCTTCAAGGTGGGGATCTTGGAGACATCCAGCGTAAATGGCGTCTCGTCCTTGTCCACCACCACCTCGCCCTTGCGCGTTTTGGTGGTTACGGGTGCCACCTCGGCGCGGAAAAGCCCTTCGTTGACGGCGGCCAGCGAGCGCCGTACCGACTCGGCTGCGAATTCGTCCTGCGCCTTTCTCGAGAACTGATACTCCTCCGCTGTGGCTTCCGCAAAGCAGCCCATCAGTTGGCCGTCCCATGGGCTTTGCAGGCCGTCGTAGAACATGTGATCCAGCACTTCTTGGTTGCCCATGCGGTAGCCCGCACGGGCCTTGGGCAGGAGGTAGGGTGCGTTGGTCATGGACTCGATGCCACCCGCGACCATCACTTGGGCGTTGCCGGCGAGGATCTGATCGGCCGCCTGCATCACCGCGCGCATGGCCGAACCGCACATTTTGTTGACCGTGGTGCAAGGGGTGCTCATGGGCAGATCGGCGCCAAGCGCCGCCTGACGCGCCGGCGCCTGGCCCAATCCTGCGGACAGGACGCAACCCATCACCACTTCATCCACATCGCTTGCCGAAACCTTCGAGTCCGCCAGCGCCGCCTTGATCGCGACCGCCCCGAGTTGCGGGGCGCTCATCGAGCTCAATGCCCCCTGGAAGGCGCCCACGGGGGTGCGACGCGCACTCAAGATCACGACGGGGTCTTTGTTCATTTCCTAAGGTTTCCTTTGGCCGGTGAACCCAACATTATAGCGGCGGCACGAAATTCAAGGCGCCAAGGGTTCCCCGAGGGCTGCGGCGATCAAGGCGCGACTGGATTCCCTGGCCTCGTCCGCGCCCAGGACTTTCAAGATCTCGAAGCAAATCGGACGGCGGTGCATCCAGGCCGTGCCGGGCGGCAGGACGTCGCGGGTTCCGTGGATGGCCACCGTGACCACCGGCATCGAGGCGCGAGCCGCGGTAGTGAATGCACCGCCCAAGAACCGCCCGATCTGCCGGGTGTGATCGAAAGTGCCTTCGGGGAAGAACACCAGCGATTGACCGGACGCGGCGAGCTTTAACACCCGACGGACATCGGAGGCGCCCTTATGGCGATCGAAGCGTTCGACGAACTCGGAGCCGACGCGGCGCAGCAAAAGTCCTGCGAGGGGCACTTTGACCATTTCCTTTTTGATGACGAACGCGAAATCGGGAGGCAATGCCGCGACGGCCACGACCGCGTCGATATAGCTTGAATGGTTGGCGACCACCACGCAGGGGCTCGCCGGCAGCTGATCCAGACCCAGCACTTTCAAGGGTATGCGCGCAACCTTCAGGAACGCCCGCGACGTGACGCCGGCGACTTGCCGCCGGCGGCGCAAATTCGGCAGGAACAGGTTGACCACGAGCGTGGTCATGCCGAACAGCACGAACGCCACGGCGCAGTAGGTGGTGTACATAAAACGCTTCATTCCGTGACCTAGTTCAACTTATGTTAATACTTGACTGTACTGTGATTCTTATCACGCCGACTGGTAGGTCTGCCTCGCATACTCCGGTTCGTTAGCGCGTAGAGCACTACTTCGTGCGCAACCATACGCGGGAGATTATGGCGACGGCTCTCAAACGGACGGTTTATACACGGACCTCTGGCGCAGGGGTACCTTCTGCTCGCGAGACGGCTGACCCGGCTTTGCAGCGGTTTTTGGATGCCGTATGGACCGAGCGTGGGTTGTCGGCGAACACCCTGGCTGCGTATCGAGCTGATCTTACTGCGCTCGCGCGCTGGCTAGAGGAGCGCGACAGCGCATTGCTCAAGGCCACGCGGGTCGAACTGCTCGGTTTCATTGCTGCTCGCGTCGAAGGCGGATCGCGTCCGCGCTCCACCGCCCGCCAGCTCTCGAGCTTCCGTCGCTTTTTCAGATTCATGGTCCGTGAGGGTCTGATTTCGGTCGACCCCACGGCGCAGATTGCCATGCCGAAGATCGGCCGATCGCTGCCGAAGTCGTTGACCGAGGCCGAGGTCGATGCCCTGCTCGAGGCGCCAGCGGTGGCAGAGCCGCTCGGCCATCGTGACCGCACCATGCTCGAGGTTCTCTATGCCACGGGCCTGCGCGTCTCGGAACTCGTGAGTCTCAAGCACAACCAGGTCAATTTGAATCAGGGCGTGATGCGCGTTGTCGGCAAAGGCAATCGCGAGCGTTTGATTCCGCTCGGCGAGGAAGCCGTGAAGTGGCTGCAGCAGTTCATGCAGGGTCCGCGCGTCGAAATTCTGCTCGAGCGTCAGACTGATTATCTGTTCCCGACGCGTCGCGGCGATCGCATGACCCGTCAGGCGTTCTGGCACATCATCAAGCGCTATTCGAAAAAGGCGGGCGTCGAGAAAGAACTCTCGCCGCACACGCTGCGTCACGCGTTCGCGACTCACCTGCTGAATCACGGCGCGGACCTGCGTGTGGTGCAGATGCTGTTGGGACACAGCGATCTGTCGACTACGCAGATCTATACGCATGTGGCGCGTGAACGCTTGAAGGAACTGCACTCGCAGCATCATCCGCGCGGCTGATTTGATCGGTCCAGCTGGCGGCTCTGATACACTCGCCTGAACTCCGATCGAGCCGGGCGGTCGAAGATGCATACCCGGCGGAGCGATGTATGCTGAAACCCTTTGTACTACTGGCCTGCTGCCTGTGCGCGGCATCCGGCGCCGCTGCGGCGCAGAGCGGCACTCCCGCGGCGACTGGCGCCACAGCCGTCAGCGGCGGCAACGAAGTCGACCCGCGCATTGCCATCCTGAAGCTGCTGCCTGCCGGATCCAAGCTCGAGGATCTGAAGCCCTCGCCGATCCCGGGTATCTACGAATACGCCGAGAACGCGGATATCAGCTACATCACCTCCGACGGTAAGTACTTCATCGATGGCAACGTGTACGACATGCACAGCCACGAGAATCTCACCGAGGCGGTGCGCACCCGTGCACGACTCGCGATGATCAATGCGGTCCCCGAATCGCAGATGTTGATTTTCTCGCCGCCGAATCCCAGGTACACCATCACGGTGTTCACCGACGTCGACTGCCAGTACTGCCGCAAACTGCACAGCGAGATCGCTGAGATCAACAAACTCGGCATCCGCGTTCGCTACATGTTCTTTCCGCGCACCGGTCCCAATACCGAGAGCTGGAAGAAAGCGGAAGCGGTGTGGTGCGCGGAGGATCGGAACGCGACATTTACCCGTGCCAAGCTGGGCGCGACGCTGGACACGAAAAAAGGCTGTCCGGTCAATCCGGTGGCGCGCGAATACCAGCTGGGTCAGGAAATCGGCGTGCAGGGCACGCCGGCCATCGTCACCGAGACCGGCAACTACATCGCGGGCTATCTGCCGCCGACGGATTTATTGGCGCAGCTCAAAGAATTTCAGCAGGTGGCGAAGCGCTAGAGGCTTGAGGCCGGGGAAGCTCCTACCGTTCCAGGAGTTTCGCCTTGTCCTTCACGCCTTCCCACTGCTTCGCGTCCGCTGGCGCGGCCTTTTTCTCGCTGATCACCGGCCATTTCTTGGCAAGTTCCGCGTTCAGCTGTTTGAAGTTTCCCTGGCCATCCGGAATCTCCTCCTCGGAGTAGATGGCCTCGACCGGGCACTCCGGCTCGCAGAGCGTGCAGTCGATGCACTCATCCGGGTCGATCACCAGAAAATTGGGGCCCTCGTGAAAGCAATCGACCGGGCAGACTTCCACACAGTCCATGTACTTGCACTTGATGCAACTTTCCGTGACCACAAACGCCATACTGCAAACCCTTTGATAGTTACCTGACTGAAGATGCTTATTCTGCCATAGAGAGGCGGTGCGCTAGGAATGCGGAACCTTAAGCTCGGTGAAATGATGGTCCTCGCGGCCGTTGGCCCGGTCCTCGAAATAGCGCCGCAGCGCATATTCGCCGCTCTTGAAGGCCAGATCGCCCCACGGCACCTCCGATTCCTCGTACAACCCCACCTCCAGGCTCTCGGTTCCCGGACCGAACTCGGGTTTTAGGAGCTTGGCTCGAAACATCACGTGCACCTGATTTGCGCGCGTGACGTTCACCACCGCGAGCAGCGAACCCACTTCCACGCGGGCGAGCGCCTCTTCGTAGCATTCGCGCGCGGCGGCCGCCTGCATGGTCTCGCCGTTTTCCATGAAGCCCGCCGGTACCGTCCAGAAACCCAAGCGCGGCTCGATCGCGCGCTTGCACAGCAGGATTTTGTTCTGCCACTCGGGCACGCAGCCCAACACCAAGAGCGGGTTTTTGTAGTGCACCATGTTGCAGCTCGTGCACACGAAACGCGGCAAGTGATCCCCGGGAGGGATCTTGGTTTCGACGGCTGAGCCGCAGTTGCTGCAGAAATTCAAGCGTGATCCATTAAAAAGGGGTCTGGTGCCCGGAGAGGGAATCGAACCCACACGGTGTCGCCACCACCGGATTTTGAGTCCGGCGCGTCTACCAGTTCCGCCATCCGGGCATGCCAGGCCGCGCAGTATATGCGATCCCTCCGGTTGATAGAATGCCCGCGCCCATGGACCTTCGTGACTTCCATTTCGACCTTCCCCCCGAACTCATCGCGCAAGAGCCCATCGAGCCACGCTCGGCGAGCCGCTTGCTCGCGCTCGATGCGGCACGAGGTACGCTCAGGGACCTCAAATTCAGTGATCTGCCGGATCTTTTGGCGCCGAACGATCTGCTGGTGTTCAACGACACCCGTGTCATCCCGGCGCGGGCTCACGGCGTGAAGGAGAGTGGCGGCCGCGTCGAAATCCTCTTGGAGCGCGTGCTTGCCCCGCATCGCGCCTTGGTGCAGCTGCGCGCGAGCAAGGGACTCAGAGTGGGCGGCAGCGTGCAGTTCGGCGGCGGCGTCAACGCACACATGGTGGGGCGCGAGGGCGAGTTCTATGAGCTCGAGTTTTCGGACGGGGTGCTGAAGTTTCTGGAGGCGCACGGCGAAGTGCCGCTGCCGCCGTACATCCAGCGTGCCGCGGAGGCTTCCGACCGCGACCGCTACCAAACCTTGTTCGCCCGCAGCCACGGTGCGGTGGCCGCGCCCACGGCGGGTTTGCATTTCGATGTGGCTTTGTTCGAGGCGCTCGCGGCGCGCCAGATTAAGCAGACTTTCGTGACGCTGCACGTGGGGGCGGGAACCTTCGCGCCGGTGCGAGTCAAGGATATCGACGCCCACGTAATGCACGCAGAATACCTCGAGGTGCCGCAGAGCGCCTGCGATGCCATCAACGACACGCGCCGGATCGGCGGCCGCATCGTCGCGGTGGGAACCACGGTGGTGCGAAGCCTGGAAACCGCGGCGCTGGCAAATGCGACTGGCGATGGTACTTTGGTTCCCTACCAGGGCACGACCCGGATCTTTATCAAGCCCGGCTTTCGCTTCCGGGCCGTCGATGTCCTGGTCACCAACTTTCATTTGCCGCAGTCCACGCTTCTCATGCTGTGTTCGGCCTTCATCGGTCGCGAGGCGCTGCTTGGCGCCTATCGTCATGCGGTGGAAGCGCGTTATCGCTTTTTCAGCTACGGTGACGCCATGTTTCTCGCCCCGAACAAAACGCCTCATGCGCTTTGAATTGCTCGCCACCGAGGGCCGCGCGCGGCGCGGCCGCCTTGCCTTCGCGCGCGGCAGCGTCGACACGCCGGCGTTCATGCCGGTCGGCACCTACGGCACGGTGAAGGCCATGACGCCGGCCGATCTCGAGGACATCGGCGCGCAAATCGTTCTCGGCAACACCTTTCATCTCTATCTGCGTCCAGGGCTGGAGGTGATCGAGGCGCATCGCGGCCTGCACGGATTCATGCAGTGGCAGCGGCCGATTCTCACCGACTCCGGCGGCTTCCAGGTCTGGAGCCTCGCCGAGATGCGCAAAATCACCGAGGAGGGCGCGCGCTTCCGTTCGCCGGTGGACGGCGCGCCGGTGTTTTTGTCGCCCGAAGAATCGATGCGCATTCAGCGCATCCTGGGCTCTGACATCGCCATGAGTTTCGACGAGTGCACGCCGTATCCAGCCACCGAGAGCGAAGCGCGCATCTCCATGGAATTGTCCATGCGGTGGGCGAAGCGCGGTTTCGATGCCTACTACCGGGAGCGCCCGCCCGGCACGCTCTTCGGCATCGTGCAGGGCGGGGTGCATCACGGGCTGCGATCGGAGTCGCTTGCGAAGCTCGAGGAAATCGGCTTTGAGGGTCTCGCAGTCGGCGGCTTGGCGGTGGGCGAGACCCAAGCTGAGCGCGAGGCGGTGCTCGAACACCTGTTGCCCGAGATGCCCTCGATGAAGCCCCGTTATCTCATGGGGGTGGGTAGGCCCGAGGATATCGTGGAGGCTGTGCGCCGCGGCATCGACATGTTCGACTGCGTTATGCCCACCCGCCACGCGCGCAACGGCCACCTCTTCACGCGCAACGGCGTCATCAACATCAGAAACGCCCAGCACGCCAAAGACACCTCGCCCATCGAGGCGGGCTGCGAGTGCTATACCTGCCGGGGCTTTTCCCGCAGCTACTTAAGGCATCTCGACCGTTGCAACGAGATCCTGGGGGCCCACCTCAATACCGTGCACAACCTGCACTTTTATCAGCGCCTGATGCGCGAGATCCGCGCGGCCATCGGCGAGGGGCGCTTCGAGAGCTATGTCGGGGAGTTCTATGGGCTGTTGAAGCAGGGCGCGGCGGCTTAAGTTTCGCGTCCGCTCCTGTATACTACGCCGCTTTGCGCAGCGGCGTCAGCCCCATAAAACGAGTGTAACGCTATGGATTTCTTCATTAATTCCGCCTACGCCCAGGCCGCGGGTCAAGCCGGGCAGCCGTCCTGGTACAGCATGCCCCTCATGATGGGCGTACTGCTGGCTGTGTTTTACTTCCTTCTCATCCGGCCGCAAAACAAGCGCGCCAAGGAACAGAGGGAGATGTTGTCCAAGGTATCGGCAGGCGATGAAGTGGCCACCAACGGTGGGATGCTCGGCAAGGTGATCGAGGTGAACGAACAGTTCATAACCTTGGAAATCGCGCCTTCCGTGAACATCAAGATGCAGAAGCACCAGATCTCGCAGGTTCTGCCCAAGGGTACGGTCAAGAACGCATGATCGCTTACCCGCGCTGGAAAATGATTTTGGTCGCCTTGGTTCTCCTGGGCGGCATTTTCCTGGCGCTGCCGAACGTATTCGGCGAAGAGAACGCACTGCAGCTGGCGCGCGACCGCGCGGCCGTGACCGACGCCGACAAGACCACCATCGAGACGCTGCTCAAGCAGAACAGCATTGCCACCGACGGGATTTTCCTCGACCAGGGCCATCTGACGCTGCGCTTCACCTCCACCGCCGACCAGCTGAAGGCGCGCGACGTCATCACCGCGGCGCATCGCAACGATTTCACCGTGGCGCTTTCCAAGGCCTCGCGCGTGCCGGCCTGGATGCGCAACCTAGGCTTGAGCCCCGTCAAGCTGGGCCTCGACCTCAGAGGCGGTGTGTATCTTGTGTATCAGGTCGACATCCAGGGCGCCGTCAAGCAACTCCTGGATCGCACCGAGCAGGACTTCCGCAGCGCGCTACGCAATGCCCACGTGAATTACCAAGACGTGCAGGTCGACTACGCGGCGAACCGGGTGCGGGTGCTGTTCCGAGACGAGGACAGCTTCAACAAGGGACGCACCGCGATCTCACAGGAGAACCGCAACATCACCCTCGCCGATGTGACGGTGAGCGGCGCGCCTGCCCTCGACTACGTCCTTACGCCGCAGCAGATCAAGGAACGCCAGGACTACGCGGTGTCGCAGAACATCGTCATTCTGCGCAACCGCTTGAACAGCCCGGAACTCGCTGTGTCCGAACCGCAGGTGGCGCGCGAAGGCGTGGACCGCGTTGCCATTCAGCTTCCGGGACTGCAGAACTCCGCCGAGGTGAAGAAAATCCTCGGCAAGGTCGCGACCCTCGAATTTCGCATGGTGGATGAGAACAACAATCCGCTGGAGGCTGCATCCACCGGTCGGGTGCCCTTGGGCTCGAAGCTTTATTACACCCGCGACAAGCAGCCGGTGCTCCTGAAGCGCGACGTGGTGGTGACGGGCGATCAGCTCACCGATGCAACCTTCCAGCCCAACGGCCAGGAAGGGCCGGCAGTGTCGGTGGGTTTGGATGCGCGCGGCGCCGCCAAGATGCTGAAGAACACCCAGGAGAACATCGGGCATCTCATGGCGGTGGTATTCATCGACCGCTCCCGCGAGAAAAACGCCGCCGGCGTCGAAATCGACAAGACCACCGAAGAGGTCATCAACCGCGCGACCATCCGCGGGGTCTTCAGCAATCAGTTCTCGATCACCGGCGTCAATCCCATCGAGGGTCGCGAACTCGCGCTCTTGTTGCGCGCCGGCGGCCTTGCCGCGCCTTTGACCCCCGTCGAGGAGCGCGCCATCGGTCCGAGCTTGGGCGCCGACAACATCAGCAAGGGCATCAACGCCATGGTGTTTGGCACCCTGGCTGCATTCATCTTCATGGGCATCTATTACAAGTGG
The DNA here is from genome assembly GCA_036494165.1 of Steroidobacteraceae bacterium. Taxonomy (GTDB): domain Bacteria; phylum Pseudomonadota; class Gammaproteobacteria; order Steroidobacterales; family Steroidobacteraceae; genus Bog-1198. Next base: position 60,711 of record DASXOQ010000127.1, read on the forward strand.
TTCGGGGTTATCGCCGACCTCACCCTCGCCATGAACGTGATCATGCTCACCGCGCTGCTTTCCGTGTTCGGCGCGGCACTGACGCTTCCCGGCATCGCCGCGGTGGTGCTCACCGTCGGCATGGCGGTGGATGCGAACATTCTGATTTACGAGCGTATCCGCGAGGAACTGCGCAACGGGGTGTCGCCGCGAGCAGCCATCGCCGGCGGGTTCGATCACGCCTTCTCCGCCATCTTCGACTCCAACATCACGGCGCTGATTGCGGGCGTGGTGCTCTGGGGCTTCGGCGCCGGCGCCATCCGCGGCTTTGCCGTGGTGCTGGTGCTCGGCATTGCCACCTCCTTGTTCACGGCCCTGATGGGCACACGCACCCTGGTGCAGCTCGCCTACGGCGGCAAGCGCAAGGTCGAGCGGCTGTCGATCTAACGGTGTAATCGCCCATGGAATTTTTCCACAAGGTCACTCGCTTCCCGTTCATGAACACCCGCCGGGTGTGGTACGGGCTGTCGGCGCTGTTGATCATCTCCTCGATCGTGCTGGTGTTTGTCCGGCATCTGAATCTCGGCGTCGATTTCACGGGCGGCGTGGTGGTGGAAACCAATTTCTCGCAGCCGCCGAACGTGGACGCGCTGCGCGCTGCCTTGGCCAAGGCCGGCGTCGCCGATGCCCAGGTGCAGATCTTCGGCAGCTCCCGCGACATCCTGGTGCGCCTGCCGCCGGATCCCAATGCCAAGGGCGATCAGATCGGCGCGCGCATCAAGGAGATCTTCAGTGCGAGCGATCCGAAGGTGCAGCTGCAGCGCACCGAGGTGGTGGGACCGCAGGTCGGACAGGAACTGTTCGTCAAGGGCGGCGTCGCCCTCGCCGCGACGCTTGTGTTCATCATGGTGTACGTGTTGTTCCGCTTCACCTTGAAGCTGGCACTCGGCGCCATCCTCGCGGTGCTGCACGATCCGATCTGCGTCGTCGGCTTCTTTGCCCTCACCCAGACCACCTTCGATCTGACGGCGATCTCGGCCATCCTCGCGGTGATCGGCTACTCGCTCAACGACACGGTGATCGTGTTCGACCGAATCCGTGAACGCGCGCGCACCGCCCGCAAGCTCACCGTGCCGCAGGTGATCGACGAGTCGATCAACCAGACTCTGTCGCGAACCATCATGACCAAGCTGGTGACCCTGCTGGTGGTGGTCGCGCTCCTGATCTTCGGCGGCGAGACCCTGCACGGATTTTCCGCGGCCCTGGTGATCGGCATCATCGCCGGCACCTACTCCTCCATCTACATCTCCGCGGCGCTCGCGCTCGATTTCGGCCTGCACGTGGACGACTTGCTGGAGCGCAAGTCGGCACGGCCGGAAGAAGTCGACGGTCTGCCCTAGACCCGCACCGGCGCTGCGGTGCAGCTTCTCTCCGATCCGCAGGTCTGGCTATCGTTTCTGACGCTTGCGCTGCTCGAGATCGTCCTCGGCATCGACAACATTATCTTTCTCGCGGTGCTCGTCGACCGGCTGCCGGCCGGTCGACGCCGCAGCGCGCGGCTGCTGGGCCTGAGCTTTGCGATGCTCACGCGCATTGCGCTCCTCTACTCGGTGACCTGGATCGCGGGCCTCACCGATACCCTGTTCACGGTCTTCGGCAACGAGATCTCGGGGCGCGACCTCATCCTGTTCGGCGGCGGCGCCTTCCTGGTGCTCAAAAGCATGAGCGAGATCAGAGACACGGTGAAGGGCGCCGTGCACAAACGAAAGCCGGGGAAGGCGCATTCCTTCTGGCTCATCATCGTGCAGATCGGCATCATCGATATCGTATTTTCCTTAGACTCGGTATTCACCGCCGTGGGCCTGTCGCGCCACTTCGTGGTCATGGTGGCCGCCATCGTGGCCTCGGTGATGGTGATGATGGCGGTGTCCTCGACCATCGGCCGCTTCATCGACCGCTATCCCACCTTGAAGGTGCTGGCGCTCGCCTTCCTAGTGCTGGTCGGAGGCGCTCTGATCGCCGCGGCGCTCGACATCGAGGTCCCGCAGGCCTACCTGTACGTCGCCATGGCCTTCGCCACGGCCGTGGAATGGATAAACATCCAACTGCGCAAGCGCCGGCCTTGAGGCGCGCGGCAGACCATGCCGCCGTGACATAAGGTCCAATCAAATAGTTTGGTAGCGGGCACTGAATACCGCTACAGTCGGCGCACTTACGGCCATTTCGGTACAACGACATGAATTTCAAAGAAATGCTCGCGACCAAGCCGATTGCGCATTACCAGAGGGAGGCCTCGGAAAAGGGCCTGAAGCGCGCGCTCGGCATCCCGTCGCTGATCGCATTCGGTATCGGCGGAATCATCGGTACCGGAATTTTCGTGCTCACCGGGTTGGCCGCGGCCCAGCATGCCGGGCCCGCCATCGTTCTGTCCTTCGTGTTCGCCGGGATCGGTTGCATGTTCGCCGGACTTTGCTATTCGGAGTTCGCCGCCATGGTTCCCGTGGCCGGCAGCGCCTACGCTTACAGCTACGCCACCCTGGGCGAGTTCATCGCCTGGTTCGTGGGCTGGAACCTGGTGCTCGAATACATGATGGCCGCCTCCACCGTGGCCGTGGGCTGGAGCCGCTATTTCGTCAAGCTTCTCGACCATTACGGCGTGAATTTCATCCCGGCCGCATTGAGCTCCGCGCCGCTCGAGGCCTCGGGCGAGGGCTTCAACGTGCATGCCACAGGCGCCATCATCAACCTGCCGGCCATCGCCATCGTGGCGGGCGCTACCTGGCTCTGCTACCGGGGCATCAAGGAATCCGCCTCGGTCAACGGCGTCATCGTCGCCATCAAAGTGAGCATCGTGCTGGCGGTAATCGCGTTTGGGCTGCACTACGTCGACACCGCCAATTGGGTGCCTTATATCCCGAAGAACACCGGAACCCGCGGCGAGTACGGATGGAGCGGCATCTTCATGGCCTCCTCGATCATCTTCTTCGCCTACATCGGCTTTGACGGCGTCTCCACCGTGGCCCAAGAGGCGAAGAATCCGCAGCGTGGCATGCCGATCGGCATGCTCGGGAGCCTCGCCATCTGCACGGTGCTCTACATCCTCATGTCCGCGGTGCTCACAGGTCTCGTGCCGTTTCCGCAGCTGAACGACGCCGCACCCGTTGCCGTCGCGCTCGAGGCGCACCCGCAGCTCAATTGGCTGTCGGTCTGGGTGATCTGGGGCGCTCTTTTTGGCCTCACCTCGGTGATCATCACCATGATCATTCCGCAGGCGCGTATCTGGCTGACCATGTCGCGCGACGGCCTGCTGCCGCCGATCTTTGGCGCCACGCATCCGAAGTACAAGACGCCGCACTTCTCGACGCTCATCACGGGTATTGCCGCGGCCACCGCGGCGGCATTGCTGCCCATCGGCCTGCTGGGCGAACTGGTGTCGATCGGCACCTTGATCGCCTTCATCGTGGTATGCATCGGGGTGCTGGTGCTGCGCTACACGCGTCCCGATCTGCCGCGCCCCTTTCGCATCAAGGGCGTGTGGGCGGTGTCGACCTTGGGCGTGGTCTTCTGCGGCTGGATGGTTCTGTCACTGCCGAGCGCCACCTGGTTGCGACTGGTGGGGTGGAGCGCTATCGGCATCGTCATCTACGCGTTCTATGGTTATCGGAACAGCCGCCTGCGCACCGGCCGGGGCGCGGAAGCCCCGGCGCAGGCGAATGCCGAGCGCAGTTAGTTTTTAAGGTCCGCCGGGAGCAGAGGTCCCAAGGCTTCGAGCAGCTGCGTGAATACCTTGGGACTGCCCGCGACGATGTTCGGCCCCAGGATGTAATCTCCGCCCGAAGGGGTGCTCACCCGGCCGCCCGCTTCCTGGATGAGCAGCGTGCCGGCTGCGGTGTCCCAGGGCGCGAGCCCGAATTCCCAGAAGGCATCCATACGTCCGGCCGCGATGTAGGCGAGATCCAGTGAGGCGGCTCCCGGGCGCCGCACGCCGGCGGCAGTCCCCATGACGACCTTCAACATGGCAAGGTAGGCATCGAGGTTGGCACCGGCGCGAAACGGGAAGCCCGTGCCGACCAGCGAGCCTTCGAGTGTGCGCTGATTGCTCACGCGGATGCGCTTGCCATCGAGCTGTGCACCGTCGCCGCGCGAGGCAGTGAACAGTTCCTGGCGCATGGGGTCGTAGACCACGCCATGCTGGATTCTGCCCTTCACCTGCACCGCGATCGACACGGCGAAGGTGGGGAAGCCGTGCAGGAAATTGGTGGTGCCGTCGAGGGGATCCACGATCCAGACAAAGTCGCTCTCGCCCGTTCGTCCGGTCTCCTCGCCGTGAACGGCATGGTCGGGGTGGTGCTTGTGGATGGTGGCGATGATGTCGGCCTCGCTCTTGCGGTCGACGTCGGAGACGAAATCGTTGCGCCCCTTGCTGTCGATTTTGAGCGAGTCCAGGCGGCTTAAGCTCTTGACGATGAGATCGCCAGCGCGCCGCGCCGCGCGCACCGCGATATTGAGGAGTGGCTGCATAAGGTGGCGCTAGAATAACAGAGCATGGTGCGTCGTGACGTTGTGACCGATCTGTCTGTCTGCTTGGAGCGGAGGGTCATAACTTGCTACGCCTCTTCAACGGGTGCAAGTCCCGTCTCGGTAAGCGTCGGTGCGCCGAGTAGCAGGCCCCAGGCACAGACG
>DASXOQ010000128.1:0-1595 GCA_036494165.1 Steroidobacteraceae bacterium
CGTTCCCATCAGCCTGGCCGCGCCGGCCGGTCGAGGAGATCGCCGTGCGCACGCAACTGCACGCGGCCGAATGCCTGCGCGGGGGCATTACCACCTTGCAGGACATGGTGACCATCGTCGGCCCCGACGAAGAGCATGCCTTGGCGATTGTCGATGTCTACGGGCGCTCTGGCTTGCGCTGCGTGCTCGCCATCCAGTTCGCCGACCTCGGCCTCGCCGATGCCGTGCCGTTCCTGGACGAGGTGCTTCCGGCCGAGCAGGTCGCGGCATTCAAGCGCGCGAGCGACCCGGCGCCGATGCAGCGCTATGTCGAGAACCTCATTGCCAATGTCTCGGCGGCGCGGCTGACCTGGGGTCTGGGCCCCTCCGCGCCGCAACGCTGCTCGGAGGCGCTGCTGGCCTGGACTTCGCACCTGTCGCAGGAGCGCGGACTGCCGCTCTTCACGCATGTCTATGAGACGCGGACGCAGGCCGTGCACGCCCGCATCGTCCATGGCGGCTCGCTGCTCGATGTAATGCAGAAAACCGGGCTGCTCAATCCGCGCACGGTGATCGCACACGGCGTCTGGATTGCGCCGGATGAGATCGACCGGCTGGGCGCCGCCGGGGTGCAGCTCGCGTGCAATCCCGTGACCAATCTCAAGCTGCTGAACGGCGCCGCGCCAGTGAAGCGCTGTGCCCAAGGCGGCGTGCGCACCGGGCTCGGCTGCGACAACAGCAGCGGCAACGATACGCAGAACATCTTCCAGTCGATGAAGCTGTTCGCGCTGTGGTGGGCGCTGCAATCGGAGGCCGGCGAGACCGGCGCGGCAGCGCAGGCGTTCCGGGCGGCCACCATCGGCGGCGCCGATGCCGTCAGGCTCGGCGGCCAAGTTGGACGCATCAAGGAAGGTTACTGCGCCGACCTGCTGTTGTTCGATCTCGCCGATCCCGTGTGGAAGCCGTTCAACTCGGCGGTGCGCCAGCTTGTCTATGGCGAGACCGGACGCGCGCTGCGCACGGTGATGGTCGACGGCGAGGTGGTCGTCCGGGGCGGGCATCTCCTCACGGTGGACGAGCGGGCGATGAACGCGCGCATCGAGGCGATTCAGGACGTGGTGCGCCGCGACCTGGCTGCGATCACGCAACGGAGTGGCCCGCTGGCGGCCGCGCTACGCGGCGTCCACGAGCGCGCCAAAGCGGTGCCGCTCAAGATCGATCCGCTGCGCCTCGCGCCCGTCGGGGTTTAAGACGCCCGAGCCGCGTTTTGGAATTCCGTGGATTTGGGGATGGTACAGCTGGGTGGACTCGAACCACCGACCTCTGGTTCCACAGACCAGCGCTCTAACCAACTGAGCTACAGCTGCAAGGGTCGTCCGGCAGGGCCGGGCGATGCGGAAACTAAGTGCCGCCCCGGCATTTGGCAAGTTTCGATTTGACCTGGCTTTTCGGCTTTCCGGGACTGCCGGACCACAAATCGGCATAGGGGCGCGGAGGTGATGCCTCCGCGTCCCCTGCCACACCACCGGGCATGCGGGTCCGCACCCGGCGGTTCGATGGGTTGAGGTCAACTGGCAAGTTTGGGGACTCCCAGCCGTTTGAAGAGGTCGTTCGGC
>DASXOQ010000129.1:0-10151 GCA_036494165.1 Steroidobacteraceae bacterium
CGGCCACCGCGGTGGTGATCGACATGCACTCCACCGCGAACGGCCGAGACCATACGAGCACCAAGGACTGGACATCGCCGGGAAGCGCGGCGATCAGCGTCGACCTCAGAGCCGCCAGCTCCGTGCGGCTGATGGTGTTAAGCACCGGGATTCGCACTCCGACGAGGTTCTGAAACGGCACCTTGCGTTCGGCGGCATAGTACTTGGCACTGCGTACGCTGCCGGCGTCATTCAGGTTGTACACCACGCCGAGACGATCGGCCGTCAAGGTTTCCGCGCTCACAGCGCCGGCGAGCAACCCCAGGGTCGCGAGCAGAATCGGACGAAGCATGCGCCGGCTCAGCGGATGTCGTTTGCGTTCATGGCGCCCTGGGCGTCGGCGATGGCAACGCCTTGGCGGCGGTCATGGAGCACCTGGGTGATGAGTTCGGCGTCGATGTCATCGCGATCGTCCGCGTAGGCATAGAGCATCGCATCATCGAGCAGCTGATTCATCAGTCGCGGGATGCCACGCGTACGCGCGTGCACCATTTCGATGGCCTCGGAACTGAAGAGCTCACGCTCGCACCCCGCCACGGCGAGACGATGCAGCACGTAGGCCTGCGTGGACTTACGATCGAGCGGCTCGAGGTGGAAATCCACCGAGACGCGTTGCGCAAACTGGCGCAGTTCCGGTGCCATAAGCTTGGTGCGCAGTTCCGGCTGCCCCACCAGCAGGATCTGCAACACCAAATCCCCTTCGGAATTCACGTTGGACAGCAGGCGCAGCTCCTCAAGGACCTCGGCACCGAGATTCTGGGCTTCATCGATGATGAGCAGCGTGCGCCGGCCGGCCGCGTAGGTGCGCACGAAGCTGTCGACCAGCGCTTCGTAAATGGCGATATCGGAATCGTCGCTCGGCACGATGCCGAGGCTGGACAGCACCCAGGGATGGATGGATTTGAAATGCCGGTGCGCATTGCTGATCAGGCCCACCGCAACCCGATCACCCAGATCGCGAATCAGCCGGCGTACCAGCATGGTCTTGCCGGAGCCGATTTCGCCGGTCAACAGACAAAACGAGGCCTGTGACTCGATGCCGTACTCGAGCATGGTCATGGCGGTCTTGTGCTGCGTGGAGGCGTACAGAAAATTCGGATCCGGCGTCAGCGAGAACGGTTTGGTGCGCAGGCCGAAGTGGCGCTCGTACATGCGTCAATAACCGCGCGGCGCGTGGCTCGCGCGATTGAGCACGGTGCCGACGATCGGGGTGTCGCGCAGCAGCTGCATGGCGCGGGCCAGGTCTTGGCGGCGCGTCGTGCCCTCCGCAACGACCATCAGCCCGCAGTCGACAAACGGCGCGAACGCCAGGGCATCATCGGCATTCAGCACCGGCGGCAGATCGAACACTATGATGCGTTCGGGATAGCGTGCCCGAAGCTCGGCAATGAGTTCCCGGCTGCGCGGACCGGCGAGGACTTCGGAGGAATTGGGCAACGCCTGGCGCGCCGGCATGATCACCAGCCGGTCGAAGCCTTCCGGGTGATACAGGCTGTCTTCGACGCGTGCGTTGCTCGTCAGGACATCATCGATGCCCGACTCCGGGTTGACATCGAGACGCTGCGCGACGCTCGGGTGCTTGAGGTCCAGATCAACGAGCAGCACCGTGTGCGAATGGTCGGTGGCCATGCTGATGGCCAGATTGATCGCGGTGGTGGTCTTGCCGTCATGCATGCCCGGACTGAACACGGCGATCGATCGCCAACCGCGCGCATCCATACGTTGCAGCACCTGCGTGCGCAGCATGCGGATCGCCGCGGCGGCGGGCGTCACGCTGTCGGTCGGCAACACCCGGTTGCTTTCGAGAACGGAATGCGCCGGCGTGAAGGTCTTGGTGCAGGTATACAGAATGACGCGCGGCAGACCCGGTTCAATTGCCTGCACCACCTCAGCGTCGCGCACGGGCTCGACTCTGAGCGGTTCAGCCCTTTCGGTGCGCTCGATGCGCGCTCGGTCCAATGCTCGGCGTACGCGGTCCATGCCTTTAGGCTCCGAAACGCCGCAACATGCTGATGACGAGCACATCGAGCGGCCGCACGAAAAAATGCACGGCCAGCAAGACGAGCACCAAGGCACCCGCCCCGATCAACCATAGATAGAGCTTGGAGCGACCCCGGCGGGACTGCTCCGCCGGCGTGACGATGAGCGGGATGGAAGCCAGCGCGGGAACATTGAACATCTGCTGGATGTCGAGCGGGCTGCGGATCGAGGCATCAAGCCGCTCCGAGGTCATGAGCGCGCCGATGCCGGCGGCGATCGACAGCACCACCCCCAATATCATGATGAGCAGCCTATCGGGACTTACCGGCTCCTCGGGCGGCTGCGGCGGCTCGATGAGCGTGAATTTCTCGCCCTTGCGTTCCGTCTCGAGATTTTGCGATACCTGCGCTTCGGTCTGCTTGGAGAGGATTTCCTGGTACTTGAGCTGTGCGCTTTCGAGGTTACGCGCCAATTCGCGGTATTCGCGCTCTACCTGCGGCGACTGCGCCAGACGCCGCTCGTAGTCGTTGTACCTTTGCTGCAGTTCGTCACGTTTCTTGATTTCGCTGTCCCGATCCACAGCGAGTGCGTCGAGCTGGCCTTTCACCTGGACATAGACGGGGTTGTCCGCGTGAGCTGTCTCGGTCTTTTTCAACCCGGCCGCCGCGTCCTTGTCCACCTGGGCCTGCAGCGTATCGACCAGGTGCTTCAAGCGGATCACATCGGGATGATCGTCGCTGTACTTCTCCTTGGCCGCGGCCAAACGGCCCTGGGCTTCGTCGAGCTGGCGGATCCGATCGCCGGTGGCGTCCGTCGAGGCGACTTCCTTTTCCAGGCCGTCCACTTCGCGCTGAGTGGCGATGATGTCGGGGTGGCCCGGCGCATATTTCGCCTTGTAGCTCGCCAGTTGCGACTTGAGAGTCTTGAGCCGATCCTCGGTGCTGAACACCCGTTGCCCGCTGTCGTTGAACACCTGGGTATTGGGGCTGATCTGAGCGAGTTGCGCCAGCAGCAATACCTTTTGCGAATCGTACGCCGCGACACGATTTTCCGACTCGTGCAGCTCGAGTTCCGTGCGCTGCATGCTCTGAATGTTGAGTTGCATGAGATCTGGCAACTCGTGCTCGTGCTTGGCTTTGAAGGCGGCGAGCCCCTTGTCGAAGACGGCGATCTTGTCGGCCTCACGCTGCGCTTCCTCGGCAAAGAATGACGAGGTCTGCTGCACCAGCGCCGTGCGCGAGGTGAGGTTTTCGTTCAGGTACAGCGTGGTCAAATCATTCGCCACCTTGAAGGCGAGATCGGGCGACCGATTGCGATAGGAAACGGAGAATGCAATGGTGGCCTGTGTGGGGCGGCCGCTGCGCGGATCGATCACATCGGCGCTGATCATGCGCATGTTGATGTCATCGCGCATCTTCTGCAGCAGCCTTTCGCGTGGCTCCTTGGCACGAATGTCCGGGTAGAGCTTGTAGCGGTCGATGAGGCTCAACAGATTCTGCGTGGTCATCACGCGTTGGCTGATGATCTGCACGCGTTGATCGGCAAAGGAGGTGATCACCGAGCGCACCAGTTCTTGCGGAATTTCCTGCTGCTCGATCAGGATCGTGCCGGTCGAGCGGTAGCTAGGTGGCAAAAAGATGGCCAGCAGGGCGCTCAGGACGAATGCGATGCCCGCCGCCCAGAAAAACACATGCCGACGGCCCCAGTAGCCCAGCAGTTTCGTTCGCAGGTCGAGGGTCAAGGGCGCTGGAAGGACGTTCTCCATTCTCAAAACCTTATCGGATTGAACTGGCGGGCCAACTGCAGGCTCACTTCCGTCGTGGCCGGGCTCACATGGATGGAGGAGATGTCCTCGGCGGCACGCACCGCGTTAAGCGAGATGCTCCAGTTTTCGGTCCAGCGCCACGTGGTGCCGGCGGTGATGAAACGCACGATGCGACTTGTGTATTGACCCTGAAACGAGGGGTCCTGCGATCGGACATAGCGCGCCTGGGCGTTGAAGGTCAGGCGCTCGTTGCGCGGGTATATAAGATCGGCCTCGTAGGCGTCCTGGTGCGACAGGAACGCGAACCCTGACGGTACCAATTGACGCGACGCCAGTGCGGTGAACCGCCAGGTCGGCGCATTGCGCGAGAGGATCGCCGAGAATACGGTGCCGTTCTGGGTGCTCTTGAGATCAAAGGGAATGGTTTCGATCACCGGCCCCTGCGAGGTCAGCACGAGGAACGATTCCTCGATGTCGAGCCTGTTGTAGGAGCGCGAATAGCCCATCAGAGCGTTAAAAGTCCACAACTCGGTGAGCTGGCGCGTGAATCCGAGTTGCAGACTCCCTTCGGTGCTTTTGGTCTGCCCGTTGAGCGATTTATAGAGGCTCGCCGAGGGCGAGAAGGTGAACTTGTTGCGTTCCGATTCAAGCCAGGTCACGTCCGAACTCAGCACGCTGTAGCTGTAATCGGTGAGCGTCGCGCTGCCTTGGTCCGGCCTTCCGTAGCGCACCTTGCTGCTGTCGACGTCGATGTCAAAGTCGCATCGCTCCGTCAAATGCCGGGTCCAGGTCAGATCGCCCTTGATTGAATTGCGTTCGACCCCGGCCGAACCATTGAGGGTGTAATCGTAGTAAAGGCTCGAATCGCGCGAATAGTTCGCCGACGCGGTCAGCACATCCCGATCCGCGTAAAAGTCGCCCTTGGCGTCGAAACGCTGGTAATTGGAGATGACCGATGAGTAGCCGCCCCCGTCGCTGAGTCGCACCCGTGGCGCCAGGGTCAAATCCAAGGCATCGCCGGTGTAGGTCGTGGGCGCCTCGAACACCGCGGCGGCTCGCGCCTGTGCCTCATGCTCCACATACAGGAGCGCGGGGTTGTTCGACCAATCGGTGACCAGGCCGGTGAGTGGTGTGACGTCCCAAACCCCGGCGCGGCACGGGTTAGTCATGAGCATAACCGCCGCCGCCCCGCACAGGCAGGCAGGCCGGCGCCCGCTTGGAATCATGGCACGACAACCGTGTCACCGCTTTGCAGAAGGATGTTTTGGTCCAAACGGCGCCCATGTTCGATATCGCCATAGTGGAATACCAGCGAGGATTGCCGGCCTGCCACGCGGCGCAGAACCCTGATTGCATTGGTATTGGCGAAAGGCGTGGTGCCTCCTGCCATGCTGAGCGCCTGCGCCACATCGATAGGTCCGATCAACGGAAAGTCGCCCGGCTTGTTGACCTTCCCCAACACGTACACCCGGTTGCCGGTGGCGATCTTGACCGAGACCGTCACCACCGCATCGGGAATGTACTTGCGAATGCGCTTCTCGAGGTCGCCTCTGACCTGCTCGACGGTGCGGCCGGCGGCCGAGAGTTCGCCGGCCAGCGGGAAGGACAATCCCCCGTCGGGGCGGATCAGAACCTCGCCCTGCAGGTCGGTCTCTTTCCATACCGAAATGGTCAGCTGATCACCCGACTGCAGCCTGTAGTCCGCATCGGACGGGCTCTGCGCCAAGGCGAGGCCGCTGAGCAACAGCAAAAAAACAAATAGGGAAGTGCGGAGCTTCATCAGCAGACTCACAACGGGGGAAACTGGATTAGTCGTTATGGGCTGCCGAGTCTAGGACCTCCATATGAGAGTTTCATTGCAGTCGAACCTCATTCGAGCGACAGAAGTCCTCGATATGTCACTCGTCTGTCAGGCGTCTTGCGCCGGCTGATTGTGCCGTCGTTGCCAAAACAGCACCGCAAGACCGCTCAGCATCAACAACACCGAGGCTGGGAGCGGCACGGGTGCCATGGGCTGAAACTGCATTTCCAGGTGCTCCACCCCAACATCGTACGTGCCGTTGGCCAAGGCCGACCAATGGGCGTAGTAAGTGCCCGGCGCGAGGTAGAAACTCTCGGTTCCCTGGGTCAGGGAAGGTCCGATTGCACCGGATGCGGAGGTCAGGAAGAAAGACATGTTCTGCAGGGTGTCGAGCCAGGGAACGTCGCTCAGCGACACGGTGAACATGCCGCCGTTCGCGACGGTGACGGGCAGGACGTTGGCCTGCTGTCCGATAACAAAATTATCCGCATCCCAGAGCACGGTATCGGCCCTGGCGAAGCTCGGCGACGCACCGAGGATCAAAAGCGCAGTCAGGTAACGGAACAAATGCTTCAGTTGCATGGGATTTGCCTCAATAAGGATAACTAATTCTTGGGGTTACACCGCCGCCCGGGACCGTAGCGCCTGCTCTATCGGCTTGTCGGTGAGACTTCCGGGCCCAGGGTCGCGCGGCTCGTTGTTGCGATAGACGTACTTGTCGTAGAGGTAACGGCGAAGCGAGTGTTCGGCGGAGGCCATCTCGTAGCCCTGGGCACCGCCTTCTTTGATGCGCATGAGTAAGTACTGCTCGCGCAGTCCGCTCATGGCGAGCAGCGCGATGTCGTCGCGCTCGACGCGACCCTGTTCGGCCACCTGATCGTTGATGATTCCCTCGAGCCGGAACGCATCGAGTTCAAAGAAGCGAATGAGCTCGTCGCCGGACTCCACCAGCACCGGGACCAAATTGCGTCCTTGGATGGACGGGTCGCATAGCGGCGCCACTCGGCTGAGGGTGGTCTTGATGGCGAACCGAATGATGTCCGAGTCCCTCACGCCCAAACGCTTGGCGATGCGCTTGACGTTTCGGATGTCGCTTTCGCCCAGCCGTATCGACACCGCCCTTTTTCGTTGTTCGCTCACAGTCACCCCTGTATTCGGCATATGTAAAACGATGCGGGTATCATCGTATGTAAACAGTGTGTCGCAGGAATAACACTTCTGTGACGTTTATCACACAAGCTCACCTCGGCACGGCGAGGGAGTGTCGAACAGACACTGCACGGGTCGAGTGCGATGTGCCGACGCGGGAGCGGGAAAAGCGGAAGTGGCGGCTAGAAGCGCGAGGCGAGTTCGCGGGTGATCCGCTTCAGGACCTCGGACCAGTCGCCGCGATGCGCCTGCCGATAGAGGCGCACGGCGGGGTACCAGGGACTGTCGTCGCGATCGAGCAGCCAGCGCCAGCAGGTGTCGAAGCGGTTGAGCAGAAGGGTCGGCTTGCCTAACGCGCCTGCCAGATGGGCCACGGCGGTATCCACCGAGACCAAAACATCGACGTGATGCAAAGCCGCCGCCGTGTCGGCGAAGTCGTGGAGGTGCGCCGATAAATCCCGGACCGGAACGCCCATTGCAGCGGCGGAACCATGCAGTTCCGACTCGGCTGTGCCCTTCTGCAAACTCAGGATTTCCAGGCCGGTCGGCAGCGCGCGAAGCAGGGTTTCGAATCGGATATTGCGCCGCTCATCCACCGACCAGGGCTCGAGGTCCCGGCTACGCACACCGCCCGACCACACCAGCGCCACGCGCGGCCGAACCTTGGGACCTAAGAGTGATGCAAAGTGCTGGACGCGGCGCGCATCGACGGCAAGGTACGGCACCCGGTTGGGAATGCTCGAGAGGGTGGTCTTGAACGCCAGCGGCAGGCTCATGAGCGGCGCCTGCAGATCGTGACGCGCATCAGAACCAGATGTAAACACCGAATGCACCCCGTCCAGGGTTCGAAGCAGCTCCACCAAGGGCGCAGGCACTTCGAGGATCACCCGCGCACCCATTTGCGCGGCGAGCGGTGCATATCGACAAAACTGCAGCGTGTCGCCGAAGCCTTGCTCGGCATGCAACAACAAGGTCTTGCCGGCGAGTCTCTCTGCGCCGAGCCACAGCGGCGCGGCCGACGCTCGCCGCTGGGCCACGAAGGAGGTGTCGTGCAAACGCCACCGCCACTCGTATTCGGACCAGCCTTGCTCGAAATCGCCCGTGAGCAATGCCAGCATGGCGCGATTCACGTGCGCCCGGGCAAAATGCGGTTCGAGCGCAAGCGCCCGATCGAAACAGCCCCGTGCCGCTTGAGGGCGCTGAAGGCGCATCCAAGCCAGGCCGAGATTGTTGCGTGCCTCGGCCGAGTTCGGTGCCAGGGCAATCGCTTGCTCGAAGGCGGCCACCGCGCCCTCGAGGTCGCCCGCCTCCAGGCACGCGTTGCCCCAGTTGAGCGCGGCAGGCGAGAAATGGGGATCGAGTTCGAGGGCGCGCCCATAGCTCACCTTCGCCGCGTCAAGATCGCGCTGTTGGGCGAGCACATTCGCGAGGTTGCAATGGGCCGGCGCATGATCCGGCATCAGCAGAAGAGCCCGCTCGAGACTCGATTTGGCCCCTTCAAAATCATGAAGTTGGGCAAGCGCATTGCCCCGGCCCAGATGCGCTCCAGCTGCATCGGGCTGAACCAGCAGCGCGGCATCGTAGCTCTTGAGCGCGGCGCGAAAATCCTGCTGGGTCATTTGCGCGTTGCCCTTGGACAGCCACGCCTCGAGGTAGCCGGGATCCTGGGCGAGCGCGGCCTCGAAACTCGCAATGGCGCCCTCGAGGTTTCCCTCGGCCGCGAGCGCCAATCCCAAATTGTTGAGCGCCGGCGCAAAAGTTGGGTCCAGGTCCCGGGCTGTTTCGAAACATGAAATCGCCTCGGTGAAACGTCCGAGATCCAAGAACGCGTTGCCACGGTTGAAGTGGGCATCGAGGGAGTTCTGCTGAATCCTCAACGCGGCCTCATAGCTTGCAAGCGCCGCACCCGGTTCTTGGAGCTCAAGCAGCGCGTTACCCCGCCCGACGTGCGCCTCGGCGCGCCGGGCGTCGAGGGCCAGCGACTGGTCGAAAAAGCCGAGCGCGAGTGTGAAGCGTCCGCGTTGGAACTCGAGCACACCCGACAGGTGCAGTATCTCGGCATCGACGGGCTCTTGGCTGCGCGCCTCGGCGTAAAGCACGCCCGCTTCCTCGAGTCGGCCATGCCGGTGCGCCTGTATGGCGAGCTGCAATGCGGCTGGTCGTGTCATGAGACTGTCATATCAACGGCGAAGGGCTCGCAAAAAACGGGCGCACACGTTAGCGCAACGGCCGCCCATCACCAAGACCGTCACACAGCGTGCGTATAAGCCTTCGATCCTCATGGCTGAAACCAAGCATTCGCAACCCCCTGCCGAACACTGGCACCAGCTGGCGGTGAGCGCGGCTCGGGTAAGAAACTACGAGGCGGCGCTCGAACTCATGGGTCGGGCGATCGAGGCCAACCCCCTGGATGCCACCGCCTTCAATGATCGCGGCATCGTGCTCAAAGCCCTGCGACGGTTCGGCGATTCCAAGGCGAGCTTCGAGCGGGCGATTGCGCTCTTACCTCGCTACGCAGCTGCCCACAGCAATCTTGGCAACCTGCTGCGGGAGATGCGGCAAGAAGAGGCTGCGTTCTTGAGTTATCAGCGCGCGTTGCAGGCGGATCCAGCCTGCGCGGACGCCCATGCGAACTTCGGCGTGCTTTTGGGCGACCTGGCTCGCTGGGAGGAGTCCATCGCTCACTTCGATGAGGCTCTGATCCGCAAGCCCGGCGATGCCCACCTGCTCTGCAATCGCGGCGTGGCGCTCGAACGTTTAGGAAATCTTGACGAGGCGCTCGTCAGCTACGATCGCGCGCTGGTTTGTGCTCCGGATTTTGACCGCGTGCATGCGAATCGCGGCAACGTGCTCATTCAGCTGCGGCGGTTGGATGAGGCGGTGCAAAGCTCTCGTCGCGCGATCGCACTGTCCCCCGAGCTCGCCGCCGCTCATCAGAACCTCGGGCTCGTCTTGCTCACCCTGGGGCGGCTCGAGGAAGGCTGGCAGGAATACGAGTGGCGCCTGAAGGCGGCCGCGGACGCTTCCTCCCGAGCGCGTGAGTTCCAAGCCGCGCGGTTCACCGGCATCGAGGAACTGAACGGGCGCACGATTTTCATCCACAGCGAGCAGGGCTTGGGCGACACCCTGCAGTTCGCTCGCTATGCCGCCGAGCTCTCGGCTCGCGGCGCCCACGTGATTCTGGAAGTGCCGGCGCCGCTGCGCACGCTCTTCGGATGCGTGGCCGGGGTGAGGGTGATCGCCAAGGGCGAACCCGTGCCCGAGTTCGACCTCCAATGTCCGCTGATGAGTTTACCGCTGGCGTTTGGGACGACGCTTTCGAGCATACCGTCGCAGGTGCCGTATCTTCGGGCGGACGGTGAGCGGGTGAAAGTGTGGGGCGAGCGGTTGGGGGAGAAGCGCAAACCGAGGGTGGGT
>DASXOQ010000130.1:0-117793 GCA_036494165.1 Steroidobacteraceae bacterium
CGCACCGCCGCCCGTGCCGCCGCTTCGCTGCCGGCATCGATCAGGTCGGCGATGGCCTCGGCCTGCGCCAGGTCGAGCTTGCCGTTCAAGAATGCCCGTTCCGAGAACTCGCCGGGGCGGGCCGCGCGACACCCGAGAGCGAGCAGGCGCGAGAGCAGCAGATCGAGCACCACCGCGCCGCCGTGGCCTTGAAGCTCCAACACGTCCTCGCCGGTGAAGGAATGGGGTGCGGGAAAATAAAGCGCGAGCCCCGAGTCGATGGCCGAGCCCGCCGCGTCGCGGAAGGCGCTCAAGGTTGCCATACGCGGCACAGGCAGCGTTCCCAATATTTCGCGGGCGATACGCGAGGTGTCGGGACCCGACACGCGGATCACACCGATCGCGCCGCGCCCGGGCGCGCTGGCGACGGCGGCGATGGTGTCCTTGTCGGTCACGGCGGTCTAGTTGCGCCGCTTCTTGGCCTCGGTCTCCACGACCTGGTTGATGCGCCACTGCTGCAGGATGGAGAGCACCGTGTTGGTCAGCCAGTAGAGCACCAGGCCCGAGGGGAACCAGGCCATCATGCCGGTCATGACGAGCGGCATGAATTGCATGACCTTCGCCTGCATCGGATCGGGCGAAGTGGGGTTCAGCTTGAACTGCGCGAACATCGCCGCGCCCATGAAGAGCGGCAGGACGAAATAAGGATCGCGCGAGGACAGATCCGAGATCCACAGCATGAAGGGCGCCTGGCGCATCTCCACGCTCTCCAGCAGCACGCGGTAGTAGGAGAGGAACACCGGGATCTGCACCACCATGGGCAGACAGCCGGCGAGCGGATTTATCTTCTCCTTCTTGTAGAGATCCATCATGGCGCGGCCGAGTTTTTCGCGGTCGTCCTTGAAGGTCTCCTGGATCTGTTTCAAGCGCGGCTGCACGGCGCGCATACGCGCCATGGATCGGCCGCTCGCCTGGCTCAAAGGATAGAAGAGCAGCTTGATCAGGGCGGTGACGATGATGATGGCCCAGCCCCAGTTGCCGACCAGCTTGTGCACGAAATTGAGGCCCGTGAACAGCGGTTGCGCAAGGATGGTGAGCAAGCCGAAGTCCACCGTGCGCTCGAGGTTGCGGTTGAACGCGGTCAGCTGCGACTGAAGTTTCGGGCCGACGAAGAGCTGCTCCTTGTACACGGCGCTCTTGCCGGGCGCGACGGAGAACTCGGGTCCCGTGGCACTCAAGCGATATTCGTTGCCCTGCACCGTGAGCTTGTACTGGTACACCTCGCCCGCCGGCGGCACCACCGCACTGACGAACTGGTGCTGCAGCGAAGCCATCCAGCCGTTGGTGATGCCGGCCTCGTACTTGGAGTCCTCGGTGCTCTCGACGTTGAGGTCCTTGGATTTCGAACCGTCGTAAACGGCGGGCCCCTTGAAGGAGTAGGTCTCGACGTTGAAGTAGGAACGCGACGGATGCACCCAGTGGCGCACGATGCTCGCCTCCGCGGCAAGCTTGCGCGCGGCCTCGCCGTCGTTCTTGATGTCGTACTGCACGTCGATGCCGTAGGCGCCGCGCCGGAAGACGAAGGTTTTCACCACCGTCAGGCCGCCCTCGCTCCAGCTCAAGGGCACGCGCAGCTCATTGGCGCCGGGTTCGAGTTGGTAGCTCGCAGCGGCGGAGCTGAACAGGGCGAAGCGCGACGGCGCCGCCTGGCCCGACAAATCCTTGAGGCCCGTCTGCAGCAGGTACAGTTCGCTCGGCGGCTCGCGCGTCAGCAAGGTCACCGGCGTGTTGGGCTTGTTCTTCTCGAGCGGATATTGCAAGAGATCGGCGTGATCGAGTTCGCCGCCTTTCAGATTGATCTGGACATCGAGGACGTCGGTGATGACGTGCAGCAGCGCGCCGCCCGCGCTGCTCGGCGCGGCCGCTTCGTTGTCGGCGGCGGCGGGCGCCGCGGCCGGTGTGGGTGGCGCCGATGCGGCAGAGGCAGCGCTGCTCGCGGGGTGCGAATCGATTTCGCTGTCGGCAAGGCTCGAGGCAGGCTTCGCCGCGCTCGCACCGCCTTCGATGACGGTGCTGACCGGCGGCTTGCCGTAGTCGAGCTGCCACTGCTGATAGCCCAGGAATAGAAGCGCGGCGAGCACGCCCCAGAGCACGAGGCGCATGTTAGGCATTGATCAGTCTCTTCTCCGGCACGGGATCGAACCCGCCGGGATGAAATGGATGGCAGCGAGAGAGCCGGCGTGCGGCGAGCAGGGAACCCTTGAGCACGCCGAAGCGCTCGACGGCGGTGGCGGCATAGCACGAGCACGACGGGTAGAAGCGGCAACGCGGCCCCAACATCGGGCTCAACGTCAGCTGATAGCCGCGAATCGCGATCAAAACCATTTTGCGGGCCGTCAGCATCGGGTACGAATAGCCTTCCAGTGCTTGTCGAGACTTCTGCGCAGTTCCTCTGCCGGTGCCTTTGCCGCGGCGTCGCGCGCCGACACGGTGACATCGACCGCGGGCAGTTCCTCTTGGTTCAAACGAAACGATTCGCGGGTCAAGCGCTTGATGCGGTTGCGCGATACCGCGCTGCCGAAGATACGCGTTGCGATGCTCAATCCCAAGCGCGGACGCGCTTTTTCGTTGGCGAGCACCGACAAGGCGAAATAAGCGTCCGTGAACTTGATACCGCGACGCTTGGTGTCATGAAATTCAGCCGCTTGGTGCAGACGCATGCGCGGCCCGAACTTCAATTTACGAATTGTGGGTGAAGCCTTGAGGCTTTACGGGCAGAGCTTTTTACGGCCCTTGGCGCGACGCCGAGCCAGGGTGAGCCGGCCGCCCTTGGTGGCCATGCGCGCACGAAAACCGTGAGTGCGGGCGCGATGCAGATTGCTCGGATTGAAAGTACGTTTCATGGCAAGACTCGGACGAGAAAACTGTGGGGTAAATCAAAGGGCTGGGCGATTTACGAAAGGCGGGAAGGGTACGCAAGGGGCCTCGAGGTGTCAATAGACGCGTCCCAAAGTTGGAGCTAGACTCGCTCCCCCTTTTGTTTAATTGACCCCTTAAAGTACCCCTGAAGGAGAGGCGCTCTTGTCGGAGTCGCTATGGAACCGCTGTCTGCGAGTACTCGAAGGGGAACTCCCGGAACAGCAGTTCAATACGTGGGTACGGCCGCTCCAAGCCATGGAACGCGACGGGGAGTTGCGCCTGCTCGCCCCCAACCGCTATGTCGTTGAATGGTTGAGTCAGAATGCGCTGCCGCGCATCCGCGAGTTGCTCGTGGCCTTCGCCGAAGGCGCGGGGCCCGAGCTCATCCTCGATGTGGGTTCGCGCGTCAACGGCAGCGGCGCGGCGCACGAGCCTGCCCCCAGTGTTGGGGCGGCCGCCGCCCGCGCCCGCAAGCTCGCTCCGAGCGTCTTAGGTTCGCCCATCAACGCGGACTTCACCTTCGAGAGCTTCGTGGAGGGCAAGAGCAACCAGCTGGCGCGCGCCGCCGCAGTGCAGGTGGCCGGCAACCCGGGACGCGCCTATAACCCGTTGTTCATCTACGGTGGCGTCGGGCTCGGCAAGACCCATCTGATGCATGCGGTGGCAAATCAAATCAAAGCGCGCAACGGCGACGCGCGCCTTGCGTATGTTCACAGCGAGCGCTTCGTCGGGGACATGGTGAAAGCCCTGCAGCACAACACCATCAACGATTTCAAGACCGCCTATCGAACGCTCGATTGCCTGATGATCGACGATATCCAATTTTTTGCGAAGAAAGACCGCTCGCAGGAAGAGTTTTTCCACACCTTCAACGCACTGCTCGAGAGCCAGCAGCAGGTGATACTCACCTGCGATCGTTATCCGAAGGAAGTCGACGGCCTGGAGGAGCGCCTGAAATCTCGCTTCGGCTGGGGACTCACCGTGGCGATCGAACCGCCGGAACTCGAGACCTGCGTCGCGATCCTGATGAGCAAAGCGGCGCACACGCACGTGGATCTGCCGGAAGAGGTGGCCTTCTTCATCGCCAAGCGCATTCGCTCCAACGTGCGCGAATTGGAAGGCGCTCTGCGGCGCGTGGTCGCGACCTCCAATTTTACCGGACGCAGCATCACCTTGGATTTCGCCAAGGAAGCGTTGCGCGATCTACTGGCGCTGCAGGATAAACTCGTCACCATCGAAAACATCCAGAAGACGGTGGCCGAGTATCACAAGATCAGGATTGGTGATCTTCTCTCGAAGCGGCGCAACCGTTCCGTGGCAAGACCCCGGCAGGTGGCCATGGCGCTCGCCAAGGAACTGACCAACCACTCGCTGCCGGAAATCGGCGATGCATTCGGTGGCCGCGATCACACCACGGTGCTCCACGCCTGCAAGCGGGTAAAGGGGCTTCGGGAGAGCGATCGGCGGGTGGCGGAGGACTATATGAACCTGTTGAGAACCCTGGCGGGATAGCGTGGTACAAGCTGTGGATGATTTTGTGGATAAAGATATCCACAGCTCGATGACAGCTTCCGCGCCCGTCTTCGACAGCGGATGAGAGGCTTTGTAATCTATACAAGTTACTGATAAAGAAGAGATTATGAGGGTTATCCCCGGCGGGAAGCGCCCTTCATAATCATAGTAATAATCTCTTTCAAGAATTAAGAGTTAAGAATGAGCGGACGGGTGGATCCATGAAATTGACGGCAGAACGAGAGAAGTTGTTGGCACCCCTGCAGGCGGTGATCGGCGTGGTTGAACGCCGCCAGACCATGCCGGTACTGGCAAACGTTCTTTTGAGCGTGCGGGATGGACAGCTGGCCGTGACGGCCACGGACCTCGAGGTTGAATTGGTGGCCTCCACCGACGTCGCGGTGCAGGACAGCGGCGATATTACCGTCCCAGGTCGCAAATTCTTGGACATCTTGCGGGCATTGCCGGAAAAGTCGCAGGTATCGTTATCGATGGAGGGCGAAAAGGTCGTCATCAAGGCGGCCCGGTCAAGATTCAGCCTCTCCACCCTGCCGGCGGCCGATTTTCCCATCATCGAGGACATCAACGCGCAGCAGACGGTCAAGATCACCCGGAAAGAATTGCTTCGGCTGCTCGCCAAAACCCACTTCTCGATGGCTCAACAGGATGTCCGTTATTATTTGAACGGCATGCTGCTGGAAATGGATGGCTCCAACTTGCGGGCGGTCGCCACCGATGGTCATCGCCTGGCGCTCTGCGAAACCGCTGCCAGCGCCAAGGTCAAGGGCACGCAACAGGTCATCGTACCGCGAAAGGGTGTTCTGGAACTGCAACGCGTGCTCACGGAAGAGGGAGAGGCTGAAATAGCCATCGGAACGAACCATGTTCGCGCCCAGATCGGCGATATTCGCTTCACTTCGAAGCTCATTGACGGCCGATTTCCTGAATACTCACGCGTTATACCGGCGGCGCCGGCAGCTGCCATTCGAGCGGATCGCGATGTTTTGCGTCAGGCTTTGCAGCGCACCGCCATCTTATCGAATGAGAAGTACCGCGGTATTCGGGTGACGGTGAAGAAGAACCTTATCACCATCCAGGCGCATAACCCGGAGCAGGAAGAGGCCGAAGAGGAGATCGAGGTGACCTATGACGGCGCCGATCTCGAGGTGGGATTCAACGTGAATTACCTGTTGGATGCCCTGGCGGCCATCGATGGCCAGGACGTGGAACTCGGACTCACCGACAGTAACTCCAGTTGTTTGATTCGTTCCCCGGGGAATGGCAGCGCCCGTTACGTGGTGATGCCGATGAGGCTGTAAGGTGTCCCTTCGCCGGGTGCAGGTAACGGACTTCCGCTGCCTGCCCTCGGCCTCGCTGGAATTCGATCCCAAGTTCACCCTGGTCTCGGGGCCTAACGCCTCCGGCAAGACCTCCCTCCTCGAAGCGCTTTATGTCCTGGGCCGGGGCCGTTCGTTCCGGACTCGGCGCCTTGAGCACCTCATCCGAAAAGGCGCAGATCACTTCGTTGTCTTCGGAGAAGCCGAGGCCGGCACCGGTCGCGTGGCGCTTGGCGTGGAAGGCAGCGGTCAGGGCATGCGCGCCAAGATCGCCGGGCAGTCACCCCCGTCTCTCGCTGAACTGGCGCTTCGGCTACCCATTCAGATCATCGATCCCGAAGTGCATCGCCTGATTGAGGAGGGGCCGAGCCGTCGGCGACGGTTTCTAGATTGGGGCGTGTTCCACGTGGAACCAGATTTCGTCGGCCACTGGCAGCGTTACAACCACGTCCTCAAGCAGCGTAACGCCGCTCTCAAGACGCAAGAACCGGCGCTGGTTCAGCTGTGGGATCGGGAGCTCATCCAGTTTGGGGAGCAGATCACCAGTGCTCGGCGGCGTTACCTCGAGCTCTTGATTGGGCACGCGGCCACCATTGCCCGCAACCTGCTGGGACTGGATCTGACGCTGAGCTACCGCCCGGGATGGGCCCGGGAGCTGAGTCTGGCCGCGGCCTTGGCTGCCAGTGCCGGCCATGAAAGGGAAATGGGATCTACCCAGGTGGGACCCCATCGGGCGGAACTCTCCCTCCGGCTGGATGGCGTCGCGGTCAGAGACCACGTATCGCGGGGGCAGCAGAAGTTGCTGGCTGCCGCCTTGCTCATGGCACAGGTCAAGCTCTTCCCGGCCGACGCGCCGGTGCAGCCTACCCTGCTCCTGGACGACCCCGCAGCTGAACTGGATGCCGAGCGATTGGAGCGGCTGATTCTGGAGGTCTCGCAGCAGCCCGTGCAGCTCATCGTCACCACGTTGCATCCGGGTTTCGCCGCATTTGGGACGCCGGGGCAGCGATACCGATTGAGCGAGGGGCGGATCCTCTGAGATGTTCCACGTGGAACTGCGGCGCCAGTGTGGGCCCAGTGGCTTTGAGCGAATGGAGCCTGACAGAGATCGCCGTTGAGATCGGACCCATAGGACCTGAATAACTTGCTGCCCACTGAACAACGCCGAACAGGTCGGGCCAGGTCTATCATCTCAGTGGGTTGGCCCTATACAGATTCCCGGCGGAAAAATCCGTAATCATCCATTGCTCAATCGAGCGCGTTACTGGACTCAAGCCGCCTTTTCACTGCGCCCGATCCGAGTGGTCACCCCCAAAAAAACCCTTCTTGCAACGCTTTGCACGCGCCTCGCGGCATTTTCTCGCCATGAGCGCCAACAGGCTGTTTACAAGCCCCTCAAGATACTGATTTCACTTGGGTTTTTGGGCGTTATGAATTGGTTTTTTACCCCCTGGAACTGGTAGAATAGCCGATCGTGATTAAGGGCCCGACATGACCGACAACGACGTCTACGATTCCAGCAAAATCAAAGTTTTAAAAGGCTTAGACGCCGTCAGAAAACGCCCCGGAATGTACATCGGCGACACCGATGACGGGAGCGGGCTTCATCACATGGTTTTCGAGGTGGTGGACAATGCCATCGACGAGGCCCTGGCTGGCTTCTGTGACCGCGTAGTGGTCATTGTCCATGCCGATGAATCGGTGACCGTCTCGGATAACGGTCGCGGAATCCCTGTGGATATCCACGCCGAGGAAGGGCGATCTGCGGCCGAAGTCATCATGACGGTGCTGCACTCGGGCGGAAAGTTCGACGACAGCTCGTACAAGGTGTCGGGCGGTTTGCACGGCGTCGGCATCTCGGTGGTCAACGCCCTCTCCGATTATCTCGAGCTCATCATCAAGCGCGACGGCAAAGTGCATCGCCAGGAATATCGGCTGGGTGAACCGGTTGCACCGCTCGCCGCCACCGGCGATACGACCGAGCGCGGCACGGTGCTGCGCTTCAAGCCGAGCGCGCAGATCTTCACGAACATCTCCTTCAACTACGACACTCTCGCGAAGCGCTTGCGCGAGCTCTCGTTCTTAAACTCCGGCGTGCGCATCGAACTGATAGACGAACGCGACGAGCGTTCTGAAGTGTTCCAGCACGAAGGCGGGCTGAAGGCGTTCGTCACGCACCTGAACCGTTCCAAAACCCCGATTCACGATTCGGTGCTGTGGTTCCAGACGAAGGACGGCAGCACGCAGGTGGAAGTTGCCATGCAGTGGAACGACTCCTATCAGGAGAGCATGTTCTGCTACACCAACAACATTCCGCAGAAAGACGGCGGCACCCACTTGGCCGGATACCGAGCCGCCCTCACCCGCACGCTCAACAACTACATCGAGAAGGAACTGGCGAGCAAAAAGGAAAAGGTCGCCACCACCGGCGATGATTCGCGCGAAGGTCTCACGGCCATCCTGTCGGTGAAGCTGCCGGATCCGAAGTTCTCATCGCAGACCAAGGACAAGCTGGTCTCTTCCGAAGTGAAGGGCGTGGTGGAATCCGCGGTGACGGCGCGCCTCGAGGAATTTCTGCTCGAGCACCCGCAGGAAGCGCGCAACATCGTCAACAAGATTTTGGAAGCGGCCTATGCGCGCGAAGCGGCGCGCAAGGCGCGCGAGATGACACGCCGCAAGGGCGCGCTCGACATCGCAGGCCTGCCCGGCAAACTTGCGGACTGCCAGGAAAAAGATCCCGCGCTGTCGGAGATGTTCCTGGTCGAAGGCGACTCGGCCGGCGGCTCCGCCAAACAAGGCCGCGATCGCCGCACGCAAGCCATCCTGCCTTTGAAGGGAAAAATTCTGAACGTCGAAAAGGCGCGCTTCGACAAGATGCTGGCGTCGGCCGAAGTCGGTACGTTGATCACGGCATTGGGCTGCGGCATCGGACGCGACGATTTCAACGTCGACAAATTGCGTTATCACCGCATCATCATCATGAGCGTTGACGGTGACGACCACGTCTTTGTACGGACCGACTCGCGCGGTACCCGAATGGTTCGCATCGGGGAGTTCATTGATCAGGCGTTGGCAGGAACTCAGAAAAGCGGCGTCGTCGACAAATTGACCGCGAACACACTGGGCGAGGTGCTTTGCTTCGGTGTCGACAATCGAAAGATACGTTTCCGTCCGATAAAGAGCGTTATTCGTCACCCGCTGGATGAGAAGCTCTATAACGTTCGCAGTGCCTATGGCAGATCCGTCCGCGTCACTTCCAGTCACAGCGTGTTCGTTCATGATCAGCAGGGCATCCGCCTGAAACGTGGCGCCGATCTACGAGTCGGTGATCGCCTTGTTGCTCCTGCGCAAATCGCATTTCCGGCCACGGCACCGACAAAGATAGATTTGCTGCGAGAATTACATGCGATCCCCGAAGCTGCTCAGCAAGTCTGGGCACGTGGGCCGGCGGTCGAGGCCTGGTGCAAACACAAGGTGCGGGCTCGCAACGCTGCCAGTAAATCTCAGATTGGAGCACCCCGTGTCGACATTCCGCCGGCACTTAGAGAGACGCTCGCTCAGAAACGGCGCGACAGTGGCATCACGAACCGCGCTCTTTGCGCCTCCGTCGGAATTCGCCAACCGGTTACCTTTTACGCCTGGGAAAACGGCACTTATCGTCCCACAGTCGAACACTTTGAGGCTTACGTGTCCGCGATCGGCGCCGGTAACGCTATCGAGTTGCAGCACGCTCGCGTGGCTCCAAGCCGTCTAGAACGGCTGTGGGACGAGCAGTACACGGGATCGGGACGGAATCTAGTGCGCGACTATGTGCGCCTTTCTGCGCTTGAGCAGACAGACCTCGACTGGTTCGATGGTCGGGATGATGTACAGCTCACACCCGAGCATTACGCCGGGCATGGAATACCGCGTTCGCTGAAGGTGAATGAGGACTTAATGGGGCTGCTCGGCTTTTATTTGGCTGAGGGTTCATGCTCCGACCGCGGTGGCATCCGACTGTCAATTGGACAAAGCAACCAGCGCTTCGCGGGCGAAATGACTGAAAAATTCTCTCGGTTGTTCGGAATCCCTGCGATTGGCTACGCCTCCCCCGAGCGGTGCGGCGAACTTAAGCTAGTGAATCGCGTAGCCGCCCTGGTGTGGCAGCACGTGTTTGGATTCTCCAATGTTGACTCCCTCACCAAGCGGATCCCTGACATCGTATTCAATGTCACAGAGCCATTAAGGCTGGCGTTCCTGCGAGGTTATCTGCTCGGCGATGGCATTGTATGCAAAAACCGAATCGCCTTCTCCACGTCCTCCTACGATATCGCCAGTGGTATCATGTATTGCCTGAGTTCTTTGGGTGTAACCGCGTCTTCATTCGAACTTCAGCCGGACGGCAAAATCCGCGAGATCCATGGAGCGCCCTGCCAAACTAAGCATCGACATTGGACCGTGAGCGTGACCTCAAGGGCCGACCTATGTAAGTTGAGAGGTGTCTGGCAGGACCACTCCGGCGCGCCAGACTTGCTGCGCTTCGTAACTTCGACTCGAGCACCCGGCTATCGCGATTTCGAGTTGATCGACGGTGATTTAATGGCGCTGCCCATTGTCGAGATTGAAGAAGTTGACGCTAGCAATGGCTATGTTTACGACTTTTCCGTTGAAGGAGATGAAAACTTCATCGCCGGCATGGGCGGTATCGCCGTGCACAATACAGATGCCGACGTCGATGGAAGCCATATACGCACATTGCTATTGACCTTTTTCTACCGACAGATGCCCGTGCTCATCGAACGCGGACACATTTACATCGCTCAGCCGCCTCTCTACAAGGTTAAGAAGGGCAAGCAAGAAAATTACGTGAAGGACGATGCAGAATTGAGTGCCCTGCTGCTTAGCACAGCAATTGAGGACGCTGCGCTGCACGTCAACGCGGACGCACCGCCGCTTTCGGGTTTAGGACTTGAATCGCTGGCGCGAAAATATGTCGAGGTGCAGGCCATCGCGACCCGCTGGGCGCGTCGTTACGACGAGCGGTTCCTTGAGCAGTTGATCTATGCGCCGAAGCTCGCCACGGAAACTTTCGACCGGGTGGATGAACTGCGAGACTGGGCCCGAAAACTCGAACAGCAGCTGAATGCTCTCGACGACATCTCCCGTCGCTACACGGTAAATGTTGAGACGCTCCCGGGTGGGGCTCATCGAATTCACCTCAGGCGGCTCGAGCACGGCCTTACTTCCGAGAAGCACATTCCGCGCGAGTTCTTTGAGTCGGCAGAATATCTTCGCATCGCCGAGCTGGGTCGGACTTTGAGCGACCTTATAGGGCCCGGTGCATTTGTCCAGCGCGGCGAAGATCGTCAGGACATCGCCAGCTTTAAGGCCGCGATGACCTGGCTGTTCGACCAGGCGAAGAAGGGTCAGGCAATCCAGCGCTACAAGGGTCTCGGCGAGATGAATGCCGAGCAGCTTTGGGATACCACCATCAATCCCGAGACGCGTCGCCTCATGCAGGTCCGGATCGAGGATGCCGTCGCGGCCGACGACATCTTCACGACCTTGATGGGCGACTCGGTTGAGCCGCGCCGCGAATTCATCGAAAAGAACGCCCTGCAAGTCTCAAACCTCGACATTTGACGGAACCAGGCCGCGCTCCCTCGGGCACGGCCTTCCCTTCCGCAACCTACGTCACCGTCACCTGCAAACTCTCAAAAATGCGCACTTCCCCATTGTGCGCCGCATGAGTTCACGCCAAAGTGCGCCCATCAAGGCGCCGCAAGCGTGCCGCGTTCACGGAGGATCTCATGAAGAAAGCGGGAATCATCGTTGCCATCGTCGCGCTTGTTTATCTGCTGGCCTCGTTTGCACTGGGCTTCGTCATCCAGTCGCGCATGACCATCAACCCGGACGACCTTCGCGCCAAGGCACCCTACTTCACAGTCAAGTCGCAGACGTTCGATCACGGTCTCTTCCATTCCAGCGAAACCACCGTGATTGCCTTCTCACTGGCCGCGGTCATGCCGCCGGGAACGCCGAAGGTCGGCAACATGGGTTTCGAGCTGACCTTGAAGAACCGCATTACTCACGGCCCCCTCTGCGGCCTGAAGTGTTTCGGGATCGCGAAAATCGATACCACCGTAGAATTGCCGCCACTCGCGCAAGCCATTCTCAACAAGACCTACGGCGATGAGCCCTGGCTGAGTCTCGTGACGCGCCTCGATTTCCTCGGCGGCAGCGTGACGGACGTGTCGAGCCCTCCGGTGGCGGACGCCAAGACCGGGCCGACGCATTTCAGCTCGGAAGGACTTACCGCCACCGCGCGGGTGAGCGGCCACGCCAATGAGGTCAGCGTCGACGGCTCACTCCCGCGCGTGGTGTTCTCCAACACCAACGGCGGGCGCTTCGATCTGCAGGCCCTCACGTTCAAGAGCGTGGCACGCCAGGTGATGCCGGAGCTTTATGCCACGGACTTCGACATCGGCATCGAGCGGCTCGATGTCGCAGGGGCGAAACCCGGCAGCACCGTGACCATCCAGAAACTTTCCTATGGCGCGACCAGCCCCGTGAGCGCCGGCTTCGAGGATACGATCCTGAAATTCGACTCAGGAGACATCGCCGCGCCTGCCGTCAACTTCAAGGCCATCCATTTCGATCTGACCTTGAGGCATCTGAAGCTCGAGGCGCTGCAGGCGCTCAACAAAGCTTCGCAGGATTACAACCTGCACTTGCAGGGTGCATCCCAGTCCGACCGCCAGGAGATGCTGGCGAAGCTCAAGGAGCCGATCCTCGCGCTGCTCGCGGCGGGTGCGCAAATCAATCTCGATCGAATCGGCTTCGAAACCCAGGGTGGCAATGCGTTGGTGAGCGGGACGCTCCATTTCAGCAATCTAACCGATGCGGATTTCACCGGCGAGAATCCCTGGAAGAACGCGTTCGCCAAGGCCGATGCCGACCTGCAGGTGTCGATCGACGACGGTGCCGTGGCGGCGTTGCCGGGCCAGGGCGCAGCGGATCAGCTGCAGAAATACGCCGACCAAGGCGTGCTGACCCATGCCAACGGCAAATGGAGCACCACGCTGCACATGGCCGGCGGCAACTTCACCGCCAACGGCAAGCCGGTCGCGCCGCCGACAACTGCGCCAGTGCCCGCGGCGCGCTAATGCCCCGCCGCATTTTCAGGAAAACCGGACCCGCGGGAAGAGCGCTCCGGATAGACTAGGCTCGCGTTCGTAACGGGGGATTCATGCGCGCGTCCATTCTATCGGCCACGATGTTCAGCGCCTTCATCGCAAGCTTGGGCGTGGCGCAGGCCGACGCGCCCCCGTCCAAGGCAGCCACCCAGTGGTGGGCGGACATCAGCGCGCTGGCGGGCGATGACAAGCAGGGCCGTCTGACCGGATCCGAAGGCTACCTGCGCGCCGCCGACTACGTCGTGCAGCGCTTCAAGGCCGAAGGCCTGAAGCCCGCAGGAACGCAGGGCTTCGAGCAGCCGGTATCGCTCGAGCAGCAGACGGTGGATCAGCATGCCTCGAGCGCGGAGCTGATCGGGGCCAGCGGAGAAGCCACCTCGCTCAACGTCGGGGTGGACTCGCGCTTCGGAGCGGGCGGCGCGCCGCTGCCGGCTGAGATCGATGCGCCGCTGGTGTTCGTAGGCTACGGTCTGCACCTCCCCAAGTTGGGCGTCGACGATTTCGCCGGACTCGACCTCAAGGGCAAGATCGTGGTGGTGATCAGCGGCGGCCCGGCGGAGATTTCCGGGCCGGTGAAGTCCGCCGCGCGCTTTGAGCGCACAAAATTGCTCGGCAAGCTGGGCGCGCGCGGCATCATCCAGCTGACCACTCCCCATCAGGTGGAGATTCCCTGGGCCCGGCAGATCCTGCTGTCGGGCCAGCCGGGTATGTATCTGTCGGATCCGACGCTGCGGGAGACGCCCGATGGGTTCGTGGGGCTGGCGCTCGATCCTGCCAAGGGCGAGTCGCTGTTCCAAGGATCCGGACACACGTTTGCCGAACTCGCAGCCCTCGCCGATGCCGCCAAGCCGGTGCCGACTTTCAACCTGCCGCTCCGCCTCAAGGGCCAGATCGTCGCGAAGCGCCAGGCGGTGAGCTCGCCCAACCTGGTGGCGAAGCTTCCCGGCAAAGACATCGACCTCGGCCGCGAGTACGTGGTGATCTCGGCGCACCTCGATCATCTGGGCATCGGCGCGCCCATCAACGGCGATTCCATTTACAACGGCGCCATGGACGATGCCTCCGGCGTCGCGGCGGTGCTCGATATCGCGCACCGCTTGAAGAGCGGTCCCCGTCCGCGACGCTCGGTGCTTTTCGTGATCGTCACGGCCGAGGAGAAAGGCCTCCTGGGTTCTTATTATTTTGCAAAAAGGCCCACCGTACTGAAATCCGAGCTGGTGGCGGATTTGAACTTCGACATGCCCCTGCCGCTCTGGCCCTTGAAGAACGTGTTCGTGCCCGGCGAAGGAGAAAGCACCTTGGGCGCCGATGCCCGTGCGGTGGCGGCCGAGCAGGGACTGGGCATGGCGCAGGATGCCTTGCCGGACCGCAACGTCTTCATCCGCACCGACCAGTTCAGCTTCGTGCGCGAAGGCGTTCCCGCGCTCGCATTCAAGTTCGGTTTCGCCAAGGACACTCCGGAATTTGCCATCGAACACGAATGGCGCGCCACCCGGTATCACTCGCCCTCCGATGACCTCGAGCAACCGGGGATTTACAAGGAAGATGCGGTGAAGCTCGATGCCTTCGTCGCCGCGCTTGCGCTTCGCATCGCGAATGAGGACAAGCGCCCGAGCTGGCTCGACTCCAGCGTGTTCAAACCGCAAGCACCCTGACCCATTCGGGAGGATTACGACATGATCGATTCGCACACCCTGATCGCCTTTGTCCTCGTGACGCTCGGCCTGTTTTTGATCCCGGGTCCCGCGGTGCTCTTGGTGCTGGCGCGCGGCATGAGCGGCGGGCGGCGCGTCGGCATCGCCACGGGCCTTGGCATCGCGAGCGGCGATTTCCTCCACACCCTCATGGCGACCTTGGGTCTTTCCGCGGTGCTCATGACCTCGGCGCTTGCGTTCAACCTGGTGAAGTACTTAGGCGCTGCGTACCTCATTTATCTCGGCATCCGCGCGTTTCTGGAAAAGTCCTCGTCCATCGAACTGCCGGCCGCGAGCCGCGTGGGACCCGCCAGGGCATACCGTCAGGCGGTGCTCGCCGAGGTCTTGAATCCCAAGACGGCGCTCTTCTTCCTCGCCTTCCTGCCGCAGTTCGTGCATCCCGAGCGCGGTGCGACGGTTGCGCAGTTCGCGGAACTCGGCGCGGTGTTCGTCCTGATGAGCGCGCTCTACACGGCCCTCATAGCCACCGGCGCGGGCGCAGTGGGCCGCTGGCTCACCCGCCACAAACGCATCGGACGCTGGCAGGGCAAGTTCGTGGGCACCATCTACCTGTCGCTCGGCATCAAGCTCGCGCTGGAGCAGCGATGAGCGTGGTGGAGCCGGTCGTGCGCATCGACAACGATGAGGTGCGCGTCAGCGAATATCGGTTCGGCCCCGGCGATGAAACCGGCCATCATCGCCACGGCTACGATTACGTCGTCATTCCCCTGACCCCGGGCCTGTTGAAGTTGTACGGCGCCGGCGGCGAAACCCAGGCCGAACTTGCCCCCGGGATTGCCTACTTCCGCAAAGCCGGCGTCGAACACAACGTCATCAACGGCGGCGGTGCGCCGCTCGCCTTTGTCGAGGTGGAACTGAAGGATCATCCCGGCTGAGCCGGATCTTCAGCGCAGCGCCAGCATTTCGCGGATGCGCGCGGCCATCACTTCCATGTCGAATGGTTTGGTGATCAGTCCCATGGCGGGATGGGGAAGCCCTTGCTTGAGGGCGCTGCTCTCCGCATAGCCGGTCATGAACAGCACCTTCAAATCGGCACGCCGCGCCCGCGCCGCCTCCGCGAGCTGCGTGCCGTTCAAGCCCGGCAGCCCGATGTCGCTGATCAACAGGTCGATGCGGCGCGTGGATTCCAGGATGGCGAGCGCCGAGTTGCCGTCGCCGGCTTCGAGCCCCTGATACCCGAGTTCCGCCAGGAGTTCCATCATCAGGCCGCGCACCACCGGTTCATCCTCCACCACCAGCACGGTATGCGCGGTCACAGGATGCGCCGCCGGCGACTGCGGCGGCCGGCTGTCCATTTCCGTGATCTTGCCGCGATAGCGGGGCAGATACAGGCGCAAGGTGGTGCCCTGATTCAAACCGCTCGTGAGTCTGGCGTAGCCTTCCGACTGGCGCGCGAATCCATAGACCATCGACAGCCCCAGGCCCGTGCCCTGGCCCATGGGCTTGGTGGTGAAGAACGGTTCGAAGGCGCGCGCCATGGTGTCCTCGCTCATGCCGCTGCCCGTGTCGGTGACCGCGAGGCACACATAGTCGCCCTGCGCCATGTCGCGATGCCGGGCGGTGGACTGCGAAAGGTGCGCGTTGGAAGTCTCGACGGTGAGCTTGCCGCCGATGACCATGGCGTCGCGGGCGTTGATGGCGATGTTGAGGATCGCGCTCTCCAGCTGATTGGCATCGCAGCGGGTGATCCAAAGATCGGCGGCGAGCTTCAGTTCCAACGCCACGCCCTCGCCGAGCGTTCGGCGCAGAAGATCCGCCATGGCGCTCACCAGGGGATTTACGCTCACCGGCTTTGGGTCGAGCGGCTGACGGCGCGAGAAGGCGAGCAGGCGGTGGGTCAGGGCGGCCGCGCGTTTCGCCGAGGTGCCGGCGCCCTCGAGAAAGCGCTCCGCATCGTGCAGCCGTCCCTGATCGAGGCGTTTGCGCAGCAGATCGAGGCTGCCGGTGATTCCCTGCAGCAGGTTGTTGAAGTCGTGGGCGATGCCGCCGGTGAGCTGTCCCACCGCCTCCATTTTCTGCGACTGACGCAGCGCCTCCTCCGCGACCATCTGTTCAGTCACGTCCTGGCCGAAACCGTAGAGGATTTCGTTCTCGAGCACGAAGGTCCAGGCGATGTTGCGCCGGGCTCCCCCCTTGGCGACGAAGGTGAAGACCTTGCTCGCGGCGCTGCGCTGGCGTTTGAGCGAGGCGAAAAAATCCGCCGCGGTGTCGCGCTCTTCGCTCGCCACGAATTGCAGCATCGGGCGGCCGACGGTCTCGGACTGCGAGAAACCGAGCGCATTGCTCCAGGCGGGATTTGCGGCGTCGATCATCCCGTTCACCGGCATGGTGATCTTGAGCACCGGCGAGAGATTCCAGATGCGCTCCTGGTTTCTTACCGCCGTACGTTCCTCGGTCACATCGCGGCCGACCGCGTGGATGCGCCCGGAATCCGGCACCGCCGTCCAGTCCAGCGTGCGGTAGTCCCCCGCGCGCGTGCGGCAACGGTTCTCGAAAGCCCGCGTGGTCTTGCCGGAATTCAGGCGTTTCAGCTCCAGGGCGGTGGCGTCGCGGTCGTCGGGGTGCACGAACTCGGCCACCGACAGGCCCACCATGTCCTCCTCCTCCCAACCGAGCAGGCGCTTGGCGGAAGGATTGACCGCGGTGATCTGGCCGCCCGAATTGCACACCAGCATCAGATCCTGCGACATGTTCCACATGCGTTCACGGTCCCGCACGCTCTGGGTCTCCGCGAGCTTGCGCTCGTGGATGTCGGTGTTGCTGCCCACCCAACGAGTGATCTCGCCGTCGGTATTGCGCACCGGCAGCGCCATGGACAAGTGCCAGCGATATTGGCCGTCGGCGCGCAGCAGACGGAACTCGCTTTCGTACACGCGGCTCGAGGCGATGGCGCGCGCCCAGGCGTTGATCAAGACGCCAAGATCGTCCGGATGGATGTAGCGCTTCCATCCCTCGCCCTCGAGGTCGGTGGGGCTGGCACCGCGGTACTCCAACGAGCGTTCGTTGAACCAGGTGGCCTCGCCGTCGGGCGCGGTGGTCCAGACCTGGTTCGGAATGGTCTGCATCAGGGTGCGAAACTGGCCCTCGCTCTGTTCCAGGGCGGCGCGCATAGCGCGTGCCTCGGTCACGTCCTGCACCACGCCGAGCATGCGCACCGCGCGTCCCTCGGGGTCGTACTCGAGCTCGCAGCGCCGCGCGATGGCGCGGATTTCGCCGTTGTCCGCGCGGCGCACGCGATACTCGGTGATCAGCGGGATGTTGCCGCTGCGCCGTTCATCCTGGGTGGTGGCGCGATAGCGGTCCTCGGTCAGGATCAGCGCCTCGATATCCTTGGCATCGATGACCTCGCCCACCTTGAAGCCGAAGATGGCGGCGAACTCGGGCGTCGCATACAGCACATCGTTCGTAAGGTCGATGGAGAACAGTCCCACGCCGCCGGCGAGCTGCGCGCGCCGCAGCTGTCCATGGGTATCCTTCAGCGCCAATATCGCGCGGCGCTCCTCGGCGAGCGAGCGCACCTTGACGGTGGTCTCGATGACGATGGCCATGACGCCGACCGGGCGCCCGGTTTCATCGGGAATGGGCGAGTAATCGAGATTGAGCCAGACATCTTCGGGCTGGCCGTGCCGGTTCAAGCTGAGCTTGCGGTCCTCGTAGCGCAGGGTGCGTCCGGCAAGGCCCTGGCGCATGACGTTGTCGTTGAAGTCGGCGACTTCCGGCCAGCCCTCGCGCACCTTCGAGCCCAGCAGCTTCGGATGCCTCGCCGCGGCAAAGACCGAGTAGGCATCGTTGTAGATCATGATGCCCTCCTCGCCCCACAGCGTGACGACGGGCACCGCGCAGCGAAGCACGAGGGCGATGGTGGCGCGCCGGCTCTGCGGCCAGCGTTCGATGGGACCTAAAGGAGTGTCGCGCCAGTGGTAATCGGCAACCAGCCGCGCCATGACACCGCCGCCGCTCAGAAAATCCAAGGTCGAGTCGAATTGCGCGGCCATGATCTCCTGTGAGGTATGGATTCGTTGGCGGCTACTCTAGCGCACAAAGGGCGCCGTGACGGCCGTCCGCAGCGCACAACCGGAGCGCCGCGACCTGCCTCACGTCTTGCGCCATTCCTTCACGAAGGCGATGAAGGCGTTGAGGCTGGAGGGGTTCTGCCGGCGGCTGGGATAATAAAGAAACGGCCCCGGAAAGTAAGGGCACCACTCGGTGAGCACGCTCTTCAGCCGTCCCTGCTCCAAGGCCTCGCGGGCGTAGCCCTCGAAGGTGGCGAAGAATCCCAGCCCGTCGATGGCGGCGGTGAGCTGCGCCTGCATGTTGAGGGCCGTGAACCTCGGGTTCGGGGCAATGCGGATGATGCGCCCGGCGCGTTCGAATTCCATCGCCAACGGTGCGCGACCGGGGAAACGCGAGGCGATGCAGGGTGCGTTCAACAGATCGCGCGGCGTCTTCGGCGTGCCGAATTGGGACAAGAACTCGGGCGAGGCCACCACCGCATAGCGTTGCGGACCGCTCAAGGACAGCGCCACCATGTCCTTGGCCAGATGTTCCTCATAACGCACTCCGGCATCGAAGCCGGCGCTGACGATGTCGACCATGAGCGGGTCGTCGACGATCTCCAGCGACACCTTGGGGTGGCGGCTCAAGAACGGCGCGATCATGGGCGCAAGCACCAGCTGGGTCGCGGGCGGTGGCGCGTTGATGCGCAGCAATCCGGCCGGCTCTCCGCTGCGCGAGCCGGCATCGCTCACCGCCTCGCTCAGCTCCTTGAGCGCCGGAACGATGCGCTTCACCAGCCGTTCGCCGGCTTCCGTGGGCGCCACCGAGCGGGTGGTGCGATTCAGGAGGCGCGCGCCGATGTCCTGCTCCAGCGAACGCATCCTTTCGCTCAAGCTCGACACCGACACCCGAAGCTCCCCCGCCGCGCGGCGGAAATTGCGATGGCGGACGATGGCCTCGAAAGCGGCAAGATCACGTAAGTTGGGATTCGGCATATTGTTCGCCTGATCGAACAGGGTGTTTCGCGATTATCCGGCTTAACGAACGATACGCTCAAGCTTATTCTTACCTCTCGCATTTCACCAAGGAGTTTTGCCCATGAGCATGCCGTTACGACACCTCGCTAAATTCGCCCCCGCCGTTTCTGCCTTCGGCTTAGGCTGCATGGGAATGTCCGACATGTACGGCCCGTCGGACCGCAAGGAAAGCATCGCGACGCTGCACGCGGCGCTCGAGGCCGGCATCAACCTTCTGGATACCGGCGATTTCTACGGCATGGGCCACAACGAATTGCTGATCCGCGAGGCCCTTCAAGGGGTGCCGCGCGAGCGGGTACTGCTGAGCGTGAAGTTCGGCGCGCTCCGCGGTCCTAAAAATGAATTCGGCGGCATCGACAATCGTCCGGTCGCGGTGCGCAACTTTCTCACCTATTCGCTGCGTCGCTTGGGGGTGGACCACATCGACATCTACCGTCCGGCGCGCCTCGATCCCAACGTTCCCATCGAAGAGACCATCGGCGCCATCGCCGATCTCATCAAGCAGGGCTATGTGCGCCAGATCGGACTCTCGGAAGTGGGCGCCGAGACTCTGCGCCGTGCCAGCAAGGTGCATCCCATCGTCGACCTGCAGATCGAGTACTCGCTCATGAGCCGCGGCATTGAACGCGAAATTCTGCCGGTGTGTCGCGAGCTCGGCATCGGCATCACCGCCTACGGCGTGCTCTCGCGGGGCCTCATCAGCGGCCACTGGAGCAAGGAACGGGAAAACGCACAGGGCGATTTTCGCGCCATGAGCCCGCGCTTTCAGGGCGCGAACCTCGATGCCAATTTGCAACTGGTCGATAATCTCAAGGCCGTCGCGGCTTCGTTGCACGCCAGCGTCGCGCAGGTGGCGATCGCCTGGGTCGCGGCGCAGGATCCGTCCATCGTGCCGCTCATCGGGGCGCGCCGCCGCGAACGCCTGAACGAAGCGCTCGGCGCATTGCCTTTGAAACTCGACGCCAAGGCGCTGCACGCGCTCGCCCAGGCTGTGCCGAGTGAGGCGGTGGCCGGGACGCGCTACGCAGCCGCGCAGATGGCGCACCTGGACAGTGAAAAAAATTCCACGCATGCCGCCTAGCGCCGTTTGAGTACGCGCCCGAGACCGGACGGCCTCCGGCGCGTTACCATCGCAAATTTCTCGGCGGGACCAGCAAATGGCGGCTCCAGACCAAGAGTTTGCGCTGTTGCGCGCGACGGCGCGCGATGAGGGCGTGCTTGCGCAGCTGCTCGAGCTCTACGCGCACGACTTAAGCGATGTATTCCAAATGGAAGTCGACGACTCGGGTCGCTACGGGTACGAGAGACTCAAGAGCTATTTCAGCGAGCCGGACACGCGCCACGCCTTTCTCGTGCGAGATCAGGGGCACTACGCGGGATTCGCGCTCGCCACCCGCGGCTCGCCGGCGAGCGAGGACGCCGAGGTGTACGATGTCGCGGAATTCTTCATCCTGCGGCGTCACCGCCGCTTAGGCCTCGGCCGCCGCGTGGCCTTCAGGCTGTTCGACGCGCTGCCCGGCCGCTGGTTCGTGCGGGTTTCATCCGACAATGCCGCGGCGCTGGCATTTTGGTCGCGCGTCATCGAGGACTATGCGCGCGGCGCCGAACTCTCGGCCGGCCGGCCGGGTCGATTGAGTTCCTGGCAGGTGTTCGAGTTCGACAGCCGCGTGTAAGCACGCGCGAAAAAGCGAGGCGGCATGAAAAAGACTTATCGGGGCAGCTGTCATTGCGGCGTCGTCCGGTTCGAGGCGGACACCGACATCGCGGCCGGCACGAATAAATGCAACTGCAGCATCTGTACGAAAACGCGCAACTGGAACGTGCTCTTGAAGCCCGAGGCGTTTCGCCTGAAGAGCGGCGAGAATGCGCTCGCCGAATATCGCTTCAACACCCGCGCGCACGGGCATTATTTCTGCCGCCACTGCGGCGTCAAACTCTTCGCCCGCGGGCACGTAAAGGAAATCGGCGGCGACTACATTACTGTGCAGGTGATGGCGCTCGACGATCTCGATCTGGACGAGTTGCTGGCGGCGCCCGTGTACTATGCCGACGGCGGCCACGACAATTGGAGCGTCAGGCCGGCCGAGACGCGGCATCTTTAGCAGGCGAGGGAGCACACATGATCGATCACACCGGCGTCAGCGTCAGCAACTATGCGAAAGCCAAGGCGTTCTACGTGAAGGCCTTGGGCGCCATCGGCTACCAACTCCTGGCGGAGTTCTCCCGGGAAGTCACCGGCGGAAAGCAGGTGGCCGGATTCGGCGAGCCGCCGAAGCCCGATTTTTGGATCGGCACCGGCACTCCCAACCAGCCGCCCGTGCACATCGCCTTCCGCGTCTCCAGCCGGACGCTGGTGGATGAGTTCTATCGCGCAGCGCTCAGCGCCGGCGGACACGACAACGGCGCCCCGGGACCGCGGCCCCACTATCACGAAAACTATTACGGCGCGTTCGTGCTCGATCCCGACGGCCACAACATCGAGGCGGTCTGCCACCAGCGCGCCTGACGCCTAGCGCTCGATCCGGGACATTCAGCCGCCGCTGATCGGCTGCGGCACCGAGACTCTCGCCGCCTGAAACGCCCACGAGATTGCCATCCGACAGCCACATTTGCGCTGCAAAGTCCGCGCATGGCCGATTTCAAGCGCGAACTGCTGTGCTTTGGACTGAAGCAGGCGCGGGCGTGCCTGTTCGTGGTGCTGTTTTTCGCCGCGATCTTCCTGATGCCGCGCGCGGGGCTCTTCGGCGTCACGCGTTACGATCTGTTGTTCGTCATCGCATTGCTGATCCAGGCGCTGATGCTGGCGTTCAAGCTGGAGAGCTTCGATGAATTGAAGGCGGTGTGCCTGTTTCACGCCCTCGGTTTCGCGCTCGAGGTGTTCAAGACCTCCTCGGGCATCAAGTCCTGGGCCTACCCCGATGCCGGCATCACCAAGCTCTTCGGGGTGCCGCTGTTCTCGGGCTTCATGTACGCCGGTATCGGCAGCTATATTATCCAGTCGTGGCGCCTGTTCGATCTGAAGGTGCGGCATCATCCGCCGTACTGGATGGCGTGGGTGCTGGCGGCGGCCATCTACGCCAATTTCTTCATCCACCACTACCTCATCGACTATCGCTGGTACCTCGCCTGCATCACGCTCGGGTTGTATGCGCGCACCAGCGTGCATTTCACGCCGCGCGACAAGCGGCGCAGCATGCCGCTGCTGTTGTCGTTCGTGCTCATCGGATTCTTCATCTGGCTGGCCGAGAACATCGGCACCTTCTTCGGCATCTGGCGCTATCCCAACCAGATCGGCGCCTGGGCCACCGTGCACATCGGCAAATGGAGTTCCTGGTCGCTCCTGGTGATCATGACCTTCACCATCATCACCAACCTGAAGCACATCAAGGCGCACATCCACATTCCGGAATGACCAAGGAGCGGCGCTACTCGCCGGCGCCGACCGCCACCCAGGCAAGATCGCGGTTCGACACCGATTCGACCTTGAACCCCTTGGCCGCCGCCGCCATGCGCATCAGGGCCTGGCCGATGGGCATGGGCGGTTTGGTGTCGCCCTTCTTCGCCTTGTGAAAACGCACCGGGTTGATGCGCGCCGCCACGTAGTTGCGAAGATACGGAGACTTGAAGCCGCGCGCGGTGAGCGCCGCGATGACTTTCTTCACTTGCGCGTCGATCTCCAGCAGCCGCGCGGCATAGCCCTCGCGATCGCGCAGGCTCGCATTCAAGGTGCGCTCCTGGAAACGGTCCACCTTTTTCAGGAACGAGCTGTAGGCGCCGCCGGCGAAGCGCGAGGCCTTTTCGTACACCAGGCCCAGGGTCAGAAGCTCCGGCGCCTCGAACTCCGCGGCAAACTCGTTTTCCTTGGTGGTGCCGCGACTGCGCGCGAGGCTTCGGGCCATGCGAACCACTTCCAGGCTCCGGTCCCGCAGGTTGTGAGCCTTCTCGGTGTTCAAGGCGAGGATGCGATAGGCCAGGGAGTCGTCCGGCGAAATGAGCACCGTGATCTGCTTCAGGCCCAAGACCTTGCCCGCCGCGAGGCGGTGCCGGCCGTTCGGCGTCCACAGCTTGCCCTCCTCGCCCCTGACCACGATCAAGGGGTCGAGAAAGGCCTGCGTCTCATCGATCTTCTGCGCCAGGCGCTTGGCGTGCGTCGGGGACAGATCGCGCTGAAAAGGCGTCGGCTGCACCGCGGCCAATGGAATCGAGGCCAGCACCAGCGGCCGGCCGCCCAGCGGTTCGCGATAGCCGCCGATGACGGCGCCGCCCACCTCGCGCACCAAGGCGGCGACCGCGGCAATCTCCGGGGCATCGGCGGCGATCGCCACTTGAGAGGCGTCCAATCCCCGCGCCTTGGCGCTTGGGAGCAGTTTGCCGCGCGCGCGCTTCTTGGCGGCTTTCTTGGCGGGCGCTTTGCCCGCCGCTTTGGATTTTCGTGAAGCCATGGTTTTAAGTGTACACCGCTCGAAGAGCCGCTCCCTTACGGCAGCGTCTCGCCCGCGAGCCACGCCTGGATGATGGCATTGACCGTTTCGGGCGCTTCCTGCTGCACCCAGTGCGACACCCGCGGCAGGTATCGCACCTTAAGATCAGAGACGTAACGTTCGGTGCCGTAGGTGAGTTCCTTGCCGAGCGCGCTGTCCTCTTCGCCCCAGATCATGAGAGTCGGAATGTCGATTTTTCGCGTGCCGCGCTTTTTTAACCCATTGAAGCCTCGCAGCAGGGCGCGATAATAGTTAAGCATGGCGGTGAGCGCACCGGGGATGGCAGCCTGGCGGCGGTACACGTCCAGCACCTCTTTTGGGAATCGGGACTTGTCGATCGCCATGCCCTTGAAGGCCGCGCCGATGGCCGCGCAACGCCTGCGCGCCAGCATGCGTTCGGGCAACCACGGCAACTGGAAGAAAAAAATGTACCAGGACTTCTTCAGCTGGCGGAAAGTCGACAGGCCGCGGCGCATGAGTTCCGGATGGGGCACGTTCATGATGATGAGCCGCTGTACCGGGCGCTTGCCGAACATGGCATAGCTCCAGGCGATCGCAGCGCCCCAGTCGTGACCGATGAGCAGCACCTCGCTCGCGCCAGATGCCTCGATGAGGGCTTGGACGTCCGCTTCGAGCTCGGGCAACGCATAGGCCGCCACGCCTTGGGGGCGGCTGGTGCCGCCGTAACCGCGCAGGTCGGGCGCCCAGACTCGGTAGCCCAATTGCGCCAGGAGCGGCAGTTGGTGACGCCACGAATAGGCGCACTCGGGAAAGCCGTGGAGCAGGAGCGCGAGACGGTCGCCCGAACCTGCTTCGGCCACATTGAACTGAAGTCCGTTGGCGCGCACCGAAACGTAGCGCAGCTCATCCATGGCGCCACTGTACTCGCACTGTTCCCAAGCGTGGGCCAAACCCTTAAAGGTCGCTTCGCAAACCGCTGTCGTGCGACAAAGACTGTCCTATGCTTCGCGGCATGAGACCGAATGAAGTGCTTGAGCTCGACGGCCACAAGGCGCTCTGCTATGCCGACGATGGAATCAAGCTTGCGAGCGCCGCGGATGGTGCGGAATTTTTGGCGCAAGCCCTTTCCGAACGCGCGGCCTGGGTGCTGTTGCCGCGCTCGCGGCTCGATGCACGATTCTTCGACCTGAAGAGCGGTCTTGCGGGCGAGGTGCTGCAACGATTCGCGAACCACGGCGTGTCGCTCGCCATCCTGGGCGATGTGAGCGAGGAGGCCAAGCTCCACGAGTCCGTGCGCGCCTTCATCTACGAATCGAATCGCGGCACGCAGATCTGGTTCGTCCTGAACGTGAGCGAGTTCCAAGCGAAGCTGAGGCAACGCGTCCCGCCCACGCACGACCGGCAGAGCTATACCGTGCGCCGCGCAGAGCGTTTGTCCGAGCAAGAGATTGCCGGGCTCTGCAACGTGCTCATCGACTGTGTCGCGGGCGGCGCTTCGGTGGGCTTCATGGCGCCCATGACGCAGGAGAAGGCCCTGCAATTCTGGAGGGGCGTGGCGGCAAGCGCCGCACGCGGCGAACGGCTGGTGTTCATTGCCGAAGATCAATCCGGAATCCTGGGCACCGTGCAGCTGGTCTTTGCGGCGCCCGAGAATCAGCCGCATCGGGCCGACATCGCCAAGATGCAGGTGCACCGGCGCGCGCGGCGCTTGGGCGTGGGTGCCGCGCTGCTCGGGGCGGCCGAAGCCGCCGCCCGCGCGCACGGCAGGACGCTGCTGGTGCTCGACGCCGTGAGCGGCGGGGAT
Organism: Steroidobacteraceae bacterium; assembly: GCA_036494165.1. Taxonomy (GTDB): domain Bacteria; phylum Pseudomonadota; class Gammaproteobacteria; order Steroidobacterales; family Steroidobacteraceae; genus Bog-1198. The sequence continues at coordinate 25,917 of DASXOQ010000130.1, forward strand.
GGCTACCGGTTGTACAGCGCGCAAGGCTGGCAGCGAGTCGGCGAGATTCCCGGCTACGCGCTTTGGCCGAACGGTGAGCTCTGTGCCACCACCTATTTCTACAAGTTACTCTGCTGAGCTGCCCGCCGCATCGGCGCCCTTGAGATAGATGCCGAGCCAGCGGTGCACTTCCTCATAGAAGTGGCGGCTGTCCTCCGGCTTCATGATCCAGTGGCCCGCGTCCGGCCAGACCAGGAGCCGCGATGGCACGTGCATGCGCTGCAGGGCGCTCCAGTTTTCGAGCGCGTTGTTGATGGGCACCCTGAAGTCCCGCTCGCCCACGCTCAAGAGCATGGGAGTCTTCCAGTGATCGGCATAGCTCAGCGGGCTCTGCTCGCGCCACACCGGATTGCCGGCCCAGGGCGGTCCGCCGTTGGTCACCTCGCGCCCGTAGATTGAATCGCTGGTGCCCCACTGCGAGGTGAGATCCACCTCGCCCGCGTGGCTGACGATGCAGCGGTAGCGCGTGGTGGTGGCCTCGATCCAATTGGCGAGATGGCCGCCGTAGCTTGCGCCCGCGGCGCAGAGCCTGCCGCCGTCGATGAAGGGGTAGCGCTTCAATGCCTCGTCCACGGCCTGGTTGATCTCATCGCCGGGCGTCTTCAACGGGTCGAGCTTGATGGCCTGCGCAAACTTCTCGCCGAACCCGATCGAGCCGGTGTAGTCGGTCATGATGAGCACGTAGCCGGGCGCGGCCAGCAGGTGATAGTTCCAGCGCATGCCGATCTGATCGGGATTGTTGCTGGCGGCGCCGCCGTGGATCAGCACCACGCCGGGATATTTCTTGCTGGCGTCGAACTTCGGCGGCAGCACGATCATGGTGTGGATGTTGCGGCCGCGCTCGCTCTTGAAATAGAAGGACTGCGGCGGCGCCCAGTCGATGCCCGCCGCCAGCGCCGTGTTCACGTGGGTGAGGTTGGTGTGGTTCTTCTTGGCAAGATCGATGGCCACCACCTCGCTGGGATTGACGGAACTGCCGTAGCTCGCGACGAGCACCGGCTTTGCGCTCTTCTGCGCCACATCGAGCGCGGTGTAGCCGCCGACGCTGTTCGCTATCACTCGCTCGGGCTTGCCGCCTTGTGCGCTCACCCGGTAGAGGTTCTGATTGGCGGCCTCCTCGACCAAGAGATAGACGGTCTTGCTATCGGCGCTCAACGCATAAGAGCCTACCAGCCCATCGAAATCCGGGGTCACGGGTTTGGGCGTGCCGGCGTCCGGCCAGCCGACCCGGTACAGGCGCGGCAGGTTGAACACCTCCTGGTTGTGAGGCACGTAGAGGTAAAAAAGCGAGTGACCATCGGCGCTGAAGGCGGGGGAATCGTAATCGCCTTCCGTTTCGATCACCGCTTTCGGCTCGCCGCCCGCGGCGCTCATGCGATACAGGCGGTAGGGCACTTCCGAATAGGCGGCCTCCCATCGCGCCGTGGTCGCGGTGAACAGGATCTCGCGGCCGTCGGGACTGTAGCTCGCCGAGAGCGACATGCCGGAGTCGCTCAGCGACCCGGAGAACCCCGGCTGCTGCGCAAACTTCGTCGCCGACAGGATGTCCTTGGCCTTCGTGTCCTCCACGCCCTGCACCATCAGCGTGGGTACGCGCTCGTCCAGCCAGCGGTTCCAGAAGCGCACCGGGAAATGCTCGTAGGTCCGCACGTTGTACTTGCGCTCTTTCAGCTCCTTGGCCGCCTTTTTGTTGGCCTCATCGTCGAGCGCTCCCGGGAAAACGAGCGACTCGAACAGGATGGCGTTGCCGTCGGGACGCCAATTCGGGTCCGACGCACCGGTCGATACGTTGGTCAGGCGCCGCGCTTCGCCGCCGCCAAGATCCATAAGATAAATCTGTTCCGCCTCGTCGCCCTCGCGCTTGGTGGCAAATGCGATGCGCTTGGAGTCGGGCGAGAAGGCCACGCCGCTCTCAGCCGCCTTGGTGTCGGTGAGGCGCTTCGGGGGCGACTTGCCGTCGGTGGCCACCAGCCACAGATCGCTCACCGCCTTGTCCGGCTCGTAGGAGGGGTCGTTGAGTGCGTACACGGCCCATTTGCCGTCGGGACTGACCGTGGGCGCCCCGACACGCTTCATCATCCACAAGGTCTCGTGCGTGAGCACCGCCTTGCTGCTGTCGGCTGAGGCTTCGCCTGCCGAAAAGCACATCAACATTAACAGCGCACATCCCAATGTTTTCATGACATTCCTTTCTTACTGGCGCCGCGCGACGATCCGCACCATGCCGGATGGCGCCGTTTCCCGGCGTGGTTTCAACCCCAAACCCTCGAGTTTCTTCATGACCGATTCCGGGCGGAGTCGCAGTTTCGGGTAGCTGCTCACGCGCTGCACCCACTCATTGTCCTTGCGTTCGGTCAGGATGTCGTGCACCGCCACGGTTTGCTCGCTGTACTCGAGAAAGCAGGTGAGCACTCGCTCCTCGTCTCTTCTCACCAAAATGAAACGCTCATCGCCGCTCAAGGTCTTGCCGGCGTAGTCGCGAAACGTGGCCGCAAAAAGACCGCCCGAGCGCAAATTGCGAGCCACCGCGCCGAGGAGCGCATCGACGGCCTCCAAACTCGGCAAGTGCGTGAGCGTGTCGCCGAGGATCAATATCACATCGCAGGATGACGGGAGATGAGTCTCGAACGCGCACAGGTCCCCCTGCACGATGCTGATGGGCAGGGCTCCCTGGCGGCGTTTGAGTTCCTCGAGGAGCTCGGCGCAGCCGTCGATGGCAATGACCCGATAGCCAAGCTGTGCGAGCGCCACGCTGTGCAACCCCAACCCCGCACCAAGGTCGAGCGCGAGCCCTTGCATGTCCGGAACGTCCATGTCGTGAAGCTCCGCCACGGCGCGCCGGAAGGCGGCATCGAGGTCGCCCAGCATCCAGCCGTATACGCGGCCCAAATGCGCATCGTAATGCTCGGCCGCCGTCTTCATCTCATCGGAACCCTACGCCTCGCCGTCGATGCCGCGCGCCGCCTGGCTTGCGAACGCGACGCCGCCGTCCACGGTGAGGGTGCTTCCCACCACGTAATCGCCGGCGCGCGAAGCCAGGAAAATGGCGGCGCCCGCCATGTCCTCTTCGCTGCCGACTCGGCGCGCAGGAATCTGCTTCGCGGTCTCCTCGGCATGATCGCGCGCCTCGCGGTTCATGTTGGAGGCAAAGGCGCCCGGAGCGATGGCGCTCACGCAGATGTTGTCCTTGATCAGGCGTGCGGCCATGAGGCGCGTGAGCTGGATGAGGCCCGCCTTGCTGGTGACGTACGAATAGGTTTCCCGGTGCGTGAGGTAGATCCCGTCGATGGAGGCGATGTTGATCACCTTGGCGGGCCGCGCGGCGCTCGCGGCACGGCGCAGCGCCGGGGCCAGCGCCTGGGTCATGAAGAAGGGCGTCTTGGCGTTAAGATCCAGAACCTTGTCCCAGCCTTCCTCCGGAAACTCATCGAAGCTCGATCCCCAGGCGGCGCCTGCGTTGTTCACCAGGATGTCGACCTTGCCCTCCTTCGACATGATAGCGGCGGCGAGCGCGCGCGTGCCCTCCACGCTCGCGACATTCATGGGCAGCGCCACGCAGGCGCCGCCGCCTTGCGAGAGTTCCGCGGCGGTGGCGTGGCAGGCATCGGCCTTGCGCGCCGAGATGTAGACCTTGGCGCCCTGGGCGATGAAGCCTTTGGCGATCATCTTGCCGATGCCGCGCGAGCCGCCGGTGACGAGGGCCACACGCCCTTTGAGGGAAAAAAGCTCTTCGGTGTTCATGGGTTAAGTCTTGTGATGCGGGGCGTTCAAGTCTAATCGTGTCCCGCGGCCGGCGCATGCCGCGGCCATTTCTCGTGGCAGAGCGCGAGGAAGCGCGTGCCGGCCTGCGAAACCGCCTGATGTTTCAAACAGAAGGCGCCCACCTGGCGCTCGATCGAGGAAAACGGCGCGCCTTCCACCGGCACCAGCGCGGCAGGCACCTGGGTGAGAAGATCGGACACATAGGTCACCCCCTTGCCCTCCGCAATGAGCGCCAGTCGCAGTTCCATGTGGCTCACCTCCCACACCGAACCGAACGAGTCGCGCAGCCGCTCGCCCGTGGCGCGACGCTGGCCGTCGTCCAGGTAGGAGGCGAGGAGCGGCAGCTGCCTCAAGGTGCCGATGGGATCCTTGTCGAGCGCCAGCCTCGCGGGATGATCGCGCGCGATCATGAGCCGGCGCGTTTCGGAGAAGCAGGGGTGCAGCGCGAAATGAGCCGGCATGTTGTGGTGAAAGGGGCCGAAGCCCAATTCCCAGCGCCCCGCGGCCACGCCCGAGACGATTTCCCGGCTGGGCGCCACCACCACCTTGAGCCGGGTCAGGGTGTTGCGCCGGCAGAACTCCTTCAACAGGTCGATGCCGATGCGCGAATTGACCGCGGCAGAGAGCGCGAGGGAAAGCGTCGAGAGCGCGCCGGATTTGATCTGCGCGATGTCGGCGAGGGTCTCGCGCTCCTCGTTCAGCACCGACTCGGCGTAGCGCAGCAGCCTCAAGCCCGCCTCGGTGGGTCGCGGCGGGCTGCCGCGCTTGAGGAGGCTCGCACCCAGGCGGTGCTCCAGATTGGCGATGGTCTGGCTCACGGCCGATTGTGACAAATCAAGCCGCTCCGCCGCGCGGCTGAATCCGCCGGCCTCGAGCACCGCGTGAAAACAACGAAGTTCGTGTCGTTCGATGGCCATCGGATCCCAAGCATAGCGCCAAAACCCGCCCGCCTTGGCCGCTATCCGCCGCACTGATAGGTCCATCAGCGGCGCGCTCTGTTGTCGGCGCCGGGGGCCGCCTACCGTAGCGTGAGGAGGCAACATGAATGCGGTGATCGACATCAAGAAGGGTCTGGAAGGCGTGGTGGTCGACAGCACCTCCATCTCCTTGGTCGACGGCGAGGCCGGCAGGCTCTACTACCGCGGCTATCCGATCGAGTCCTTGGTGAAGCATTCGTTCGCCGCAGTCGCCCACCTCGTGGTGTTCGGCGAACTGCCTATCTCTTCCGCACTCGCCGACTTCGAAGAGTTCCTGTGGGATGCCGGACGCCTGCCGCGCGAAGTCGCGGCGGCCATCGAAGCACTCTCGGCGCTGCATGCGCACCCCATGGCCGCGCTGCAGGCCATCATGCCGCTGCTCGCGCAGCAGCTGCCCTCGCGCCGCATCGCCAAGAGCGACGATGAGCATGAGGCGCTCACCGCCGCGGCGCGGCTGCCCGCCGCGCATGCGCTGCTCTTTGCATTGCGCTCGGGCAAGGCGCCGTCGCTGTATCCGGACACGCGGCGCTACGGCGAACGGTTTCTCGCCCTGCTCCACCACCGCACCCCGACGGCAAAGGCGGTGGAAATTTTCGAGCAGACCCAGATCCTGCAAATCGATCACAGCTTCAACGCCAGCACCTTCACAGCGCGCGTGGTCACCTCCACCCTCGCTCCGCCCGCCTCGGCGCTCGCCGCCGCCATGGGCTCGCTCTATGGACCGCTGCACGGCGCGGCCGATCAGGGCGCGCTCGAAATGGCCGAGGAAATCGCCGATCCCAAACGCGCCGGCGATTTCGTGGCCGAGTGCCTCGCGACGGGCCGACTCGTCATGGGCATGGGGCATCGCGAATACCGGGTCGTCGATCCGCGCTCCCGCATCGTGAAACAGCTCGCCGAGCGGATTGCCGAGAGCGAGCGCGAGAAGCGCCTCATCGAGACTTTGAAGGCCGTGGATGAAGCGTTCGTCGCGCAGACCGCGCACAAGAAACGCGCGCTGCGCGCCAATCTCGAGTTCTACAAGGGCGTGGTGTACCTGTCCCTGGGCCTGCCCAAGGAATTCTTTACGGCGACCTTCGCCGCCGCGCGCATATTCGGCTGGTCGGCCCACATCGTGGAACAGCGCAAGGACAATCGCATCGTGCGGCCGTCCGCGAACTATGTGGGGCCGGCGCCGCGCGATGAGTGAGCCCGCATTCCGGTAACATCGGTGCTCCTCACGGGCACCGGACGGAGTGCATATGTTGTTTTCCGAAACCCTGGCCACCATCCAAGCAACGGCAAGCGGGTGGAGCGCCGAGGTGGGCGAGGATTGGTTCCAGGGCCGTGCGATCTTCGGCGGCATGGTGGCGGCGCTCGGCAACGAAGCCATGCGGCGAATCGTGCCGCGCGAGCGGGTGCTCCGTGCGCTCGACACCGTGTTCGTAGGTCCCCTGCTGCCCGGCCGGGCGGACATGACGGCGGAGATCCTGCGGGTGGGAAAGTCGGTGACGCTCGCGAGCGCGCGCCTGTTCAGCGGGGGACAACTCGCCACGGTACTTACCGGCATCTACGGCGCCTCGCGCCAGGTTTCCGTCACGCTCATTCCTGAGTCGCCGGCCGGCGTGCCGGGTGCGGACCAGGTTGCCCATTCACCCTGGAATCCCGACGCGCAGATTCCCACCTTCGTGCACCATTTCGAGCATCGTTTCGTGGAGGGCGCGCGACCTTTTTCGGGCGCCGCCATCAGTCATTCGAAGGTGTACTTCCGTCATAAGGACGAATCGCCCTTCTCCGAGTCGCACCTGGTGGCGCTCATCGACTGCATTCCGCCGCCGCTCTTGCAGATGATGACCAAGTTCGTACCCAACAGCTCCCTCACCTGGTCCCTGGAGTTCCTGCGCCACGATTACGATTATCGGTGCGAGGATTTCTGGCGCATCGACACCGAGGTCAAGGGCGCCGGCGAAGGCTATTCGCAGGAGTCGAGCCTGGTGCTCGACCCCAAAGGCCGAGTTGCGGCGTTGAGCCGTCAACTGGTGGCCGTGTTCGGTTGAGCGGCGTGCCGCCGGCCGAAGTCACGCTAAAGCCCGGCGTGCTTGTACGGCTGATTGAATCGCAGGCGCCTGCCTTTGCGCATCTGCCGCTCGGTCCCGAGTCCTCCGGGTGGGACAATTTCATGTACCGGCTGGGTGACCAACATGCGGTGCGCCTGCCGCGACGCGCCGCCGCCGTGCCCTTGGTGGAACACGAGCAGCGCTGGCTGCCGCAGCTTGCGCCCCGTCTGCCGCTTAAGATTCCCGCGCCCATGCACTGCGGCTTGCCGGGCGAAGGCTATCCCTGGCCCTGGAGCATCTGTCCCTGGATAAAAGGCGCGAGCGCCGATCTGAGCCCGCCCGCACCCGGCGAGGCGTGCTCGCTCGCCCGGTTCTTGAAAGTCCTGCATCAGCCGGCGCCGAAAGATGCGCCGAAAAACCCCTATCGCGGCGTGCCGCTCCTCGAGCGCCGCGCAAAGTTCGAGGAGGTGTCGGCAAGACTTGAGGCCTCGGGACGCTCCATGCACTCCACCCGAGAAATCTTCGAAGCGGGCATGGCCGCGACCCCCGATATGCCGTCGTGCATGATTCACGGCGATCTTCATCCCTGCAACGTCCTCACGCTCGAGGGCAGATTGAGCGGCATCATCGATTGGGGCGATGTGGCGCAGGGCGATCCTGCGACCGATCTTGCCGGACTGTTCCTGGTATTTCGCGCTACCGATGAGCGGGCGCACGCGCTCTCGGAATACGGGGTCAGCCCGCCGACGTTGGCGAGAGCTCGTGCCTGGGCGGTGCTGCTCGCGGCGATTTTTGCGGATGCCGGCAGCCGCGGCGATGCACGCATGGGCCCGATCGGCGAGCGGGTCCTCGATGAGATGTAACGCTTGATGAGAACTTGCTAGTTCGGAGTCTCGGCGTTGCCTGCGAAACAGGCGTGCACCAGCGGGGCGCCGTACTTCGAGGCCACATCCTTGGGGATCTTCTCTTCGCTGATTTCCTCGAATTCGAAATGGACCGGATCGGCGCGATGCGTGCCCTCGGGCGCCACGCTCGCGACCAGGTATCCGTACACGTGCGTCTTTGCGAATTTCGCGCTGTGCGCCTGCGGCGGAAGCGCATACCGGAAGGCGCCCGCCGTGCCCACGATCCAGCCGTCGAGCACGCCGCCGTGCCTGCGCCAATACGGCGTATCGAAAATGCCTTGCATCACGAAATGCGAATGCGAGGCGAGCACGTACACGGCTTTTGAACGCTTCACCGCCAGCAGCTCGCGGTAAACGGTGAGGCCGCTGTCCTCGCCGGGCGGATAGTCGCTCATGCTATGACCGCGGGCCAGGCTCTCCGGCAGCGCCTCGTGCATGCCGACGACGACGGCACGCAGCGAGGCGTCCTTCGCGTCGCGCAGCAGCAGATTCTTGAGCCAGCTCATCTGCGCGGCATCGAAATCGTCCGGCGTCGCGTTGTCCAGATAGATGAAATCGATGCCGCCCTGCACCCAGTGGTAGTAGGCGCGCACGCTGTGATCGGCAGGATCATCCTTCAGGCGCTGCGCGCGGATAGTCTCCGCATCTAGCCAGTCGTTGAAGGTGACGATGAACTCCTGCCGGCTTTTCGGCGCCACGGTCTCGTGATTGCCGATGCCCAGAAAGAAGGGCGTGGGATCGAAGGGCGCGATCTGGCTGCGTTTGAAGTCGCCCCAGGCATCGGCGAGGTAGCTTTTCATGGTCGCCTCGGGATGCAGCGTGACGTAGTCCTGATCCATCCCGGCGATGGCGCGAAGATCGCCCAGGTGCCAGTAGAAGGCGGAATGCTTGTCGTGCGCGGCGGCGGCGATTGCCGGCATGATGACGTCGCCGCAGTTGCGCGAGTCCCCGGCCACCATGAAATTCCAGTTGGGCGCTGCGGTGGCGGCTGCGCTTGCGACGAGCGCGCCAAGCAGAAATCCCAACGCCTTCAATGGCTGGCCTTGAAGATGCTCTTCGGGAGCCGCACGTGAACGCCGAGATTGGGCTTGTCGACCAGCTGCGTGACGGCCACGTTGCCTGCGATCGAGACGAGCTGGTACGCCTGATGTTGCGTCAGGCCCTTGTCGCGCACCAGGAAGTCCACCATCTCCTGGATGGCGCCCTTGGTGGCGATGGCAAGATCGGGGTCGGTGGCCATGCTGATGTAGTCGGTCTTGGTCTCCGCCCGCGGCCACTTGAGCTTCATGTCCTTGCGCACGGTGAGCTTGAGCTTGCCGCGCAGCGAGGTCTCGATCGCGGTCTGGTCCACCTCGCCGTCTCCCTGCGCGGCATGACCGTCGCCGATTTCGAACAGCGCCCCGCGGGCGAACACCGGTATATATAGAGTGCTGCCCGCGACCAGTTCGCGATTGTCGAGATTGCCGGCGTGCTTTCCAGGCGGATTGCTGCTCACGCGCCCGAGTTCGGCGGCCGGTGCCACGCCGATGCTGCCGTAGAAGGGCTTTAAGGGAATCACGATGCCGGGCAGGAACTCGGCCGTCATGTGCTTGCGATCGAGCTGAATGATCTTGAACGGCAGCTCCTTGTTGCAGTTCTCCGGCAGGTATCCGGAGCAGCCGTTGTAGCCGTAGTCGATGGGCAGATCGATGGACAGGATGTCCACCTGCAGCACATCGCCAGGTTCCGCGCCCTCGACGTACACGGGGCCGGTGAGGATGTGGCCGCCGGGACCCTTGCGATCGCCCGTGACCTGCGACACCACCGCCTTGAGCGAAGCCTCTATCTTGTCGTCGCGCACGCCGGCCTTGGACAGTCCCGCCGGCGAGTTGGTGAGCAGGGTGTCCACATCGATGATGTCGCCCGAGGCGATTTTCAGCACCGGCGGGGCATCGGCCCAGTAGTAGCCGTAGGCCACGGTCGCGGGCGTTACCAGCAGCCGGTGCACGGCGGGAGCCGCGCCGGACAACGCGGGCAAGAGAAAGGCTAAAAGAAGAGTGGCGCGCATGAAGCTACGCTACCACAGAGCCTAACTGCCGTGCGCCGCCGGGCGGTCGCGGCTCAGGATCCACAACGCCGCGGGCAGCGCGGTGAAGTCGGCGATGAGGGCGAGCACGAAAGCGGACGCCGACACGATGCCGAACTGCCGCATGGGCGGCAGGTCCGAGAGTGCGAGCGCCAGGAATCCCGACGTGTTGATCAGGGTGGCGAACACGATGGGCCGGCCGGCGGTGAGCATGGCGTGCTTGAGCGCCGCCTCGGTCTTGCCCAAGGCGCGTCCTTCCTGCAGGTGGTAGAAGAAGTGCACCTGGTCGTTTTCGGTGGCCCCGAGGATGGTCGAGCCGATCAGGATGGTGGCGATGTTCAAAGGGATCCCCGCAAGGCGCATCACGATGAACACCGACAGAATGGCGAAGAACGAGGGGATCATGGTCATGAGCCGCGCCGAAGGGCTGCGGAACACCACCAGAAACGCACAGAAGATCACGCTCGCGGTAATCGCAAAGCTCTGCATGAGGGTGGGCAGCAGCCGCTCGGTGATCTTGCCCGACAGCACCCCTTTGCCGGCGAGTTCACCCTGCACGCCCTTGAACGCCGGATCGCTCGCCTGCGCCCGGGTCCAGGTGTCCTGCACGAAACGCCGCATCGCGCCCGAGGCTCCGAAGAGCTCGCCGCGGCCGCGGATGCTCAGTCGCACGCTGGCCAGTCCGCCCACATCGACGTAGCTGCGCGCGCCGGGTTGGGTGAGCAGAATCTCATCGAGATCCGCCGCGAGTTTCGACCACGCTTCGGGGGTGAGCGGTAGCTGGTCGGAGCCGGACTGGATGTAGCGCGACCAGCGCAGCACCGAGGTCGGCCCATCAACGGCATCGACGCCCGGATGGCGCTCGAGAGTTTCAGTGAGCTGCTCGACGCTGCGCAGAAAATCCGGATCGAGCGCGTGGCCGGGCTTGGTCTTGAGCCAAAGATCGATGACATCGAGTCCGTTCGAGGCTTCGAAGCGGCGCGTGTCCTTCGCCACCGGCTCGTCGGGATTCACATAGGTCAGCGCGTCGGTCTCCAGCTGCAGGGGCTTGAGCTTTCCCGGAATGCCGAAGAGCGCCGCCGCGCCGCACAGCATCATGAGCACCGAGAGCGCCACCAGCAGCCACCGGTAGCGGTAGGTGGCGGGCACCAGCATCGCAACCAGTGCGGAAAATCGCCGCCGCTCCGCGCGCGCAGCGCTGCTGCGCGGCGCCTTGAACAAGGACTGCAGCGCCGGGAACAGGGTGAAGCAGGCCACCCAGGCCACGATCAGGCCGGCCGCAGTCCAGAGGCCCATCTCCTTGACGGGACGAATATCGGACACCGCGAGCGCGGCGAAGCCCACCGCGGTGGCGAACATCGAGGCCGTGCAGGGCAGGAACTTGTTCGCGAGCGCGCGGGCATGGTGTGTGCCCTCCGGCGCATCGTCGGGCTCCATGTACTTCGAGTGCAGGTACACCAGCGTCGCGGTGGTGGTGACCATGACGGTGAGCGGCACCAAGCTCGAAACCACAGACTGGGTGAAGCCGAACAGATCGCCCAGGCCCACGGCGATGGCCACCGTCGCGCCCAGGGTGACGAGGATGGCGGCGAGCGCGCGCCAGGAGCGATAAACAACGAACACCAGCGTCATGAGAAACAGGCCGAAGAGCGGCATGAATTTCGCGGTGGATGCGCCGGTCTGGCGTTCGAGCCATGCATCCAGCCACGGCGTGCCCACCCGCCGCACCGCGCTGAAGGTCTTGTCGGCGCCCAAGGGCAGCACCAGCGCATCGATCGCGGCGAGCGCCGCGTCGCGCTCGGCGGGCGAAGAAACCTGGAGGTCGAGCGCCACGCCCAGGTAGTTCGCGCCCATGAGTCCGGCGCGCCGAAACAGTGTCGTGCCGGTGGCGAACTTCTTGAAGTCGGTGCGCTGCTGATCAGTGAAGGTAGCGGGCAGCGCTCCGCGGAAGAACAACGTGAGGATGCTGTGCGCCTGCACGTGCGGAATCTTGTCGAGAGCCTGCTCGAGGCGGGCGGCGCCGTCCAGCATGGGTGCGCTGAATGGATCGGGCGACTCCAGCATGATGAGCGCCTGTTCGCCCTCGGGAAATACCAGCTCGAAATCACGGGTGGCTCTAGCGGTTGAATCTCCCGAGACGATCAAACGATCGATGGAGCTATCCGTCGGGATCCGCGATGCGCCGTAGATGCCCGCCGCGCAGAGGAGTAGGAAAATACCGACGATGAGCCCGCGCACCTTCAAGAGCCGCGCGAAGACGTTGAGCAATGTAGGTGAGATGAACATAGCCATGCGGAAAGCGTCTCTTCGACTCGATCTCATCGTGCAAGATCGCGCGGTAATGATAGCCTATGGACATGATCAGTTTGCTTGGCGCGGTGGCGACTTTGGTGTTCTGCGCTCCGGGATATCCCGGCGCCGCCGGCGATGCCCAACCGTTCGTCGATCAGTTCGCCAAAACCACGGTTGCGAATGCGGGCTGGTCGCCCGGCAGCCTCGCGGCCATTTACGATCCCACCGAATCCGGCGGCATCGCGAAACTTAAAAATCCGGATGCGGTGCTGACCTTCGTGCCCTATGCCTTCTATGTGCAGTACTCGGCGGCCCTGCATCTGACCGTACTGGCGCAGGCCGATGTCGCCAACGTCGGCACCGAAGAGCGTTGGACATTGGTCGGCAAGCAGGGCGCATCGGCGCAGTCGCTCTCCGGGTACACATTGATCAGCACCGCGGGCTACGCGCCCGACTTCATCAAACATGCGGCGTTGGCTGCGCTATCGCTGCCCGGCGATCTTAAAATCGAGTCGACGGGACAGATCTTGAGCGCGTTGCGACGTGTGAGCACCGGCGAAAATGTCGTGGTGCTCTTGGATCAGACCCAGTCCGCGGCACTCGCCAGCCTGCCTTTTGCCGCGCAGTTGAAGACGCTGGCCCAATCGCCGCCGCTGCCCGTTGCGCTCATCGCCGTGGTCGACAACCGCGTTCCGCAGGCGCGTGCCAAGTCGTTGCAAGGCGCGCTCTACAAACTGAGCGGTACATCCGGTGGTCCCGACTCGCTCTCCGCCCTGCACTTGAAAGGCTTCGTGCCGCCGAAGCTGCCAGCGCAGCCATGAGCCGGACCTGGGGCCTCGGGCTCCTCGCCGTGCTCCTCACCGCGTGCCAAGGCACTGCCGTGAAATCCCCGCCGCCCGCCACGGCGCAATCGCCGGGTGAGCTTGCGCGTTTGATCGCGGAGGATGCAAAAAAAAGCGATCAGGAAAGCGATGCCAAAGTGCGAGAGGCCCTGGCCGCCGACGCCTTGAGCAAGGCGCAGGCCTGCATCGGACTCGCCCCGGTTGATGCAGGCTGTCTCTACTATGACGGCGTCGCACTCGGCCTCGATGCGCGCGCACATCCCAGCCGGGCGCTCGAAACTTTGAAGGCGATGCTAGTCGCCCTGCAAGGCGCCGAGGCGAAGGATCCCGCCTATGACCAGGCGGGCCCTTCACGTGTTCGTGCATTGGTATTGATCCGCGCGCCGGGCTGGCCCGTGGGACCGGGCGATGCCGAGAGCGGGCTCGCCGCTGCAAAGCGCGCGGTCATGCTCAAGCCCGACTACCCGCCCAATGTGCTGGCGCTGGCGGAAGCGCTCGCCAAGAACGGCGATGCCCATGGCGCGCAGGAAAACTATCAGCGAGCCCGCGATATGGCAACGCAGTCATCGAGCGCCGATCGCGACGACTGGATCAAGCAGGCCGAGCAGGGACTGAAGCGTCCGTAGGTCCACCAAGACCCGCATGAGTCCCTATTCCGCGGCGTGCCGATCGTTGAAAGCAATTAGACGGCTCCGATCCTCGCAAGGCCGGCATCGATGGCACTGCGCACTTCATCATTGAGGGCGCGCGGATCCTTGCCGGTCGCGTCGATGGGCTTGCCGATGACAACCCTCACCACCCCGGGCTTCTTGACGATGCCGCGCCGTACCCAGAAATTGCCGGCATTGTGCGCGAGGGGCACGACGTATTTATGGGCCTCGGTGGCGAGCAATGCGCCGCTCACACCGTACTTGCGCCTCTCGCCGGCGACCACGCGCGTGCCTTCGGGGAAAATCACCACCCACAGTCCGTCGTTCAAGCGCTCGATGCCCTGCTCCACCACCTGAGTCACCGCGCGATGACCGGCACCGCGGTTGATGGAAATCGGTCGCAGCGCCTTGATGCCCCAGCCGACGAAGGGTATCCAGGTGAGCTCGCGCTTCAACACCCACACCTGCGGCGGGAAAATCAGGAAATGCGCGATGGTCTCCCACGAGGAGGTGTGATTGCTCATCACGATGTGATTGCCCGGCGGGATGTTCTCGCGGCCTTCCACCGTGTAGGTGAGCCCGCAGAGCTTCTCCAGCACCCAGAACACGGTGCGCGCCCAAGCCACGCCCATGTTGAACTGCGACCGGTACGGCAGCCAGAAGCACAATCCCATCACCGTGCCCCAACAGCAGGCCGATAACATCATGAAGGCGGTGAAGAACAGCGAACGGATGAACCGCATGCTAACCCGGCAGTTTCGACAAGTCGGCAACTCCGCCCAACAGATGTTGAACGTCGCGCAGCAACGCCAGCCGATTATTGCGGCGTTCGAGGTTCTCGTCCATGACCATCACCTGGTCGAAGAAGCCGTTGACCGGCGCGCTCAAGACCGCAAGCGCCTTTAGGCTGTCGGCATAGCGGCGCTCGGCCGCCGCTTTTTCCACCGGCTCGCGCAAGCGCGACGTTGCAGCGTGCAGGGCCCGCTCGGCCTCCTCGGTGAAGGCCGCCTGGGCGACGGCGGCATCGCTGCGCACTTCGGATTTCTTGAGAATATTGCTGATGCGCTTGTTGAGGGCAGCGAGCACCGGGGCCTCCGGCAATTCCAGGAAAGTCTTCAGAGCTTCCAAACGAGTGGTGGCATCCAGCGGCGATCTGGGGCGCTTGGCAAGGATCGCATCCAGCATCTCGCTCGAGGCGCCGGCGCTCTCGGCCAGAAGGCCGCGCAGCCGCTCGCTGATGAAGTCGTACACCTCATCGACCACGGAAGCGCGCTTGACGGGCTGCGCGGCCGCCGAGAGGGCCAGGAGGTCCGGCAGATCGAGATCGAGCTTGGCTTCGAGCAGTATGCGCAGCACACCGAGAGCCGCCCGCCGCAGGCCGAAGGGGTCCTTGGCTCCGGTGGGTCGCTGTTCGATGGCGAAGATGCCGACCAGGGTGTCGAGTTTATCGGCGAGCGCCACGGCCTGGCTCATGGGGCTCGAGGGGATCGCATCGCCGGCGAAGCGCGGCTGATAGTGCTCTTGTAGTGCGCGCGAGACTTCCGCCGGCAGGCCCTCGGCCTCGCCGTAGTAGCGGCCCATGGTGCCCTGCAGTTCCGGGAACTCGCCCACCATCGCGGTCATGAGATCGGCTTTGCAGAGCCTCGCCGCCTGCACGACGCCGGTACCGGTGCCGATGCGCGCGCCGATCGCTTCGGCAAGCGCCGCGATACGGCGGGTCTTGTCGGCGTAGGAGCCGAGTTTGGTCTGGAAAGTCATGCCGGCAAGACGCTTGGCGTGCTCTTCGAGGGGCACCTTCTTGTCCTGCTCGAAGAAGAACGCGGCGTCGCTCAAGCGCGGCCGCACCACCCGTTCGTTCCCTTCGACGACTTTCGAGGGATCCTTGCTCTCGATGTTGCTCACCGTGACGAAGCGGTTGGTGAGCGCGCCACCGTCTTCGATGGCGAAGTAACGCTGATGATCCTGGATGGTCGCGATCACCACTTCCCGCGGCAGCTTGAGAAATCGTGCGTCGAAACGACCCTGGACGGCGACCGGCCACTCGACCAGCGCGGTCACTTCCTCGAGCAGCGGCTCCTCGATCAGTGCACGGCCGGTGCCGGCGAGGTTCTTCACCTGGGCGCGGATGATTTCCTTGCGTTGCGCGAAGTCGGCCATGACCTTGGCCTCTTCGAGTCGCGCGGCGTACTCGGCGGGGTTCTTGAGTTCGATGGCTTGCGGCGCATGGAAGCGATGACCGCGCGTGGCACGCCCGGTTGCGAGGCCCAAGATCTCGGCGTGGATT
This sequence comes from Steroidobacteraceae bacterium, assembly GCA_036494165.1. Taxonomy (GTDB): domain Bacteria; phylum Pseudomonadota; class Gammaproteobacteria; order Steroidobacterales; family Steroidobacteraceae; genus Bog-1198. The sequence continues at coordinate 41,769 of DASXOQ010000130.1, forward strand.
AATTCGCTCCCAAAGAGCAGCACCGCGCCATGCACCGGGCGCACGAACTCGGCGCTGCGCGATCCCCAGCGCATGCGCTTGGCAATGGGAAGCGCCGCAAGCGATTGATTGAGGATGTCGGGTAGGAGCGCGACGGTTGCCGCGCCCGGTTCCGTGCCGCGATAGTGAAGCCACGCGCCCTTGTCAGTGGTGAGTTTGCTCAATGACTCCACCGGCACGTTCAATCCCTTGGCGAAAGCGATGGCCGCCTGGGTGGGCGCGCCCTTGGCATCGTAGGCCGCCGTCAACGGCGGTCCGCGCTTTTCGATCGGCCGGTCGGGCTGACGCGCGGCCAGCGAGTCGATCTGCACCGCCAGGCGCCGCGGTGTCGCGAAAGAGCGCACCGCGCCGTGCGACACGCCCTTGGCGTCGAGTCCTTTGACGATGCCCTCGCAGAGCGCCTTCGACAGCGTCAACAGAGTGCGCGGCGGCAATTCCTCGCAGAGGAGCTCGAACAGGAAATCCGCGGCGCTCATGAGGCCACCGCTTTTCGAGCGCCCTTGATGAGCGGGAAGCCCAACGCCTCGCGCGATTCGTAGAAGGCTTCGGCCACGCCGCGCGCCAGTGTGCGCACTCTTAATATGAACCGCTGGCGCTCGGTCACCGATACCGCGTGGCGCGAGTCCAGCAAATTGAAGGTGTGCGAGGCCTTGACCATCTGTTCGTAGGCCGGAAGCACCAGCTTGTCCTTGATGAGCCGCTGACAGGCGGCTTCATGCGCATCGAACTGCAGCGACAGAAAAACGGTGTCGGCTTTCTCGAAGTTGTAGGTGGACTGCTCCACCTCGTTCTGATGGAACACATCGCCGTAGGTCACGACGCCGAAAGGACCGTCGGTCCAGACGATGTCGAAGATGCTTTCCTTGCCTTGGATGTACATGGCGAGCCGCTCGAGCCCGTAAGTGATCTCGCCCATCACCGGTTTGCAGTCAAGACCGCCCACCTGTTGGAAGTAGGTGAACTGCGAAACTTCCATGCCGTTCAGCCACACCTCCCAGCCCAACCCCCAGGCGCCCAAGGTAGGCGACTCCCAGTTGTCCTCGACGAAACGGATGTCGTGCGTCAGAAGATCGAAGCCGAGGGCGCGCAGCGAGCCCAAGTAAAGATCCTGGAAATCATCCGGCGAGGGTTTGATGGCCACCTGAAATTGGTAGTAGTGCTGCAGGCGGAACGGGTTGTCGCCGTAGCGCCCATCGGTGGGGCGGCGCGATGGCTGCACATAAGCGGCGCTCCAGGGCTCGGGACCGACCGCGCGCAAGAATGTAGCGGTGTGGAAGGTGCCGGCGCCCATTTCCATGTCATAGGGCTGCAAAACGATGCATCCCTGCTCGGACCAGTACTTTTGAAGGGCAAAAATAAGGTCTTGGAAAGTCTTGGGAGCTTTGGGTGGAGCGCTGGCCATGGCGAGGACGCTTGAAGGGCAAAGCAGGCGAGTATAGCGACGCTTAACATAGGTGTCTTACGCATCTCCATGCACTTTCTTGGTTCGTTTAGCGTAGAATGCGCGCCGATCACTGCCGAAAGTCAGGCAACGAATCAAATTTGCACTAAAATGATGCACTAAAAATGCTGGTACGCACTATTTTGATGCGCATTGAGTTTATTGCCGCCGCAAGTACTTGATCTATAGACGGGCCGGCATGGCACACAAGCTGCAATGCCCCCAGAACCCCGGTGCGAGCCGGCCACAACGACCACCCCGTGAGGATGAAAATGACTCCCGCCGATGTTCTGACTTTAATCAAAGAAAAGGACGCTAAGTTCGTTGATCTTCGCTTTACCGACACGATCGGGAAGGAACAGCACGTAACCATCCCGACCCGGCTGGTAGACGAGGGTTTTTTTAAGGACGGCAAGATGTTCGACGGCTCGTCCATCGCCGGTTGGAAGGGCATCAATGAGTCGGACATGATCTTGATGCCGGATCCTGCGACCGCGGTGATCGATCCTTTCTATGAGCAGGTCACGCTCAATCTTCGCTGCGATGTGGTCGAGCCCATGACCATGCAGGGTTACGAACGCGATCCGCGTTCTCTTGCCAAGCGCGCCGAAGCCTATCTCAAGGCCTCGGGCGTCGCAGACAGCGCGTTGTTCGGACCTGAGAACGAATTCTTCATCTTCGACAGCGTGCACGTGGCTTCCAGCATGAACGGCTGCTCGTACGAGGTGGATTCATATGAAGGGGCCTGGAATTCGGGCAAGCCCTACGACGATGGCAACAAAGGCCACCGCCCCATGGTGAAGGGCGGCTACTTCCCGGTGCCCCCGACCGACTCGCAGCAGGACATCCGCACCGCCATGTCCATGGCGTGCGAGGAGATGGGCCTGCACTTCGAGGTGCACCACCATGAAGTGGCCACCGCAGGCCAGGGCGAGATCAACGTCGCGGCCAACACGCTCACCAAGAAGGCCGACGAAGTACAGGTCCTCAAGTATGCGTTGCAGAACGTGGCGCACGGTTACGGCAAGACGCTGACCTTCATGCCCAAGCCCATCGTCGGCGACAACGGCAGCGGCATGCACGTGCATCAATCGCTGCAGAAGGACGGCAAGCCGCTGTTCGCCGGCGACAAGTACGGCGGACTGTCGGACACCGCGCTCTACTACATCGGCGGCATCATCAAGCATGCGCGCGCCATCAACGCCTTCACCAACGCGAGCACCAACAGCTACAAGCGTCTGGTGCCCGGCTTCGAAGCGCCGGTGAAGCTCGCCTACTCGGCGCGCAACCGTTCAGCCTCAATCCGCATTCCCTGGGTCGCAAATCCGAAGGCGCGCCGCATCGAAGTGCGCTTCCCGGACGCCACCGCGAATCCGTATTTCGCATTCGCGGCCATGATGCTCGCCGGGGTCGATGGCATCTTGAACAAGATTCATCCGGGAGATCCTGCGGACAAGGATCTTTATGACCTCGAGCCAGAAGAGGACAAGAAGATACCGACCGTGTGCCACTCGCTCGAAATGGCGCTCGACTATCTGGACAAGGATCGCGGCTTCCTCAAGGCGGGCGGTGTGTTCACCGACGATCTGATCGACGCGTACATCGAGCTCAAGATGAAGGAAGTCACGCGCCTGCGCATGACGACACATCCCATTGAAATCGAGATGTATTACAGCCTGTAATTTTTCTGGGGTGCCAAGCCTTAAGGTGACGGCGGTCACGCTGCCGTCACCTCACTTTGTGGTCCGGAGTCGATAGGACTATGCTTCGGGAATATGCACCCACGTTGGACAGTTCTCCTGCTCGGCGCACTGGTGACCGTCGCGAACGCCGCGGTGATCTACAAGTGGACCGATGCGCAGGGCTTGGTGCACTACTCCGATCAGCCGGTGGAGGGCGCGGAGAAAATCGTCACCGGCGGCGGCTCGACCTATTCGGGCGCGGCCTCGGTGAAGGGACTGCAGGGCATGCAGCCCGACAAGAAGCAGAAGACGGGTCCCGGTCTTGCCTTCGACACCTTGTCCATCAGTTCGCCGACCCCGGAGCAAGCCTTCTTCGGCGACGATTCCATACCGGTGGCACTCGCGGCAATTCCGGCGCTCAAGGCCAACCAAGTGGTCAGCTGGTCATTGAACGGCGCGCCGTTGCCACAGACCAGCCAGTCGTTCTCGCTGCAGAGCCTTACCCGCGGCACTTATGCCCTGGCTGCCACGGTCACCGATCAGACCACCGGCCAAACCATGAGCGCGGGCAGCGTCACTTTCTACGTGCGCCAGCCCTCGGAACTCTCGCCCCAGCATCACCGCTGAGGTTCCCCTCGATCGAGGAGCATGCTCGGCGTGGTCGCTGAGCTTCATCCGCGCATGTTGGCGATCGACAGCACCGAACTGCTGGACGCACTGGTCGAAAGCGTGTTCCTGCTCGACGATGATCTGCGTGTCTCTTATCTGAACGCCGCGGCGGAGATCTTGATCGGCCAGGGGGCGAATCAGGCGCTCGGACGGCGCATCACCGATCTTGCCCGCGGCGCCGACACGCTGCTGCCGTTGTTCGAGCGCGCGCGAACGGGCGGCGAGGGCGTGGTGCAGCGAGAACTCGCCTGGCCGGGACCTGCCGGCGGCGTGGATCGGATTCTCGACTGCGCGGTCACGCAGGTGAGCGTGCACGACGGAACGCCGCGCCTGCTGCTCGAAATCGAGGACATCACTCAGCATCGGCGCTTGACGCGCGAGAGCGCGCTGCTTGCGCAACTCGGCGGCAGCCGCCTCATGGTTCGGCAGCTCGCCCACGAAATCAAAAATCCCTTGGGCGGACTGCGCGGCGCCGCGCAGCTTCTGGAGCGCGAACTTCTCGATCCGAACTTGCGCGAATACACGCGCGTCATCATCAGCGAAGCGGACCGCCTCACCAATCTCCTGGACACCATGCTTGGACCCGGCCGACCGCCCGCCAAGCAGAGCATGAACGTGCACGAGCTGTTGGAACGCGTGTATCACCTGCTGCGCAGCGAGGCGCCCGACGGGCTCATCATCGACCGCGACTACGATCCCAGCCTGCCGGCGGTCACCGTGGATCCGAACCACATCATCCAGGCCATGCTCAATCTCGGACGCAACGCCATCCAGGCGCTGAACTCGATGCCGAACCTCGCGCCCAAATTGATCCTGCGCACCCGCGCTGCGAGCAATGCACGCGTCGGCGCCCATCGCCATCGGTTGGTGGCCTCGATCCAGTTCGAGGACAACGGGCCGGGCGTGCCTCCCGATATCCGCGACACCATTTTCTACCCGCTGGTCTCCGGCCGCGCCGAGGGCACCGGCTTGGGGCTCGGCATCGCGCAGGATCTGGTGAGCCGGCACGGCGGACTGATCGAGTTCGACAGCGCGCCGGGTAGAACCATATTCGTTATCTCCTTGCCCATGGATGAAGTATGAATTCGAAGCCGCTGCAGGTATGGTTGGTCGACGATGACGCATCGATACGTTGGGTGCTCGAGAAGGCCCTGAAGGGCAGCGGCATGACCGCGAAGTCCTTTGACCACGTCGACAATGTACTTGCGGCGCTGCGCGCCGATGCCCCCGACGTGCTCATGACCGACATTCGCATGCCGGGACGCACGGGTCTGGAGCTTCTGAAAGAGATCCAGGGCTCGCGGCCGGGACTGCCGGTGATCGTGATGACGGCGCACTCGGATCTGGACGCCGCGGTCGCGGCCTATCAGGGCGGCGCGTTCGAGTATCTTCCCAAGCCCTTCGACATCGACAAGGCGGTGGACCTGGTACGCCGCGCCGCGCAGCAGGCGAGCGTGCCTATCGACATGGAAGCGACCCGCCGCAGCATTCCGGAACTCCTCGGCCAGGCGGCGGCCATGCAACAGGTATTTCGCGCGGTGGGCCGACTGTCGCGCTCCAGCATGACGGTGCTCATCACCGGCGAATCGGGCACCGGCAAGGAGCTGGTGGCGCGCGCCCTGCACCGCCACAGCCCGCGTTCCAACAAGGCCTTCGTGGCCCTGAACACCGCCGCCTTCACGGCGGACCTGCTGGAGTCGGAACTCTTCGGCCACGAGAGGGGCGCGTTCACCGGCGCGGATGCGCAACGCCGCGGCCGCTTCGAGCAGGCCGACGGAGGCTCATTGTTCCTCGACGAAATCGGCGACATGTCGCCGGCGCTGCAGACACGCCTGCTGCGCGTGCTCGCCGAGGGCGAGTTCTACCGCGTCGGCGGCCAGACGCCGGTGAAAGTGGACGTGCGGGTGATCGCCGCCACCCATCAGGATCTCGAAGCCCGGGTGGTCTCCGGACATTTTCGCGAGGATCTGCTGCATCGCCTGAACGTGATCCGCATCGAGATTCCGCCGCTGCGCGAGCGGCGCGAGGACATCCCGGAACTGCTGCGCCACTATCTGTCGGTGGCGGGCCAGGAGCTCGGCGTGGAACCGAAGCTTCTCACCGCCCAGGCGGAAACTGCGCTCGTCACCTTCGATTGGCCCGGCAACGTGCGTCAGCTGGTCAACGCCTGCCGCCGTCTCACCGTGACGGCACCCGGGCGCGAGATCCGCGCCGAGGACATTCCCCCGGACTTGGGCGGCGTGCCGGCAGGGCAATCCACCAATCACGACTGGATGGCGAAGCTCTCGCATTGGGCGGAGCAGGAACTCGACGGCGGCACCAAACGACTGCTCGATCAGGCGGTGCCTGAAGTGGAGCGCATTTTGATCCGGGTGGCGCTGCGCAAAGCCGACGGCCTGAAGCAGGATGCGGCCAAACTCCTCGGCTGGGGCCGCAACACCCTCACCCGCAAGATGAAAGAACTGGGCATGGAGGACGTCCGCTCCGGCTGAAACGAATCGCGACGCGCGCGGTTTATACTGCGCGACGATGCTGAACGTCCCCAAATCGATTTACGCCGACGGCCTGCTCCTCGGCAACGCCCTGACCGAATGGCTCGTCGCCGCGGCCATCGCGGCCGCCATTTGGTTCGGCCTGTGGCTGGTTCGCAAAGTCATCGCCTCGCGCTACCAGCGTTACTCGAGCGCGCAGAGCCCGACGCTGCTCAGGCTGCTGGCGTATCTGGTCGGCAATACCAAGCAGATCCTGTTCCTGGCCATCGCCATCGATGTCGCCCAGGAGAGTCTCACCTTCACGCCGCGCGTGCAGCATCTGGTCTCGAACCTGGTGCTGATCCTGATCCTGATCCAGGTCGGCCTCTGGGCCGGCCGCTCGGTACGCTTCTATCTGGAGATGAAAGAGGCCGAGCGCGGCGCCGACCGCGTGTTCGCAGGCTCGCTCGACATCATCAACTTCGTCTCGCGGGTGGCGATCTGGTCGCTCCTGGTGCTGGTGGCGCTCGACAATTTCGGCGTCAACATCACCGCGCTGCTCGCGGGCCTGGGCGTCGGCGGCGTGGCGGTGGCCCTGGCGCTGCAGAACGTCCTCGGCGATCTGTTCGCCTCGCTCTCCATCGCGCTCGACAAGCCCTTCGTGGTCGGCGACAGCCTCACCATCGACACCTACATCGGCAAGGTCGAGCACATCGGCATCAAGACCACGCGCCTGCGCAGCGAAAGCGGCGAGCAGATCATCCTGTCGAACGCCGACATCCTGAAGAGCCGCGTGCGCAACAACGGCCGCGCGCCCGAAATGCGCATCCTCGCCACCCTGCGGGTGCCTTATGCCACGCCGCGCGAGCGGGTCAAGGCGATACCCAGGCTGCTCGAGGACATCGTGCGCGAACATGAGCAGGCGCGCTTCGAGCGCTGCCACCTGAAGACCTTGGGCGAGAGTGCGCTGCACTTCGAACTCTCTTATTTCGTGAGGAATCCGACGGTCAATCCGCTGCTCGACCTGCAGCAGGCGGTGAACTTCAGGATCCTGGACGAGTTCGAGCGTTTGGGGGTGGAGTTCGCCTATCCCGCGCAGCTGGTGATGCTCGAGCAGCAGGCCGCGCCGCGGTAAGCGCAATGTTTCATGTGGTGCTCTACGAGCCGGAAATACCGCCCAACACCGGCAACATCATCAGGCTCTGCGCCAACAGCGGCGCGGAGCTGCATCTGGTGAAACCGCTGGGATTCAGGCTCGACGACAAGAGTCTGCAGCGCTCCGGCCTCGACTATCACGATCTCGCCCAGGTCACCGTGCATCAGAACTTCGAGGCCTGTCTTGCCAAGCTCTTGAGCTCGCGCTGGTTCGCCGTCGAAACCGGCGGCGCGCGCCGCTACACGGATGTCAATTTCACCGACGGCGACGTGTTTCTCTTTGGACCTGAAACCCGCGGACTGCCGCAGCCGGTGCTCGACCGCATCGGCGCCGCGCAGCGCCTGGCCATTCCAATGCGCGCCGGCAGCCGCAGCATCAACCTCTCGAACGCGGCGGCCTTGGTGCTGTACGAGGCATGGCGGCAATGCGGTTTTCGCGGCGCCGCGCCAGCCTAGCCGAGGATTTGCGTTTGACATAGCGCTGCTCAAAAAATGAGCAACCGTCAAATTGCTCGGGATTATGTAGCACCACGCAGCCTATCCGGATTCTGGTGACAGCGTATTGAGACGTAGTTGATTCCGCCAAGGCGGGCCCGGGCATAACGTGTCGGCAACTTTAAATCGCCGCGTTAATTCAAGTTCGAGGTCGACATGCTTCCAACGCTTCGCGCGCTTCTACTCGGAGCCGTCGCTCTCCCCCTGCTTGCGGCCTGCGGTGTGAGTTCCTACGGCACCGAGTCGGGGACCAATGCGAGCGGCACCGGCGGAACCACCGGTACCAGCGGAACAGGCGGACCCGTGGGCGGCTTGCCCGGCGGCGGCGAGAAGCCGGTTGCGGGTACGCATGACATGGTGCTCCTCACCTCGCCGGCTGCCGCGCAGGTGGTATCGGCGGTGGTCGCCTCGAAAATCACCGTGCCAGTGACCTTCAACTCGAGCGACGGGCGCACCATCACGAACTTCGCCTTGAGCACGGCCGCAGCGTTGCCTGCCGGCTGGACTGCGCCGCAACAGGGTTTTGCCTGCCCGATGGTGAGCACGGGCTCCAGCTGCGTGCTGAATCTCACCTATCAACCGACCGCCTACACCACGCCGAAGACTATTGTCTTGGACTACGTGTTTGTCGACGATGCCGGCGAACCCGTGACCATAGCCTCGGGCAACTTCCAGTACCAGGCGACCACCAACGACAACGTGATTGCGACGCCCGCTCCCCTGGGCCAGATCAACGCCACCATCGGCATGGCGGCGCAGACCGTCACCGTGACCTACGTGACCGACGACGGTCATCCGGCGGCGAATCTCTCGGTGACATCGCCCGCCACGCTCCCCGCTGGTTGGAGCGGACCCACACCCTCGACCTGCGCGACCGTGAGCAACGGCACGGCCTGCACCATGGCCTATTCTTATCAGCCGGCCGCACCCGGCAGCGGCACGCTGATGGTGGGCTTTGCCTACGACAACGACTCGGCGACGGCGAAAACGGGCACGTTCAGCGTTCCGTACCTCGCGATCGATCACAACACCATCGTCGCGACGCCCTCGATGAATCCGATCACAGTGGCGAACGGCACCTCGCAGGCGGTGACCATTACCTTTACCACCTCGGACGGCTTCCCGGCCTCGAACTTCACGGTGACGAACAACCTTGCAGCGCTCAACACCTACTGGACCAGCGGCGCGCCGAGCCTCACGTGCGCGACCGTCTCCACCGGCAACACCTGCAGCCTGACGCTCACCTATGCTCCCACGGTGTCGGGCGACAGCGGCGCGCAACAGATTACCTACAGCTTTACCGACAACGCGGGTACGGCGAACAGCGGTTCGGTGAATATCAACTACAGCTCGACTTAGCCTCAGGCGCCAGGCTTCGGGAGCATACTCTTTGCGAGCTTCTGCTCAACGTACATCTGCCAGGCATCGCGCCATGGCGCGTACAAATATAGATTGAGAAGGGCGGAAAAGGTCTTCAACGCAGCTTCTTTCCGATTTAGCTCAAGCTGCGACAGCGCGAGGTATACGTAAGAGTCCTCGGGGTGATTGGCGGATGAGGGGTCGATTCGCGTTCCCATGGGAGATTTGGGAATTCCCGGAAGCGCCGTGGTGAGCTCGCTGATCGCGGATTCGAAGTTCCCCGCCTCGTAGCTCAGAGCACCAATGCGTGCCAGCACCTCGGACCCTAAACGCGGGGAGTCGAGGAGTTGATTGCGCTTCTCCGCTTCTGCTGGGGCGCCGCTTGCGAAAGCGTGATCGGATAACGCGAGGACCTCTTTCAGGTATTCAGCCGTGTCGCTGTGATCGGCGGACAGCGCCTTGGTCGTTCTCTGCACGAACCGGTGTCGTTCTCCGTAGAGTTTGAGGCCATCAAGCAGTCTGGCGTAGTCGTTAACCAAAGCCGGAGACAGTGCCCCAACGAGATTCCCCACCCTAAGATAAGCCAATGCCACCCAGTCGTTTTGCCCCTGCACGTTGAGCTCGATCCAGTGCCGCCACCACTTGGGATCATCGGTGAGCTTGATGAGTTCAACCGCTGTCGCGATGGCCTCCCCTCTGTCTTTTACGCAGCCGGACTTCGCCGTGTACAGTTCGGCGCTCGGCTTGCGACGGGCTCGCTCCTCGAATTCGAGAGCCCGGTTTGCCCATACCAGGCCGACTTCACAACCTTTCGCAAGAGTAATCCGCGACACCAGTTGAACGAGATCGTCCGTGCTCGCTTCTCGCTGATAGTAGAGTTCCTGGCCGTAATAGATCTCGCCGTTGACATCTTGGTTGTGCTCGGCGAGTTCAAGTCGCGCACGGCTTCCCGTGGGGAGCGCCCCAGTTTGGGGGACTGATTCCGCAGATGCTGGGCTCGGGCTTGCGCCGAGAGAAGTTCTCGCCGGTCCAATTTGAAGGCTGACGCCGTTACTTGGTGCAGGTTCCGGTTGATCCACAGAGTGGAAGTGACTCGCCCACCGATATCCGATGTTCGCAACGCTGGCAGCCAGCCCGATGGCGAGCAGGCCCCAAATCCAAAATCCCATGGCCTTCAGCAGGTGGCGCATACGTTCCGTCGTGTGGACTCCGGCCCGACAACTATAGACCCGATCCGGGCAGAAACGAATGGGCCTTCAACCCAACGGGTGTAGCACCCGCCGCTTCGGGTCCGCCGCCGTCGCCACCACCTCGGGATCCAAGAGCCGGCGTCGGCGAAGGTGGCGTATCGCAGCCTGCACGCTCGACTTCGACAGTCCCGTCTTGGTGGCAATCGTTTGAAGACTGACCGACAGGGTGTCGCGTTTGTTCCGTGCCACCTGCGCGGCAAGGTATAAATAGACGAGAAACGCGGCGGGTTTGCGATCATGCGCCACTAAATCGGGCATCAGCACATCGATGACATAAGCATCCAGGGTCAATCGCCTCATAGTAATCATTACTATAGCAGCGATTGCTACACAAGGGGGCGCCGGCTGCTTCCACAACGACAGGATGGGCACCACAATTAGCGCCATCTTGGATTCGACCTCAAGGGGACAGACGATGATCTCGCATCTCAAGTTCGTGAGCATCCCGACCACCGATCAGGAGCGGGCACTGAAGTTCTACACCGAGAAGCTCGGCTTCGAGGTGTCCACCAACCAGGTGTTCGACGACAAGCAGCGCTGGATCGAGCTTAGGGTCGCGAACTCACAAACGCGCGTGGTGCTGTTCACGCCGCCGGGCCATGAGAATCGCATCGGCAGCTTCTTCAACGGCTCGTTTGCCTGCGACGATGTGGTGGCGACGCACCGGCAGCTTTCAGGGCGCGGCGTGGAATTCGTGTCGGGCCCGCAGAAGCAGCCGTGGGGCGAGTTTGCGATCTTCAAGGACCCCGACGGCAACCAGTTCGTGCTGTCGTCGGGGTGAGATCAGTTCGCGGCCTTGGCGCCACTCTTTTGCAGGGCTATCCAGCTCGCGGTGCGCGACTCGAGCAGGTCCAGAGGCAGCACCCCGCCGTTCAGCATCTCGTCGTGGAAGGCGCGGATGTCGAAACGCGGCCCGAGTTCCTTCTTCGCCCGCTCGCGCAACTCGCGGAATTCGAGCTGCCCCAGCTTGTAGGCGAGCGCCTGGCCGGGCCACGCGATGTAGCGGTCGGTCTCCGACTGGATGGTTGGCTCGTCCACCGCCTGATATTTGCGGAAGAACGCCACCACCTCATCGCGGCTCCAGCCAAGATCGTGGATGCCGGTGTCCACCACCAGGCGCACCGCACGGAACAGCTCGCTCGACAGGCGGCCGTAATCGCTGACCGGATCCTTGTAAAAGCCCACTTCCTTGCCGAGCTGCTCGGCATAGAGCGCCCAGCCCTCGATGTAACCTGAGTTGCCGATGTGCTGGCGGAACTTCGGCAGCGAAGTCATCTGCTGCGCGACCGACAGCTGCAAGTGATGTCCGGGAATGCCCTCGTGGTACGCAGTCGCCTCATCGTCGATGAGACTGCGCTTGGCAAAGTTCGAAGTCGCCACCACCACCCGGCCCGGACGCTTGCCGTCCGGCGTACCGGTCGAATAATGCGTGGCGGAAGCCGACTGAAAGTCCGGGATTGCTTCAACCGTTACCGGCGAGCCCGGCAGATAGCCGAACAGTTCCGGCAGTTTCGGCTGCATCTGCGCGATGTATTTCCTGAAGTCGTCCAGGATCTGTTCGGACGAGGTTGGAATGTATTTCGGATTGGTCTTGAGCGAGGCACGGAACGCATCCAGATCCGAATAGCCCTCCTGATGCGCGATGGCCAGCATTTCGCCCTGGATGCGGTCGATCTCATTGATGCCGATCTGGTGGATCTGCTCCGGCGTGAGATTGGCGATAGTGGTGCGGCTCTTGATGTCGTTGAGATAGCGCGCCTTCCCGCCGGCCAGCGAGGTCACGCTGAGTACGCTGCGGCCATGCGGGGCGTAGTCGCTGGCGATGAACTGTCCGAACTCGTGGTAGGCGGGCAGCACCTCTTCGTTCACGGCCTTGCTGATGGCGGCGCTCAGACGGTCGCGATCGCCCTGGGAAAAGTCTGCCGGCATTTTCTTGATGGGCAGCAAGAAGGGATCCGCGGAGATGATCCCCTCGCACTGGGCCGGCACCTTCTCGAGAAGAAACTTCACCGGCATGAGATTGTCCTTCACGCCCTGGCGCAGCACGCCTTCGGTGTCCTTCAAGGCGCGCGGAATCAGATGCAACCGCGCGATGTAGTCCTCGTAGTGCTTGACCGAGTCGAACGGCATCGACAGCGCCAAGTCGGCCAGGCGTTGGTGCGGGCCGCTCATCTGGTTCACCGGCATCTCATACTCCTTGAAGGAGTAGTTTGCGTCCGCCTGCGAGAGCGAACGCTCGAGCACCTGGTGCGAGAGCACGTCCTGTTCGGGAAAGCCCTGCGTCGAGATGTCCGCGAGGCGCTTCATGAACGCGGCATCGCTGTCGTGCTCGGCTTTGGCGCCGGCAAGCGAGTAGTCATCCAGCCGGTCGTTGTAACGGAAATCGCCGTACGCGGTGGCGCTCTCGGGATTGCGCTTCAGTCGCGCTTCGTAATATTCATCGAACAGTTGGTTCTGCCGCGCGAGTCGCGCCTCCGGCGAATCGGGCTTGGGAGCGAGCGAGCTGCAGGAAACGGTGAGGAGGGCGGCGAGCGCGAGGCTCAAATTCAGGTGTGATGTGCGCATTCACGAACACTAGCACAACGTGGCGTTCACTCGGACTCGGAACGAACCTCGCGGCCCATCAGCGCCTGCACCGCGTCACGCACGGGTTTGTCGTGGTAGATGATTTCATACACTTCTTGACAAATCGGCATGTCGACAGCGTGCTTGCGTGCGACGGAATGCACCGCGCGCGCCGCGCCCACGCCCTCCACCACCTGCTGGATGGCTCCTTGAGCGCTCGCCGCGCTTTCGCCGCGGCCGAGCGCCATGCCGAAGCGCCGATTGCGCGACTGATTGTCGGTGCAGGTCAGCACCAGATCGCCCAAGCCCGCGAGGCCCATGAAGGTTTCGCGTGCGCCGCCGAGCTTGACGCCCAAGCGCATCATCTCCGCAAGACCGCGCGTGATGAGCGCGACGCGCGTGTTGGCGCCGAAGCCCACGCCGTCGGCAATGCCGGAGCCGATCGCGATGACGTTCTTCACCGCCCCGCCCACCTCGACCCCGAGGATGTCGTTCTGCGTGTAGGCGCGGAAGTTCGGCCCCGAGAGGCGCAGCGCCCACTCCTTGGCGTACTCGCCGTCGCTCGAAGCCACCGTCATGGCAGTGGGCAGATTCGCGCCGACTTCCGAGGCGAAGGTGGGACCGGAAAGCACTGCACCCGGTTTGTCCTTGAACAATGAGGCCACGATCTGGTGCGGCAGGAGACCCGTTTCCAGTTCGAATCCCTTGGTGGCCCAGGCGATGCGAGTGTGCGCCTCGATGCGCGGCACGAGTTCCTCGAGCGTTGCGCGAAAGCCGTGCGAGGGCACCGCGATCAGCACATCGCGCGCCGCGGTGAGCGCCTCGGCGAGGGAGTCCGTGAGCTCGAGGGTTTCCGGAAAGGGCGCTTCGGGCAGATAGCGGTTGTTGCGGCGTTCGCGGCGCATCGTCGCGATCTGCGCGGCATCGCGGCCGTAGAGCTTGACCGGGTGACCGGTGCGGGCGAGCTGGATCGCCAGCGCGCTGCCCCAGGAGCCGGCGCCGACAACCGTCATCGGTTCGAGGCGCCTGGCGTTCATGGCTTTGAAGCTCTAGTTCACCGTGGTGGGCTGGGGACCCGGCTGCTCGGCGGCCTGCTGCAACAGCGCGTCGAAATTCACCAGCGGCAGGAGGAATTGCGGGAAGCCGCCCTTGGTGATGAGGTCGGAGACCACTTCGCGCGCGTACGGAAACAGCACGCTCGGACAGAAGCTGCCGATCAGGCGCTTCAAATCCTCCTGCGAAGCGCCGCTGATGGAAAACACGCCCGCCTGCTTCACTTCCACCAGATACAGCGTGTTGTCGCCCTGCTTAGCCTCCAGCGTGATCGTCAGCAGCACCTCGCGCACGTCCGGCCCCAGGGCCTCGGCTGCGGTGTTCATGTTGAGCTGGAACTTCGGCTCCCAGTTCTGATTGGTGGGCAATCGGGGGCCGTTCGGGGACTCATAGGATGCGTCCTTCAAGTACACCGTCTGCAAGGTAACCTGAACTCCGCCTACGCTCGCCGCGGCGCCTGTACTCAACTCGTCGCTCATCCTGCCCCCTGTAAAAGCCGATCCAGTTCGCCACTCTGTTCCAACGCGAACAGATCGTCGCAACCGCCGACATGTTTGTCGCCGATAAAGATTTGCGGAACGGTGCGACGCGAGCTGCGCGCCACCATTTCCTCCCGAAACTTCGCATCATCGTCCACGTTGATCTCGCTGAAGCTCACCTGCTTCTGCGCGAGCAGCCCCTTGGCGCGCTGACAATACGGACACCAGTCCGATGAATACACCGTCACGGCCGGCTGGGTCACTTGGCGCCTTTGACCTGCGTCTTCACCACCGGCAGGTTGTCCTTGATCCAGGCATTCAAGCCGCCCTGCAGATTGAACACCTTGGAGAATCCCAGCTTGCCGAGCTGGCGCGCGGAATTGGCGCCGTTGGCGCCGGTGTCGCAATAAGTGATGACGGTCTTTTCCCGCCACTTCTTCAGCGAATCGGCCTGCGCCTCGAGATCCGCCGCCGGCACGTTCTTCGCATCCGCGATATGCCCGGCATCGAAAAGCTCCTTGCCGCGCAGGTCCAGCACCAGCGCGCCCTGGTTCATGAGCCGCACCACCTGCATGGTGCTCAAGGCGGCGAAGGACGTCAGACGCTCGCGAATCTCATAAAATGCGACCGCCGCCGCCGCCAGCAAGGTGCCGACGGCAAGAAACGGATGGTGTTTTATGAACTCGAGCAGCTGCTGCATAGGGCGGGGAAGTATAGCAGCGGCCCGAAGGCTTGTATGCTTGGAACCTCAGGATGCGACTCACCATAAAGCGAACTGCGATTTGGGCCTCATTCGCGGCAATTGCCGTGTTTTACGGCGTTTTCGTCGCTGCCAAGCAGCCGGCCGACTCGGCGCAGGCTAAGGCCAAGCTTGCCGCGGTACGTTCGAAGATCGCCGATCTTACCAATCGCATGGGCAAGGATTTGAAGCAGCGCGATGCGTTGAGCGCGCGGCTGCGCGAGGCGGAACTCGCGATCACCGCCAAGCGCCGGCACCTCGATGACCTGCGCGACCAACAAGGAGAAGCCGAACACCACCGCAACGAGCTGCTCGCCGAGAAGAAATCCGACGAGGCGAAGATCGAGAGCGAACGCGACGCGCTGGCCGCAGAAGTGCGTGCGGCCTACATGATCGGCCGGCAGGAAGAGCTCAAGCTCTTCTTGAACCAGGACAACCCGGCCGCGGTCGGCCGCACGCTCGAGTACTACAACTATTTTGCGCAGCAGCGCAGCGCCAGGATCGAATCCATCCAGAGCGAGGTGACGCAGCTCGAACATCTGGTGGGCGAGATCGACGCACAGAACCAGGTGCTGAAGAATCTTGCCGAGGAGACCGGCAAGGAAATGCTGGCGCTCTCGAGCGCGCGCAGCGAGCGCGCCGAGTCGGTGGATGCATTGAGCAAGCGTCTTGCCAGCGGCAACGAGGAACTCGCCAAATTGAAACGCGAGGAGCAGGCGGTGGAAGCGCTGGTGGCCGATCTTGCACGCGTCATGCAGGATTTTCCCACCGACTCCTCCAAGAGCTTCATGCAGATGCGCGGCAAACTGCCCTGGCCCGTCGCGGGCCGGCTCGCCGTGCACTACCAGCCGTCCCGCGGCGTGCTCATCAGCGCGCCGCGCGGGGCCAAGGTGCGCGCGCCCTATTTCGGGCGTGTGGTGTACGCGGACTGGCTGCAGGGCCTCGGACTGTTGCTCATCATCGGCCACTCGGGCGGTTTCATGACCCTCTACGGCCACGCCGAGGTGCTGTACAAATCGGTGGGCGATGAGGTGGCGCCCGGCGATGTGATCGCCGCCATGCCGGAGGCCGGGGCGGATCCCAAGCTTTATTTCGAGATCCGCGAAGGACGCAAGACCGTGGACCCAAAAGCCTGGCTAAAAACAACACCTTAGGGGCTCTGGCGGCCGTCTGAACGGGCACGTATGCTCCGCACACAGAATTTCCTAACTTTGTGCAGCTGCCTATGAAATCCCGCAACACATTGACCCTGGTGGCCGGCATCGCCATCGGCTTGTCACTCGGACTCTCGCACGGCGTTCTGGCCAACAAACCCGCCGCGAGCGCGACCGGCACCATCCCCTGGCAGGATGCACGCGTACTCGCCGAGGTGCTGGAACGCGTCAAAGAGGATTATGTGAATCCGGTGGACGATCACCAGCTGCTGCAGGCCGCGGTCCGCGGCATGGTCTCCTCGCTCGATCCTTACTCTGCCTATCTCGACGGCGACGAGTACGACGAGGTGAAAATTTCGAGTTCCGGCCAGTATTCGGGCGTCGGCATCGAAGTGTCCATGGAAGACGACCAGGTGGTGGTGATCGCGCCGTTCGAAGGTTCGCCGGCCGCGACTGCGGGCATCAAGTCGGGCGATGTCATCGTCACCATCGACGGCGTACCGGTGAATCCCACCACGCTCGACGACACCATCGGCAAGATGCGCGGCGCCGAGGGCACGCAGGTGAAGATCGGCATCATGCGCGAAGGCAATCCCGAGCCCATGATGTTCACGCTGAAGCGTTCGCGCGTCGCCTTGCACAGCGTCAAGGCGCAGCTGCTGCCGGGCGGCTACGGCTATGTGCGCATCGCCGAGTTCAGCGAGACCACCGGCGATGACTTCAACGCGGCAATGAAGGATCTGCGCAAGCACAACAACGCGCCGCTCAAGGGGCTGGTATTGGACATGCGCGACAACCCGGGCGGAGTGCTGGAGGCGGCGGTGTCGGTGGCGGACGATTTCCTCGACAGCGGCGTGATCGTGACCGCCAAGGGACGCACGCCCGACTCGAAGTTCGAGATGGATGCGACGCCGGGCGATGATTTGAACGGCGCCCCGCTGGTGGTGCTGGTGAACGGCGGCTCGGCCTCGGCGGCCGAAATCGTCGCCGGCGCACTGAAGGATCAGCATCGCGCCAAGCTCGTCGGTCGCACCACCTTCGGCAAGGGTTCGGTGCAGACCATCATGCCCTTGTCCGACGATCGCGCCATCAAGCTCACGACCTCGCTCTACTACACGCCCTCGGGCGTATCGATCAATCACACCGGCATCATTCCCGATGTGGAACTGCCCCGCGAACTCGCCGAGGCCAATGCCAACCTGCCGGCGGATACGCCGCTGGAAAAACGCGATGCCGAAGTCGCCCGGGCGCTCGACGAGTTGAAGCGCATGCCGGCGAAGAACGGCGGCAAACCCACCAGCACCTGAATCATGCGCAGCACCCGCTCCATCGAGATCCTCTGCCTGGTGCTCGCCGCCATGGTGCTGTTGTGGTCCAAGGTGCTGGTGAGTCAGCTGTGGCCGGTGCTGGGCCTGCTGAGCGCATTCCTCATCGCCATCATCGTGTTCCGCTCCAAGCTGTTTTTCCCGGGCTTGAGCCGCACGCGGCTGCTGATCGAATCGTGGTCGATGGTGATGTTCGTCACCGGCGTGCTGTGGTTCTCAGGAAAGGTGGAAAGCCCGCTCCTGAACCTGTATCTGCTGCCCATCATCCTGAGCGCGCTCACCCTCGGCCGGCTGGTGACGCTCTCGCAGGTGGGCATCGTGGCCCTCGGCCACGTGCTCTTGGCGCTGGCGACGCCCGGCGTTGAAGTGCTGTCGCTCGCCTACGCGTCCCAGGCGGTGGGGCAGCTGGCGCCGATTTTCCTCATCGCTTATCTGACCAGCACGCTCTCCGCGGACATCAACGAGGCGCGCGAGCGCATCGAGAATCTCGCGCAGAACGATCCGCTCACCGGCCTCTTCAACCAGCGCGCCTTCAACGATGTGTGGCAGCGGGAGCATGCGCGGTGCGTGCGCGACGGCGGCGTCTATGCGCTTCTCATGATCGACATGGACAAGCTCGGCGAGATCAACGATTCCTTCGGCCACGAAGCGGGCAACAGTGCCTTGAGCCTGGTCGCGCAGTGCCTGCAGCGGAGCATCCGCGCCACGGATCACGCGGCGCGTTTCGGCGGCGATGAGTTCGCGGTGCTGCTGCCCGGCGCTTCCAACGAAGTGGCCGACGCGGTGGTGAAGCGCGTACGCCACAACGTCTACAAAACCACTCTGGACGTGCGTTCCCGCATGATCCGCTGCTCGGTGAGCATCGGTGTTGTAAATTTCCCCAAGGATGCGCGCGACACCCGCGAGCTTCTGTCCATGGCCGACCGGCAGATGTACCGAGACAAAGAGCTACGTCGCAATCCCGGCACAGCAGCAAACGTCTAAATCCGCTGGACATTCAACATATTAATCGTCAAAGTTAGCGCCACATCACGCCCGCGGTGATGAGCATGTGTTCAGCTGCGGGTATTCCACGGGCGGTCAGAGCGAGACGGGGTAATGGGTCCTAAGAGCTTTTCAAGCGTAATCGCTGCAATCACGTTGCTTTGCTTCAGCCTCACGGCCCACGCCAAAGACAATTCAAATCCCAAACTGAAATCAAGTTCAGTTCTGATTTTCGACCAGACCGATTCGTCGGTGCTGTTCGCCAAGAACCCCGACGTCGCTCATCCCATCGCCTCCATCACCAAGCTCATGACGGTGCTGGTGGTGCTCGATGCCAAGCAGCCGCTCGATGAAGACATCCAGATCAGCGAAGACGACCGCGACCTGCCCAAGGAGTCGGTGTCGCGCCTGGCCGTGGGCACCACCCTGTCGCGGGGCGATTTGATGCATCTCGCGCTCATGGCGTCCGAGAATCGCGCAGCGCATTCTTTGGGGAGCCACTATCCGGGCGGCATGAAGGCCATGGTGGCCGCCATGAACGCCAAGGCCGTGCGCCTCGGCATGACCAACTCGCACTTCGTCGAGCCCACCGGTCTTTCCAGCGAAAACGTCGCGAGCCCCGAGGATCTCACCAAGCTCGTGATTGCCGCCTCGAAGAATCCGTTGATCCGCGAGTACTCCACCGACAAGAGCTACGCGGTCAAAGTGCACCGCCGCATGGTGGAGTTCCACAACACGGACAACCTGGTGGCCAACCCCACCTGGAACATCATCGTGCAGAAGACCGGCTACATCTCCGAAGCCGGCAAATGCCTGGTCATGAATGCGGTGATCGAAGGCCGTTCGGTGATCATCGTGCTGCTCGACTCGCTGGGCAAATACACACGCGTCGCCGATGCCAAGCGCGTCAAGACCTGGATGGAGACCAACGCCCTGCTCGCGAGCCGGGTGTCGATGCGCTGATCGGTCCGGCCGAACGCAAGGCCGGCAGAACTTGGACGCGGGACGTGCTTCCGTGTCTTGAAAACCCATCGTTTCCCCGCGCGAACCGAAGAAGGGCTGCGCCCAAGCGCATTCGCGCGCCCGTTTTTTGGGTCGTAGTGATCCATAATATTCAGCAATATCAATTGATTATATTGATTTGAGCCAGTTTTTCTTTTGTTCCTCTTCCTATCCGGCTAGTCTGCCGAAGGTTGGGCGCAAGATCGCGACCCTTAGCCGACTCGAGGAGCACCGAAGCGCAATGATGAGCAGCAACGATTCGACGCTGGCGCCGAATCCCGAGCATGACGAGTCGGCTCAACTCCTCGCCGATCGGGCGAAGGCCTACGAGGAGGCACGCGCTTCCGGCCAACTGCTCTTGGCGCTCGACCCCAAGCTCATCCGCAGCACCGAATTTCGCAATCGTGATCCGCACGCCTTGTTGGTTCATGACCAGGACTTCGTCGAGCTGACCCGCGCCATCCAGCGGCACGGGCAGCACACCCCGATCCGGGTGCGCCCCGTGAGCGATGGCTCGGCCTACGAATACGAGATCGTCTTCGGTCACCGCCGCCACGCGGCGTGCCTGGTGTTGGATGCCTCCTCGAGCCACGGCTTCAAGGTGCTGGCGAGCATCGATGCCGACTGCGCCGACGCGAAGAACCTGGTGCTCAAGATGTATCTCGAGAACGCCGCCCGGCTCGACTTGAGCGCCTATGAAACGGGTCGGATGTTCCAACAGTGGCTGGACGAGAGTCTCTTTTCGAATCAAGAGTCGATCGCCGCAGCGATCGGGAAGTCCAAACAGCTGGTGGGTAAGTATCTGGCGATCGCGGGACTGCCCGACTACGTGCTGAAGGCGTTTCGCGATCCTCGCGGCATTTCTTTACGGTGGGGCGCAGACCTGCGGCGCCAGTTGGAGGCCGATGGCCCGGCGCTCCACGAGCGTGCGGTCGAACTCGCGACCCGCAAAGTCCCACCGGCACCCGAAGAGGTGTTCGCCGAGCTGATCTCGGGCCCCAAGATCAAAAAGCTCGCCAGGCGGAAACACTCCGAGGTCATCAAAGACGGCAAAAAGGTGCTGTTTCGTTTCACCGCGAAGCACCCGGGCCACTACGACATCCGTTTGGGCAAGCATCTCGATGCCCAGGCCTACAAGGAGCTGCAAAATGAGCTCAAGGGATTCGTGCTGGAATGGCTCAAAGGTCGCGTTTCCGGGTGAGCCTAGCCTTGAGCCATGTCGAGGATAACGCGTTATCGTTGGATTATTGTCTTGATAAACAATAAATTACGGGATAGCTGAGTTTCAATGCGCGATCGCTTCACTCAGCCTTCCATGTCGTGCTGGATCATCGGCAGCACCTCGGGCGATTTGCGCTTGAGCCAGGCAAACCAAACCGCGCCTACCACCATGTACAGGAAAAACAGGTAGGGCAGCAGGTTGTAGGGATACTCGGGCACCGGATAGACGCTGCCGATCATCACGAACAGCATGAGCGCGGTGCCCAAGACACCGATGAGCACATGCCGGCCCTTCAGTTCGCCGTTTCGCTTCAGGTCCAAAGGCGCCACGATGCACATGGCGAGGTAGACCACCACGAAGCCGAAACTGGCGAAGGTGCCGCCATAGCCGAACGCATCGAGATATCCCACCGGCAACAGGGCAAGACAGATCAGCGCCGTGAGTGCGCCGCTCATGAGCACGGCACGGTGCGGCGTTCCGTGGGTGTCGTGCACCAGCCCCATGGAGGAGTGCAGAAAGCGATAGCGGCCCATTGAAAAGAGCAGGCGCGAGGCCGCGGTGATGCTGGCGAGACAGCACGCGAACACCGAGATGATTGCGGCGAAGTACACCACCAGGGCGGCCCAACCGAGCCCTGCCTTGGCGGCCACATCGCCGAAGGGTGCGGGACTCTTGGCGAGGGCGTTGATATCACCCATGCCCAGGACCACGAAGTACGCCATGAAGGTGAAGAACACCCCGGCGAATGCCGCACAGCCGATCACCGATAGCGGCACGTTGCGCTTGGGATTCTTCGATTCCTTGGCGAGCGTGGCGGCGCTCTCGAAGCCGACGAAGCTGAAAATCACGAAGGGGAGCGCCGAGAACACCTTGCCGAGGTTCAGGGTGCTGAACGACAGCTGCGAGGAATCGATGAGCGAGGGCTGGGCGCGCGCGATGAACACGGTGATCAGGATCATGACCGAGAGGGCGACGATTTCCATGAGAAGCCCGGCGCGCGAGGACAGCTTCACGTCGCGATAGGCCCCAAAGGTCACTGCCGCGATGAATGCCAGAAGCGCGGCGAGTTTGGCCGGCCCGCTCAAGGTCACATGCAGTGCCGCCAGGAAGTCGCTCAGGAAAATCACGAATGAGATCGCCACCGCCACGGCGGTGAAGAGGTACGCGCTCACCATAGCCCATCCGGCGAGCGCACCCGAGAAAGCCCCGAAGGTGCGGCCGATGTAGATGAAATAGGAGCCCGACTCCGGATGCCGGGCCGCGAGCACGCCGATGCTGGCCGCCACGATGATCACGCCCAGCGTGCCCAAGAAATACGACAGCCAGCAGCCGACGCCGGCGAGTCCGGCCACCACCGAGATATTGAGCGCGGGCGTCAAGGACGGCCCTATGGCGGCAAGCGATTGGCCCACCGTCTCCATCAGGGACAAGGCACCGGAGCGAAGGCGCGGCGGGACTTGCGTGCCGGGTTGATCCTCCGCCATCCCCATCAAAACGCCCCCTTTGCTGTTCAAACGCCCACCCTACACCGGGCCGCGTCGCGCCGCTTCAGTTCGATGTCGCGCCGCCGATAGTCCTCCACAGGATTACGACGGAGACCCGTATGCATAGCAGCACCTACAAAGTTTTGATTCTTGGTTTCGCCGTCATCGGCTTGAGCGCGTGCGGGGATGACGGGGCGACCGGAGCCACCGGCGCGACGGGCGCCACCGGGCCGCAGGGCGCTCAAGGAGCCACCGGTTCTCAAGGTCCGACCGGCGCCACTGGCGCTACGGGTGCTCCCGGCGCAACCGGGTCTCAAGGTCCGGCGGGTGCGACAGGTCCCGCGGGTCCGGGCATCAGTTGGGTGGACGTGACCGGCACCAGCATGCAAATGGTTTCCGACACGGGCTATCTTGCCGACAACGCCGGACAGGTCACCCTGATCCTTCCCGCCAATCCCGCCATCGGCGATCTCATTCAAGTATCGGGCGTCGGTGCCGGCGGCTTCAAGATTCAGCAGAACAGCGGACAACAAGTCTACGTGGGTCTCAAGAACGTGCTGTGGGTGCCGCACGCCTCGCCGCAGACCTGGAATGCCATCGCCGCCTCGGCCGACGGCACGCACCTCGTCGCATCGGACGGTGCTTCGCTGTTCACCTCGGCCGATGCAGGCAACAGCTGGACCCAGGGCGCATCGAGCGGCGCCGGATGGGTATCTTTGGCATCGTCCGCCGACGGCACCAAACTCATTGCCGGGCAAAATGGCGCGCCGATTTCTCTGTCGGTTAATTCCGGCGCCACCTGGACTGCGCAGGCCGTGCCGAGCATCGTCTGGCAGGGCGTGGCTTCTTCCGCCGACGGCACGAAGCTCTATGGCTTCGGCTTCGACGGCAACGCGCAGACCTCCTCCGTCTATGCCTCGTTCAACGCCGGCGCCGCTTGGGCGCAAATCGTCGTCCCGTCCTCGGACATCTGGGTGGCCATGGCTGCCTCCTCGGACGGCGTGCATCTGATGCTGGCGGGATTTGATCCCAACAGCGGCCTGAGGGACGTGTATGTCTCCGCGAACTCCGGGACCAATTGGAGCCACCCGCTGAGCGGCACCTTCACCAATTGGTCCTCGGTGGCCATGTCCAGCGACGGCACGCGCATGTATGCAGCCGGCGCCGGCCAGGTCGCAATTTCCAGCGATTCGGGCGCGACCTTCGCCGCGGCCAGCCAAGGCGATTCAGGCAACTACAATTACCCGATCGTCACCTCCGGCGACGGCAGCACGGTGTTCACCGCCGGCAGTGCACTCAGTCTCTCGACGGATGCCGGCGGCACCTGGACGGGGCTTGCCGCCGCGCCACTGCAGCTCAGCGCGCTCGTCGTATCGCAGGACGGCCTGCATCTTTTCGGCAGCGTGTCGGACGGCTACATCTACAACCCGTCCGCCATCTCCACCGCAGGGACCTCGGGCCTCATCATGGGAACGCAGCACCAGTCCCTCACTCTTCAATACGTGGGCGGCGGTCAGTTCATGCTCACGCAGAACGAGGGACAACTCGAGGTCGAGTGAGCCGCTCAAGCAACACGTCGTCCGAAGGCAGAGGTTCTCTTTAAAAGAATCGTGCATCCTTCCGGTCGCGCGGCATCGCCGCGCGGCTCGTCCTGCGTTGCGTAAGATACGCTCCATCAGCGCGGTGAAGTCCACCGCTTGCAGAGGAGTCAACCCATGACGGCCATTCGCGTGCGCCGCGCCGTTTTGACCGATCTTCCGGTCTTGATCGAATTCCATCGCGGCGTGGTTCTGGCCGAACGGCCCTTCGACTCAACCCTGAAATCCGGGGACATTCGTTACTATGATCTGGAAGGACTATTGAAGGCGCAAAACGTATGGTTTGCCCTGGCCGAGGCGGATGGCGTGCCGGTGGGATGCGGATTCGTGCGCATCGATGAGGCGAAGCCGTACTTGAATTACCCGCGCGTGGGGTACTTGGGGCTCATGTTCGTGATTCCCGAAAACCGCGGGCGCGGAGTGAACGGGCACATCATCGAGGCGCTGAAAGCGCATTGCCGGGAACGCGGCGTGTTCGAGCTGCACCTGGAGGTGTATCCGGACAACCAGAATGCCGTCGGTGCCTATCGGAAGGCCGGATTCGCGCCCTATATGCTCGAGATGCGGATGGCACTTAAGGATTGAGGAGAAGCTCGATGCGAATGGCAATACTGGCGCTCATGATGGGTGCAACCTGCGGAGCGGCGCAGGCCGCGGAGCGCGATCTGTCGGTCACGATCTACAACAACGATCTGGCGCTCGTGCAGGACAAGCGCGACATCGACTTGAAAGCCGGCCGGCAGCGCGTCGAGTTTCCGGATGTCTCCGCGCAGATTCGCGCCGAGACCGCCACGCTCGCGGCTGCGGACATCTCCATCGTCGAACAGAATTTCGACTTCGACCTGCTCACCCCCGCCAAGCTGATGGAGAAGGCGGTGGGACACGAGGTCACCCTGGTGCGGATCAATCCGGCCACCGGTGCCGAGACCCGCGAAAAGGCCGCGGTGCTCGCGACCAACGGCGGGGTGGTGCTGAAGATCGGGGAGCACATCGAGGTGCTGCGTGACGATGGCCTGCCGGCCCGGGTGATCTTCGACAAGGTGCCCGAAAACTTGCGGGCCCGTCCCACCTTGTCGGTCACGCTCGCCGCCCAGCATGCCGGCACCGAACGCGCCACCTTGAGCTACCTCACCCCGGGCCTGGGCTGGAAGGCCGACTATGTCGCGCTCTACAACGAGGCGGACAGCAAGATCGACGTGCAAGGCTGGGTGACGCTGACCAACACCTCGGGCACCTCTTACGACAATGCGCACACCTTGCTGGTGGCCGGTTCCCCGGGCACGGCCGACGGCAACGATTTTCGGCGCCCCTTCATGCCGCGCACCCGAGCCACCTTGAAGCAGGCCGGCACTGAGTCGGGCAATCGCGAACGCCTGGGCGACTTTTATCTTTACCCCCTCGCCGAGCGCACCACCATCGCCAACAAACAGACCAAGCAGGTGAGCTTCCTCGATGTGCATCAGGTGCCGGCGGAACACGGTTACGAGTTTCGCAATGGCTGGCTCGGCACCGTCGAGCAGCCGCAGAGCGCCAAGACCGTCTACAGCTTCTCGACCAGCGCGCGTGCCGGCTTGGGAGACCAGCTCCCCGCCGGCACCTTGCGCTTCTACATGAAAGACAAGCGAGGCGATCCCCAGTTCATCGGCGAGAGCGCCATCGAACACACGCCCATGGGCTCGGTGCTGTCCCTCTCCACGGGCGATGCCTTCGACGTCAAGGTCAAGCCCATCGTCGACAAACGCACGCGCTTGGGCGCTTTCGAATGGCAGAGCGACATGCGTTACGAACTCACCAACGCGTTGCCGCGCGAAGTCACGGTCAAGGTGTTGCAGGACGGTCTGTGGGGCGACACCTCGATCAAGCAGGAGAGCCAGAAGAGCACTCGGCGCAGCGCCGAGGTGGCCGAATGGGACGTGAAGGTGCCCGCGAACGGCAAAGCCACGCTCACCGCAAGCTTCGAATCGCGCTACTGAAAGGCAGCTCACGTGCGCGCGAAGATTCTGATGTTCGCCTCGTTCGCCCTCGCCGGCATCGGCTCGGCGCAGGCGGGCGATGTGACCTCGCTGCGGGTCAAGGACTACGCCGTCACGGTGTACCGGGCGCCGGGGCGCAGCGAAGGCGGTTTCAATCTCGATGACTTGAACGGCTTCGCACTCGTGTCCGAAGTGAGGCATGTAAGCCTGCCCGCAGGCTTGAGCCGCCTGCGCTTCGAAGGGGTTGCGGGCGGCATTCAGCCGGCGAGTGCGCTGGTGACGGGCCTGCCTGAAGGGGTGGTGGAGAAGAACCGCGACGCGGCGCTCTTGAGTCCCTCGGCGCTGATCGAGGCCACGGTCGGTAAGGCCGTGATCTTAAAGCGCACCAATCGCAAGACCGGCACCGTGGAGGACAAGCGCGGCACGCTCATCTCCGGCGCCGATGGCGGAGTGGTGTTCAAATCCGACACGGGCATCGAGGCGCTGCGCTGCTCAGGCATGGCGGAGACCTTCGTATTCGAGCCGCCCGAAGGTCTCTCGGCGCGTCCCACGCTCTCGGTGCTGGTGAAGACCGAGACACCCATCGAGCAGGATGTGACCCTGTCCTATCTGACGGTGGGTTTTGACTGGGCGGCCACCTACACGGCCACGCTCTCGGCCGATGAGCGGAATCTTAGCTTGGGCGCCTGGGTGACCCTCGCCAACAGCAACGATGCGATGTTCAACGCGGCCAGGACCCAAGTGGTCGCCGGTCGCGTAAACCGCGAGAACGACTCCGTCGAGCCCATCGGCTTGGGCGAATCCATTCTGGCGCAGTGCTGGCCGCACGGCACCACCAGCGACATTCCGGAGGAGCGGGTCACGCTCCAGGCGACCCGCGGTTTTACCGCCGGCATCGAAGTGGCGCGCATGATGGCCCCGGCCCCGATGGCTGCCGACGCTTTGTATGAAGTCGTGGTGACCAGCGCAAAGAAGGTGCAGGAAGAGCAGCTCGGGGATCTTAAGCTCTACCGGGTGCCGGATCGCACCACGGTGGCTTCGCGGCAATCCAAGCAGGTGCGCCTCCTGGACCGCGAACGCATTCCCGTACGCATCGTGTACGGCTTCGATCTGCGGGAATCGCAATTCGACGCCGACGAGTCCGTTCCCGCGACAAGGGTCCTTCGCACCAAGAACGATGCGGCCGACCATCTCGGGTTGCCGCTGCCCTCGGGAAGCGTCGAGGTGTATCAGGATCACGGCGAGGGTGCATTGCTCGCCGACGAAACCGAGCTTAAGGATGTGGCGGTGGATGAAGATGTGGAGCTCAAACTCAGCAACAGCGATCAGGTACGGGTGAGGCTCACGGCCGAGCGCGAGGGCATCGATTCCCGCCACGCGCGCGAGCTGCCGCTTTTGCCCGGGGTGTCGATGCGCTCAGTCGAGAAGACCGGGGTGTTTCGCGCCGTCGTGAGCAACGCGTTGCCGCACGCGGTGGATTTCGAGTTCAAGCTGGCACTGCCGGACGGCGCGCGCATCGTACGCGCCGATCACGAGGTGACCCGGAAGGACGGCCAGCCGCTCATCAAGCTCGCGGTTCCGGCCAACGGCGAGGCGACGGTGCTTTTTGCCGCCGCCGCAGTCGAAGATCGGGCGGTGCCGAGCCGCTGAATTAATGCTGCGTCACAGTTAACTTAAGTCTCGAGCGCTTACAATGCGCTCCGTGGCACCCAGCCGTCAGACCCGGATCAAAAACACTTTCGCCGAGAACCGCCTGTTCACGGTGCGCAGCGTCATTGCGGGAGTGCTTGCCGCATTGCTGCTGGGGTCGGTGGCGGCGCGCCTCTTCTATCTGCAGGTGTTGAAGTACGACTACTACTCCACCTTGTCGCAGGGCAACAGAATCAGAAACGAACCCATCCCGCCGAGCCGCGGGCTGATCCTGGACCGCCATGGCGTGGTGCTGGCCGACAACCAGCCGGCCTTCAACATCGAGCTGGTCCGGGAACAGGTGGGCGATTCGCGCGCCCTCGATGCCACCCTGCAGCAGCTGGTCGCCATCGATGTCCTCAAACCCGAGGATGTATCGGCCATCCGGCGCACCATTCTTTCGCACAAGGTGTACGAAAGCGTACCGGTGAAGCTGCAGGTCAACGAGGAGGAGATGGCGCGCTTCGCCATCCACCGCTTTCAGTTCTCGGGCGTCGACATCCGGCCGCGTCTGGCGAGGCACTATCCTTTCAAGGAAATGGGCGTGCACGCCATCGGCTACGTGAGCGCCATCAACGAAGAGGACCTGAAGAAGATCGACACGGCCGAATATGCCGGCACCAGTTTGATCGGCAAGGTCGGCGTCGAATACGCGTACGAGGCGGAGCTTCACGGCAAGCCCGGGTTTCGCGAAATCCTGGTGAACGCCGCCGGCCGCCCGGTCGACCGCGCGGGCGAATACGCGCCGAAGCTCAACACGCGCTCCCCGGTGGCCGGCGAAGATTTGATCTTGAGCATCGATGCCAAGGTGCAGAAGGTCGCCGAGGACGCCTTGGTCGGCAAGCGCGGATCCGTGGTCGCCTTGGATCCGAAGACCGGCGATGTGATCGCGCTCGCGAGCACGCCGGGATTCGATCCCAACGACTTCGTGAAGGGCTTGTCGGTCCAGCAGTACAGCGCGCTCGCCAACGACATCGACGTGCCGCTCCTGAATCGCGCGCTGCGCGGCACTTATCCGCCGGGCTCGACCACCAAACCGCTGTATGCGCTCGCCGCCCAGAAATACGGCGTCATGACGTCCTCACAGGTCGAGTTCTGCCCGGGCGTCTTCACCATGCCGGGGAGCGCCCACCAGTATCGCGACGACAAAAAACACGGTGCCTTGGATATGCGCCGCGCCATCGGCGTGTCCTGCGACGTGTACTTCTTCCGCGTGGCCGACCGGCTGAAGATCGAGCGCATGGCGCCCTTCATGCACGCCTTCGGCTACGGCGAACTCACCGGCATCGACATCCCCGGCGAGAAGGCCGGCCTCTATGCCTCTCCGGAGTGGAAGCGGCACGCCTACAAGCGGGCGGCCGACCAGGTTTGGTTCCCCGGCGAGACCATCAGCATGGGCATCGGTCAGGGACCGATTACGGTCACGCCGCTGCAGCAGGCCCATGTCGCCGCTGAAATCGCCGAGAGCGGCAAGATCATCGCGCAGCCGCGCCTGGTGTCCGGCATCCGCGAAGCGGGCTCGAACACCGTCGACTGGAAGAAGCCGGTGATGGAGAAGCCGGTGGACATCGGCACCGAGGAGGA
Source organism: Steroidobacteraceae bacterium (assembly GCA_036494165.1). Classification (GTDB taxonomy): domain Bacteria; phylum Pseudomonadota; class Gammaproteobacteria; order Steroidobacterales; family Steroidobacteraceae; genus Bog-1198. The sequence continues at coordinate 71,181 of DASXOQ010000130.1, forward strand.
ATGGGAAGTCGTCCACGACGGCATGCTGGCCGCGGTGTATGGTCCTGGCGGCACCGCTTACGCAGTAGGCGTCACCTCGAAGTACAAGATCGCCGGCAAGACAGGCACCGCGCAGGTCGTGACCGTCAAGCAGAACGAAAGTACCAAGCACAAAAACGCGGATGAACGCAAACGCGATCACGCCTGGTTCATCGCTTACGCACCAGCGGAGGATCCCAAGATTGCGGTCGCGGTCCTGGTCGAAAACGGCGGCTTCGGCGCCACTGCGGCGGCGCCCATCGGACGCAAAGTGCTGGATGCGTATCTCGAGCCGGACGATGTGCCGGGCGGCGAGACCAAGAAGCCGGCGACGCCTGCTCCTGCGCCCGTGACACCGAAGCCAAAGACCAACACCCAAAGCGCAGGCTAGGCGCGGGCCGAAGCGAGTCAAGCCGATTGTCCAAGGAGGGAACTATGGCGTGCGCCAAGCTTACACACCGATGCAGGTTCGAGTTGGATCGTGGTTGGGCGGTCCGATCGCGGCCGTCTTCTTCTTGCGAGAGAACTTTCGCGTGCTCGACCGATCGGCGCAAGCCAAAGCAACTCTTCTGTGGGGCGCGGCGTTCTGCGTGGCCTCGTTCTCCCTGCTGCCCTTCCTCCCGGATCGATTTCCAGACTACCTGGTCCCGCTCGCCTACTCGTACGCTGCTGGTGCCATAGCCGCAAAATGGCAGCTGCCTAAACAGGCCATCGTCAATTCCACCGCCTACCAACTTCAATCCAACTGGCGTTTATGCGGAATTTCACTGTTGCTTGCGGCCGCATACTTAGGAATCGCATTTGTCGAGCTCTTTAGTCTCGACGCGCTCGGCCTGGTCCCTTTATAGCTGGGTTGCCCTACAGATGCGTGCGGGTCTTCATCTCGTCCCGCCAGCAGACTTACACAGGCTGTACTGCACGCAAGCGCTCGGACAGCTGACGCGCGAGCCGCACCGCGTGATCGCGAAGCTCCGTGGCCGCAGTAGCCTCCCAATGCTCGGCTCGCAAAAGCGGTCCCACGTAATAAAGGTTGCTGCTGGTCTGGCCGAAAGTGTCGATGCAGGCGCTCTCGGGCGAAGTTCTGATACCGAGACGCAGAGCATCGCCCGCGATGAGGCCCTGCGCGCGCAACGAATGAATCAAGGGCTCGCGCGATCGTTCCAGCACATAGTCGGGTCCCGACGCATTGATGGCGTAGTCGACCAGCGCCGAGTGCATGTGCTTGGCGCCCCGCGACTGCCACGAGATGCGCAGTTTCTGTCCTTGTGCCACCGCCGACTGCACGCGTCCCGCATGGACTTTGAGTCGCCCGCGCTCGCGCAGTTCCCGCACCCTTCGGGCTACTTCCGGCGGCAGGCGGTGGCGATGAGTGTCCCAGTGTGGCTGGACGTGGCGGAGGAAGCGCGCCCGCTCGCTCAAGGGCAACTTCTGCCAGAGCTGCGGAACGAAGGCTCTCATGTGGGTTACCGCTTCCCGCCAATCGCCGCCTTCGCGCTGCACTTCATCAGCGATCTCGCGCGAGACGCGCAGCAGGCGTCGCAACGAATGCGAAGCGGCGAGAAGCCGTTCGCCATGTCCGTCGAGCGACAAGGACCGAAACTCCGTTTGCGGCTGCGGCAGCAGGCCGCGGCGCGACATGGACAGCATGAGGGGCGTGTTGTCGGGCTTCGATCCCAAAGCCATCGCGACATCGGCCATGGTGAGGCCATTGCCGACGATGAACACGGTGTGGTCCTTGCCGATGTCCGCCGGCAGCTCCCAGGGATTGTCGCGCACTGCCGGATGATCCTTGAGCCGATCCGCCCAGGCGAGCCAGGAAGCGGGGGGATTGCCCGAGGCCAATACCACGGCCGCGGCACGCAATGACTCGCGGTTGGCGAAGTGCACGGATAGGGCGCCTTTGCCGGCGCGGCGTATATCCACCACCTCGTCCTTGACCACGTGCAGCGTGCTGTTCCTGGCTTCTTTTCGCGCTTCCTCCAACAGGTCGCCAAGGTAGTCGCCATAGATCTCGCGCGGCAGAAAATCCTCGGCTCCGACCTCAGGCCGAAGCCGCTGCGCGAACCGTAAGAATTGCAAGGGATCATTCGGATCCGCGGACAATCGGGCGGCAGGTACGTTCAACAAGAAGGGGAATGACCGTCGCGCGTAGGCGATGCCGCGCCCGAGGTCCGGACCGCGTTCCACCAGATAAATATCGACCGGCGCGGCGTCCAAGTGGCGCAGTAAGTTGACCGCGAACACCGTGCCGCTGAAGCCGGCGCCCACGATGAGGATCACGCTTCGCACGCGGCCTATACTAGCGTCTTACTCCCGCAGTTAGGTCGCCTTCTTGAGGCAATCCATGGGAGCAGCCTGCGAAGCGCTAAAATAAGCCATGACGGAAGCCATGCACGTGGCGCTGATCGTCGAGGACGACCCGGCCCTGCAGACGGTATTGCGCACTTTGTTCGAAGCCAACGGCTTTCGCGCCGTCGTCGCAGCCACGGCTGCGGCCGGCGTGCATGACGCCAAGCTGCACCGTCCCGATGTGTTGATTGTCGATCTCGGGTTGCCGGATCGCGATGGCATCGAGGTGATCCAAGCGGTGAGACGATGGTCGCCGGTGCCGCTGCTGGTGTTGACGGCGCGTACCGCCGAGGCGCAGCGGCTGCGCGCCTTCGAAGCGGGTGCAGACGACTATGTCATCAAGCCTTTCAGCGCCCCGGAACTCTTGGCTCGGGTGCGCGCCAACTTGAGGCGCCATGCCCGCGGCGAATCGCCCATGGCGATCCTCAAGCTCGGCGATATCAGCGTGGACCTGGCGCGCCGCGTGGCGCTGCGGAGCGACGGCGAGGAGGTTCGTCTGACCCCGCTCGAGCACAAGATCCTGGAGACGCTTGCGCGCCACCGCGAGGGCATCGTCACCCACGCCACGCTTCTGAATGAAGTCTGGGGGCCGGGACGCGACGATTCGCGCGCCCTGCGTGTGTACATCGGGAGCCTGCGGCGCAAACTCGAAGCCACTCCCAATCACCCCAAGCACATCGTCACGGAATTGGGATTGGGCTATCGACTGGTGCTCGAGCCCGATCCAGCCTGAAACCATGCAGTGCACGGCGGTTCATGCCGGCCGAACGCGGGCGACGATGCAGGGATTCGACCGCTCGACGGGACGTATCGACCGTCCGACACGAAATGCCGTCCGGGCATGGCGTGCACCTTATATTCCCCGACGAAATACCTGTGCGTAGGCGAATAGATCGGGAGCATGGCATGACGGCACTCGTTTCCTTGAAGGGCATAGTCAAGCGCTATGTTCGCGGCAAGCAACGGGTGGAAGTGCTGCACGGCATCGATCTGGAAATCCGGGCTGGGGAGTTTCTTGCCCTCATGGGGCCGTCGGGGTCCGGCAAGACCACCTTGCTCAACCTGATAGGCGGTATCGACCGGGCGGATGAAGGCGACCTCATCGTGGCAGGGGATCGCATCAACGGCCTCACCTCCCGTCAGCTCGCAAGGTGGCGCGCACGCCACGTGGGATTCGTGTTCCAGTTTTACAATCTGATGCCGCTGCTCAGCGCCGAGCAGAACGTCGAACTGCCATTGCTCATGACGGGTCTGTCCAAGGCGCAGCGCAGCGCCAACGTCGGTGCCGCGCTCGAGCTGGTCGGTCTCGCCGATCGGGCCTCGCACAAACCCGCGGAGCTCTCCGGTGGGCAGCAGCAGCGCGTCGCCATCGCGCGGGCGCTCGTCGCGGATCCCACCCTGCTGGTGTGCGATGAACCCACCGGCGATCTCGATCGGGAAATGGCCGAGCAGATTCTGGACCTCTTGAAGATCGTGAATCGCGAACAGCAAAAAACCATCGTGATGGTTACGCACGATCCGAAAGCGGCGGAGCGCGCAACGCGGCAGCTGCATCTCGACAAGGGCCACCTCATCCACTCGCAATCGAATCTGGCGGCATGAAATTCTTTCCTCTGCTATGGACCGGCCTGTGGCGCAAGAAGGCGCGCACGGTTTTTACGCTGCTGTCCATCGTGATCGCATTCCTGCTGTTCGGCCTGCTGCAGGGCGTGAACGCCTGGTTGAACTCCTTCGGCACGGGATCGAATGCCAATCGCGTGTATACCGTGAGCCGCATCAGCGAGGTTCAGCCTCTGCCGGATGCGTACCTGCATCAGATCGAGGCGGTTCCAGGCATTCACCGCGCCACCTACATCGCCGGCATCACCGGTTACTATCAGGAGCAGAAGAACGCGCTGGTGGCCTTCGCCACCGACGTAAAGACATTCTTCGATCTTTATCCCGAATGGCAGATCGCCCCGGAGCAGCTCGACGCCATGGGCCGGGTGCGCACGGGAGCGATTGTCGCGGCGCCGCTCATGCGCGCATTCGGCTGGAAAATCGGCGATCGCCTGCCGCTGCGCACCTCGGTCATGAAGCGCGACGGCAGTGCCGACTGGGACTTCGAGATCGTCGGGACCTACGATGTCCCCACGAATCCCACCGAGGCGAACCGCATCATCGTCAACTACGGCTATTTCGACGAGGCGCGCCTGTTGGATCGCGGCACCGCGTGGGCTTTCGTCGCCTCTGTCAAGGATCTGAATCGATCGGCGCAGGTTTGCGCCGCGGTGGATGCGCTATTTGTCAATTCCGCCTACGAGACGGTGACGCAGGATGAGAAGGCGTATGTGCAGGGCCAGTTACGATCCTTAGGCGATGTGAGTCTGATGGCCAACGCCATCGTCGCCGCGGTGCTCTTCACGCTGCTGTTTCTGACCGGCAACACCATGATGCAATCCGTGCGCGAGCGCACCCCGGAACTCGCCATCTTGAAAACCGTCGGCTTCTCGGACGGGGCGGTGACGGCGTTGGTCCTCATCGAGTCGACGATGCTATGTGTACTGGCCGCGGCGCTGGGGCTGGCGGCGGCCGCAGCCGTTTTCCCGGTGACCGCGGCGCTGGGGATTGGCGGCTCGACGCTGCCCTTGCGCGTTGTGGCCTTCGGGCTGGCGATGGCCGTCATTCTGGCGCTCGCCAGCGGCGCGCCGCCGGCTTGGCGGGCCCGGCGGCTGGTCATCGTCGACGCCCTGGCCGGACGTTGAGGGGCGGGCGGATGAATGTGTTGAAGCAGACCGCCGCTGTCACGCTGATGAACTTGAAGAGCGTCCCGCTCAGGCTCGGCGCCTCGCTGGTGATCGTCATCGGCATCGCCGGGGTGGTCGGAGTTCTGGTGAGCATTCTCGCCATGGTGGGCGGACTGTCGCGAATGATGACGAGCACCGAGCGCGCCGATCGAGCCATCGTCGTCAGCGCCGGGGCAAGCTTCGAAACCTTGAGCAATATTCCGCGCGAGGCGGCGCAAACCATCGTACAGGCGCCCGGCATCAAGCGCCGATCCGACGGAAAGCCGCTGGCATCGGCCGAAGCGCTGGCCGTCGTCAGGTTGCCACTCAAACGGGGCGGCAGCGGCAATGTGTCGCTTCGCGGCGTGGGCGATGCAGCCGCGCTGGTTCGCCCGGAACTTCAATTGGTCGAAGGGCGCGAGTTTGGACCGAGCGTCCGCGAACTGATCGTCGGGCGCAGTCTGCAGCGGCAATTTCGCGATCTCGATGTCGGCGGGCACGTGCTGTTGCGGGGCGCCGAGTGGTCCGTGGTAGGCGTGTTCGAGAGCCACGGCGATCCGCACGAGGCCGAAATGATCACCGGTGTGGAGACATTGCAATCGGCTTTCGGCAGAAATACCTTCCAATCAGTCACGGTGCTCCTGGATTCCGCGGACTCCTTTGCGCTTTTCAGGGGGTCTCTTGTCGGCAATCCCGCGCTGGCGGTCGACGCCATGCACGAGGCCGACTACTATCGGCTGCAATCGCAGGGGTTCTCTCGGTTGTTGTCCATCGTGGCCTATCTGATCGGCGGCATCATGGCGATTGGCGCAATTTTCGGCGCGCTGAATGCCATGTACTCCGCCATCAGCACGCGCACCGTGGAAATTGCGACGCTGCGGGTCTTGGGTTTCAGCGCCGTGTCGGTCGTGGTATCGATATTCGCCGAAGCGTTGTTGCTCGCGCTGTTGGGCGGCGCGGTGGGCGGCAGCGCGGCATGGATGATGTTCAACGGGCACGCGATCAGCACGAACGCCGGCGGTTTGACGCAATTGTCCGTGTCGCTGGCCGTCGATTGGAATCTGATCGGCCTTGGAGTGCTTTGGGCGTGCCTCATCGGAATGGTGGGCGCCGCCTTTCCGGCCGTCCGTGCATCCCGGGCGCCCCTGGCCGCCGCCTTGCGTGGCACCTAAATGGCTGCAGGCACCGAAATCCGCATGAGCGGCGCGGAAAATTCCATTGCGCCGCGAGGCTCGCAGCTGGCCTACTGGGCCCTGCAGCTCGGCGGCTGGGGATTCTTCACGCTCACCCGTTTCCTCGCCGGGGTCGCGGCGCTGCAACTTCCCTGGCTTAGCCTCGGCCTCGAGCTCCTGCTGTCCAGCATCATTGGACTCGGCCTCTCTCATGGCCTGCGGCAATACGCGAAGCGCCATCACTGGAGCACGCTCACCCTCGGCGCCTTGAGCCGGCGAGTCATTCTCGCGTCCTTCATTGTCGGAGTGCCGTTGGGAATCCTGACGCAATTCACCGACCTCACGGCGTTCCACGATCCGGGGCCCTTGCTACAGGAGTACGCGCCGGGGTTGACGCGGATGGCCCTGCCGGCCTCCATCTGCCTCGAGATCCTCAACTGGGCGCTGCTCTACGTCATATGGTTCACCCTCTATTTCAGCGTGCTCGGGGTGCGTGCGCGGCGTTCGGCTCAACTGCGGCAATCCGAAATGGCGCGTGCGCTGCATCTGGCGGAGCTTAAGCTGCTGAAGTCCCAGCTCAATCCGCACTTTCTCTTCAACGCGCTCAACACCGTGCGTTCGCTCATCGCCGAGAACCCCTCGCGCGCGCAGGTCGCCGTGACGCAGCTCGCCAACACCTTGCGTTACACGCTGAAATCCCGACAGGATGAGCTGGTCACCCTCGCGGAGGAATTGACCATCGTAGCCGGCTACCTCGAAATCGAATCGATGCGCTTCGAGGACAGGCTGCGCACCGAGATCCACATAGCCGATGCCGCACTCGCCGTGCGCATCCCCGAAATGCTGGTGCAGACGCTGGTGGAGAACGCCATCAAGCACGGCATCGCCGAACTGCCCTTAGGGGGCCTCTTGCGGGTACGCGCCTTCAAAGAGGACGACATGCTGATTCTGGAAGTGGAAAATCCACGACCGCAGGCGACGACGCCCGCAGCGACTACGGGCGTCGGACTCAGCAACGCGCGTGATCGGTTGCAACTGCTCTTCGGCGGTCGCGCGAGTCTCGATCTGGACCTTTCGAAGCCGGCGCTGGCAACGGCGCGCCTGCGTATTCCCCTCAAACCATGAAAGCCATGATCATCGATGACGAACCGCCGGCGCGCCGCGAGCTGCGGCGTCTGTTGGCCGAGTTTCCATGGGTGGAGATCGTCGCCGAAGTCGGCAATATCGAACAAGCCGCGGTATTGGTCGACACCTTGGCCCCGGAGCTCCTGCTCCTGGATATCCAGATGCCGGGCGGTTCGGGCTTCGATCTGCTCGACCGGCTGGATCAGGTGCCGCAGGTCATTTTCATCACCGCGCACGATGAACATGCCGTACGGGCATTCAAGGTCAACGCGCTCGATTACCTGCTGAAACCCATCGATCCGGCGCGCCTGGCCGAGGCGATGGCGAGGGTCAAGAACGCAGAGGCGTCGCGGGCGGTGCGCCCGGGCGCGGTGCTCGAGCAGATCTTCGTGCGGGACGGCAGCCGCTGCTGGTTCGTACCGCTTCGCGAGGTGCGCCTGTTGAGCTCGGAGGGCAATTACATACGGCTGTCGTGGGGAAAGTTGGCGCCGCTTCTGGGACGCGCCTTAGTCGCGCTCGAACAGCGTCTTGATCCCAACCGCTTCTTCCGCGCCAATCGGCACCAGATCATCAATGTGGATTTCATCGAAAGCGTGGAGCTCGGCGTCAACGGACGTCTGCATGCGAGTCTTCGCGACGGTCCCGAAGTGGAGATCTCCCGGCGGCAGGCGCGTTTGTTCAAGTCCAGGATGAGCGTCTAGACACCGCGGCTCGAGCTTGCCGCGGCTCCGCCTCGCCCGTCAGGTAAAGGTCTGAAAGACCAGACGGCCGATCTCGGCGAGCATCGCGGCGCGCTTGCTCTCCGGACCCTGACATTGGGTGATGTAGGCGGCGATGATGACGGGCGAGCGGCCGACGGGCCAGAACACGCCGATGTCGTTGCTGGTGTGCTCGCCGTTGGCGCCGGTCTTGTCCGCCGCGCGCCACCCCGAGGGCAGCTTGGCCCGCAGGCGATCGAGGCCGGTTTCGCAGGCTGTCATCCACGTCGTCAATTGCGCGCGCGAAGCCGGCAAGAGCACGCGGCCGAAAAGCACCGAGTTCAAGTTGTCCGTCATGCTCCTGGGCGAGGTGGTGTCGCGCGCATCGCCCGCCAGCGCCTCATTGAGCGAGGTCTCGGTGCGATCGAGGCGGGTGAGTGTGTCGCCGATCACGCGCGCGAAGCGCGTCAAGGAGTCCGGTCCGCCGATCGACTCCAGCAGCAGGTTCGCGGCCGTGTTGTCGCTTTGGGTGAGCACGGCTTCGACGAGTTCCGCCACCGTCATCGAGCCGCCGGCATGCGCTTCGGTGAGCGGTGAGTGATAGAGCAGGGGCTTCGCAGGAACGGCGATGGCGCGTGACAGAGCTTCCTCGCGGCGGTCGATGCGCCGCAGCACCTGCGCCGCCAATAGAAACTTGAACGTGCTGCACATGGCGAAGCGCTCGTTGTCGCGGAAGCCCGAGCGCTCCCCGGTGGTCAGGTCAAGCACCGCGACCCCGAGGCGTCCGCCGTTGTATTCCTCGAGTTGCTTGAATGCGGGCTTCAGTCCCGCGAAGCGCAGTTCCGCGGCGCGCATGGAACCCGATATCGACAACGAGGCGGCGATGACGAAGCGGCGGCGATCGATCACGAAGATTCCTCCAATGGACCCGACGAGTATGTAAGCACCCGATTCGGGCAATCGGCAGGTGCGATCCAGGCAAATTATGGCAACTAGACGTTGGGCGCTCCGCGCGGTGCCGCCGCCCGACTTGTAGCATCGATGCGTTCTGCGCCAATCGGCTCCAACGGCGCCGCAAACGCATTTTTTAACACCTTTCGGCATATCGATGCCGCCGCGCCGTGCCTAGACTTTCCCGCCATCGTGGGCAACGCCCTGAAGGGTGGCAAAGTGAACCGATCGAAAGGGTTGGCTGCATTCGGCATCAGCGTCCTCTTCGGGACCTTTTCGATGGCTGCGTTCGCAGACGGCGAACCGGCCCGGCTCGGCGCCATCGTGGGACTGCTCGAAGGGGCCGATCATGCGCCGCTCGCGCATGTCACGGTGACCGCCGTGAAGGCCGACGGCAGCGCCGTGCGTGCGACCCTCTCCGGCAGCGACGGCCTCTATACGTTCGCGGATCTTCCCGCGGGCGAGTGGATGTTAAGCGTCGCGAGCCCCCAGGGCGAGGTGGGTTTGCCCAAAGTCTCGGTGGCGCCCGCGAAGGCGACGCGCCTCGATTTTGCGCAAAATGCGGCGCCGAAGACGCCGACCCTGGCGCAAATGGCGCCGATCGCGGGCGCCCCCGCCCTGCCAAATGCGCCTTCGAACGCGCCGGCTCAAGTCATGCCGAAGGCCCTCGAAGCGCCCGAGGCCACCAAGGGCGTCGATGACTTCACGCCCTTCGCTTTCGGCGACTTCACCTGGCTCAACGGCTCGCCGCGCAACAAGGAGCCGGCGTTCGATACCAAGTTCTTCACGCCGGACATCAGGCTCGACGTGCACTACATGCAGGACTTCAACGGGCCGAAGGACCACACCATCGTGGGATCGACCGAATCGTTCCGCAGCGGCGAGTTCCAGCTGGAGCAAATAAGCCTCGGCGGCGATTTTCACTGGGACAACGTGCGCGCCCGCATTCTCACCATGTACGGCCTGTTCTCCACCACCACGCCACGCAACGACGCTAGCTCCTCGGTGGGCCAGTGGGACTTGAGCGATGCCTATCGGTACCTGTCCGAAGCGAACATCGGTTATCACTTCGACGTCAGCCATGGATTGAACGTCGATGCGGGCATTTTCGTGTCGTACATCGGACTCTTCAGCTACTACAACTACGATAACTGGACCTACCAGCCCTCCTTCGTGTCGTCCAACACGCCCTGGTTCTTCAACGGCCTGCGCATCCAGTGGTTCCCCACCAACAAGCTGAAGATCGAGCCCTGGATCATCAACGGCTGGCAATCCTATGCACGCTTTAACGGACACTTGGGTTACGGCGGACAGATCCTCTACCAGCCGACCGAGAACCTGAAGCTCGTGTTCAACAACTACGGCGTGGGCGAGGACAACCTGGGATTGCCGCACACGGTGCGCTACCACACCGACGACAGCGTCGAATATCGCTACTTCAACAACCCGGGCGCGGCCGGCATTTCCAAAATGGCCTTCTCGCTCACCACCGATGCCGGCTGCCAGTCGGGCGGCGGATTGCATTGCACCGGCGGCCCCAACAAGAGCTCGTTCCTGGGCTTCATGCTCTACAACCGCCTGTGGTTTCACAACGACCTGTTCGCGGTGACGGTGGGCGGCGGGGCCATGAACAATCCCGGCCGCTATCTCACCTTGCTGCCGCCGATCAACGGCGCCACCGCGGCCAGCGGCACGCCGTACTTCACCGAAAACCCCGGGCAGCCCGCGCATCAGTGGGACAGCACCGTCAACTTCCAATACATGCCCAAGCAGTGGATAACCTGGTGGACCGAACTCGGCTACCGCCACTCGGACATACCGTACTTCGCGGGCGAGGGCGGGGTGACGCCGCCCGGCGGCAACAACGGCTCGCCGCAGTACTTCACCTGCAATTCGGGCGCGACAGCGGGTACTGCCGACCCCAACGCCGCCGAACGTGCCTGCAACAACCAGGGCGGGGTCTGGTATCCGGATCTGCGCACCCGTCAGCTCATGTGGTCGGCGGGCATGCTCGTCAAATTCTGAGGACAACCATGGACCTTTTGTACGCGGCGCTCATTCTTTTGCTCTTTTTCGCGAGCGTCGGCCTTGCCTGGGCCATCAACCGCATGGGGAGCGGTTCATGAAAGGGTTGTACATCGTCGCGGGCGTACTGGCGTTCCTGGTGTTTATCTATCTTCTCCACGCGCTGATCCGCGCCGAGCGGTTCTGAGGATGAGCCCGCAAGCCAAGTTCATCTCGCTCTTCGTCTTTTGCGTCGGCATGGCACTGCTCCTCGCGCGTCCGCTCGGGCACTACATAGCCGCCGTCATGGGCGATTCGAAGGCACGCATACCGAAGCTGCTCGAGCGCGGCGAGCGCTCGTTGTACCGCCTCGCCGGCGTCGATCCCAACGTCGAGATGAGCTGGTTCCGCTATGCGCGGGCGCTGCTGGTGTTCAATCTCTTCGGCGCGCTTCTGCTTTATGCGCTCGCCCGCCTGCAGGCGCATCTGCCCATGAACCCGCAGGGCTTTGCAGCCATGACGGGGGATTTAAGCTTCAACACCGCCGTAAGCTTCGTCACCAACACCGACTGGCAGGCTTTCTCTGGCGAGTCGGCTGCGAGCTATTTCACGCAGATGGCGGGGCTGGCGCTGCAAAATTTTCTGTCCGCAGCCACGGGTCTGGCCGTGGCCATTGCATTGATCCGCGGCTTCAAGCGCACGGGGGCCAAGCTCATCGGCAATTTCTGGGTGGATGCCACCCGCGCTTCGCTCTATGTTCTTCTGCCGCTGTCGCTGCTGTTGGCCGTGATGCTCGCGGGCCAGGGCGTGATCCAGAACTTCGAAAGCTACAAGACCGCGACCACCGTGGAAAGCCTGCACTACGACAACCCGAAATTCGATGCCGAGGGAAATGGCTTGAAGGACGCCGCGGGCAAGCCTCTGACCGGCCCCGCCGTCTCCCGTGCGCAAATCCTGCCCATGGGGCCGGTCGCTTCACAGGAGGCCATCAAGGAACTCGGCACCAATGGCGGCGGTTTCTTCAACGCCAACTCGGCGCACCCTTACGAAAACCCCACGCCGTTCTCGAATGCGCTCGAAATCATCGCCATTCTCCTGATCCCGTTCGCGCTCACTTTTGCCTTCGGCACCCTCATCGGCGATACGCGCCAGGGTGTTGCGCTTCTTTGCGCGATGCTGGTGCTGTTCGCCACGCTGGCCGGCGTGGGGTTCGCCGCCGAGCAGCGCGGCAATCCGCTCCTCGCCACGCTCCCGATCGATCAGAGCGCGAGTCCCTCGCAGAGCGGCGGGAATCTGGAGGGCAAGGAAACCCGTTTCGGCATCGCCGGATCCACGCTGTTCGCCGCCGCCACCACCGCCACTTCCACAGGCGCCGTGAATTCGGCCCACGACTCCTTCATGCCGATGGGGGGTTTCGTGCCCATGTTTCTGATGCAATTGGGCGAAGTCGCGCCCGGCGGCGTCGGCACCGGTCTTTACTCCATGCTGATCTTCGCCATTCTGGGCGTGTTCATCGCCGGCCTCATGATCGGCAGGACCCCCGAGTATCTGGGCAAGAAAATCGAGGCGCAGGAGATGAAACTCGCCTCGATCTTCATTCTTACCACGCCCATCCTGGTGCTCGCCGGCACCGCGATCGCGGTGATGAGCGACGCCGGGGCGGGCGCCGTTTCCAATCCCGGTCCGCACGGCTTTTCGGAGATCCTCTATGCCTTCACGTCGGCCGGCAACAACAACGGCAGCGCCTTTGCGGGACTCTCGGCCAACCTGCCGTTCTACAACGTGGCATTGGGACTGGTGATGTGGCTGGGGCGCTTCTGGCCCATCGTGGCCACGCTCGCCGTCGCAGGCTCGCTCGCCGCCAAGAAACGCGTCCCGGTGAGCGAGGGCACCATGCCGACCCACGGCCCGCTGTTCATCGTGCTGTTGATCGGCACGATCCTGCTGATCGGCGTCCTGAACTACGTCCCGGCACTCGCCCTGGGGCCGGTGGCCGAGCAGTTCCAGCTGCTCGCGCAATAACCTACGAGACGATGCACATGACCCGAGAATCGCTGCCGCTCTTCGACAAGAAGCTCCTGATCCCCGCGCTGATCGAATCCTGCAAGAAGCTCGATCCGCGGGTGCAGGCCAAGAACCCGGTGATGTTCGTGGTGTACTTGGGCAGCCTCGCGACGCTGGCGCTCTTTTGCCAGGCGCTCCTCGGGCACGGCGAGACCTCCGTGGCCTTCATCGGCGCGATCGCCGTGTGGCTGCTGTTCACGGTGCTGTTCGCCAATTTTGCCGAGGCGCTGGCCGAGGGCAGGAGCCGTGCTCAAGCCTCGAGCCTCAAGAACATGCGCCAAACCGTGGTGGCGCGGAAATTTGCCGACCCGACACTCTGCGACCGGCGCACCGTGCCGACCAAGGCGGAGGAATTGCGCAAGGGCGATGTGGTGCTCGTCGAGGCCAACGACGTGATACCCGTGGACGGCGAGGTCATCGAAGGCGCCGCCTCGGTGGACGAGAGCGCCATCACCGGCGAATCGGCCCCCGTGATCCGCGAGTCGGGCGGTGATTTTTCTTCCGTGACCGGCGGCACGCGGGTGCTGTCGGACCGCATCATCGTCAAGGTCACGGCCGACGTGGGCGAGACGTTTCTCGATCGGATGATCGCCATGGTGGAGGGCGCCAAGCGGCAGAAGACGCCCAACGAGATTGCGCTCACCATTCTTCTGGTCGCCCTCACGCTGGTGTTCCTGTTCGTGATCGTGACGCTGCTGCCTTTCTCCCTCTTCAGCGTGAAGATAATGGGATCCGGCGCACCCATCACCATCACCGCCTTGATCGCACTCCTCGTGTGCCTAATCCCCACCACCATCGGCGGGCTGTTGTCGGCCATCGGCGTTGCCGGCATGAGCCGTATGATGCAGGCGAACGTCATCGCGACCTCGGGACGCGCGGTGGAGGCGGCGGGCGACGTCGACGTGCTGCTGCTCGACAAGACCGGCACCATCACCCTGGGCAACCGCCAGGCCTCGTTGTTTCTGCCCGCGCCGCAGGTATCGGAGACCGAGCTCGCCGATGCGGCGCAAATCGCCTCGCTCGCGGACGAGACGCCCGAGGGGCGCAGCATCGTGGTGTTGGCCAAGTCGCTCTTCAACCTGCGCGAGCGCGACATCCGCTCGCTGGGCGCCGCCTTCGTGCCGTTTTCGGCGCAGACGCGCATGAGCGGCGTGAATCTCGCCGACCGCCAGATCCGGAAAGGGGCCGCGGATGCCATCAGGCGCCACGTGCAGCAACTGGGTTCGAGCTTTCCCGCCGCGGTGAACACCATCGTGGAGAACGTGTCGCGGCGCGGCAGCACGCCGCTGGTGGTGTCCGACGGCGGCCGGGTGCTCGGGGTGGTGGAACTGAAGGACGTGGTGAAGGGCGGCATCAAGGAGCGCTTCGCGGACCTTCGGCACATGGGCATCAAGACCATCATGATCACCGGCGACAACCGTCTCACCGCCGCCGCGATTGCCGCGGAGGCGGGTGTGGACGATTTTCTAGCCGAAGCCACGCCCGAGGCCAAGCTCAAGCTGATCCGCAGCCATCAGGCCGACGGAAGGCTGGTGGCGATGACGGGCGATGGCACCAACGATGCGCCGGCGCTCGCCCAGGCGGATGTGGCCGTGGCCATGAACTCGGGCACCCAGGCGGCGAAGGAGGCGGGCAACATGGTGGATCTCGATTCCAATCCCACCAAGCTCATCGAGATCGTCGAAACCGGCAAGCAGATGCTGATGACGCGCGGCTCGCTCACCACTTTTTCCATTGCCAACGACATCGCCAAATATTTCGCCATCATCCCGGCGGCGTTCGCCGGCACCTATCCCGCCTTGGGCGGCCTCAACATCATGCATCTGGCGACGCCGAATTCCGCCATCCTCTCGGCGGTGATCTTCAACGCCCTCATCATCGTGCTGCTCATTCCCCTCGCGATCAAAGGGGTGCGCTATCGGGCGCTCGGCGCAGGTTCGCTGCTGCGGCGGAATCTTCTGATCTACGGCCTCGGCGGAATAATCGTGCCGTTCCCCGGCATCAAGCTCATCGACTTGGGTTTGAGCGCCGCGGGCCTGGCCTAGGGGAGCGCGCATGAGCACAGAACTGCGACCGGCCTTCATCCTCATCGTAGTGATGGGACTCATCCTCGGTGTAATCTACCCTGTGATCGTCACCGGGATCGCGAGGACGGTGTTTCCCATGCAGGCGCAAGGCAGCTTGGTGTATCGAAACGGCGGGCTGATCGGCTCGCATCTCATCGGGCAGGCATTTTCCGATCCCAAGTATTTCTGGGGACGGCCGTCCGCCACCTCGCCGCAGCCTTACAACGGCCTGGCTTCCTCGGCCAGCAATTTCGGCGCCCTGAATCCGGATTTGAGCTTGCGCATCCAGGCGGACTTGAAGCGCCTGCGCGAGGCGAGCGGCGATGCGAAGCATCCGGTGCCGGCGGACCTGGTCGAAGCCTCGGGCAGCGGCCTCGATCCCGAGGTGAGTCTCGCCGCCGCGCTCTACCAGGTGTCGAGGGTGGCGCGGGCACGAGGCCTCGATCCCAAAATCCTCGAGGAACTCGTGCGCACCAGGGCCGTGGGGAGCCTTTTCGGCTTCCTCGGCGAGGCGCGCATCAATGTGCTCGATCTCAATCTTGCGCTCGACGATATCCATGAATGAACGAGCTTGAGCGCAAGGACCCGGATCAGCTCCTAGACGAACTGTCGCGCCGCGAAGCATCCTTGAAGCGCGGACGCCTGAAGATATTCTTCGGCGCCTCGGCCGGCGTCGGCAAGACCTACGCCATGCTCGAATCGGCCCGCGCGGCGCGCGCCGCCGGCGTCGATCTGGTGGTCGGGTACGTCGAACCTCATGGCCGCGCCGAAACCGAGCGCCTGCTCTTTGGGCTCGAGCAGCTGCCATTTCTCGAGGTCACCTACCGCGGCGGCCTGCAGCGGCGCGAGTTCGACCTGGACGCGGGACTCGCGCGCCACCCCTCGGTGCTGGTGGTGGACGAGCTCGCGCACACCAACCTCGAAGGCGAACCCAAGCCGCGGCATGCCAAGCGCTGGCAGGACATCGACGAGCTGCTTGCCGCCGGCATCTGCGTGTGGACCACGCTGAACGTGCAGCACCTGGAGAGTCTCAACGATGTCATCGCAGGCATCACCGGCATCCGCCAGCAGGAAACCATCCCGGACCGGATCTTTGACCAGGCCGACGAGGTCGAGCTCATCGACCTGTCGCCGTCCGATCTTCTGGCGCGTCTGAAGGCCGGCAAGGTGTACGCCGCGCCTCAGGCCGAGGCGGCCCTGGAGCGATTCTTTCGCGAACCGAATCTGCTGGCGCTGCGCGAGCTGGCGCTGCGGCGCACGGCCGACCGGGTGGACGCAGCGGCCCGCGAATTCGCGGCGGAACGCAGGTCCAAGCCCTGGCTGGCGCGCGACCGGTTCTTAGTCGCCGTGGACCTCGATGACCAGGCCGAGCAGCTGGTGCGCGTCGGCAAGCGATTCGCCGATGCGCTCGATGCCGAGTGGCTGGTGGTGACCGTGGAAACGCCGCGCATGTTGAAATTGGGTGAGAAGGCCCGCAACCGCCGCATCGATATCCTGCGCTTCGCCGAGTCCTTGGGCGCGCGAACCGTGACCTTGAGCGGCCCTTCGGCATCCACGGCGTTGAGCGAGTACGCCAAGGTTCGAAACATCACTCGAGTGGTGGTCGGAGAGCCCAGGCGCTTCGGCTCCCGGTCCTGGTTCCGGCCCTCGACCGCCGCGAAGCTCGTGACGGCAAACGGCGGGTTCGACGTCTCGATGATTGCGCGCCGCGGCGCCGCCACTACGGAGGACAAGCGTCAGAAGGATCTGATCCGGCGCAATATCGACTGGCGTCCCTACTGGCTGGGATTATTCATCACCGTGTTGGCGACGCTGATCTCTTCGGTGATGTATCCCTATTTCGCCTCACCCAACATCGTGATGCTCTATCTTTTGGGCACCACGGTGGCGGCATTGCGCCTGGGCCGCGGCGCGGCAACGGTCACCGCCGTGGCGAACATTCTCGCCTTCGACTACTTCTATGTGCCGCCGCGCTACTCCTTTGCGGTGGCGGATCTGCAGTACGTCGTCACCTTCGGGGTGATGCTGGTGGTGGCGCTCACCATCGCCAATCTCGCCGCCAGCGTGCGTGCGCAGACTCGCGTCGCCGGCGCCCGCGAGCGACGCACGGCGCTTCTGTATCTCATGACGCGCGAACTCGCCGCCACCCAGGATCTCGAGGACCTCGCCCGCGTGGCAGTCAAGCACGTGGCGGAAACCTTCGCGAGCCGGGCGGTGGTCCTGGTGCCGGATAGCAACGGCCGCCTGCGCTACCCGACGAGCGTTGCGGTGGCCGTCTCTCTCCGAGGCGCCGACCTGTCGATCGCACAATGGGCGTTCGATCACGCGACACCCGCGGGTTTAGGCACCGACACGCTCCTTGGCGCCAACGCGCAGTACCTGCCCTTGAAGGCCGCCCGCGGCACCTTGGGGGTGCTCGCCGTGGAGCCCCTGCAGAAGCGCCGTCTGCTCCTGCCCGAGCAGCGCCACCTGATCGAGACTTTCGCCGGCCAGATCGCGCTCGCCATGGAACGCGCGGAGCTCACCGAGGAGGCGCAGAGCGCCCGCATCACCGCCCAGACCGAGAGCCTGCGCAACACCCTGCTGGCCTCGATATCCCATGACCTGCGCACGCCCCTCGCGGTGATTGCCGGCGCGGCGAGCGCCTTGAACGATCCCAACATGACCTTCGATGCGGTATCGCACCGGGTGCTGACCGAGTCGATCGATGCCAAGGCGCGCGAGATGTCGGAAGTCATTTCCAACGTGCTCGAGCTCATGCGCCTCGAGAGCGGCCAAATCACGCTGAAACGCGATTGGCAGGCGCTCGAGGATCTCGTGAGCGCGGCGCTCTCGCGTGCGAACGAGCGCCTCGCGAAGCACTCCGTCGAAAACGATCTGCCCGCGGCTCTGCCGCCGGTGCTGGTGGACGGTCCCCTGATCGTGCAGGTGTTCTTGAACCTGCTGGAGAATGCCGCGAAGCACACGCCGGCGGGCACTACGGTGAAGATCAGCGCCAGCACGCAGAGCGGATGGGTGCACGTCGTCGTCGATGACAACGGCCCGGGATTTCCGCAGGGCGACCCCGAATTGCTGTTCGCCAAGTTTCATCGTGGCCGCGACGAGGGCAACACCGGGGGTGCGGGCCTCGGCCTGACCATCTGCCGAGCCATCGTCAATGCCCACGGCGGCAGCATCCATGCGGAGGAACGCGCCGGCGGCGGCGCCCGCATCCGCTTCAGCCTGCCTTTGTCCTGAAGCGTCTTTCTCGAAGCCCCCGATTGGATGGATACTCGCCCGGCAGGACATCCATTTAGGGAGCGATCAAATGCAAGACGGAATCAAGAACTTGGACCAGGTAAGGGGCACGCTCATTGATCTGGCGATTCGTTTCGGGCCGAAACTCCTCACCGCCGTGCTCATTCTGGTGCTGGGGCTCTTCGTCGCCTCGTGGGTGGGCAAGGCGCTCTTGAAGGGCCTGCACCGCTTCGAGCTCGAGCCGCCCATGCGCATGCTGTTCGCGCGCGTCGCGCGCATCATCGTGGTGCTGCTGTTCACCATCCTGGCACTGCAGAATTTGGGCGTGGAGCTATTGCCCCTGATTGCAGGCCTCGGGGTCGCCGGCGCCGGAATCGCCCTCGCCATGCAGGGCGTGTTGAGCAATGTGGTCGCCGGGCTCACCATCATTTTCACCAAGCCCTACCGGGTGGGCGAATACATCGGTGTGGCCGGGGTCGAAGGCGAAGTGCACAGCATCACGCTCTCCTCCACCACGCTGCTGCATCCCGATCGTTCCCGAGTGGTGGTGCCGAACCGGAAAGTGGTGGGAGAGATCCTGCAGAACTACGGCAAGGTCCGCCAGGCGGTAGTGAAGGTGGGCATCGCCTACCAGTCGGATCTGCGCGAGGCGCTCAACGTGATCGAGGCTGTGGTGAAGGCCAACGCGCGGGTGCTCAACGATCCGGCGCCCGTCATCGGCGCGACGCTGCTCGCGGACTCCGCCATCGAGATCACCCTCAAACCCTGGGTGCAGGTGACCGACTACGGGGCGATCGGGGGCGAGCTTAATCTCGCCGTGCTCGAGGAACTGAAGCGCCGCGGCATCGGCATTCCGTTCCCGCAATGCGAGGTGCGCATGCTCAACGCCGCTTAGAGCACGTCCTTAAGCGTCAGGGGCTTTAAGTCCGGGGCGAGGTATTTGCGCCGCGCCTCCTTGGAAAAGAGGAAGTCGGCCCGGTAGAAGCGCAGCGGGAAGCCCTTGTCGGCGAGCGGCGATTCAAGCAGTGCGTTGAAGGCCTCCTCATGGTCGTGCGGCGCCTGCGCCAGGAAGAGCTTCAAGGCATCGAGAAAGAATTGCGTGATGGTGTCGTGATAACCCGCCTCGTCGGTGTTGGCACCGCCGTTGGCGAGGTTGAAGCGCTTGATGAGCTCGGGAAACTCTTGCGACCAGTCGCGCTGCGGCTCGCTCTTCATGAGATACGCGCCCGCGAGGATGTGTTCGCGATGATGAAACTCGGACGCGGGAAAGGTGCAGTCGCAAAGCCCGCGCGCAATGGCTTCGACGCGCTCGAGGGTCACGCGCATGCGAGGCTCTTTGGCCTATGGGTCGCCTTCAGCAGGAACAGGGTGGTGGCCAGATAGACCAGGAGTGCGACCGGAACATCGCGGGCGTGGAGCCCATGAATCAGGGCCGCCAGAATGAACAGAAACGCGAGCACCAGGCCCGAGACCGACCGGGTACGGGGCAATAGGAACCCTAACGCCGCGAGAATCTCGAGTCCGGAGATCACCAGCAGCAAAGTTTGGCCCTCATGCTCCTCGGTGCCGTGGAGGGCCGACACGAAGGTCTTGGCGCTCGCCAGTACGATGAGCGCCGAAAACGTCGCCAAATAAAGCCGCAGCAAGCGTTCAAGAGGCGCCACGATCGGGATCCTCGGTGAGCTGGTGTGCGTCCTTGGCCGCAAGGTCGAGCCCGTAGATTTTTTTCAAGGCGACGATCTGCGCCAGGGTCTCCTTGGAAAAGGGACTGCGGCCTTCCAGCGCATGCAGGGCCATGCCCTCCAGAAGATCGCCCAAGGTCATGTCTTTGAGTTCAGCGAGACCCTTCAAAACCTTAAGAAGCCGCGACTCCAGGCGCACCCCGGTCTGCACCCGCACCACCGCGCGTTTGATTTTATTCGTCATGTTGGTAACCATATACCAATGTACCGAGGTAAATCAATTGAAACCGCATGCCGCCCTCGCCCGGCTCGCCGAAAAAGACGCGCGGGGCTTGGTCAGTAATATCGACAGCGACGCAGGTAGCGCCGCACCATCTCTTAGAACCGTAGCGTGAAATGCACCCCGCCGTTGCGCGGTTCGCCCACCTGAACGTAAAGCTTGCTGGGAAAATCGGGCGGCTCATCGCCGAAGTAGAAGCCGCGCACGGTGTAGTTCTTGTCCAAGAGGTTCCGGCCCCAGAGATAGATGTCGTAGCGCGGACTCTGCCAGCCCAACTTGCCATTCACCACGGCATACGCGCTCGAGCGCGTGTTATTGGGCGGCAGGTCGTAGAAAAATGCGCCCATGCCGGTGATGTCGAGGTGCACGTAGGGACCCTTCGGATCCCGCCAGGTGGCATTCAACGCACCGCTCCAGGACGGCGCGTGCGGCAGCGCGCGGTCCGGAAACTCCACCCCGTTCTGCACGAAGCCGTGATAGCGGGATTGCAGCAGTCCCAGGTTTGCACCCACATCGAGCGAGCTGGTGGCGGCGAAATCCAGCGAACTCTCAAGACCGTAGTTGAAGCCCGATTGCGCATTCCCCGTGTAAAAAATGAAGGTATCGGGATTGGTGGGATCCAGTTGCTCGCCGGTGAGCAGCTGTTCGTGATGCCGCGCCATGTAGAAGAGCGAGTTGTCGAGGCGCAGTTTGCCCTCGTCGAGCGTGGCCTTGTGACCCACCTCGTAGTTCAGCACCCACTCGGGCGAGAACAGCAGCTGATTTGCCGGCAGGCCCGGACTTAGATTGAAGCCGCTCGCCTTGTAGCCGCGCGAGACGAGTGCGTAGAGGTGCTGGTTCTTGTCGAGTTCGTAGTCCAGCGAGGCATTGCCGCCCCAAAGATCGTCGGCCGGATTGAAGAAGTTGGCAGTGGTGGGCGCGTCGAGATTGGTGGTTTGATCCGCATAGAGGCTGGTATGGCGTTCTTCGCGCAACCCCAACGACCAGCGCAGCTTCGGCAGAAGATCGCCGTCCAACTGCACGTAGAGGGCGCCCGAGCGCGAACGGAAGTCGCTCGACACCACGCTGAGCGAATTCGAATTCTGGGTGGCGTCGAACGGATCCACGTATACGCCGAAGCTCGTATCGTTGAGCGACTCGCGCAGTTCGAAGCCGTAGATGCCGACGAGCCAGGAAAATCCGTGATCCTGCGCATTGCCCAAGCGAAATTCCAGGCTCCTGGTGGAGCGGTAGCGCACCTGGTACTCGGTGTAGTCGTACGTGTAGGGCGCCCAGAGCCGCGGATTCCCCCAGTCGCCGTCGTAACCGTAGTTGATGGTGGAGTCGGCGTAGGTGGCGATGCTGGTCAAGGTCAGAGGCTTGATGCCGGTGTAAGTCGAGCGCAGCGAGACGCCGGTGGAGTATTGCCGGTCGACCGAAGGGTGATCGGACTCGGTGGTGCGGCTGTTGTCGATGGCGAACGCGTCATAGCCGTTGTCCATCTGCGCCCGCAGCACCGAGAGGTCCACCCGCCAGGATTCGCTCGGCTCGAAGCGCCAGCGGCCGCGCAGGGTGAGTTCATCGCGCGCGTCGGTGTCGTGACGGTTGAGGTATGCGTTGTGATAAAAACCGTCGCTGGTGTAGCGCTGCACCGCGAATCTGAAGGCCGAATCGAGCGCTTCCACGGGACCTGTGAGCACCGCGCCGTAGGAGCGTTCGTTGTAGTCGCCGGCATCGAGCTCGACGCGCGCGCCGAAGGTGTCTTCGGGTTCGGCCGACTTCACGTAGATCAGTCCGGCCAGCGCATTCGCGCCGTAGAGCGTGCCCTGGGGCCCGTGCAGCACCTCGATCCGATCAACGTCGAAGAGCGTGGCCGCCGAGCCCAATCCCGAAAAATCGATGTCGTCGATCAGGAAGCCCACCGAGGGATTGGGCGCGCCCTGGTATTGCTGCAGCTCGCCGATGCCGCGGATCTGGAAATAACGCGGACGGGAGGTGTCGCCGGCCCAGTTGAGATTCGGTACCAGAGGCAGCACCTCTTCGAAATGCTGCTGTCCGGCCTCCCGGATGGCATCGCTCGAGAGCACCGAGACGCTGCCCGGCAGGGCGTCGAGCGGCGTCCTTTTCAGCGTGGCGGTGACCACGATCTCATCGAGGCGGTCTGCATTGTCCGCATCGAAGGCGTGAATCGGGGTGGCCGCGAAAGCGGCGCACAAAAAGGCGATGTTGGTCGGATGACCCATGCTCCCTCCGCCGGTATTAACCGGATCAGGTTCAATGGGTTCGCTGGTCTGCAAGGAGGCCACCAGCGTCTCAGGCCTTTTCAGGCCACCCCAGCTTGTTTAAGGATGCCGCTACTTTATGTGAAGCGGCGGCAAATTCCCATGGTCAGTGCAGGTAAAAGACGGCGCGCACGGCCCCGATGAGGCCGCCCACCAACAGGATCATCACCGGCAACGCCGTCAGGACGAAGCCGACTTCGCGCTTGGCGGGGTCTCGCACGTAGGTGTAGGCGTACAGCTCCCGACCGATGAGATAGACCACGCCCAAGGCAGCCCCCCAGTACGGGCCCCAGTAGTGCGAAAACACGTAGAGGCTCGGCAAAAAGGCAATTAACTGCTCCAGGGTGTTTTGCTGGACCCTGAAGACCCTCTCGAAAACTTCATGGCCGGCGACGGCCGGAGCGGCCACTTTGTAGCGGCCCCGCGCCGCGCCCACCCGATATCCGAATACAATGAATTGCAGAACTGCGAGCGCAGTCACGATATCGACATACGGCATAGAGCACCCCCAAAGTCCTTGAATTCTAGCACTGCGCTCGAGTCGAACTTGTAGCAAGCTGTCGTTTCCCAAAGAGCATCGAAGCAGGATTTTGACGTTCCCATGAAGTCTCCCCGCAGATCCAAGCACGGCACCCGCGGTTATGCCCACTTGGCGGAAATCGACGCGCCGGTGGCGCGCGTATGGCGCGCCATCACCGATCCGCGCCTGATCCAGATCTGGTCCGGCATGGAAGCGGAAGTGGATCCCCGCCCGGGCGGCGTATACCGGATCGGCAAGCTCGGCGCCGGCGGACGCGAAGCGCATATCGATCTATTCGAGCCGAACCGGCGCCTGCGCATCATCTACATGAACACGGGGGGCTGGCCACGCGCCGAGTCGGCGGTAGTCGATGACTTCCTGCTCGATCAGCGCAAGGGCGAAGGCACCACCTCGCTCAGGCTTCTGGGCGGCGGCATCCCCGATTCCACCGACTGGGACAAGCCCTATGCGCGCCTGCGCATCGGCTGGGAACGGCTGATGGCGCGCATCAAGGTCACGCTGGAAAGTCCGCCGAAGCCCAAGAAGCCCCCCAAGCCCGAACCGCCCAAGGATCCGCCGCTCCCGGGGCTCGATTATTGAGGTGACTTGCGCGCATCCGTTATGCTCGTAAGCGCACGCGCGCTTTGGCAGGCGGAGGGGTTCAATGCTGGGTTTCCTGATTCGTGCCGTGATCGTGGCGCTGGGACTGTGGCTCGCCACTGATTGGGTTCACGGGGTTTACATCAACAGTCCCGCGACATTGCTGCTCGCCGGGATTCTCCTCGGTCTGGTGAACGCCGTGATCCGTCCCGTGGCCATCATTCTCACCCTGCCCATGACCATCATGACCCTCGGCTTCTTCTTGCTGGTGATCAACGCCGGCATGGTGCTGCTGGTTGCCTGGATCCTGCCCGGCATGCACGTGGAGTCTTTCTGGGCCGCGCTCTGGACTTCGATCCTGGTGAGCCTCGTTTCCATGGTGGGCTCGTGGTTCATCGGCGGAAAGGGCAAGTTCGAGGTGTACGTCAAGCGCCGCTAGCTTTTGCCGCCGCGCGCTCTTAAGCGGAGCGCTTCGCCGGCAGTTCCTTCTCCAGATTCTCGCCGCCCGGCAGCGTCAATATCAGCACGCCCACGATGATGATCACCATGCCGCAGAGCTGCGTGGGCGAGAGATGCTCATCGAGGAACTCCCAGCCCAGGAACGCCGCGATGGCCGGATTCACATAGCAGTAGGTGCCGATGATGGTGGGCTTGCTGTGCATGGCGAGCCAGCCGTAGGCGGTGTAGGCCAGGCACGAGCTGCAGAAGGTGAGGTAGGCCATGGCGATGAGGCCCGGTGTATTCGGCGACCATTCGGCCACATCGCCGTTGATGAGCGCCACGATCATGAGCATGGCGCCGCCCATGAGCATCTGCATGCCCATGAACATGAGCGAACTCAAGCTCGCGTGGATGCTGCGGTAGTAAAGCGTGCCCAACGACCAGCCGAAGCAGGCGGTAAGCACGCCGAACTGCGCCAGCAGTCCCGAGGTGCTCAAGTTGCCCTTGGGCACCAGCATGAGCGCAGCTCCCAGGAACCCCACCACCAGGCCGATGACGGCGCGGCGCGTCAGGGGATGTCCACGCGGGCCAAACACGCCCATGCCGGCGATCCAGAATGCCGAGGTGCTGTTCAGTAGCGCCGATTGGTTGCTCGGGATGTACTTGATGGCCCAGGTGTTCAAGCCGTTGCTGACGAACACCATGAAGAAGCCGGCAATGATCACGTGGCGCCAGTCGATCAGCTTCTTGGGGAAATGGTCGCCGGTGAAGCGCGCGATCGTGGCCAATAACGTGCCGGCAATCAGGAAGCGGATTGCTGAGAACATCGCAGCCGGCAGATTGCTGACCGCGATCTTGGTGAAAAGAAAGCTCGATCCCCAAACCAAGTACACCGTGCCCAGGCACAGCATGAGCTTGGTGGTGTGACGCGACTCGTTCAAAATTTCAACTGCTGGTGCGGGGGGTTCCTGCGCGGAAGATCATATAGCAAATCGCGATGAGTACGGCAGCGGCGAGCCACTGCGCGCCCGGCAAGGTTACGTGTAAGGCAAGTACGTCCGGATTTTTGCTGATCCAGATGCAGATGGCGATGAAAATGCCCACCAGCGCTTCGCCCGTGATGAGCCCCGCCGCGAACAGCATGCCGTTCTGCCTGAGCTTCTCGTCGTCCGAGCCGCTGCGCTTCAAGTGCCAGCGCGACACGATTTCGGCGACGATGCCGCCGGCGAAGATCGGGGTCGAGACGTCGAGCGGCAGGTAGATGCCCACCGCCACCGCCAGCACCGGAGCGCTCCAGCGCGACTTGATGTGCTTCAGGTACAGATCGAGGCAGATGATGAGGACGCCGATCAGCACGCCCAAACCGATCATGCCGAAGGGCAGCTGGCCGCCGAACATGCCCTCGGCGACGGATTTCACCAGATTCGCCTGCGGCGCCGCCAACGGTTGCACACCCGGGTGCGCCGGCTCGCCGATGCCGTACGCGAACTGCAGCAGGTTCATGACCGGCGCCATGACGGCCGCACCCGCCACGCAGCCGATGCAGAGCATGACCTGCTGGCGCCACGGCGTCGCGCCAACCAGCTGTCCGGCCTTCAAATCCTGCAGGTTGTCGCCCGCGATGGCCGCCGCTGTGCATACCACGGCGCCGATGAACACCACCGCGACCGCGCCGGCGGCCGCCTTGCCACCCATCAGCACCATGAGCACCACCGAGGCGAACAGGATGGTGCAGATGGTGATGCCGGATACGGGGTTGTTGGACGAACCCACCAATCCTGCCATGTAGCCGCTCACGGAGGAAAACAGAAATCCCGCGGCGATCATGATGATGGCCATGGCGAGCGCGACGCCCACGGCGTGCACCACCAGGTAATAGAGTACGAACAGCGGTATCACGAACAGCGCGATGCAG
This sequence comes from Steroidobacteraceae bacterium, assembly GCA_036494165.1. Classification (GTDB taxonomy): domain Bacteria; phylum Pseudomonadota; class Gammaproteobacteria; order Steroidobacterales; family Steroidobacteraceae; genus Bog-1198. Next base: position 97,329 of record DASXOQ010000130.1, read on the forward strand.
ATGAGCACCGCGCCCATGGGCAGATCGCGTTCGGTGTGCGGAACGTCCTGATTGCCGCGTGCGCCGGCTTTCAAGCCGGTGGAGACGGCGGCGAACAGGGATTTGCGCAGCGACCAGAGCGCCCACACCGCGCCGGTGAGCATGCAGCCCACCCCGATGTAGCGCACCTCGCCGCGCCAGATCGCAAAGGCCGTGGCTTCGAGGTCAAGGCCCGCGAGCTTGCCGAGAAGCACCGGATCGTAGTTGTAGAAAAAAGCGTTGTAGATCGGGATCGCGACCCACCAGGCGAGCAAGCCTCCCGCCATGATGAGTATGGCCACGTTCAGGCCCACGATGTAGCCGACGCCGAGCAGCGCCGGCGAGAAGCTGTAGCTGAAGTAGCCGATGCCGCGACCGCCGAAGGCGCGCGAGAGCACGAAGTCCTCGGGAAACAGCCGCAGTCCCGAGGTCAGCAGCTTGAACACACCGGCCACCCCGCTCGCGAGCGCCAGATAGCGCGCGCCGATGCCGGGATTGGCGGCCACCTTCAGCACCTCGGCCGCCGCGATGCCCTCGGGGAACCGCAGCTTCTGCTCGAGGATCAGGGTGCGGCGCAGCGGCACCGAGAACAGCACCCCCAGCAGGCCGCCGAAGCCGATGATGGCGAAGGTCCACCAGTAGTCGAACTTCGCCCAATGATGCAGCAGCACCAGGGCGGGCAGCGTGAAGATCGCGCCGGCCGAGATCGAGGTGCCGGCCGAGGCGCCGGTGGCGACGATGTTGTTCTCGAGGATGTTGGGTTTGCCGAACAGCGGCAGCACCGCCATGGAGATCACCGCCGCCGGGATCGAGGTTGCCACGGTGAGGCCGGCGAACAGGCCCACGTAGCAATTGGCGGAGGAGAGCACTGCGGTCAAGATGATCGATAAAACGATCGCCTTGACGGTGAGCTGTGGTGCGGGCGCGCTCGTGTTCACGTGATGTCCCCCATGAGCTTTTTGACCGGTCGGCTGAAGGCGAGGAGCACGGCTCCCAACCCCGCTGAGAAATAAAAGATATGCAGATACTGGCCCGGCATGGCCGCGACATTGTTGGGATCGAATTCCCCGGCGGTGAGGCCGGCCAGGATGTTGCCGATCGACAGCGACAGAAAGAACAGTCCCATCATCTGCCCGGCGAGCCGTTTGGGCGCGAGCTTCATGGTGTAGCTCAAGCCCACCGGGCTCAGGCACAGTTCGCCGAAGGTGTGCATGAGATAGGTGAGGCAGAGCCAGGTCGGCAGCACCTTCTGCCCATGCGCGACGTACACCGCCGCGCCCGCCATCACCAGAAATCCCGAACCCATCAGGATGAGACCGATCGCGAACTTCGCGGGGGCCGACGGATTCAAGTTGCGGCGCGCGAGGGCCACCCAGATCCACGCCACCACGGGCGCAAAGATGATGACGAAGAGCGAATTCACCGACTGCAGCCATCCGGTCGGGATGGTGAAGTGAATGAAATCCATGACCCGGTCGGTGTAGCGCTCGGCGAACAGGTTCATCGACGAGCCGGCCTGCTCGTATCCCACCCAGAACCCGACGCTGCCGAGGAACAGCACCAGGATGACCACGGCGCGCCGCTTTTCCAGCGGATCGAGGCCGGCCGCGGTGAAAAGATAGATGAAGTAGAGCACCGCGACGCCGGAAATGCTGATGAGGGTCGTCTCGGCGAGGTTCACGGGATTCAAGGGGATGAGTCCGACCCAGCAGGCGGCAATGGCGGCGACGCCGATGCCGGCGGCGATGAAGAATGCCGCCCAGGGTTTTTTGGTTTGCACCGCGGCCGGCTTCAAGCCCGCCGTGCCGAGATAGCCCTGGGTGAGCCAGTACTGGAGGGCGCCCAAGGCCATGAATATGCCGGCCGCTAGAAAGGCCGCGCGCTGGCCGTAGTGCTCCTGGGCGAAGGCCGTGATCAAGGGTCCTAAGAAACCGCCCAAGTTGATGCCCATGTAGAACACGGTGAAGCCGGCATCGAGCCGCGCGCCGCCTTCCGGGTACAACGCGGCCACCATTGCGCTCACATTGGGCTTAAGAAGCCCGACGCCCAGAATGATGACGATGAGGCCGAGGTAGAAGAATGCCGGCGTGCCGGCGCTCGCGAGAACGAAATTGCCGGCGGCAATGCCGATACCGCCCAAGAGCGCCGCGGTCCGGGCCCCGGTCAAGCGGTCGGCGATCCAGCCTCCGGGCAGCGCCGACAGGTACGCGCCCGCGGTGTACAGGCCGTAGATCGCCGTGGCGGTCTTGTCATCGATGCCGAAACCGCCGTTCGCGACCTGCGCCACCAGGAACAACACCAGCACGGCGCGCATGCCGTAATAGGTGAAGCGTTCCCACATCTCGGTGAAGAACAGCGTCGCTAGGCCCCGGGGGTGTCCGAGAAAGGTGGCTGGCAAGTTATTTCCCGGCCTCGTTCGCCGTTTGTTCTGATTCTTCTTTGGCGCGTGCCGCGATTTTATCCTTGAGCAATATGCCGGCCATGACTATCCCCAGCTCGTAGAGCAGGTACATCGGTACCGCCAAGGCGCTTTGCGACACGGCATCCGGCGGCGTCACGAAAGCGGCAAAGATGAAAATCCCCAGTACGACGAAACCGCGATTCTTCTTCAGCGTCTTGATATTGACAAGCCCTGTCGATACCAAAAGCACCGTTGCGATGGGAATCTCGAAGGCCAGACCGAAGCAAAGCAGCAGCACCATCACGAAATCGAGGTAGGAGGACATCTCGGTCATCATCTGCACCCCGGGCGGGGTGACGGAGACGAAGAACGAGAGCATGAAGGGAAACACGACGAAATAGGCGAAGGACGCGCCCGCGTAGAAGAGGATGATGGAGGACACCAACAGCGGCACCGCCAGGCGTTTCTCGTGCTTGTACAGGCCCGGCGCCACGAACGCCCACACCTGGTAGAGCACATACGGCATGGCGAGCCCCACCGCCAAGAGCAGCGCCATCTTGAAAGGTACCGTGAAGGTGCCGTGCACCGTCGTTGCGATCAGAGTGGAGCCCGGCGGCAGCTGCTTTTTGATCGGCTCGGCGATGAAGCCGAACAACCGATTCATGTAGTAGGCGCAGGGAATGAAGCAGACTCCCACCGCGAGGAGAATCCTCAAGAGCCGATCGCGAAGCTCCAACAGGTGCGAGATCAGGGTGCCTTCGGCCAGGCCACCCGGATCTTCGGGTTCATTCATTTTTGGGTGTGTTTTCGGCCGGACTCGGATGCCAATCGGCGCCCGACGGTGCCGACTGAGGATCGGCCGAATAGCTGCCGGCCGGATTCTTCACCATCACTGTCGCCGCCGACGGCGCGGGGACTTCAGCGGGCAAAGGCTCGGGAAAGGAAGAAGGATCGTAGGGCGTGGGATCGCTCGTCACCGGGCGCGCAGGCGTGGTGTTGGCCTTGGTCTGGCGCAGCAGTTCCTCGGCATTGACCTCGCGCTCCAACTGGTCGGTGAGCTGGCGCGCCATGACGCGCGCGCGGCCCATCCAGTTGCCGACCTGGCGGGCAACCTTGGGCAGCTTCTCCGGTCCCAGCACGATGAGTGCGATCGCGGAAGTGAGCACGATCTCCGAAAAGCCGAAATCGAGCATGAACGTTTAGGCGTTGGTCTTCGGCGGTACCTTGTCGGCGGCCTGCGCTTTGGCCGGATCGAAATCAGCGTCCTTTTCCTGCTTCAGCTGCTTCTGGGCTTCTTCACTCTCGCCCTCGTTCATGGCGCTTTTGAAGCCTTTCACGGCAGCCCCTAAGTCCGTGCCGATGGTGCGCAGGCGCTTAGTGCCGAATATCACCAGTGCTATGGCCAGGATGACCAGCAGCATTTTGGTATCGAACATCTGGGTTTCTCCGATTACGAAACTCGTGGAAGGCGTCATGATACGCCAAAGGCATTATGACATTTGACCTCGCGAACCGATGCGTGTTCGGTCGCATTTGCAGCATTTTTGGCTACAAAATCAGCTTTCTAGCCAAAAAGTCACCGGGCCGTCGTTGACCAACGACACCGCCATGTCGGCGCCGAACACCCCGCTGCCGACCTTTCCCAGGCGGCCTTGCGCGGTCCCGACGAGGTGCTCATAGAGCCTTTTACCCTGCTCGGGCGGCGCGGCGCTGGAAAAACTCGGGCGCAGTCCCTTGTGCGTATCGGCCGCCAGGGTGAACTGCGGCACCAGCAAGAGCTCGCCCTTCGCCTGCTCCAGGTTAAGGTTCATTTTACCGGCCTCGTCCGAGAACACCCGGTACTTCAAGAGTCGATCGAGCAGCCGCTCGGCGGAGGCTGCATCGTCGGCAGGGCGTACTCCGATGAGCACCAGGAGCCCGGGTCCGATACTGGCCACGCACTGGCTGGCGACGCTTACCGACGCGTGGCTGACGCGCTGCATTAATGCAATCATTTCAATCGCTTACGCAGCCGCCTGAGAGGCCTCCCGTTTTTGGCGGCACCGCAAAGCGCCCGGTAGCCTGCGGCCACGAAAGGCACCAGCCGCTCATGCACGCTATCCAAGTCCTTGGAGCGGCACAGGCCGCCCGAGAGCTTGTCGATCCGGCCGGTCTCGGCGAAGGTCAGGGTGAGTGCCCCGGTTAGGAACTGATAACCCCAGTAGATCTCCCGAGCCGGGCATTCGGGCAGCGCTTCGCGCAAGGCGGATATAAACTTCTCCACCAGCGGGTCGAAGTGCTGGGTCATCAGCACCGGCCCGAACTCGGGCGAGTTGTTGACCTGCGCGACCAAGGCGAAGTAGCTCTTCCAGCCGGCCCCGCCCCGCGCCGAGCGCTCCAGCAGGGGATGGGTGAAGGCATCGACGATGGCCTCCAGTGCCGGGGCGCCGGGCCGCGCCTCGCTCACCACCTTCTCGAGCCAGTCCAGGCGTTCCGCGTTCAGCATCTCGGCGCGCCGCTGGAACACCGCCGTGAACAGCTCGCGCTTGCCGCCGAAGTGATAGCTCACCAGCGCCACATCGACCCGGGCGGCCTCGGTGATGTCGCGCACCGACACGCCGTAGAAGCCGTGGCGGGCGAACAGGCTCTCCGCCGCATCGAGGATGCGCTCCTTGCCGCCTCGCGCCGGGGCTTTCGCCGAGACGGTTTTCTTGCTGGGCATGGCCATGACGCATTATCACTTAACGGAACTGCGGCAAGCAATGAACCCTTGACTAATGCTCAACGCTCGTTGAATATCTACTCAACGAACGTTGAGTGAAGACGGCTGCAGCCTTCGCCAGACGCGAATAAAGGGGCGGTTCCCATGAGGGCCGGCGCAACAGAAGAGGGGGTTTCCATGGACTATCGTTGCTCGAGGTCGGCGCTCTATACGGCGGCTGCACTCGCGTGCTCAACGCTCTTGCAGAGCGCGCCTTCCGCCGCGCAAGCCGCGTTATCCGCCGATGTACCCGACAACGGCCAGATCGCCGAAGTGGTGGTCACCGCGCGGCGCCGCACCGAAAATCTCCAGGACGTGCCGCTCGCCGTCACGGCCATCAGCGCGGAGTCGCTGCAGGCGCAAGCGGTGGAAAACCTCGACGACTTGAGCGGCTTCGTGCCGAACATGAAGATCTCCCCGGATCGCGCCACCTCCAGTACCATCAGCGTCTATATCCGCGGCGTCGGACAGTCGGATCCCTTGTGGGGTTTCGAGCCGGGCGTTGGCGTGTACATCGATGATGTATATCTGGCGCGACCGCAGGCGGCGCTGCTCGATGTGTACGATGTGGACCGTCTCGAAGTGCTGCGCGGCCCGCAGGGCACGCTTTATGGCAAGAACACCATCGCGGGCGCCATCAAGTACGTGACCCGCGACATTGTCGGTCCCGCGAGCGTCACCGCAGCCGTCACCGGCGGCACCTACGGCGAGCGCAACGAGCGCCTGTCCGCCTCCGCCCCCATCATCAATGATCACGTGTACTTCGGCATCGCGGTGGCCGACTCGCACCATGACGGCTATGGCCATGTGGTGGCGCAGCCCGGCACCGCGGTGAGCCCCTACAATCACATCGGCGAACAGGTGTCGACCTACGACGTGTTCGCTGCGCGCGCCAATCTCACGGTGCTGTTCGGACCCGATTCCAAGCTCAAGATCGTCGCCGACACCACCCAGGATCATTCCAACGCGTCGGGCGGCGAGCGGCTCAACGACGCGCTGGCGCCGGATACCGACAGCCGCTACGACACCCGCACCGACATGCCGGTGAACGAGGATCGCTATTTCCGTTCGGGGATCGCCGCGACTTTCACGCAGGGCTTCTCGGATCAGCTCAGCATGAAGCTCGTGGGCGCCTATCGCCAGGGACACGGGCGGCAGTTCATCGACTTCGAGGAGCTCGATGAGAATCTCTTCCAGGTGCCGGCCCAGTTCAAGGAGCACCAGGCATCGGGGGAAGCGCAGCTCACCTTCACCGACGAACTGGTCAAGGCGGTGGGCGGCCTCTTCTACATGAACTCCACCGCCTGCGGCACCTACAACGCCTCGATCGGCGTGCTCGCGGCGGCGGACGATCTGTATCTCACCTCGGTGGTCGATGGCTGCGTGCAGACCAAGAGCACCGCGCTCTACGCCGACACGGCGTGGAAGCTCACCAACGATTTGAACCTGGACGTGGGCGTGCGCTGGAACGAGGACAAGAAGAGCGCCTTGGTCTACCAGGCGCAATATGCGAGCCTGGGACCCGACCAGCTCGCCGGCAACCAGACCTTCTTCGACCCCAACAATCCGCCGGCGGGCTTATTCCTGTTCCCTTCGCCCGCCGCCGGCGTCCTCACCGATTACACCAACAGCCGCAATTTCGCCAACGTGTCGCCGCGGGCGGGATTCGACTACCACATAACACCGCAGGTGATGACCTACTTCACCTACAGCAAAGGCTTCAAGAGCGGGGGATTTGACATGCGCGGCAATGCCGCGGTGTATCCGCAGACCGAGAACGGCTACAACTCGGAGACCGCGGACAACTACGAGCTCGGCGTGAAATCGACTCTTCTCGACAGCAAGCTGCAGCTGAACGTGGCGATCTTCTACGATCCGTACAAGAACGCGCAAATCGGCGTGCAGCAGTTCGTGGACACCGGCGGCGTGCCGCAGAACGTCACGGCGGTGTTGAACACCGGCAAACAGATCAATCAGGGCGTGGAGATCGAGTCTGCCTGGCGGCCGATCGTGCCGCTCACGCTGGGCTTCAACGTCGGCTATCTCGACTCCTACTACCAGGACTTTCTCATCGGCTGCACCGCACTCACACCCGGCTGCAGCGCGAGCTCGCCGCCCGTCAACGTGGCCAACCAAAACCGTCCCATCAACGCGCCGGCTTGGACCGTCAATGCCAAGGCGGCCTACACCTGGCAGCTACCGGCCGGCCCCGTGGTGGCGCGCGTCGGCTACGACTGGCGCAGCTTCACCAAGGTGGCGAACACCACCGCGAGCGTTACCGATCAACCGGCCTACGGCCTGCTCGGCGCCGGCGTCTCCTTCACCACCTCAAGCGGCGCGTGGCGCTTCGCGGTGGACGGCAAGAATCTCGCCGACCGCTGGTACCGGGTGGCGGGCTACGATTTCGGCGGCACTGGCAGCGGCCTTCTCGCCAATGTCAGCCAGATCGGTTTCTATGGCCCGCCGCGCACCGTCGAGGCCTCGCTCCAGTACCATTTCTAGGACGCACGGGTGAACTGGTTCAGGGCGCCGGCGACGACCATACCCGGTCTCATCGAGCTGCACGCAAGGTGGCGTGGGCAGCGCGCCGCGGCGATCGAAGGGGATCGCCGTTTCACCTGGCGCGAGTTCGGCGAAGAGACGGCGCGCGTCGCCAACGGCCTCGGGGCGCTCGCCCTCAAACCCGGCGACCGGGTCGCCCTGCTCATGGATTCGAGCCTCGACATGCTTGCGCTCCTGTTCGGCATCCTGCGCGCGGGTCTCTCGGCGGTGCCCCTGAACGTGTCGGTCAGCGACGATGCGGTGGCCGGCATGATCGCCGACGCAGGGGCGGCCGCACTCTTCGTCTCGAGCGCACACGTGAAGCGCATCGAGAAACTCATTCCGCATGTCGGTGCCGTCGCGCACTGCATCCGCGTGGCGCTCGATGAGGAGGCTTCCGGGTTCATCGCGTACCGCCGCTGGATCGCGGCCCAACCAACGGGGTACCAAAGCCGCGTTCAACCCGCTGATGAGTGCAATATCATCTACAGTTCGGGAACGACGGGCGTGCCGAAAGGCATCGTGCATACGCATGCGAGCCGCCTCAGCTGGGCCGCGGATCTTGCGGTGGCGCTGCGCTATCGCAGCGACTGCGTGACGCTCTTGTCGCTCGGACTGTTCTCCAACATCTCCTGGGTGGCAATGCTGTGCACGATTTACGTGGGCGGCACGATGGTCCTCATGAGCCACTTCGAGGCCCGTGAAACCTTGGCCCTCATTGCGCGGGAAAAAATATCGCATGCCGCGGTCGTGCCGCTGCAGCTCAAGCGCCTGCTGGCACAGCCAGCTAGCGAATGCGACGCTTTCGGATCGCTCGATACCTGGATGTGCTGCGGCTCGCCGCTCGATCTTGAAGTGAAGCGGGAATTTCCCAAGCGCTTCAACATGAACCTTATCGAACTCTACGGGCTCACCGAGGGCTTGTGCACCATCCTGGCGCCGGAGGACTTCAAGAGCAAGACCGCTTCCGTGGGCAAACCGTTTCTCGGTACCGACTTGAAGATAATCGACCAATTCGGCCGGGAAGCGCCCTGCGGCGAGACCGGCGAGGTGGTGGGATTGAGTCCCTTGCTGATGGCCGGCTATCACGGCAACGAGCCCGCGAGCCGCGATGCCACTTGGGAGGATGTGGACGGGGCGCGCTGGCTTCGCACCGGCGATCTCGGCCGCCTGGACGCGGATGGATTCCTGTACATCGTCGATCGCAAGAAGGACATGATTCTCTCAGGCGGCCAGAACATCTATCCTGCCGACATCGAGGCCGTCATGACGGCGCATCCCGGCATTGCCGACGTCGCGGTGGTCGGCGTTGAGAACGCGGAGTGGGGCGAGACGCCGGTGGCGGTCATCGTTCGCCAGGCGGGGGCGACCTTGAGCGCCGAGGAGGTGCTCACCTGGACCAACGAACGTGTGGGCAGGCAGCAGCGCGTGCGTGCGGCCGTGTTTAAGGAGGCCCTGCCGCGCAATCCCAACGGCAAGGTGTTGAAGCGCGAACTCAAGGCGCAGCTCAAGGGACTCAAGCTGTAGGGGGCGGATGTGGGCGGCGGGTATCGGGAGTTTCGTTTCAAGAGCCACGACGGACTCGATCTGCACAGCCGGCTGTATGAGGGTCCGCAGCATGCCCCGGTGGTGCTGTGCCTCCACGGCCTCACGCGCAACAGCCGCGACTTCGAGTTGCTGGCGCCACAGTTGCAGAGCCGTTATCGCATCATCGTGCCGGATGTGCGCGGACGCGGTCTCTCGGCACGCGATCCTAACAGTGACAACTATCAGGCCAACATCTACATTCAGGACCTCCTCACCCTCTTGGACCTCCTCGCTATCTCGCGCGTGGCGTTGATCGGCACCTCGATGGGCGGCATCTTGGGGATGATGCTCGGATATCTGAAGCCTGAGCGCCTGGTATGCCTGGTGCTGAACGATGTGGGCCCGGAGTTCGATCCGAAGGGAATCGAGCGCATCAAGCGCTACGCCGGCAGGCTTCCGGCTCCCAAGGGCTGGGATGAGGCCGTGGCGCAGACCAGGTCGGTGTTTGGCGATGCGTGGCGCAAGATCCCCGAGGCGCGCTGGCTCGAGCTTGCCCGGCGCGCGTATCGCGAGGACGAAGCAGGCCGCGTGGTGAGCGACGCCGATCCCACGATCGGCGAAGTCATGCGCCGTGCGCCGCCCGGACCCGCCGATCTGTGGCCGCTCTGGAGCGCGCTCAAGAAAATTCCTATTTTGAGCCTGCGCGGCGCGCACTCGGACATCTTGAGCGCCGCCACGGTCGAACGCATGCAGCGGGAGAAGCCGGATCTCGAGGTCTTGAGCGTTGCCGATCGCGGCCACGTGCCGTTGCTCGATGAGCCGGAAGTGCTCCTCGCCATCGACAACTTCCTCGCAAGAACGTTTGCCATCGAGCCCATACCACTCCAGGAGACCTAGCCTCGCCGGCCGTTACCGCCCATTGCGTTGCAACGGAAGTGCCTCGTCAGGCTTCGACAACAGCGCTAGTATCGGGAGTGCCGAAATGCGCTGATGGCAAGCTGTCATGGATAACGGGCTTCCACTTTGTCGTGCATTGCTCTGCGTTGCGTTGCTCACCGCCGCGGCAAACACGCGGGCGCAAACCGCAGATTCGGTCCCGGGCATCACGGTTGAGTCGCAGAGGCAAGCGGAGCAGCTCAAGAAGGACGTCAACAAGTTCGCCACGTCCGCTATAAGCAAACAGTTCGGCGAGTCGTTCATGCGCTGGGATCACCCGGTGTGCCCGTTGGTGGCCGGGTTGACCCGGGAGCAGGGCGAATTCGTCCTGCATCGGCTCTCGGACATCGCACGTTCCTCGCATGTGCCGCTGGGAAAAGAAACCTGCAAACCCAATTTCTTCGTCATCGTTGCGCCAAATCCCGCCGCGTTCATCAAGTTCCTGTGGCGTCGCAAGCCGCGTCTTTTCGACACGAGCCACGGTATCGCCCCGGTGCGCCGCTTCATAGATTCCCCGCGTCCGGTGCGGGTTTGGTACAACCATGCAAACATCGGCGCCGATGCGGGCGCCGCTTTCAATGACGCCCTCGCCGAGAGCGCGGGAATCGGCTTGGGCACGATGGATTTTCCAGTGAATGTCTCGCCCTCCCATATAAGCTCGCGTCTGACGACCGCCGTGGTGCGAAACATCGAATCCGTCATGATCGTCGTGGACCCCGAGAAGATAAAGGCGCTGAACTTCGGCCAGCTGGTCGACTATGTGGCGCTCGTCGGGTTCGCGCAGATCAATCTCGACAAGAATCTTGGTGAAGTGCCCTCCATCTTGAAGGTATTCGCCGCCGGCGACGCATCGCCGCCGCTCGAAATGACCCCCTGGGACCGGGCGCTGCTGCGCGCACTTTACGGCACGCCGCAAAAAGATTTCATGCAAATGTCGGAGATGGAAACGGCCATGTTCAAGGAGATCTCCGCGCACCTGCCGCCGTGACGCGTGCCGCTCCGCTGCATCAGGCCAGCAGGCGCTCGATGTCCTCAAACAATCGCCGAGCGGCATGATTGAGCGCTGCTAAGTCTTGGGCGGCCGGCGAAATGCCGCCGAGCTTCGTTAGCAGCGCCTCCAACTCCCCTGCGAGATCGCTCAACGAGTCCATGCCGAGCGTCGCGCCGGTGCCGCGGATTTTGTGCGCGAACATTTTGATATCCGCAGCGCCTGCGAGGGTAACGCCGGGCCGGGCCTCGGCGAGACGCGGCAGAAGCGCGAGCGCCTCCTGGTGCGAGCGCTCCAGGAATCTGCGCGCGAGCTCTGCGCGCCGTTGTTTGAGCAGTTCATCCGCCGGGGACATCGGCGATGCCTTCCCAGATGGCGTAGAGCTCCTCGGTCACCCGCATGGGATCGAACGGTTTAGGGATCACGCCGCAGGCGCCCAAGGCGATGAGGCGGGTGATGTCTTCGGGCATGGCCTTGGCCGTCACAAACACCACGGGCACCTTCGGGATCTTGGGATCGGCGCGCATGTGCGCAAGGGTCGCGGGGCCGTCCATCTCCGGCATCATGGCATCGAGCAGCACGAGGTCGGGGGGCGAGTGCCGCAGCAACTCGAGCGCGGCGCCGCCGGATTCGCGCGTATGCACCGTAAGTTCGCCCTTCAAGGACAGCGCCAGCTGCAATATATCGCGGATGTCGGGCTCGTCCTCGACGTAAAGCACCGATCGCAGGCGTGAGCGTTCCATCAGCCGTGCGCGGGCTTAGCAAGCGGCGCGGCGCTCTTTGCCACCGTGACGCGGTTGCGGCCGTCCGCCTTGCTGCGGTAGAGGCAATCGTCAGCCATGGCGAGCAAGGACTCGATACTCGCCGCCTTGGGGTTGCCGAGTGCCTGAAGACCGCCGACGCCGATGCTCACCGACACCGGCACCTTGTTGCCGGTTTTCAGCTGCACCGGCTTTGCGGCAATGCTGCCGCGCAGCCGTTCCGCCACCAGAGCGGCACCGGCGAGGTCGGTCTCCGGCAATACCACCGCGAACTCCTCGCCGCCCAACCGCGCGCACCAGTCGCTCGCGCGCGGCAGGCCTTGCGAAATGCGCTTGACCACCTCGATGAGCACCAGATCGCCGCTGGCATGGCCGAAGCGGTCGTTGATGCTCTTGAAGAAGTCGATGTCGAGGGCGAGCAGCGACAACGCGCCGCCGAAGCGTTGCACGCGGCGCACTTCGCGCCCGCCGTGGCGCAGAAAATAGCGGCGGTTGTGGGCGCCGGTCAGCGCGTCGGTCATGGCGAGCCGGCGGCGCTCCTCCACCATGTTCTTCAGCGAGTGCTCCAGCGACAGGATGCGCTGCGCGGTGCGCAGGCGCGCGATCAGCTGCGCAGAGGAGGCGCGCTTGGAAAGATAGTCATCCGCGCCGGCGCCCAAGCCCGCGAGTATGTCCTCCTCGCCGTCCTGCACGGTGAGCAGCATCACGTACACGTAGCCCGGGAAGATGTTTGCGCGGATGGCACGCGTGACCTCGAGGCCGTCCATGCCCGGCATGTTGCGGTCCAGGATCACGATGGGCGCAAAATTCTCGGCGAGGCCTTTCAAGGCAGCCTCCCCCGAAGTGGCCGTCAGCACCTCGAAGCCCGCCGCCTCGACCATGGGCTTCAAGTACTCGATCACGATCTCATCGTCGTCCACCAGCAGCACCTTCGGCGCGATGGTGATGGTGGTCGTGAATATGGCGGTGTCTTCGAGACTGGGCTCGGGCGTATCCATGGGCGGCGCGGTTCTCTTTAGCCTGCGGCCTGCAGGGCCCTGACGCGCGCGCGCAGTTCCGCCACCTCGCGACGCAGGGCGTAGGTGGAAAATGCCGTGTTGATGCGCGCCAGCAGTTCCGCCTCGCGCACTTTCTTGCTGAGGTAGTCGTCGACCCCGGCCTCGTAGCCGCGCTCGACGTCGAACTCCCCATCCTTGGCGGTGAGCATCACGATGTAGGCATCCTTGATGCCGCGGGTACGCACCGCCTCGGTGAAGGCGATGCCGTCCATCACCGGCATGGTCCAGTCGACGATCATCACCGGAAAGTCGCGCTTGGAGAGTTCGGCGAGCGCCGCCTCGCCGTCCGGCGCCTGGCTGACCACGAAGCCGTAGCGTTCCAGACGGTCGGTGATCAGGGTTCGCTCGATCTCGTCGTCGTCCACCAGCAAAAGGTGCAGCGGCATCTGCGCGGCGAGCGCCTTTACCTTGCCGGCGATGACGCCCGTATCGATATCGAAGTCTTGCGAATCGGTCATATCCTCTCTTCCGGGTCTCACTGGTGTTTTTTCCCTGCAGGCATCGCCAACCCTTGTTGCGATGCCCTTTGGGATCGGCTGGCGCCGAGGTTTATGCCTAAGTGCCGTGCGAACATGCCAAAAGGTTCGGCAGTGTGGTGGAATTCTCTCACAGGGGGCCAATGTGGCGATGCAATACCCGAATTCTCGATGACGTTGAAGGCCTGGTTTCAGAACGAACGCGATTTCGCGCCCTCCTACGCGGCCCTCATCTGCTCCGTCGCGCTCGCATTCTTTCTGTATCACCTGTTGAGGCTCGATGAGCACGGGCTCATCCAGGGCATCGTCGACCAGCGCGCGCAGCGCCTCACCTCGCTCTTAGCCGACGACACGCACGGCAAACTGAACGCGCTCAGGCGCATGGGCGAGCGCTGGGACGCGGCGAACGGCACGCCGGAGGTGCTGTGGCGCGCCGATGCCAGGAACACCGCGGCCCAGATGGAAGGCCTGCGCGCGCTCGAGTGGGTGGATGAGAGCTATCACGTCCGCTGGGTCGAGCCCACGGCGGGCAACGAGAAGACGGTTGGGCTGAACGTGCTCTACGACGAGGAGCGCCAGCAGCTGCTGGAAGGAGCCGTCGGGCGCAGCGAGGTCACCCTCACGCCGCCGCTCGAACTGGCGCAGGGCTATACCGCGCTCTTGGGTTACATGCCGGTGCGGCGCACCGGCATCTTCGACGGTTTTCTGGTGGCGGTATTTTCCGTCGACGGCATGTTCAACCGGATCTTGAAGGCCGATGGCGCCGATGACTTCGATGTGAGCCTGACGCACGGGGATCACCCGCTGCTGCGCCGTCAAAAAAAGGCCGCGGAACTCGACCCGAGTTTTCTCTCCAAGACCCCGGTGCGCATCTACGATCAGGTCTGGACCCTGAACCTGGTGCCCTCCCGGCTCTACATCCAGCAGCATCGCACACGCCTGCCCCTGGTGTCCCTGGTCGGCGGCCTGCTGGTGAGCCTGCTCATATTCATGCTGTTCCGCGCGGTGCTGCTGGTGCGGCGGCGCTCGGTGGGCTTGAGCGAAGCCAATGAACTGAACGCCGCCATCATGTCGAGTGCGGCCAATCTGATCGTCGCCACCGACATCGACGGCAGGGTGGTCTCGTTCAACCGCGCCGCGGAAGCCGCCTTGGGCTATGCCGCCAATGAGGTGATCGGCCGCCACACCCCGACGCTGTGGCACGATGCTTACGAGGTGGAACAGCGCGCCAAAGCGCTCGCGGCGAAGTTGAATCGCGAGGTGAAGCCGGGTTTCGGGGTCGTGACGCTGCCCTTAGAAAGCGCGGCCTCCTACAGCAGCGACTGGACCTTCGTGCGAAAGGACGGCTCGCGCTTTCCCGCCACCCTCACCGCGTCGGCCCTGCGCAATCAGCAAGGCACGGTGACCGGCTACCTCGGGGTTATCGAGGACATCACGGCGCGCCAGCAGGCGCAGCAGGAGCGGCGCAAGGCCGAAGAGCAGCTGCGCATCAGCGAGGAACGCCACCGCCTGCTCATCAACGGCGTGGCCGATTACGCCATTTACTGGCTGGATGTGGACGGCAACGTGAGTTCCTGGAACACCGGCGCGAGAATACTGAAGCAGTACGCCGACGAGGAAATCATCGGCAAGCACTATTCGACCTTCTTCACCGAGGAGGACCGCGCGGCCGGCGTCCCGCAGCAAGCCATGCGCGATGCGGCCAGGCACGGACGCTACGCCGGCCAGGGCTGGCGGGTGCGCAAAGACGGCACGCGCTTCTGGGCGAATGTGCTCTTGGAGCCCATCCGCAACGACCATGGCGCCATCGTCGGCTTCGCCAAGATCTCCCACGACGAAACCGCGCGCCGCGCCTACGAGGATGCGCTCAAGACCAGCGAGGAGACCTTCCGCTCCGCCATGGAGGCCGCGTCCATCGGCATGACGCTGGTGCTGCCGAACGGCCGTTTCATGAAGGTGAACGAAGCGCTGTGCACGCTGTTGGGCTACGGCGAGGAAGAGCTGCTGGCACTCGACTTCCAGACCATCACGCACCCGGACGATCTCGAGAATTATCTGGACCTGCTGCGCCAGACCCTCGCCGGCACCTTGAAGCACTACCGCATGGAGCAGCGCTACCTGCACCGCAGCGGCCGCGTGATCTGGGTGCTGTTGAGCGTCTCGCTGGTACGAAGCGGCGAAGGCGAACCGAGTTTCTTCGTCCTGCAGGTGCAGGACATATCCGAGCAGAAAGAGGTCGATCGCATCAAGGGCGAGTTCATATCCGTGGTGAGCCACGAACTGCGCACGCCGTTGACCTCGATCCGCGGCTCGCTGGGACTCATCGTCGGCGCCATGGCCGGCGGCCTCCCGGACAAGGTGAAGAGTCTTCTCGATGTCGCCTACAAGAACTGCGAGCGGCTCATCGTGCTCATCAACGACATCTTGGACATGGACAAGATTGCGGCGGGCAAGATGCGCCTCAACGTCAAGGAGCTGAACTTAAAGCACCTGGTCGGGCAGACCGTGCTCGCGATGGAGGCCTATGCGGAGAAATTCGGCGTCGCCATCGATCTTTCCCCCATCGATCCGCGCTTGATGGTGCGGGTGGATGAAGACCGCTTGGTGCAGGCGCTGTCCAATCTCTTGTCGAACGCGGCGAAGTTCTCCAACCGCAACGGTCCCATCCGGGTAAACACCGAGGTGGGCGAATCCCGGGTGCGCATCCTGGTGGCCGATCAAGGCAGCGGCATTCCCGATGAGTTTCGCGGCCGCATTTTCGAAAAATTCTCGCAGGCTGATTCCTCCACCACGCGCCGCGCCGGCGGCACGGGCTTGGGGCTGCACATCACCCGGCAGATCGTCGAGAGCATGGGCGGCAGCATCGGCTACGAATCGACGACGGGTGTCGGGACGACCTTCTGGGTGGAGTTTCCCTTCCAGATGGATGAGAGCGCCCGCACGGTGACTGAAGCCAGCCTGGAAAAGGCGCGCCCCAGCATCCTGCACATCGAGGATGACGCCGACCTTGGCAAGGTGGTGGCGACCTCGTTGGACGAGTTCGCCGACGTCAGTCAGGCCACGAACTTGAGCCAGGCGCAGCGTCTGCTCGAGCAACGGCGCTTCTCGCTGGTCATATTGGACATCTGTCTTCCGGACGGCTCGGGACTCGACCTGCTGCAACGCCTGATGGCCTCCGAGGTGCCGGTGATCATTCTTTGCGCCGATGCGCCTCCGGCCGAGGTGCACCACCAGGTCGATTCGGTGATCGTCAAAACCCGTCAGCCGGAAGGCTCGATCGTCAGCACCGTACTCGAGGTTTTGAAGAAGCGTCGCGCAGCGGCCGGGTGAACTTTTTCATCTTAAAAATCCACTTTTTTGCAAAAGTAGCCGAATTTTGAGTCTTAAAAATCCACTTTCAACGAAATCTGCCGTATTTTGACGGGCTCTCATATTTTTGGCTCCTAAGTCAGTCATCGATGGGTAGAAACTGTATTTTCTAGCTCCTATTTCCAGAAAAGTGGGATTTTTTTATAACTAGGCTCCCGTGAACTACCGAAATCTTGAGTTCAAGCGCGATTGTGAAGGCATAGACTGGCTTAACGTGCTTGAGCTCTTTCGCCTGGCCGACCTTGGGGGCCGGGAGGGGGACAAGGTACGGCGCGCTTTCCAAAGGAGCGATCTGGTGGTCTTTGCCTTCGATGGGACCACCGTGATCGGCGCCGCGCGCGCCCTGAGCGACTTCGAGTACCACGCCACCATTTACGATGTCGTGGTGCATCCCGATCATCAACGCCGCGCCGTGGGTACGCGACTCGTGCAGGAGCTTCTTTCTGCCCTGCCGGTATGGCGGGTGCTCCTGGTCGCGGATGCCGAGGTACGGCCTTTCTATGAACGACTGGGATTTGAGCTCTACGGGGATGTACTCGCGAAGGTCGACGCCGCCCGACTGTCCGATCCCGGCTGGTCGAATTGAGGCTCGCGCGACGAATATCGATCATGCCAAAAAAATTGATATTCGGAGTCCGAAGCCTACAGGCCATCGGCGTGGGCTCGGGCCCGCTACCTGCTCCCGCCGGTCGGGATTCTCATCCTCTACGTTGCAATTCGCCTTTGGCGGGACGGCGATTCCGACGAGGTATCCGACTTTAACGCCGAAGAAGCCTGATCGAACGCGCTCACTTGCGCCACAGCGTCGGTGTGAACAGCACCAGCAGCGTGAAGACCTCGAGGCGTCCGAAGAGCATGGCGGCCGAACATACCCAGGTCTGAAAATCGGTGAGCACGCCGTAATTGCTGCCCGGACCCACCTGGCCCAAGCCCGGGCCGGCGTTGTTGATGCAGGCGACGATGGCCGAGAAGGCGGTCATGAAGTCCAAGCCGCTCGCCAGCTGCATGAACACCAGCACCACCACGCTCATGAAGTAGAGGAACACGAATGCCAGCACCGCGAACACCACGCGGTTGGCGATCACCGCGCCGCCCACCTTCAGCGGCCGCACCATGTTCGGGTGCACCAGCTGATTGAGCTCGCGATGCGCCTGCTTGGCGAGCACCAGGGTGCGGATCATCTTGATGCCGCCGCCCGTGGACCCCGAGCTGCACACGATGCAGCCCAAGAACAGCATCCACATGGGCGCAAAGATCGGCCAACGCGAATAGTCCTGGGTGTGAAGCCCCGAGTCGGTGGCCACCGATACCACGTTGAAGATGGCATGCCGAAGCGCGGTGGGAAAGTCGGCATAACTGCCCTTGAGAAACAGGAACACCGCGATGCCGACACAGCTCACCGCCAAGACGCCGAGGATGGCCTTGGCCTCGGCATCGCGAAAATAGGCGGCGAGGCCGCGCTCGCGCCAGGCAATGAAGTGGGTGGCGAAGTTGAGCGCCGCGAGGATCTGGAAAAACGTCAGCACCATTTCGATGGAAATGGAGTTGAAGTGCCCGATGCTGGCGTCGTAGGTGGAAAATCCGCCGAGCGCCAGCGCCGAGAAGCCGTGGCACACCGCATCGAACCAGTTCATGCCGGCCAGCTTCAGGCACACGATGCAGGCCACCGTGAGCCCCGCATACACGGCCCAGAGCAGTTTCGCGGTCTGGCCGATGCGTGGCGTGAGCTTGGTGTCCTTCATGGGGCCGGGCATTTCGGCGCGGTAGATCTGCATGCCGCCGACGCCGAGCATGGGAAGTATCGCCACCGCCAGCACGATGATGCCCATGCCGCCGAGCCAGCTCAAAAGATGGCGCCAGAGATTGATCGAGCGCGGCAGGTATTCGAGCCCGGAGAGCACCGTGCCGCCGGTGGTGGTGAGGCCCGAGGCCGCCTCGAAATAGGCATCGGTGAAGTTTATGGGCAGAAAATGCCACAGCGGAAATCCCGCCACGGCGGGCAACGCCACCCAGGTGAGCGCCACCAGCATCAGGCCGTCGCGGGTTTTGAGTTCGCGCCTGAAGCGCCGGGTCGCGAGCCAGAGGAGCGCACCGAGCACGAAGGTGGCCACCGCGGATATCACGAAGGAGGAAAGCGCGGGATCCAGCTGCCACACCGCCATGATCAGCGGCGCCAGCATGGTCACCGCAAACACCATCATCACGAGGGCGAAGACGTGGGCGACCGGCAGCAGAATGTCTTTCACAGAAAGGACGCTGAGCCTTGGAAGAGCTTTTCCACCGCTTCGATGTGTCGGCGATCGGTCAGGAACAGGATGAGGTGGTCGTCGGGCTGCACCGTGGTGTCATGATGCGCGATGATCACGTCGTCCCCGCGCACCACGGCGCCCAAGGTGGTGCCCTCGGGCAGCTGGATGTCCTCGATGCGCTTGCCGACCACCTTGGAGCTGTCGGCATCGCCGTGCACCACCACTTCGAGCGCCTCGGCGGCGCCGCGCCTCAAAGAGTGCACGCGCACCACATCGCCGCGGCGTACGTGCGCGAGCAGCGAGCCGATGGTCACGGTCTGGGGCGAGATCGCCACATCGATCGAACCGGACTCGATGAGTTCCGCATACGAGGGCTTGTTGATGAGCGCCATGACCTTGTGCGCGCCCAAACGCTTGGCGAGCATGGCGGAAAGGATGTTCGCCTCCTCGGAATTGGTGAGTGCGGCGAACACATCGACGCTGTCGATGTTCTCCTCCAGCAGCAATTCCTCGTCGGCGGCATCGCCGTGCAGCACCGTGGTGGACTGCAGCTGCTCGGACACCCGCCGCGCGCGCTTGTTGTCGCGCTCGATGAGCTTCACCTGGTTCTTGTCCTCGAGCTCGTTGGCGAGCCGGAATCCGATGTTGCCGCCGCCCGCGATCACCACGCGCCGCGCCGGCGCCTCTTCGCGGCGCATCTCCTTCATGATCGCGCGGATGTTTTCGCGGGCTGCGAGGAAGAACACTTCGTCGCCGTGTTCGATGACCGTGGTGCCCTCGGGTTTCACGCTCTTGCCGGCGCGGTAGATGGCCGCCACGCGTGCATCGGCGCTCGGAATGTGTTCGCGCAAGGTTCGCAGTTCCTGCCCCACGAGCGGTCCGCCCTGCAGCGCTCGGATGCCGACCAGGCGCACGCGTCCGTCGGCGAAGTCGAGCACCTGCAGCGCGCCGGGGTAGCGGATGAGGCGCGCGATGTACTCGGTGACCAGCTGTTCGGGACTGATCCACACGTCCACCGCGACGCCGGTCTCGGCGAACAGGCCTTCGCGCTCGGTGTAGTCGGAGGAGCGCACGCGCGCGATCTTCTTCGGCGTGCGGTACAAGGTCCATGCCACCTGGCAGGCGAGCATGTTCACTTCGTCGGAGTTGGTGAGCGCCACCAGAATATCGGTGGAGGCGATGCCGGCCGCCTCCAGAATCCTCGGACTCGAGCCATTGCCGTTGACCGTACGGATGTCCAGGCGGTCCTGCAGGTCGCGCAGGATTTCTTCGTCGTGATCGATGACCGTGACGTCGTTGGCTTCTTCACGGGACAGATGGTAGGCCGCGGTACGTCCGACTTGTCCGGCTCCTAAAATGATGATTTTCACGGCGCGATTACTCTACACCACCTCGAGCTTG